>CAZNDG010000028.1:0-2755 GCA_964571695.1 uncultured Syntrophus sp.
CATCGCGTAGTAACTGCCGCTGAACTTGACGTCCACCGCCGCCGCGGGAGCGACGAAGGCAGCAAACGTCATCGCCGTCATCAAAAACGACAAAAGCTTCTTCATCATAATCCTCCTTGAAATTTTTACCTGATCAGGCATAGCGGGCATACTAAAGGAGAGAGATTACATTTTTATTTAATTACGGTTAAGATTTGATGAAACAAAAACAATGAAAATCAAAAAGGCATATTCGACAATAATTAACCAAGGTTACGCCCTCAAAAGAACAGCCAATTTATTTCCAGGACTTCGCCGGCGGTCATGAAAACCGACGGAACCAACCGTAATATTAAATAAATCCAACATGTTGAAGATTTAACGCAACCTTTGCACGCCCGTCATCAAACTGTAACAATTGCGCTGTATTATTGGCGGCAAAATACAACTTTCAGGAGGACGGAATGTCAAAAATTACAAGAATTATCTTCGTTGGGATCCTGTGCCTGCTCGTTGCCGCCCCGGCGGCCATGGCGGCGGGGAAGGTGGTGATCAAGGGCTCCACGACGGTCCTGCCCGTGGCCCAGGCGGCGGCGGAGGCCTATATGAAGCTCCATAGGGACGTCAACATCTCCCTGTCCGGAGGGGGCTCCGGCGACGGCGTCAAGGCCCTCATCGACAAATCGACGGACATCGCCAATTCTTCCCGGGAGATGAAGCCTAAGGAGATGGATATGGCCAAAGCCAAAGGGGTAAATCCCGTGGCCCATATCGTCGCCATCGACGCCATCGTCCCCATCGTCAATCCCAGAAACAGGGTCAGGAACCTGAGCATCGACCAGTTGAGCCAGATCTATCAGGGCAAGATCACCAACTGGAAGGAAGTGGGGGGCGACGACCTGGCCATCGTCATGGTTTCCCGGGACAGCTCTTCGGGAACATACGAATCCTGGAGCCATCTCGTGCTGAACGGCGCCAGGGTATCGCCCAAAGCCCAGCTCCAGGCCTCCAACGGCGCCATCGTCCAGGCGGTCTCCAAGAACAGGTACGCCATCGGCTACATCGGCATCGGCTATCTCAACAAGTCCGTCCAGGCCCTGACCGTGGGCGGCGTAGCGGCGTCGGCAAAAACGGCGATGAGCAAGGAATACCCCGTTGCCCGGCCTTTGTACATGTACACCGCCGGCACGTCCAAGGGTGAAACGGAAGGATTCATCAAATTCCTCCTCGGCAAGAAGGGCCAGGAGATCGTGAAGAAGGCGGGTTTCGTTCCCGTAAAGTAGGCAAAAGGCAGTTTCCACACATCCCCCTCCTGACTTCTCCCTTGAAGGGGGAGGAATGAAATGACTTTTTACAATGCCGTCAAAAATGACGACGGATTTTTAAGCTGAGATATTGCGAGAAGCATCATGACCCGTTATCAAAAAGAAATTGTCATCAAAAACGTCTTTTTTGTTTTTTCCCTTATCTCCATACTCATTCTGGGGATGATCGTCGTTTTTCTCTTCCGCGAAGGGATGCCGATCTTTCGGGAGGTTTCCCTCCGGGATTTCCTCTTCGGCATGGAGTGGTATCCGACCTACAGCCCGCCGTCCTACGGGATCTGGCCCCTCATCGTCGGCTCCCTCATCGTTACGGCCTTATCGTCCCTTCTCGCCGTCCCCCTGGGGGTCCTGTCGGCGGTGTATATCTCGGAGATCGCCCCAACCGCCATTAAGGAGGTCCTCAAAACGATCATCGAACTCCTCGCCGGCCTGCCTTCCGTGGTCCTGGGTTTTTTCGGCATGGTTATCGCGGCCCCCTGGCTTCAGGAGACCTTCGATCTCCCTACGGGGCTCAACATCGTCAACGCCTCGGTGATCCTCGCCGTCATGGCCGTCCCCACCATCTCCAGCATCTCCGAAGACGCCCTCTACGCCGTCCCCGGTGAATTCAAGGAGGCATCCTACGCCCTGGGGGCGACGAAGTTCGAGACCATCGCCCGCATTATCGTTCCCGCCGCCCTGTCGGGAATCTCCACCGCCGTCATCCTCGGCATGGCCCGGGCCATCGGCGAGACGATGGTGGTCCTCATGGTCGCCGGCGGCGCCGCCGCCATCCCCGAGAGCATCTTCGATTCCGTCCGGCCCATGCCGGCAAGCATCGCCGCCGAAATGGGGGAGGCCCCCTTCCGCAGCGGCCATTACCACGCCCTCTTTGCCACGGGCATCGTGCTGTTTCTTATGACCCTGGCCTTCAATCTTATCGCCGATTATATCTCTCAAAAATTCAAGGAAACGGGGTCGGCGACGCTATGACGAGGCAGACCGGAACGGGAGCCATGAAATGGCGCTGCCTCAAGCAGCAGGTCTTCTTCGGCGTTGTTCGCCTCTCGGCCCTCATCCTCGCCGCGGCCCTGGGCGGTCTGATCTTTTACATCGTGATCAACGGCTTCCGCGTTCTAAGCTGGGATTTTCTCACCCTGGCCCCCACGGATTCCATGACGAAAGGGGGGATCATGCCGGCCATCCTCGGCACCCTTTACCTCACCCTCGGGGCCATCGGCGTCGCCCTGCCCCTCGGCGTCGCCGCCGCCGTCTATCTGACGGAATACGCCCAACAGGGAAAGATCGTCCGGGCGATCCGGGTAGGCGTCAACTGTCTGGCCGGGGTCCCTTCCGTCGTCTTCGGTCTTTTCGGCCTGGGTTTCTTCGTCGTCTTTCTGAAGTTCGGCTCCTCCATCCTCGCCGGCGCCCTCACCCTCGGCATCCTCATCCTCCCCACGATCATCGGCGCT
>CAZNDG010000028.1:2855-40182 GCA_964571695.1 uncultured Syntrophus sp.
GCGGGCACCCATATCGAGGAGACCCGCCCCATTCAATACGGCACGGTCCTCGTCCTCGTCGCCCTGGTCCTGGGCATCGATCTAATCGCCATTATCATCCGCGGCTACATGCGCAGGAAAAAAAGGTGGTAACCATGGAAGACGGCAATTTTATCAATAACGTCAATAACGATATTATTTCGACGAGAAAGGTCAACTTCTATTACGGCGACTTCCAGGCCCTGACGGACATTTCCATGAGCTTCGAGACAAGGAAGGCGACGGCCCTCATCGGCCCTTCGGGCTGCGGCAAGTCAACGCTGCTGCGGCTCCTCAACCGGATGAACGACCTGATCGTCGGAGCGCGGGTAGAAGGAGAGATCCTCTTTGAGGGAATGAACATCTACGCCCCCGAAGTGGATCCCGTGGAGGTCCGCCGCCGGATCGGCATGGTCTTCCAGAAACCCAACCCCTTTCCCAAATCGATCTTCAACAATATCACCTATGGCCCCCGTCTCACGGGCATGGCGAACAAGTCGGAACTGGAGGCATTGACGGAGCAGAGTCTCAAGCAGGCCGTCCTCTGGGACGAGGTAAAGGATATCCTGGGGCGTTCGGCCATGACCCTCTCCGGTGGGCAGCAGCAACGCCTCTGCATCGCCCGGGCCCTCGCCATGAAACCCGACGTCCTCCTCATGGACGAACCCACCTCGGCCCTGGACCCGATTTCCACGGCGAAGATCGAAGAATTGATTGACGAATTGAAAAAAAACTATACGATAATCATCGTCACCCACAACATGCAGCAGGCGGCCCGGATTTCCGACAAAACAGGATTCTTTTACATCGGCAGGCTCATTGAATACAACGCCACGGAAAAGATCTTTACCAACCCCGATGTCAAGCAGACGGAAGACTACATCACCGGGCGCTTCGGATAGGCGGGAGGAACGGGGTGGGGATGGGCTTAAAAGGAGAAATAATGGACACCAAGCGGCACACCAGCAAGCAGTACGAGGCGGAACTCCTGGAGGTGAAGGAGAACCTCCTCTATCTCGGCGCCCTGATCCAGGAAGCCATTGCCCGCAGCATCCAGGCCCTGCTGAATCGGGATACGGAGCTGGCCAGAAAGGTGATCGCCAACGACGTCAATATCGACAAACTCGACGACGAGGTCGAGGAAAGATGCATCCGTCTCCTTGCTCTCCGGCAGCCGGCGGCCCGGGACCTGAGGTTCATCACGACGGCCATCAAGATCAACGGCCATCTGGAGAGGATCGGCGACATGGCCGTCAAGATCTGCGAAAAGGTCGCCATCCTCAATGAAGAACCGCAGTTAAAACCTTACATCGATCTGCCGAGGATGGCGGAAATCGCCCGGGGCATGATCCGGGAGAGCCTCGACGCCCTGGTCAACGAAGACGTGGAGCTGGCCAACAAGGTGCGCCGGGAGGACGAAGTCGTGGACAGCCTCAACGAGCAGATCTTCCGTGAACTCCTCACCTTCATGATGGAGGACCCCCGGACGATTCACCGCTCCCTCCTCATCATGCAGATCTCCAAAACAGTGGAACGGATCTCCGATCACGCCAAGGGCATCGCCGATATGGTGGTGTTCATGATTACGGGAAAAAACGTCCGCCATCAATGGCCTTTTGAAGGCCCCAATCCGGAAGATTCGGAAGATCAGGAGTAGCAAAGGCGACGTTCATCGGGAAGTCAAGATATGAAAAGTCGTCTGTTTTTCAAGATTTTTGCCACTTACCTCATCATGATGGTCCTCGTCATCGCCGTCATGGAGTTTTTTCTCACCCCCGCTATCCGCGACACTGTCACGAAGGGCGTTATGGAGAGAATGACCGGTCACGGCCGCATCATGGCCCTCATGACCATGGACGAGCTGCCGGCAAAGGTCGGGGAGTTGGCCGCCGGCGCCGAGGCGCGGGTCACGATCATAAATGCCGCCGGCAAGGTCCGCGCCGATTCCTCGGAGAAAGACCAGAAAATGGACAACCACCTGAACCGCTCCGAGGTCCAGGAAGCGCGCCTCAAAGGCGTAGGCACGGCCATCCGCTACAGCCGCACCCTCCAGCAGAACATGCTCTATGTGGCCGTCGCCGTCCGGGAGAAGGACCGGCTCCAGGGCTACGTGCGCCTCGCCCGCTCCCTTGAGGAGGTATCTTCATCTATCGAACATCTCTATCGTTCCCTCTACCTGACCCTCTTTATCATCGCCATCCCGTCCCTCCTCCTCGCCTTCCTCTTTGCCCGCAACATCGCCTCGCCCATCGGCAGGCTGCGGGAGCTTACGCAAAGGATGCGGGCGGGGGAAAGACCTCCCCCCCTCCTTGTGGAATCGGATGACGAACTCGGCCGACTGACCCAGGACGTCAACTATCTTCTCGAAGGACAGCAGGAAAAAATCCGCCTTGCCACGGAAGAAAAAAGCAAGTTGGAGGCGGCTTTCGACGGCATGGTGGAAGGGGTCCTCACCCTGGACCGGGACAGCCGCATCGACCAGTTCAACCGTGGTCTGAGGAAAATGCTCGGCAAGGGGCGAGCCGAGATCCTGGGAAAAACGCCCCTCGAGGTCTTCCGGAGCGCCGATTTGCAGACGGCCCTCCAGCGTTTCCGGGAAAAGGGGGAAACGATATGGCAGGAGGTTTCCTTAGGGGATGAAAAGCCCCTGATTCTCGACGTGAATATCTCCGCCATCAGGGGTTTCCCGGGGGACGAGGGAAAGGTTATGATGGTTTTTCATGACGTCACCCGCCTTAAGCAGCTCGAACGGATGCGCATGGATTTCGTGGCCAATGTCACCCACGAGATCCGCACCCCCCTGACGGCTATTCTCGGCTATATAGAAACGCTGCAACAGGGGACCGTCCAGGATCGGGAACAGATGGAACGCTTCCTCCTGACGGCCCGCAACAACGCCCTGCGTCTCAATCGTCTCGTTGACGATCTTCTCACCCTGTCCAACATCGAAACGGGTGAGACAAAGCTGCAATTCCAAGAGGTTGCCGTCGCGGAGGCAATCAGGGAGGTAGTAAGAACCATGGCCGCCCAGGCGGCGGCCATGGGCATCGCCGTGGAAGAGCTCCTGCCCGCGGACCTCCCGGCGGTGCACGCCGACCGGGACCGGGTCTTTCAGATCATCCTGAATATCCTCGACAACGCCGTAAAGTTTACCCCGGCCGGCGGGGTTGTAAGGATAACCGCCGCCCCCGCCGAGGGGAACGGCGTAATTGTTCGGATCAGCGACACGGGCATCGGCATTCCCGCCAATGAACTCCCCCGTCTCGGGGAACGTTTCTACCGCGTTGACAAAACCCGCTCCCGGGAATCGGGAGGGACGGGCCTGGGCCTTTCCATCGTCAAGCACCTCATGGCGGCCCACGGCGGGCGCCTGGATATCGAGAGCATCCATGGGCAGGGAACCACGGTATCGCTGTATTTCCCCTGCCTTCCAACACATAGAAAAGCGTAATGAGCCACAGGACATTTATCCGGTCCGATGGCCCGAGCAGCAATTCCATTCCCGGCGCCAACGGAGGAAAGAAAAGTGCCCTTTTTCTCTGCACACACAACTCCAGCCGTTCCCAGATGGCCGCGGCGCTCCTGAATAGACTCCACGGCGGGGCATGGGAAGCTACGAGCGCCGGCACGGACCCCCGGGGCGTTCATCCCGAAGCCGTGGCGGTCATGGCCGAAATCGGCATCGATATTTCGGGAAATTCATCCCGCCATGTTGACAGCCTTCGAGGAAAGCGCTTCGATCTGGTCGTAACGGTATGCGATAGCGCCCACGAAAGCTGCCCGGTTTTTCCCGGTAAAACAAAAATGATGCACCAGGGATTTCCCGACCCGTCGGCGGCAACAGGAACCCCGGAAGAGCGTCTGGCGAGCTTCCGTCTGGTCCGCGACCAAATCCGTGCCTGGCTCAATGAAGACCCCGTCTTTCTCCCCATTAAATCTCCGGTGACAGGCGCTGGTTAAACTTTTCCATCAAATGGGAGACGCCGCGGCTGCGGTGAAAAACACAGATATTTCAGATATTCAGAGGTGAACGATCAAAAAGAAAGCCCCTTCTGACGGGAGGCAGCCGATTATGGCGATATGTCCGGGGCATGCCGCTATTTCTTGAATCTCCAGAACAGCAGCACCCCCGCCATGGAGACGAAGGACAGGAAAAGGATGATCCAAAAGGAGAATTCGCTTTTTTGGAGGGGAATGGCCACGTTCATGGAAAAGGCGCTCACCACCAAAGTCGGCACCATGATGGCGATGGTAAGGACATTCAGACGTTTCATCAACATATTCAATTATTGTTGACTATGGACACCCGGGCGTCCATCATGCTGGACAGAATGTTGGAATAGACCTTGGCCTGCTTGAAACACTGGTGGTTTTCAATGATGATGTCATCGAGGAGTTACCGGTCGTCCTGATGGAATTCCAGACGATGGAAACATGACTTCATTCTCTCCAGTACGGCGCCGTTCGACGTCATGGCATTCAGATAATAGACAAGGCTCTTTTCCAGAGCGAAGAGTCGGAGGAGATATTTGTTCTCCATGGAGGTGCTGATTTTATCGGCAAGTTCTTCCGATACCCGGTCAATTACCTGCAGATGGGCGCGGAAATGGCCGATGGAGGAATTGAGGATTTTCAGCATGAGTTCCGGCATCCACTCCAAACGGGCGAAAGCTTTGCCGCCAAACGGGAGCATGTCATCGGTGGTAATGATCATCAGACTGTTTTCGAACAGAAAGAGCCCGAGGGAGGTTACGTGAAACGCGAGTTCTTCCCGGGGATCATATTTTTTCGGGATCTTGAAGATCAAGGCCGTATGGGAAGGTTCCTTTTCCATGCGGGAAAGTTCATTGGGGTCCAGGGCGGAGAGCAAGGTATGCTCATCGAATCGAGGAACCAAGCTGGTGATTCTTGATATGATCATGCCGGGGATGTCGGGGGCGGAGACATTCGATCGCCTTCGACGGATCGTTCCCGGGTTAAAGGTTATCCTTTCCAGCAGCTACAGTATCGAAGGCCAAGCCCAGGAGATTATGGACCGCAGTTGCAACGGATTTCTCAAGAAGCCGTTCCACGTTGACAAACTGGCCGGAAAGATTCGTGAAGTGCTGGGACAAAACGTTTGAACGCATGTTCTTCCCGGTACTCAACTTAAGGATTAAGGATCGTGCTTGTGTATGAATAGGCCCTGAAACCTCTTCTCGGGTTCTGTCTCCGTAAGTCATCAACGGGCGAACTTATACCCCAGGCCACGAACGGTAAGGATATATTCCGGGTTTTCCTTGTCCTTCTCGATGGCGGCCCGAAGGCGGCTGATGTGGACATCCACGGTGCGGGGCTCCACGAAAGTTTCGTCGCCCCAAACCCTTTCCAGGAGCTGATCCCGGGAATATACCCGGCCGGGATGGCGGGTGAAGAAGGTCAGCAGGCGATATTCCGTAGGTCCCAGTTCGATCTTTTTTCCCGCCACGGCGACCGTGCAGGCTGCATAATCCAGGAAGATGTGGCCGGCGGCAAAGGTCTCCACCGGCTCCGCCTCCCGGTGGGGCCGGGATTCCGAACGGCGCAATACCGCCCGGACCCGAGCCGTCAGTTCCCGAACGCTGAAAGGTTTCGTCATGTAGTCATCCGCCCCCATTTCCAGGCCAACAACCTTGTCTGTGTCCTCGCCTTTCGCCGTAAGCATGATGATGGGGATCGCCTCCGTCGCCCGGTCTCTTCGCACCGCCCGGCAGACATCCAGCCCCTTGATCCCGGGAAGCATCAGGTCCAGGATTATCAGTGCCGGTTTTTCCTTCCTGATGATCGCCAGGGCCGTCTCCCCATCCCCGGCTTTCCTGATTTCATAGCCCTCCAGGGCCAGATTGTAGGCAATCAGCTCGACGATATCCGTTTCGTCATCGACGACAAGGATGCGTTTCCGTTCCAAGACCAACGGCAGACCTCCTTTCTTTCCCGGCAATTTATATCGCCCAAAAAACAAATCCACGCAAGCGAAAAGCAGCACCATTGGCGTGGCAACTATTTATTTTCTTTTGCATATGCCGAAAACCGGTTGCATTTTCAAGAGCAATCTTATAGATGATTCAGCAAAGTGCGGGTGGTTGATCTCCCGTGACGCCGGGCGTGCCATGATCGTGGTCGTCATTAGAATCGGCAATCGATAATCGCAACCACCGGGAGGAAACAACAATGCGACTCATTCCGAGGGAAGAAAAGTTTTACGACCTCTTCGAAGAACTGGCCGACAAGATCGACGAAGGGGCCAAGCTCTTTCTCGATATGCTCCACGACTATGATTCCTTCGCCACCCACCTTATCAAGCTCAAAGAAATGGAACACGAGGCCGACGTCATCACCCACCGGACCTACGAAAAGATGCACAAAACCTTTCTCACTCCCCTGGATAGGGAGGACATCTACGCCTTGGTCAACAAGATGGACAGCATCCTGGACATGACGGAGGCATCGGCGATCCGCATGTCTCTTTACAAAATCAAATACCCGGCGCCGGAGCTCCTGGAACAGGCGAAACTCCTCAGCGTCGCCACGGAAAAGGTAAAAAAGATCATAAAGGGACTTCGGGACATGAAAAACGCTCCCATGATCCTGGAGGCCTGCGTGGAAATAAACACGATCGAGAACGCCGGGGATCAGATCCTCCGCACGACCATGGCCAAGCTTTTTGAAACCGAAACGGATCCCATCGAACTCATCAAATGGAAAGAGATTTTCGAACGCTTCGAAGAAACTCTCGATGTCTGCGAAGATGTCTCGAACATCGTGGAAGGCATCGTCTTAAAAAATGGCTAACACCGGCCCCGACGAGCCTTCACGCATTGGTTCTTTGCTGATATACAAATGATTGACTCTCTCGGATTCGTAATTTTTCTCATCGTCATCGCCCTGGTTTTCGACTTTATCAACGGTTTTCACGACGCCGCCAATTCCATCTCCACCATAGTCTCCACCCGCGTACTCTCTCCCCGTTACGCGGTGATGTGGGCGGCGTTTTTCAACTTCGCCGCCATCTTCATCGTCGGCACTCCGGTGGCCAAGACCATCGGCGTCGGGATCATCCATCCGGAAATAATCAACAATTACATAATCTTCTCTGCCCTTGGGGGGGCGATTATCTGGAATCTCATCACCTGGTACTTTGGCCTCCCCAGCAGTTCCTCCCACGCCCTCATCGGCGGTCTAATCGGGGCGGGGATTCTGAAGGCCGGCATCGGCACCCTCGTCTGGTGGGGACTGATCAAGACGGCACTCTTTATCTTTCTGTCCCCCGCTATCGGTATGTTCCTCGGGTTTTGCATGATGGTCCTGGTCCTGAATCTCAGCCGCAATACGAACGTGGCCCGTTCCACGAATCTCTTCCGGAAGTTGCAGCTCTTTTCCGCCGCCGTTTACAGCCTTGGCCATGGAATGAACGATGCCCAGAAAACCATGGGGATTATCGCCATCATTCTCTACAGTAAGGGGCTGATCGGCCCGGTATTTCACATCCCCTTCTGGGTAGTCTTCAGTTGCTACACCGTCATCGCCCTGGGAACCATGAGCGGCGGGTGGAGAATCGTGAAGACCATGGGTACCAAGATTACCAAGCTTCAGCCCATCGGCGGCTTCTGCGCCGAAACGGCGGCGGCCATCTCCATAATCGGCGCCTCTCTGGGAGGCATCCCCGTCAGCACCACCCATACCATAGCCGGGGCCATCATGGGGGTGGGGGCCACCAAACGACTGACGGCGGTGCGCTGGGGGGTGGCGGGAACGATCGTCTGGGCCTGGGTCCTCACCATACCCATCTCCGCCATTATCTCCGCCGTGGTTTACAGCCTGAGTGTCATGCTGATAAGATAGTGCCTTCCCCCACTCGCCGGTTTTCTCCGCTTCACGGATAAACGGCCACCCCGCGCAATGAGCAAAAATCACTTGAAGAGGTTGAATGTTTAAGGTATTTGGTTCATCTACTGGGTAATCATTCTCGGAGGTGTAACATGCGGGACAAGATCTTCTGGCTGGGCCACGCCAGTATCCGCATCGAGGCGGATACTGTCATTTATATCGACCCCTGGAAGGTAAAGGGGGAACCACGGGCGGATCTGATCCTGATCAGCCACGCCCACCACGATCATTTCTCCCCGGGAGACATCAAAAAACTGTGCAAGAAGGAAACGGTCATCGTCGGCCCCGCGGACTGCACCTCCCAACTGAAGGGCGACGTCCGGACCATGGCGCCGGGCGATTCCATTACGGTCGGCGCTGTGAAGATCGAGGCCGTCCCCGCCTATAATCCCCGCAAGCAATATCATCCCCAGGCCAACCGGTGGCTCGGATTTATCCTGACCGTGGAAGGCCAGCGGATCTACTTTGCCGGGGACACCGATCTCATTCCCGAGATGAAGGACCTGCGGGCGGATATCGCCATCCTGCCCGTAGGCGGCACCTACACCATGACCGCCGCCGAAGCGGCAGAGGCGGCCGCCATCATCAAACCCACCGTCGCCATCCCCGTCCACTGCGGCGATATCGTCGGCACACTGGACGACGCCAAAAAATTCCGGCAGTTCGCACGCGTCCCCGTGGAGATAAAGACGCCGTCATAAGGTGACGCCTTACATATTTTTCATTTCTTCACCCCATCCCCTTCCTGACCTCCCCCTCGAAGGGGGAGGAAGAAAAGCACCTTGTACCAAAGCGCAATAGCGGCGCCTGAAGACGAAAATGGGCAAATCGGAGACGGTTCTCTTTTTTCCAGCTCTACATATAATTACTTGAGAGCCCGGAGTTCTTTGGTTTGTAACGTAACGCTTATTGAATAACGCAAGGGGAAAATGGATACTGTTCTCTTTTTTTTTGCTCTGGAGAAATATGGGAGGTGTCCCCATATTAATGATAAAAAAAATATGGCTTGAACTTGACACGGAACATTTGATGTATATGTTATGCCGCGATATACCCAGGATACAAACAGCCATTAAAAAAAATCTTAAATATATTTGGTGAAAGGAGAGGAAAACATGAAGATCAGGCCATTGCAGGACAGAGTCATCGTGGAGCGCTTGGCGGAAGAGGAAAAGACCAAGGGGGGCATCATAATTCCCGATACGGCCAAGGAGAAGCCCATGGAGGGTAAGGTCATCGCCGTAGGAAAGGGTAGAGTCGCCGAAGACGGCAAACTGATTAAACTCGACGTCAAAGCGGGCGACAAGGTCCTTTTCAGCAAGTATGCCGGGACGGAAGTAAAGATCGACGGCAAGGAATACCTCATTATGCGCGAAGACGACATCCTGGGCGTCATCGAAGGCAAGTAAAAAAACCTGACTAAGGAGGATTAAATACATATGGCAGCAAAAATAATTCAGTATGATGAAGAGGCGAGGAAGTCGATCCTCAAGGGCGTAAACACCCTGGCCGATGCCGTCAAGGTCACCCTCGGCCCCAAGGGCAGAAACGTAATTCTCGACAAGTCCTTCGGTTCCCCCACCGTCACCAAGGACGGCGTTACCGTAGCGAAAGAGATCGAACTGGAAGACAAGTTTGAAAACATGGGCGCCCAGATGGTTCGGGAAGTGGCCAGCAAGACCAGCGACGTCGCCGGCGACGGTACCACCACCGCCACGATCCTCGCCCAGGCCATTTATCGCGAAGGCGCCAAGACCGTCGCCGCGGGCAGCAACCCCATGGACGTGAAGCGCGGCATCGACAAGGCCGTGGAGGCCGTAGTCGCCGAACTCCGCAAGCTCAGCAAGCCCACGAAGGACCAGAAGGAGATCGCCCAGGTCGGCACCATCTCCGCCAATAACGACGAAGGCATCGGCGGCATCATCGCCGAGGCCATGGGCAAGGTCGGCAAGGAAGGCGTCATCACCGTGGAGGAGAACAAGGGCCTCGAGACGGAACTGGACATAGTGGAAGGCATGCAGTTCGACCGCGGCTACCTCTCCCCCTACTTCGTCACCAACGCCGAGAAGATGGAAGTCAATCTGGAAGACGCCTTCATTCTCATCAACGAGAAGAAGATCAGCTCAATGAAGGACCTCCTCCCTATCCTCGAACAGATCGCCAAGATGGGCAAGCCTCTCCTGATCATCGCCGAGGACGTGGAAGGCGAAGCGCTGGCCACCCTGGTGGTCAACAAGATCCGCGGCACCCTCCATGTGGCATCCGTAAAGGCCCCGGGCTTCGGTGACCGACGCAAGGCCATGCTGGAAGACATCGCCATCCTCACGGGCGGCAAGATGATCTCCGAAGACATGGGCTACAAACTGGAGAACGCCAAACTCGAAGACCTTGGCAGGGCCAAGAAGATCGTCATCGACAAGGACAACACCACCATAATAGACGGCGCCGGCAAGCGCGCCGACCTCGAAGGCCGGGTGAAGCAGATCCGCGCCCAGGCCGAGGAAACCACCTCCGATTACGACCGCGAGAAGCTCCAGGAACGCCTGGCAAAACTCGTGGGCGGCGTGGCCGTCATCAAAGTCGGCGCCGCGACGGAGACGGAAATGAAGGAAAAGAAGGCCCGCGTGGAGGACGCCCTGAACGCCACCCGCGCCGCCGTGGAGGAAGGCATTGTTCCCGGCGGCGGTGTCGCCTATGTCCGCGCCCTGCCCGCCCTGGACAAATTGAAGCTGGAAGGGGATCAGGCGGTCGGCGCCAACATCGTTAAGAAGGCCCTTGAGGAGCCTCTGAAGATGATCGCCGCCAATGCCGGTATGGAAGGCTCCGTGGTCGTCGAAAAGGTAAAGGAGAAGAAGGGTTCCTTCGGATTCAACGCCCGGACGGATCAGTATGAAGACATGATCGCCGCCGGCGTCATCGACCCCACGAAGGTCACCCGGTTCGCCCTGCAGAATGCCGCGTCGGTGGCCTCCCTGATGCTGACCACCCAGTGCATGATCGCCGAGAAGCCCGAAGAGAAGGGCGCCGGCATGCCCCCCATGCCCGGAGGAGGCGGCTATCCAGGGATGATGTAACCCGGTAGCTGTACAGCTTTGTAATCGGGTCCCGGCGCAGCAAGATGATGCAACCGCACCGGAACAGGCCGACTGACAAACAAACCGATGAAACCGAGAAAGCCTCCGGGAAGAAATTCCCGGGGGCTTTCTTCTTCGATTTTAACGACCTCGTAACAAGTTTTTATCTCTTCCCCTGGACATTCCGCATGCATTCTCCTTGAAAGCATCCTTTTTCTGTGGTAGTTTCCCGCCTTACGATTTTATAAATCAAGGAGCGCGCCATGGACTACAAAGAAAGCTTGAACCTGCCGAAGACCGATTTCCCCATGAAGGCCAATCTCGCCGCCCGGGAGCCGGAAATGCTGGCCCGGTGGGAAGAGATGAAGATCTATCACCGGATCCGCGCGGTCTCCAAGGGCCGGGAAATCTACATCCTCCATGACGGTCCTCCCTACGCCAACGGCAACATCCACCTAGGCACCGCCCTGAACAAGATCATCAAGGACATGGTCATCAAGGCCAAGAACATGTCGGGCCTGGACAGCATCTACGTCCCCGGCTGGGACTGTCACGGCCTCCCCATCGAACACCAGGTGGACAAGGAATTAGGGGACAAAAAATACGAGATCTCCCAGGCGGACAAACGGCGGGCCTGCCGGGCCTACGCGGAGCGCTTCGTGGACATCCAGCGGGAGCAGTTCAAGCGCCTCGGGGTCTTCGGGGAGTGGGAAAAACCCTACCTCACCATGACCTACGATTACGAGGCCATCACCGTCGCCGAATTCGGCAAGCTCTTCCTCAACGGGGACGTCTATAAGGGCAAGAAGCCCGTTTACTGGTGCGCCACTTGCAAGACCGCCCTCGCCGAGGCGGAGGTGGAGTACGGCGACCACACCACGCCCTCCATCTACGTCAAGTTCCCTATGATCTCCGACATCGCCGCCGTCCGGCCCAAACTGGCCGGGGAGAAGGTGAACGTCGTCATCTGGACGACCACCCCCTGGACGATCCCCGCCAACCTGGCCATCGCCTTCCACGAGGAGTTCATCTACGTGGCCGTGAAGACGGAGGGCGAGGTCCTGATCCTGGCCAAAGACCTTCTGGATTACTGCCTCGATGCCTTCGGCTGGCAGGGCAAACACTACGAGATCCTCGACGAGTTCCCCGGCGCCGTCATGGAGGGCCTCAAGACCCGTCATCCCCTCATCGACCGGGAGAGCGTCCTCATCCTCGCCCCCTTCGTCACCCTCGACGCCGGCACGGGCTGCGTCCACATCGCCCCCGGCCACGGCCAGGAGGACTATGAAATCGGCATGAAATACGGCCTGGACAACTACGCCCCCGTGGATGAAGACGGCCGTTTCACCAAGGACGTTGACGATTTTGCCGGCATGTTCGTCTTCGACGCCAACGACCCCGTCAACAATAAACTAAAGGAGGTCGGGGCGCTTTTGGGACTGGTGGACATTGAACATTCCTATCCCCACTGCTGGCGCTGCAAGGAACCCATCATCTTCCGCTCCACGGAGCAGTGGTTCATCTCCATGGAGAAGAACCGCCTCCGGAAGAAAGCCCTGGAGGCCATCGCCCAGGGCGAGTGGATCCCCGCCTGGGGGAAGGACCGGATATACGGCATGGTGGAAAACCGCCCGGACTGGTGCATCTCCCGCCAGCGCCTCTGGGGCGTCCCGATCACCATGTTCTACTGCCAGGAATGCCAGAGCGAGTTCCTCACCAAAGAGATCCTCGACTATGTGGTGGGCCTGGTGCGGGAACACGGCGCGGACGTCTGGTTCGAACGGGAGGCGGCGGACCTCGTACCCCCCGGCACCGTCTGCCCTGCCTGTAAAAAAGGCACGGAATTCCGCAAGGAAACGAACATCCTCGACGTCTGGTTCGACTCCGGGGTGAGCCATGCCGCCGTCCTGGAAACCCGTCCCTATCTGCGCTCCCCATCGGACATGTACCTCGAGGGCAGCGACCAGCACCGGGGCTGGTTCCACTCCTCGCTCCTGGAGAGTGTGGGCACCCGGGGCCGGGCGCCCTACAAGACCGTCCTGACGCACGGTTTCGTCGTGGACGGCGAGGGCAAGAAGATGTCCAAATCCGTGGGCAACGTCGTCGAGCCGGACGAGATCATCAACGAATACGGCGCGGAGATCCTGCGCCTCTGGGTGGCGGCGGAGGACTACACCGACGACATCCGCATCTCCAAGGAGATACTCACCCGCCTGGTGGAGGCCTACCGGCGGATCCGCAACACGAGCCGCTACATCCTGGGCAACCTCTTCGATTTCGATCCCGCCCGGGACCGCCTGGCCTACGCCGACCTGGAGGAGATGGACCGCTGGGCCCTCCACCGCCTCCAGGAGGTGATCCGCCGGGTCCGGGAAGCCTACGACAAGTACCAGTTTCACATGGTCTATTACACCCTCTACAACTTCTGCACCGTGGATCTGAGCGCCCTGTACCTCGACGTCCTCAAGGACCGCCTCTACACCTCGAAGGCAGACTCCCGCCGGCGTCGCTCCGCCCAGACGGCGATGGAGATCATCCTGGACGCCATGATCCGCCTGCTGGCCCCGATCCTCACCTTCACCGCCGAGGAGGTCTGGAATGCCATGCCCGCTTACGCCGGGAAGGCGGAAAGTGTCCATCTCACCGAGTTCCCCGCCGTCAATCCGGCCTATGTGGATGAAGAACTGGGGGAGAAGTGGCGGACCCTGGTCGCCGTCAAGGGGGAGATCTCTAAGGCCATCGAGTCGGCCCGGAAGAACAAAACCGTTGGTCATTCCCTCGACGCGGCGGTGGCCGTCGCCCCGCCGGAAAAGCTCCGGGAATTGATCGCCTCGCACCGGGAGGACCTCCAGGCCCTCCAGATCGTCTCCCAACTGGACATTGTCGCCCGGGGGGACCTGGCCGCCGACGCCTATGAGAGCAAGGAGATCGACGGCCTGTATGTGGGGGTCGCCAAGGCCCGGGGGCAGAAGTGCCAGCGCTGCTGGATCTACAGCGAAGATCTGGGGAAGGACCCGGAACACCCGACCATCTGCGGCCGCTGCCTGGCGAACCTCAAGTAAAGACGCAGCGCCGGAAGGCCGAATTTTTAATACCCCATCCCCACCCTGTCCCTCCCCTTGAAGGGGAGGGATCTATTTTTAACGGCAAGCTGATATATCCGGCAGGATGCTGACTTATCTGAAGGCAAACTTATTCATGAAAAAAAGGAATGTTATCTTTTTGGCGACCGTGGCGGGGCTGCTGGTCCTCGATCAGGTCACCAAGTACGTCATCCACACGGGAATGTCCCTCCACGAGTCGATTCCCGTGATCCCGGGATTCTTCAGCATCACCTACATCCGGAATCCCGGAGCGGCCTTCGGCTTCCTCGCCGGGGCATCGCCGACTTTTCGCTACGTCTTCTTCATCGGCGTCACCCTGGCCGCCATCGGCCTCATCCTCCACTACCTGCGCGTCTATGCCGACGAAGATCAACTGCTGACGATCTCCCTGGGGATGATCCTTTCCGGCGCCCTGGGAAATCTCATCGACCGGATCCGCTTTGGCGAGGTGATCGACTTCCTCGACTTCTATATCGGCGTCAATCACTGGCCCGCCTTCAACGTGGCCGATTCCTCCATCTCCGTCGGCGCCTTCGTCCTCTTCATCTACATCATCCGGATGAAAAAGACGGTGCCGGGATCGCCGCCGGCCTGAACCGGATAAAAAATGTAAATATGGGTACCCTTCCCCTATTTCTCCCCTTCCGTTAGTTTTAACGATCACAAAAGTGAAGGGTTCAGTTCGATTTCCAGGTCATCGAAGGTGGCGAAGGTGGAGGGGAAAATGACACGGGCGTCCCGCTCGGCCTCGCGACGCAGCTCCAGATCGGGATAGATCCGGGCATCGAAATGGACCAGTGCCAGACGCACTGCCCGGGCCTCCACCGCGATCCGCGCCGCCGTTTCCGGGTTCAAGTGGGGCCAGTCCTCGCTGCCCTGCCCGCAGCGGTAGGCGCATTCGGCAATCAGAAGATCCGCCTCCCAGGCCAGGGTGACAGCGTTGGCACAGTAGCCCGTATCGGGGCAGTAGCTCACCGTCAGTCCGTCCATACTCACCCGGAAGCCCAGGGTCAGGGAGGCATGGCGGAGGGGAAGGGCCGTGACCAAGAAGGGAAGCGACGTCACTTCGCCCGGCAGTTCCCGAACGGTGGTGGGGTAGGGAAGATCTTTCAAGGGGACGGTGAACGGCTGATTCACCAATGTCGTCAGGATGTCCCGGGAACCGGCGGGGCCGCAGATCGTAAGCCCGCCGGGAAAGGAGAACTTGACCAGGGTGTGGAGCCCCGCCACGTGATCCAGGTGAAAGTGGCTGAGAAAAAGGACAACGGGACGGCCGCCTTCGCCAACGCCGTAGCGGTCCGCCTTGGCCAGTCCGTTCCCCGCATCGAAGATGAGGTCAAAATTCGCAGTCCGCACCAAAATGCAGATCGTGTTACCCGTGGCCGTGTCATACCAGCCGTTGGTGCCCAAGAATACGATCTTCATTTGTCGAGGATCGCCCGGCGGGCCCTATCCAGGATCTCCATCTTGAAGGACGGATAACCGGGAATCGTCTGGTTGAGAAACTTGTGGGTGTACTGGGTGTCCCAAACCAGCATCCGTTCGAAATCGGGCACTTTCCCCATGGGTTCCAACTGTTTTGTCACCTCGGCGATAAAAAACTCTTCTATCCGTTGCGCGTAATCCCGGCGCAGGGCGCGACGGCCCTCCTCGTCTTGGTTTTCCAGCCGCCCCGCCGCCGTCAACTCGTCGATCCACTCCTGGGCAACATCTTGAAACATGCTCTCCCTCCTCCCCAATATTCGATGCGGTGTTTATATGCTATATGCTATTGCCGCCTTGACGGCAAGACCGAACATACAGCCAGGCCGGCAAGCTTTATCCTTGACAAGCACCTGGAAAGCCTCTACCAGTATCTCCATCATTTGATGGAATCAATAAAATCGGTCACATCCCCTCCCCTATGGTGCTTGTCAAGGATCAAAGCACCATAGGGGAGGGGACCTAAATGATAAACGAACAAGATCTCTCAAGGAGGTAGCAACCATGGCGCTCAATTTAGAGGCACTCGGCAAGAAAATCGGTCCGGTCACCAAGACCTATACCTGGAAGGACGTCGCCCTGTACGCCCTGGGAATCGGCGCGGGCTTCGACGAACTGGATTACGTTTACGAAAAAAATCTCAAGGTCATCCCCAGCTTTTCCGTGGCCAGCATCTTCGACTTCTTCTGGCACGTGGCCAGCGCCTCCAATGTGAATCTGGCGGGCATCCTCCACGGTGAGCAGGACATCATCTTTTACCGCCCCATCCCCACCGCGGGGACCCTGACAACCGAGGGGGCACTCACCCACTACTACGACAAGAAGGACAAGGGCGCCATCGTCATCGCCGCGGGGGATACCTTCGACGCCGACGGCAACAAGCTCTTCAAGAATATCATCACCATCTTCAGCCGCCTGGACGGCAACTTCGGCGGCGAGGAGGGGAAAGCCGAGCCCTTCGTTTTCCCGGCAGGCGATCCCGATTTCGTCGTTGCAGCCCAGCCATCCCCCGATCAGCCCCTCCTCTACCGCCTCTCCGGCGATCTCTTCCAGCTCCACGTTGATCCCGGCTTCGCCCGAAAGGTGGGCTTCGAAAAGCCCATCATGCACGGCCTGTGCACCTACGGCTTCGCCTGCCGCGCCCTCATGGAAAAACTCACCCCGGGGCAGCCCGAACTGGTCCGGCGCCTGGCCTGCCGCTTCTCGAAGACCCTTTATCCCGGCGAGCCCATCAAGACCCTCATCTGGAAGACCGGCGAGGGCCGGGCCGTCTGGCGGACCCTGAACGCCAAAACCGGCGACATCGTCATCGACAACGGCATCTTCGAATACGGCCCCGTCGCCGACGAGATCCGTTTTGACGGCCGCGTGGCGGTGATCACGGGGGCGGGGGGCGGCCTGGGAAGGGTGTACGCCCTGGAGCTCGCCAAACGGGGGGCCAGGGTCGTGGTCAACGACTTCGGCGGCGCCCGTGACGGTGCCGGGGACGGCTCCAGTTCCCCCGCCGACAAGGTCGTCGCGGAAATCAAGGCCGGCGGCGGCGAGGGCGTCGCCAACTACGACAACGTCGCCACCCCCGAGGGAGGCAAAGGCATCGTCAAAACCGCCCTCGCCGCCTTCGGACGCCTCGATATCCTCATCAACAACGCCGGCATCCTCCGCGACAAGGGCCTCCTCAAAATGGAACCGGAAAACTGGCAGGCCGTCCTCGACGTCCATCTCAACGGCGCCTACCACGTCACCAGGCCCGCCTTCGCCGCCATGCGCGACCAGGGCTACGGTCGCATCATCATGACCACCTCCGCCGCCGGCCTCTACGGCAACTTCGGCCAGACCAACTACTCCTCCGCCAAACTCGGCCTCGTCGGCTTCATGAATTCCCTCAAACAGGAAGGACAGAAATACAACATCAAGGTCAACACCGTCGCCCCCATCGCCGCCTCACGTCTCACCGAGGACGTCCTCCCCCCCGACCTCTTCGCCAAACTCAAACCCGAATTCGTCGCCCCCATCGTCCTCTACCTCGCCTCCGAGGCCTGCGGGGAAACGGGCAATATCTACAACGCCGGGATGGGCTTCTACAACCGCGCCGCCATCCTCACCGGGCCGGGGACGGTCATCGGGGACGGCAAGAAGGTGCCCACCGTGGAGGAAGTGGCGGACAACTGGAAGAAGATCCGCAGGATGGACGGGGCCAAGGAGTACTTCCAGCTCATGGACCAGGTGACGGATCTCCTCGACGCCTTCGCCCCGAAGCCCGATGCGGCCGCCGCAGAGACAACCTCCTCCGTCCCCGGATCGTCAGGCGGCGCCCCGGCCATGGCAGCCGCCACGACCGCGGGCGACAGCGCCGCCGCCCAGGCCGCTCCTCCCAACGTAACGGGGATCTTCGCCCAGATGCGGCAGGCCTTCCAGGCCGAGAAGGCTACCGGGGTCAACGTCGTCTTCCAGTTCCACATCACCGGCGACGGCGGCGGCGACTGGTTCGCGGAGGTCAGGGACGGGGCCTGCCGGATCGAGGCGGGCAAGCAGGACACCCCGACGACGACCATAACCATGGCCGCCGGGGATTTCCTGGAGATGATGAGCGGCAAGCTCTCGGCCATGCAGGCCTACACCTCGGGCAAGATCAAGATCGGTGGCGATCTCCTAAAATCGCAGTTGATCGAGAAGCTCTTCAAATTGAGAGGAACCCCATCCCAACCCTAACCCTCCCCTTGAAAGGGAGGGTTAGGAGTTTCTCTCACACAGGAAAAGTGAAGGAGCTTCTGCAATAGCGACCCATGCCTCCTGGGGCGCCTTATCCTGTAGTAACTTGAGTTACGTTACTAAGAAGGTGTCAACAAGAACTATCAAAACAAATGGCCGAGGAGTTCCGAAAGGGAGCGGACGGGCAGGAGAATAATGACGTTTTCTTGATCTCTTTGCGAGGCGACGTCCCTTTGGCAGGCCGAGCCGGCAGGCGGTCCGGCGGCGCTTTCCCGTTGGGACGGGGCCGTATAGGGCAGGATGCAGCGGGAAAAACCCAGGCGCGCCGCCTCGCGGACACGGACATCGGCGCGGCTGATCCCCCGGATCTCTCCGGCGAGGCCTACTTCCCCACAAACCGCCGTCCCCGGCGCCACCGCCCGGTCCAGAAAGCTTGACGCCAGGGAAGAAACGATCCCCAGATCGATGGCCGGCTCGCTTACCTTCACGCCCCCCGCCACGTTGATGAAGATGTCGTGATTGCTCAGATGGAGGCCGCAGACCTTGTCCAAGACCGCCACCAGGAGCGACACGCGGTTGGCGTCCACACCAATGGCCGTCCGCCGGGGCATGCCGAAATTCGTCGGGATTACGAGTGATTGAATCTCGATGAGGATGGGTCTCGTCCCTTCCATGCTGGGAACCACCACGGAACCCGCCGCCCGCTCTGGCCGCTCGGCCAGGAAGAACGCCGACGGATTGGCCACCTCTCGCAGGCCGTCGCCCCGCATCTCGAAGACGCCGATCTCGTTCGTAGGCCCGAAGCGGTTCTTGATCCCCCTTACGATCCGGAAGGCATGCCCGCCATCCCCCTCGAAGTACAGGACGGTGTCCACCATGTGTTCCAGGACCTTCGGCCCCGCAATGGCGCCGTCCTTCGTCACATGCCCCACGAGAAAGACCGGGATACCTGTCTTCTTGGCCTGAATTATCAGGCGCTCCGACGATTCCCGCACCTGCCCCACACTGCCGGGGGCCGAACCCAGGGCCGCCGAGCAGACCGTCTGGATGGAATCGACGACCACCGCCTGGGGTCTCATCGCCTCGATCTGGCGGAGCATACTGTCCAGGTCGATCTCCACAAGCACGAAGAGATTCGCCGCCTCCGCCCCGATCCGCCGACCCCGGAGTTTGATCTGCCGGGCCGATTCCTCGCCGGTGATGTAGAGGACCTTCATTCCCCGAGACGCCAGTTGCTGTAGGAGTTGCAGAAGCAAAGTGGATTTGCCGATCCCGGGATCGCCGCCCACCAGGATCGCCGATCCCGGCACGATGCCGCCGCCCAGGACCCGGTCCATTTCCGCCATCCCCGTCCGGAGGCGATCCCCTTCATCGGCATCGATGGCATCGATGGGTTGCGGTGCCTCCGAAAACGAAAAAGACGCCCGCCCGGACGCCCCTGCTCCCCCCGCCGCCGTCTCCCTCAACTCCTCCTCGACGAAGGTGTTCCACTCCCCACAGCCCGGACACTTCCCTAGCCATTTCGGGGAATCATGACCGCAACTCTGACAGAAAAAGGCCGTACGAGATTTCTTGTCTGCAGGCTTCCTGGAAATCATTATACGAACATTATTCAGCTTCGCTGAATTCAGATTAAGGCCCCACAATAAATAGGACCAAAAGTGAATGCCTCCGCCGGGGGACAGTCATTACATGGCGGGATGAGACATGGAATTTCCGTTTCCATCCTCGCAATCCCATTTGGGGATTACGATTTTGCCAAAGAATAAAAAGTGGCAAGGACATATGGCAATAAAGCAACCCGGTCGGCTGCCGATAGCATTGCACCGATTTGCTTTCCCATATAATTTGGTACGCTGCCCGCGTCAAGAAAAGAAAGGCTGCCTCGGTACCAAGGGCCAATTTATTTCTTGACACTGTTGTTGTTTAAAGGTAGTCGCTGCCGAAAGCGCCGAGGGCGACCCTTTCCTTTAACCATGAATAGGCCATGAGACAAACCGTTTTCGATACTCCCATCCTGAAGCAGGTCCTATACCTTCTGGCCATCTTTTACATGAGGGCCTTTCGCTGGAAAAAGGAAGGCCGTATTCCCAACGTGCCGAAGTTCGTCATGATCGCCGCGCCCCATACCTCCAACTGGGATCTGCCCATGACGCTCATTCTCTCCCTCGCCTTCCGGATGAAGGTCTTCTGGCTGGGAAAACATACGATCTTCCGCCCCCCGTTCGGCTGGCTTTTCAAGTGGCTGGGAGGCATTCCGGTGGATCGCCGGCAGGCCAACAACCTAGTAACGCAATGCATCCAGACCTTCCAGCGGAGTGAGCGCCTCATCATGATCATCCCCCCCGAAGGGACGCGTTCCAAGGTCCGTTACTGGAAGACGGGATTCTACTACATCGCCCACGGCGCCGGCGTCCCCATTTCCCTGGGGTATGTGGATTACAAGCGCAAGGCCGGTGGCATGGGCCCCACCGTTATCACCACGGGAGACATCGAAGCGGATATGATGAAAATCCGCTCCTTCTACGCCGGGGTGACGGGTAAAAATCCTCACCAGTGGGCGGAACAGGCCATCGGCGTCACCCGAAAATAGAAAAAATGGGAGCACTCCCAGTTCGATTTCCCGATCCGCCGCGGAAGGGGGAAACAAGTAGCAGTAAAATGAGAACCCTCCCCATTTTTAGCTCTTCCGGCTTGTCTTGATCAAAAAGCCGCTGATCTGCTGTTTGACCTTTTCACTCTTGCATTTGGGGCACGTAACCTTCGCCCTGCCGTGCTCCGACATCTTTTGGATCAAGGTGAAAGACTTTTTGCAAGCCTCACAGCGATACTCATACGTTGCCATCGTCATCTCCTCCTTTCACGAAAAAACTTCCTCACTCCCTCCAAATTCATCGTTCTGATTTATTTTACCGTATCATCGATTCAGTCAAAAAGGCCGGTGGCGGCAAATTCGGCTATCTGAGCCTCCGTATAATCTAAGGACATAAGGACCTCCCGGTTATGGGTGCCCGTCTTTACACCTGCAAAGCCATAGAAAACCGGGGTACTGGAAAACTTCACCGGATTGGCCAGTTGGCGTACCTTGGTGCACGGCACGTCAGTACCTGTGCCGGTCGTCGGGTCGCTGTCACTCCCTTGGAAAACATCGCCGCTGCCTGCCGCCGCCCGCAGCGGCACGTCCACCACCATCTCCCGCCCCCGGGCCAACTCGCCCTCCAGGGCCTCCGCCAGGGACAGGACGGGCTCCACACAGGCATCCACCTTTAGGAAGATAGCCTCCCACTCCGCCCGGGTCCTGGTGCGGACGATCGCCCGGATCTCCTCCCGCACCCGCTCGAAATCCTGAGGTTTTGGCATCACGCCGCCGGAGACAAGATCGGGACGGCTGATGACCTCACAGAGGGTCTTGAAGAACTGCGGCTCCAGGCTGCCGATGCTCAGATAGCCACCATCTTTCGTTTCATAGAAATCGTAGAGCGAGCCCCCATTGAGCCAGTTTTCCTCCCTCCCCGGCGACTCGCCTCCAGCTAAATACGCGGCCCCCGCCATGGCGTTGAGAGCCATCACCCCGTCGGTCATGGAGATGTCGATATACTGCCCTTCCCCGTTCTCGGCGCGGCTTACCACCGCCGCCAGGATCCCGATGACGGCGTTGTTGGAACCCGAGGCGATGTCGGCAATTTGGATACCCATGAGCGTCGGCCCGGTCACCTTCCGCCCCGAATAGCCCATCACCCCCGACAGGGCCATATAGTTCATGTCGTGGCCCGCCCGGTCCCGCAGGGGTCCCGTCTGGCCGTAGCCGGAGATGGAGCAGTAGATCACCCGGGGATTGACCTTCTTCAGGCTTGTGTAATCCAGTCCAAGTTTGGCCATGATCCCCGGTCGGAACTGCTCGATGACGATGTCATAGTCCGCCAGCAGCCGATGGACAATCTCTATCCCCCGAGGATCCTTGAGGTTCAGGGCCAGGGAGCGTTTTCCACGCCCCAGATAGGCGCTCACGGCGCCCAACCCCGTCGCGGGAATCCTGGGTGGCAAAAATTCCACCAGATCGGGCCGCGATCCTGAAGTAACGCGCAGGACATCCGCCCCCATGTCGGCCAGGCACATCGTGGCGAAAGGCCCCGGCAACAACGTAGTAAAATCCAACACCTTTAGTGATCTAAGCGCTCCAGACATAGTTCCCCCCTATTAAAAAAAAGCCTCTCCAACGGATGATGTATGATTAACACAAATAAAGTAACGATTCAACTCGGATTTCAGACGATCCGCACCGGAAAAAGAACCGTCCCTTTATTATTGACGACATCGTAAAAAGTCCATATGCGGCGTTGCGCTTCATCCTTCGTCACTGCGACGTACGCCCAAGTACGTCTCAATCCTCAGGATTCGCGCGCCTTGCCTCTGGAGCTTTTTACATCGTCGTCTCAATGATGACTTTTTACGAGTTCATCATTATTAGAGACCTTTGAAAAATGGCTTCGCCGCGGCTCAGAAATCTTTTTCGCCTCTGAATGGGTAACGTATAAACCTTATTCATTACCAAGCGTTAAGTTCAATCACGCAACGGCGAAAAACATTTGATTCGCCGCTTGCGAACCATTTTTCCACAGTTATGCAAAGCTCTCTATTAAAGATTATCCGTCTCGATTTTCCCTGGTTGACATGCCGCCAAAAATATGAAATCTTCACTCACCGTTCCAAGTCGCATATCATTATAAAATCAAGAAGGTATCAATAGATGACAGAAGAGAAATGTATCAATGCCATTCGCTTTCTGGCCGCCGACGCCGCTGAAAAGGCCAAATCCGGGCATCCGGGTATGCCCATGGGGGCGGCGGCACTGGCCTATACCCTCTGGATGCGGCACCTCAAACACAATCCCGGCGATCCCGCCTGGCCGGATCGGGACCGGGTCATCCTTTCCGCCGGACATGCCTCCATGCTGCTTTACAGCCTTCTGTACCTCACGGGCTACGATCTGACCATCGATGACATTAGGAACTTTCGACAATGGGAAAGCAAGACGCCGGGGCATCCGGAACTGGGCCGCCCTCCGGGAACAGAGATGACCACCGGTCCTCTGGGCCAAGGTGTCAGCCACGCCGTGGGCATGGCGCTGGCGGAAGCGCATCTGGCGGCGGCATATAACCGTCCCGGTCACGAGATCGTCAATCACTACACCTATGTACTGGCCAGCGACGGCGACATCATGGAAGGCGTCACCACTGAGGCCTGCGCCCTGGCCGGCCATCTCGGATTGGGAAAACTCATCGTCCTGTATGACGACAACGGCGTCTCCCTCGCCGGGGCGACGGCGCTCACCTTCACCGAGGATGTGGGCGGACGCTTCGCCGCGATGGGCTGGCAGGTCCTAAAGGTGGCGGACGGAAACGATGTCGCGGCTATCGACGCGTCCCTGACCGCCGCCAAGGAGGAACTTCGGCGGCCCACCCTCATCAAGGTGCGGACTTGCATCGGCTACGGCGCCCCGACGAAGGAAGGCACCGCTGCCTGTCACGGCTCGCCCCTGGGGAAGGAGGAACTGGCCACCGCCAAGGTGCGCCTAGGCTGGCCGGAGGAGCCGGCTTTTTACGTCCCCGAGGAAGCCCTGGCCCACTGCCGCCGTCCGTCCCTGGAAAGAGGTGTGGCCCGGCAAAAAGTCTGGGAGGAAGCATTCAACGCTTACGCGGCGGCCTTTCCCGAAGCGGCGGCGGAATTCCAGCGGGTCATGGCGGGAGAACTACCCACGGGATGGGAAGAGGCCGTTCCGGATTTCTCCGTGTGTCCGGGCGAGAAAATTGTCGTCGGGACCGGGATCGGGACCGACACCAAAACCGGCGGGGCGGATTCATCAACGGCATCAGGCGCGGCGGCGCCGGTGGCGGTGCAGTCGCCGGACATCTCCACCCGCAAGGCCTCGGAAACGGTGATGCAGGCCCTGGCCGCCCGCCTCCCCGAACTCATGGGGGGCTCGGCGGATCTTAACCCCTCATGTCTGACGTGGCTCAAAGGAAAAGGGGATTTTCAGAAACCCATCGACAGTGTCGTTTCCGGATCGCGGCCCTCCTCCCACATGAGGGATCTTCAGAAAGGCGGTGATGACCGGCCGTCACATTCAATCTCGGGAGCAGTAGGTGGTGGCTGGGACTATCGGGGTCGTAACATCCACTTCGGGGTCCGGGAGCACGCCATGGGCGCCATCGCGGGCGGCATGGCCCTTCACGGCGGGCTGATCCCCTATACGGCCACATTCTTCACCTTTGCGGACTATATGCGGCCGCCCATGCGCCTGGCCGCCCTCATGGGCCTCCGGGTGATCTACGTCTTCACCCACGACAGCATCGCCGTCGGCGAAGACGGCCCTACGCACCAGCCCGTCGAGCAGCTCATGAACCTTCGCGCCGTGCCCAATCTCAGCGTCATCCGCCCCGCCGACGCCGCCGAGACGGCCCAGGCCTGGCAGGCCGCCATCGTCCGGAGGAAGGGGCCCACCGCCCTGATCCTTACCCGCCAAAACATCCCGCAGCTCGACCGCCGGGAACTGGCCCCCGCCTCCAGTCTCATGAAAGGCGGCTACATCCTCTGGGATTCCTCCCTCGTCAAGCCGGACATCATCCTTATCGCCACGGGTTCGGAAATCCATCTTGCCTTGGCGGCGGCAAAGAAGTTGGCCGCGGAGGCCATTCGGATCCGCGTCGTCTCCCTCCCCTCCTGGGACATCTTCGACGCCCAGCCGGCGGAATATCGGGAGCGCGTCCTCCCTCCATCCGTCAAGGCCCGCATCGCCTTGGAAGCCGGGGTAAAGTTGGGCTGGGAGCATTACACAGGCCTCGATGGAGCCGTCATCGGGATGGACCGCTTTGGTGCCAGCGCCCCCGCCGCCGTCCTATACGATAAATTCAATTTTACTGTAGATTCTATCGCCCAGGCCGCCCGCCTGCTGCTAAAAAAATAATCGAGAAAAGGCCGATCATAAACATAGAGATCATCACCTACGGAGTATCAGCTATTGCAGCATCTATCCCCATCTTTGAAAACCGTAAAAAAATCCTATCCGCCCGTCACAGAAGTATCAAGAAAGCGGCATGCCGAGATTGTACACGAAATATTCAAAACTATCCCTGAGGGTTATGATCTGCTCAATCGGGTTTTGAGTCTAAGAAGAGATGTGGCATGGCGGAAGTTTACCGTACGGAAGATGCGTTTTTTCCAGACAAAGCGTCTTCTTGATCTGGCCACGGGCACCGCGGATTTGGCCTTGGAAGCGGTAAGCATACAAAGTGATATCGAAGTTGTCGGCCTTGACTTTGTTAGGGAGATGATGCTCCGGGGCAAGGAAAAGATTTGGCGGGGGGAGCACGGGGCGGCGGCGCCGCGGATAAGCTTCCTTCAGGGCGACGCCCGGGATTTGCCGCTCAGAAGTCAAACCTTCGACGTAGTGTCCATGGCCTTCGGAATCCGAAACATACCCGTCCGGGATCGGCATATAGTCCTGCAGGAAATGATGCGCTGCGTCGTCCCCGGAGGGCAGGTCATGATCCTGGAAATGCATTTGCCGGAGCATCGTTACATACGTCCCCTTTATCATGCCTACCTGAAACATTTCCTGCCCCGAATCGCCGCTCTTCTAACGAATAATCCGGCCGCCTACTACTATCTTGCTGATTCCATAGCCAATTTTCCCAGTCCATCCTCATTCGCCTCACTCATGGCAGTGGCGGGACTCCAGGAAATCGTCCAATATCCTCTGACAATGGGTACGACCTTTCTTCATATAGGAAGGAAATAAACCTCGACGGAAGTAAATCGAAATCAACTACCCTTCTAACGTCTATTTTCGTTCCTTTCTGTATCAAAGTCCTTGTCATCGAAGGTAAATGCTGATATATTTCGCGCCCTCGGATTCCGGAGGCCGTTATGCCGAAAGATGATGATAATAAAAGAAATTCCTTAAGGGAGAACATAGAATAAAGAAGGAGATTGAAGGATATATGCACAACCCTAATTTCAGTTCCGGACCGTGCAGCAAGCGCCCGGCCTGGGGCCTCGACGCCCTGAAGGATGCGGCGGTGGGGAGATCCCACCGGTCCAACCTGGGCAAGGAAAAGCTGGCGAAGGCCATCGCGGAAACGAAACGCATCCTGGGGATCCCCGAAGATTATCTCTGCGGCATTATGCCGGGCTCCGATACAGGGGCCTTCGAGGCGGCCATGTGGAGCCTACTGGGGCCGGCGCCGGTGACGGTGCTGGTATGGGAGAGCTTCTCCGAAGGGTGGGCCACGGACATCGGCAAGCAGTTGAAGCTCAAGCCGACGGTGATGACGGCGGACTACGGCAAGATCCCCGATCTTTCGGCCATCGACTGGACGAACGACGTGGTCTTCGTCGCAAACGGGACGACGAGCGGCGTGAAGGCGCCGAACTGGGACTGGGTGCCCCCCGCGGCGGGAATGGGCGGCGTGGAAGCCGCCTGGGTTGCTGATGCGGGCGGGCCAGACGGGGCGGCGGATGCCGCCGGGACGGCCGGGAGTAAAAACACGGGCGGCGGCGCCACCGCGACCACCGCAAACGCCGCCGGCAAGGTCCGCCTCGGCCTCACGCTCTGCGACGCCACGAGCGCCGTCTTCGCCATGGCCATCGACTGGACGAAGATCGACGCCCTCACCTTCTCGTGGCAGAAGTGCCTGGGCGGCGAGGCGGCCCACGGGATGCTGGTCCTGAGTCCCCGGGCGGTGGCACGTCTGGAATCCTATGATCCCCCCTGGCCCATGCCGAAGATCTTCCGGATGAAAAAGGGCGGGAAGGTCAACCCCGGGATCTTCGTGGGCGACACCATCAACACCCCCTCCATGCTCTGCGTCGAGGACTACCTGGACGCCCTGGCCTGGGCGGACGCGATGGGCGGCCTGCCGGGCCTCATCGCCCGGAGCGAGGCCAACCTGAAGATCGTCGAGGACTGGGCGGCCCGGAACCCCTGGGTGAAATTACTGGCGGAGGACAAGACGATCCGCTCCAATACGTCGGTCTGCCTCACCGTGGCGGATCCGAAGCTGGCGGCCCTTCCCAGGGCGGAACAGGAAAAGTTCCTCAAGGGCCTGGCGAGCGAGCTGGCCAAGAAGAAGGTCGCCTTCGACATCAACGCCTACCGGGACGCCCCCCCGGGGTTCCGCTTCTGGTGTGGCCCCACGGTGGAAGAGGAGGATTTACGGCGGGCACTGGCGGATCTGGAGACGGCGTGGCAAGAGAAGCAGTGAGGAGAGCCGGATAGGAATAGGCAGGGGGAGGAAGGGGATAGGAAACCCATCCCGACAGAAGAAACCCATCCCCACCCCGACCCTCCCCTTGAAGGGGAGGGGAGAAATTGGTAAGGGGGTCAGGTCTTTTTTTTTAGCGTTTTTGGGACGCCACAAATAAAATACAAATGAGGATATTATGAAGAAGGTACTGATCAGCGACACCCTTTCCAAGGAAGGGATCGAGATACTGAAGAATACGCCGGGGATCGATGTGGACGTCATGACCAACCTCACCCCTGACGAGTTGAAGGGCGTGATCAAGGATTACGACGGCCTGGTGATCCGGTCGGCGACTAAGGTGACCAGGGAGATCATCGCGGCGGCGGACAACCTGAAGGTCGTGGGGCGGGCCGGCATCGGCCTGGACAACGTGGACGCGACGGCGGCGAGCAAGCGGGGGATCGTGGTCATGAACACCCCCGGGGGGAACACGATCACCACGGGGGAGCACGCCATCGCAATGATGCTCTCCCTGGCCCGGAAGATCCCCCAGGCCACGGCCTCCATGAAGGGAGGCAAGTGGGAGAAGAACAAGTTCATGGGGACCGAGGTCTTCAACAAGACCCTGGGCGTCGTGGGCATCGGTCGGGTCGGGGCCATCGTCGCCAGCCGGGCACAGGGACTGAAGATGCGCGTCGTCGCCTTCGATCCCTTCATCTCCCCGGAGGCGGCCGGCAACCTGGGGATCACCCTGGTGAGCCTCGACGAGCTCCTGAAGGAATCCGACTTCATCACCGTCCACACCCCCATGACGAAGGAAACCCGGGGGATGATCAACGCCGCCGCCTTCGCCAAGATGAAGAAGGGCGTGTTCATCATCAACTGCGCCCGGGGCGGGATCGTGAGCGAGAAGGACCTGCACGACGCGCTGGTCGCCGGGAAGGTGGCCGGGGCAGCCCTGGACGTCTTCGAGGAGGAGCCGACGAAGAACGCGGACCTTGTGGGCCTGGAAAAAGTGATCTGCACGCCCCACTTGGGCGCCTCCACGGACGAGGCCCAGGTCAATGTGGCCATCGCCATCGCCGAGCAGGTGGCGGACTACCTGATCAAGGGCGAGATCCGGAACGCCGTTAACTTCCCGTCGGTGAGCGCCGAGCTGCTCACGGTGATCCAGCCTTACCTGGTCCTGGCGGAGAAGCTGGGGCGCTTCCATGTACAGCTTGTCCAGGGGGGGATCGAGGAGGTGATCATCGAGTACAGCGGCAAGATCCTCAACTACAACGTGGCGCCCCTGACCATCGCGCTGCTCAAAGGGCTGCTGACGCCGATCCTGAAGGAGAACGTGAACTTTATCAACGCCCCGGTGGTGGCCAAGGAACGGGGAATCAAGGTGATCGAGGCGAAGAGCAGCGTCGTAAAGGACTACACGAGTCTGATCAGCCTGACCATCAAGACGGCCCAGGAGACATCCCAAACGGCTGGGGCGCTCTTCGGCCTTCAGGACCCGCGGATCGTCCAGCTCAACAAGTTCACCATGGACGTGGTGCCCCTGGGGCATATGCTGGTGATCTACAATTACGACCGCCCCGGCGTCATCGGCAACATCGGCTCGACCCTGGGGGCGAACCATATCAACATCGCCCGGCTGCACCTGAGCCGGGAAGAAGCGGATCAGGAGGCCTTGGTCATCCTCAGCACGGACGGCTCCGTCCCCGAGGAGGTCATGGACAAGCTCCTGAAACTGCCCCACGTTATTTCTGTAAAAGACGTAGAGATGTAGAGGCGGCTCCGGAAAAAAGGCCGGATGCTTTGTTGCGCGGCCGCCTTCGTCGCTCGACGTACAAAGAGTACGCCTCCGCTTCTCAGGTGCCGTGCGCCGCGCCTGCGGCTCTTTTTGCGAAGCCGCCCGAAGGGGCGGTCATTAAAGATTCTTGGTCAAAATTTGATGCCCCCGTAAAGAGTCGCAAATCACCCTCCCCTTCAAGGGGAGGGGTGGAGATGGGTTTTGGGCAATTTTGAATTATTCGGGAAAAGGAGATGACTCATGGCCAACGTGATCGTGGTGGGAACCCAGTGGGGGGATGAGGGCAAGGGCAAGATCGTGGACCTGTACGCCGAGAACGCCGACGTCATCGCCCGTTTTCAGGGCGGCAACAATGCCGGCCACACCCTGGTCGTCAAGGGGGTGCAGACAATCCTCCACCTCGTCCCCTCGGGAATCCTCCATGATCAGAAGCTCTGCATCATCGGCAACGGCGTCGTGGTGGATCCCCGGGTCCTGATCACGGAGATCGACGCGTTGGAGGAGCGGGGACTTTTTCCCCCTCAGACCCAACTGTACGTGAGCGAGAAGGCCCATCTCATCATGCCCTACCACAAACGCCTCGACCTGGCCCGGGAAGGCAAACGGGGCGGCGGAAAGATCGGCACGACGGGCCGTGGCATCGGCCCCGCCTACGAGGACAAAGTGGCCCGGACGGGGATCCGGGTGGGTGAACTGACGGGCGACGGCGACGCCTTCAGGGAAAAGCTGCGCCGCAACCTGGAGGAGAAAAACTTCCTCCTGACGAACTATTTCGGCGAGGCGCCGGTGGACCCTGAAGCGGTTTACGAGGAATACCGGGCTTACGGCGAGCGCCTCCGGGAATATGTGGCCGACACCTCCGTCATCCTCTACCGGGAGATGCGGCGGGGCAAGCGGATCCTCTTCGAAGGGGCCCAGGGCTGCCACCTCGACATCGATCACGGCACCTATCCCTTCGTCACCTCGTCCAACACGGTATCCGCCAACGCCTTTTCCGGCACGGGGGTGGGGCCGTCCGCGGCCTTCGCCGTCGTGGGGATCTGCAAGGCCTATACGACCCGGGTCGGGGGGGGACCATTCGCCACGGAGCTGGATGATGAAATCGGCCGGCGGCTTCAGGAGGTGGGCAAGGAATTCGGCGCCACGACGGGGCGGCGCCGGCGGTGCGGCTGGTTGGATATGGTTTTGGTGCGCCACTCCGTACGGGTCGGCGGGGTCACGGGGATCGCCCTGACCAAGCTGGACGTCCTGACGGGCATCGACAAGATCAAGATCTGTATAGGCTACCGGACAGCGGAGGGAGAGCAGATCAACCTGGCGGTCCCCGCCGATCTCCGGACGCTGGCGGGATGCGAGCCGGTTTACGAGGAGTTGGAGGGCTGGACGGAGGACATCAGCCAGGCCAGACACCTCGAGGAGTTGCCGAAGAACGTACGGAAATACCTGGAGCGGATCGAGACCCTGGCGGACGTCCCTCTCGTCCTCGTATCCGTGGGGGCGGCGCGGAATGAAACCATCATTCTGAAGAACCCCTTCTCATCATAAATACGGGAAGCGTACCCATATTTTATAAATTCTTGACAATTCGGCGCCGATGCTGATATGTAGGCAGGCTTTCAGTGAGCAGACGGGACGTTAGCTCAGTCCGGTAGAGCAGCGGACTTTTAATCCGTTGGTCGCGGGTTCGATTCCCGCACGTCCCACCACTTAAAATTTAGAGGAAGGGGTTCATAGTGGGCAGCGTCGTAAAAAAGAGAAAAAAGAAGATCAGCAAGCACAAGTATAAAAAGAGACTCAAGGCCAACCGCCACAAGAAGAAGTAAGACTCGTCCCGACCGAAGCGGGCGACATTGACAATGCCGCCCGCTGATAAGATTGCCGATGCCGTCATCTGACATCCCGGGGGGAACACTCCGGCGACGTAAGAGATAGGGTTGATGCCTGCCGCCCCCGGTATCCCGGGGGATAATCCTTGCTCGCGGGATGCGATCACCATATGGTTGGGCTTGGCATTTGTGAGTGTCAGCAAACGAATCTCCTCGCAGCAAGCTTCGGGATATCAAAACTTCAAGGAACGAAGCATGATGCGCATGATTGCATATATGCGCAGGATTGCACAGGGCGGACTTGCCCATCCCATCCACCGTCATTTCACTAAGTACCCGTATTTTATTATCATATTTTACCTTCGAACCCCTGGCACAATAATTGCCATATATCGGGTAGCCCCACCTTTTCCGACACGCTAATCCGGGGTAGGTTTTCGCAATAAAACGTTTGCAAATAGTCTGGATGTGGCATACATACAGGCGCATAGAAGCCGGCATACTGATATCTCCATCCCGCCGCCGGTCCGAAATTCGCTGGTAATTATGAACATCCGTAAGCTTCGCTGAATTGTGAACATCATTCGACAACGCTGAATTATGAACATCATTCAGCTTCGCTGAATTCCGTTACAGAGAGTTTTTTCCGCAAAACGCTAAAATGCAAGACCTGACCCCCTTCAATAGAGGAGGTAATTGCATGTCAAAGTACGGAAACAAATTAGCCACTCCCGAACAGGTCGCTTCCCTGGTTCGGGACGGCATGTGGGTGGACTACGGTACGGTGCAGGCGCCCCGGGCCTTTGACCGCGCCCTGGCCCAGCGGGTCGGCGAGGTGAAGAACGTCAAGATACGAGCCCTGGGTCATCTGACGCCCCTGGAAGTCATGGAGAAGGACCCGGAGGCAAAGAGCTTCTGGATCGGCAACTGGCACATCCTGGGCTGGACGCGGAAGTACATCGCCGAGAACAGGGGGACCCACATCCCCTACAACTTCGGGGAGGCGGCCCGCTATTACCGGGACGGCCTCGACGTGGACATCGCCGTCCAGACCGTCACCCCCATGGACAAGCACGGGTACTTCAACTTCGGTCCCCTGTGCAACTTCAAGAAGGCCGTTTTTGAACGCGCCAAGATCATCGTTGTCGAGGTCGTGGAGGACATGCCCTGGTGCTATGGCGGCTACGACGAATGCATTCATGTTTCCGAAGTCGATTACGTCATCGAGAACAAAACCGATAAACTGATCACCATCCCCACCCCCGCCCCCACGGATACGGACAAGGAAATCGCCGGATACATCGCCGAGTTGATCCCCAAGGACGGCCCCACGCTCCAGATTGGGATCGGCGGCCTGCCGGACACCGTGCTGCGGATCCTGGCAGACAGCGGCGCCCGGGACATCGGCATCCATACCGAGATGGTCACGGAAGGTATCGCGGACCTCCACGACGCGGGCCTCATCACGGGGAAGAAGAAGACCTTCCTCCCCGGAAAGATCGTCTGGGCCTTCGCCATCGGCAGCCGCCGGCTCTACGAATGGCTCGACCACAACCCGGCACTGGCCATGTATCCAGTTGAATTCACAAATGATCCAAACATCATTGCCATGAACAAGGACATGATCTCCATCAACGCCTGTCTGGGCGTGGATCTCCAGGGACAGGTTAGCTCCGAATCCCTTGGTTTCGCCCAATATTCCGGGACGGGGGGGCAGTTGGCCTTCGTCCGGGGGTCTTACTACCGGACCACCAAGGGGCAGCAGCCCCTGGGCTATCCGGAGAACAAGTCCATCCTGGCCTTCCAGTCCACCTACACAGATAAGGATGGGAAACTGCGATCGAAGATCAACCCTACCCTGCCGCCGGGAGAGATCGTCACGGTGCCCCGGGTGGACGTGTCCTATCTGGTCACGGAATACGGCGTCGCCTATCTGAAGGGCCTCTCTATCCCCGAGCGGGTCCTGGCAATCACCAAACTGGCCCATCCGGAATTCCGGGACGGGCTGCTGGAAGAGGCGAAGAAGATGCACTGGCTCAACAAGCAGTGGTTTTTCTCAAATTTATAAAGGAGGAAGTAAAGTATGGAAATTAAGAAGATTTGCGTTTTGGGGGCGGGCCTCATGGGCAACGGCATCACCCAGGTATGCGCCCAGGCGGGCTACGAAGTGGCCATGCGGGACATCGAGCAGCGGTTCATCGACGGGGGGATGAAGACCATCACCCGGAACCTCTCCAAGGACGTGGAAAAGGGCAAACGGACCAAAGAGGATATGGACGCCATCCTCGGGCGGATCAAGCCGACGCTGGACCTGAAAGAGGCGGCGGCGGGGGCCGACCTGGTGGTGGAGGTGGTCATCGAGGTCCTGGAAGTAAAGAAACAGGTTTACAAGGAACTGATGGCCGTGGTTTCCAAGGACTGTTACTTTTTCACCAACACCTCCGGCCTGAGCATCACGGAGATGGCCGCCATCACGGATCGTCCCGACAAGTTCATCGGCACCCACTTCTTCAATCCCGTTCCGGTCATGAAGCTCCTGGAGGTCATCCGCGGCCATGAGACCTCGGACGAGACAGTGGAAGTCGCCAGGGCGTGGGGCAAGAAGATCGGCAAGGAGGTCGTGGTGGTGAAGGAAGCCCCGGCCTTCGCGGTCAACCGGATCCTCTGCACGATGCTCAACGAGGCCTTCTTCGTCCTGGACGAGGGGATCGCCTCGGCGGCGGACATCGACAAGGCCATGGTCCTGGGCTGCAACCATCCGATCGGCCCGCTGGCCCTGTCGGACCTCGTGGGCAACGAGACGCTGCTGAGGGTCATCGAAGGCCTCCACCGGGAACTCGGGGACAAGTACCGCCCCGCGCCACTCCTCCGGAAACTCGTCCGGGCCGGCCGCTTCGGCCGCAAGACCGGTAAGGGCGTGTACGACTATTGAGGCTGCTTTGGGGGTCAGGTCTTTAAAATTAGCGTTTTTTAAATAAATGACGACGGTACTCGTTTTCAAGCTCTTGTTTATAGTGGCGGATACGACAATAAAAAATGGGGACCGTCCCCGTTTTCACATCAATTTGAAAAGGAGAAACAATTATGGATTTTGAATTGACCGAAGAACTCAAGATGTTGAAGGACATGGCCTACAAGTTCGCCGTGACGGAGTTTACGCCGATCAGCAAGGAATGCGACGAGCACGAGAAATACACCCCTGAAGTACGGAAAAAAGCGGCGGAAAACGGCCTGGTGGCGGCCTGGATCCCCGAGGAGTACGGCGGCGCCGGGGCGGGCATCCTGGGTAACGCCATCATTACCGAGGAGCTTTCCAAGGTGGATATGGGCATCGGCCTGAACGTCGTGGCCGCCTGTTTCGGCTGCGAATCCATCTTCCAGTACGGATCGGAAGAGATCAAACAGAGATATCTCCCCCCGGTCTGCCGCGGGGAATGGGTAAGCGCCGGGGCCTTCACGGAGCCCAACGCCGGCACCGACGTGGCGGGCTACAAGACCCGGGCCGTCAAGGACGGCAGCGACTACGTCATCAACGGGAACAAGATGTTCATCACCAACGGGACGGTGTGCGACTTCTACGTCACCCAGTGTATCACGAATCCCGAAGAGAAGAAACACAACAGCTTCAGCCTCATCATCATCCCCGCCGACGCCAAGGGCGTGACGCGGAACAAGATCCGGGGCAAGATGGGTATCCGCTCTTCCGACACGGCGGAGATCGCCTTCGAGGACGTCCGGGTTCCCCAGGCCAACCTGGTGGGCAAGGAAGGCCGGGGCTTCTACCAGCTCATGCACTTCTTCGACACCACCCGCATCATGGTCGCCGCCCAGGGGTTGGGCCTCGCTGAGGCATGCCTGGAGACATCGGTAAAATATTGTAAAGAGCGGACGGCTTTCGGGACCGCCCTGGGGAACTACCAGCTCACCCAGAAGAAACTCACGGAGATGGCCATCATGATCGAAGCCCTGCGCGGCCTGGTTTACAAGTCCGGCTGGCTGGTGGACAACGGCACCCCCGACTACACCCTGGCGGCCATGGCGAAGTTCTACAGCGGTCAGACGGCGGTCTTCTGCGCGAACAACGCCGTGGAGCTCCACGGGGGCTACGGCTACATCGACGAATACAGCGTCCAGAAGTGGTACCGGGACGCCAAGATCCTCGAGCTCTACGAGGGGACCAAGGAGGCGGAGATCCTCACCATCGGCCGCTATCTCATGGCGAAGTTCGGATAAACAGGGGATGGGCAACACCTGGTCTCAGTTCCCTATAACTCCCTCCCCTTCAAGGGTAGGGCCGGGGTGGGGATGGGTTTCGCGCCGTCATTAGAAGACGTTTGCCCATCCCCCTCCCAACCTCCCCCTTGAAGGGGGAGGAATTGGAAGATACAGTCGTATAAACAAAAGGCGTCACCGAAAACAGGAGGGAATTTATGGCAGCAAACTGGGCACCGCTTACGGAAGAAGAAAAGTCTCGCTACAAGGTAATCAACAAGGAAAACCTGGAATTCTTGATGAACCGCTACAACAAGGTGAACCGCTGGGTCATCGCCGACATGATCCGCCGGAGCGCCTATCACTACCCGAACAAAACGGCGCTGGTCTTCGGGGACAAGACCCTGACCTACGCCGAGCTGGAGCGGGAATGCAACCGGACCGCCAACGCCCTGACGGCCCTGGGGGTAAAGAAATACGACCGGGTCGCCATCCTGGCCCACAACACCATCCACCATGTCCTCACCTGGATCGGCTGCGCGAAGATCGGTGCGATCTATCTGGCGCTCAATTATTTGCTCCGGGGAAAGGACCTCTCTTATTGCGTCAACCATTCGGAAAGCAAGGTCTTGATCGTCGAAGACGCCCTCTATGATCTGGTAAAGGACGTCATGGACGACATGCCCACGGTAAAGAACTTCATCTGGTCCGATCAGGTGGCGGGCCAGCCCCCGGTGAGCGACCGGTTCCAGGCCTTCGACGCCTGGTACGGCAAGTACGACGATACGGAGCCGGACGTGATCCTCCATATCGAAGATCCCTGCCAAATGACCTACACGAGCGGCACGGAAGCCCTCCCCAAGGGCGTCATCATCAGCAACCAGGCCCTCATGGCCCAGTATATGGGGGCCATCGTCGATGGCCAGTACGACGAGGACGACATCAACGTCAACGCCCTGCCCATCTACCACTGCGCCCAGCGGGACGTTTTTATGAACCCCGTCTTCTGGGTAGGGGGGACGAACATCCTCATGATGCCCGACATCGGCCAGATCCTGAAGAATATCGCCGCTTACAAGGCCACGATGTTCTTCGCCCCCCCGACGGTCTGGATCGGCATGCTCCGCCATCCGGAGTTTGCCAAGCAGGATCTCTCCTCCCTGAAGAAGGCCTACTACGGGGCCTCCATCATGCCGGTGGAGATCCTCAAGGAGATGATGGAGCGCCTGCCGGGGGTGAAAATCTACAACTATTACGGCCAGACGGAACTGGCCCCCTACCACACGATCCTCAAGGCCAAGGACGCCCTGTCCAAACTCGGCTCCGCCGGTCTGGGCGGCCTGAACATGGAGTCCCGCCTGGAAGAAGACGACGGCACCCCCATCGCCAAGCCCGGTCTGCCCGGCGAGATCTGCGGCAAGGGCGCCCACGCCCTGATCATGTACTTCAAGGAGCCGGAAAAGACGGAAGAGGCCATGAAGGGCGGCTGGTTCCATTCCGGGGACATCGGGGTCATGGACGAGGACCGCTACATCACCGTGGTGGACCGGAAGAAGGACATGATCAAGACGGGCGGGGAAAACGTCCCGACCCGGGAGGTGGAAGAGGCAATCTACCTGGACAAGCGGGTCCAGGAGGTGGCGGTCATCGGCCTGCCCGATCCCAAATGGGTGGAGCTGGTGACGGCGATCGTCGTCCTGAAGCCAGGCGAGACCATGACGGCGGAGGAACTCATTGCCCACTGCCGGAAGGAATTGGCGGCCTTCAAGTGCCCCAAGAAGGTCTTTTTCGTGGACGCCCTTCCCAAGACGCCCACCGGCAAGATCCTCAAACGGGAAATGCGGGTATCGTTCAAAGACAAATAAAAAAATGGGGACGGTTCTATTTTTTAGGCTCTGCGGCAACAACAGTTTTTGAGAAAATGAGAGCCGTCCCCATAAACAAATCG
>CAZNDG010000029.1:0-38158 GCA_964571695.1 uncultured Syntrophus sp.
CATCGCGTAGTAACTGCCGCTGAACTTGACGTCCACCGCCGCCGCGGGAGCGACGGCTAAGGCCGTCAGGAACAGGACAAGTAAAATAAATAGACCCTTTTTCACTTTTTTACCTCCTCATCTTATTTCCCATTATTACCCATAACGGGTTGTTGCACCAAGTATCTGTCCTGGCTGACAACGCGGCGGCGACCGCTATTTACCGCCGCCGCGCTGCCGCCAGGGGATCGAATCGGGGAAGAACATGGGTTTCCCGTACTTTTCCACCCCGAAGGTCTCGATGAGCCGCTGTCCCTTGTTCGGATCCGTGAGCCAGTCAACGAAGATCATCGTTTCTTTGAGGTTGGCCTGGGGACATTTCCCGGGATTCACCGGGATGAGGGTGATGCGGTTCAGCAGGGCCTCATCCCCTTCCACGAGGACGGCCAGTTTAACTTCTTTTTGCAGGGCCAGAAAGGTAGCACGGTCGATTACGGTGTAGGCCCCTTTTTGATCGGTGAAACGCAGGGTCGCGACGTTTCCTTCCGAACCTTTTTCAAAAACGACATACCAGGTTCCCGCGGGTTTGATCCCGGCGGCTTTCCAAAGTTCCATTTCGGCCACATGGGTTCCGGATTTATCGCCCCGGGTGACGAACGGCGCTCCGGCGGCGGCGATTTTCCGCAGGGCCTCCGCGGCGCTCTTCAGGCCTTTGAGCCCCGCGGGATCCGCTGCCGGTCCCACCATGACAAAGTCGTTGTACATCAGGGGAATCCGCTTGGTGCCAAAACCATCGGCAACGAATTTTTCCTCCAAAGACCTGGCGTGGACCATGACCAGGTCGATATTGCATTTCTGGGCGATTTTCAGCGTCGCTCCCGTCCCGGCGCCGACATGACGGACCCGGATTCCTTTCTCTTTCTCAAAGTTGTCCTCCAGCGCGCCGACGATCCCGGCATCGATGGGACCGATGGTGGAAGCCATGAGGATGAACTTCTTGTCCTTGGCAACGGCCGACCCCGGCAGCGTGACCAGGAGGATGGCAAGCAGCAGCAGCGATAATTTTTTCATATCAACCTCCAACAATAAATTTTCCTTTCGACCCTTCTGGTCAATTCACGGCAAAAAGGACCTTCCCCGATTCGCTGAAATCGTAATGACCAAGATTCTCCACCCCCCGGCGGAAGGCGTCGGATCTCAAGGTATCGATAAAGTCCTGAACCCCCTTTTTGAAGTAGGTCTCCTTCGCGAGGATCATATCGAAACGTTCCCGGGTCAGGGCGACAAACGCCAGTCCGAGAAGGCGGGATACGGAACCCGTTGCCACCCCCGCATCGGCCTGACGGGAGAGGACGGCCAGACCCACCTCCAGATGGGTGCACACCTCGTTCTCATAGCCGGCGATCCGAAGCGGATCTACCGCCGCCCGCTGTAAATGATAGTCGATGAGGACGCGGGTCCCGGAGCCGTTTTGACGGTTGATGAAGCGCAACCCCGGATTTCCCAGGTCCCCGATCGCCCCAATGCCCAGGGGATTGCCCGGGGCGACGATCAGCCCCAGTTCCCGGTGGAAGAGGTTGACGACGACGGCATCGATCCGGGGCAGGCGGGACGGGATAAAAGGCGTGTTGTACTGGCCGCTTTCCGGATCCCAGAGGTGGGACCAGGCGATGTCCGTGTACCCGTTGTTCAGCGCCTCCAGCCCCTCCGAGCTTCCCGTATTGGCGGAAAAGATGTACAGCTCGGGATGGGTCCGGCGTATCGACGTCTGGAGGATGTCCAGAAGGGGATCGTTGCTCCCCGCCGCCAGAAGGGCTCCGGTCGTCTTTTCGCTCTGCCGGCGGGCCCGGGACAATCCCTCCCGGGCCGAGCTTTCGATCCACTCGTCGATCAACTGCTTGGGAAAAAGCCACTTCCCCGTCACCCTGCTGGCGGGGATGCCCCCCTCCCGAATGAGGGCATAAACCTGTTTATCATTGATATTAAGATATTTGGCCACTTCTTTGGTGGTCATAAGCTCGGCCGACATCGGGAAAACCTTTCTCCGGCAAGGACCGGCGCATTTTCCGTAGTTGCCTGCAGGCGCGGCTCGGGACCGAGGAGCATACCCGCCACACCTCGGCAATCGGCGATCTTATATGGAATTTTGCATGGGAATGTCAAGACAAAAAGCAACGATAAGCGATTGATTCTGACAAATAATTCCATTAAATAACCGTCCTGCATGGTCGCGATCGCCGATGGCGGTCCCCCGCGTTCCCAATTGCGGGCAGAAAGAGGCGCGACGTTTTTTCCCTTCATATTTTCCGAAAGATCGTTTAAGAGAAGCGACGGAGTCGCACGAGGCCGGACAGAACGGCAAACTAACTCCCATGCCCGGCGCGGGCATAACGAAAGATGAAAATATCCGGCTATTTGTGGACATTTTCATATAAAGGGACACAAGTTTCGGAAAGGGCACATGACCATGATCGAGTTCTACAAGATGAGCGGCAGCGGCAATGATTTCATCCTTATCGACAATCGCCGGCGCCGGGTGGAGGAGCGGCTGGGCGCCGGGTCCGTAATGGAGTTCGTCCAGGCGGTCTGCACCCCCAGGATTTCTCTGGGCGCCGACGGCCTCATCCTGATCCAGGAATCCGCCCGGGCCGATTTCTCCTGGCGTTTCTTCAACGCCGACGGATCGGAGGTGGAGATGTGCGGCAACGGGGGTCGCTGTGCGGCCCGCTTCGCCTTCCTCCTGGGGATCGCCCCGGAACGGATGTCCTTCGAAACGGGGGCGGGGATCATCGACGCCGAGGTTCGGGATAACATCGTCAAGCTTAGGTTGACGGACCCCGGCGATCTACGCATAGACGAGACGATCGCGATCGGCGGCCGGGATTACCAGGTCAGCAGCATCAACACCGGGGTTCCCCATGTGGTCCATTATGTGGACGACCTGGATGCCTGCGACGTCTTTTCCATCGGCCGGGACATCCGGTATCATGAGCACTACCGGCCCCGGGGGACGAACGCCAACTTTGTAAAGGTACTCGCTCCGGGAACGATCGCCGTCCGCACCTACGAGCGGGGCGTGGAGGATGAAACCCTGGCCTGCGGCACCGGTTCCGTGGCGGCCGCACTAATCACCGCCGGGAAGGGCCTGGCGTCGTCTCCCGTGGATGTCCGGGTAAAAAGCGGCGAGACCCTCCGGATCCACTTCGAACAGACCGGTGCCGGATTCAGGAATGTCTATCTGGAGGGGAAAACGGCGGTAATCTGTTCCGGCCGCCTCTGGCCGGAGGCATACGCCCGGGGTTGATGCCACCGGGACCAGGAAATCCGCCGCAATTGCCGGGGCCGCCTTACATGCAGTTCTCAAGGCAGGTTTCTATTGACGATTCCCGTCCTTTTCCTATATAGACACGACTCACCAACCCGATCACGACGCAAAGGAGAGACACCGTGGAGATTGCCGACCGTTTGACCAAGATTCCCCCTTACCTGTTCATGGAGCTGCGAAAGAAGATCGGCGCCGCCAGGGCCGCTGGCGTGGACGTCATCAGCCTGGCCATCGGCGATCCCGTGGAGGCCACCCCGAAGTCCGTCATCGATGAACTATGCCGGACGGCTTACGACCCGGCGAATCACCGCTACCCCACGGACGAGGAAAAGGGGATGCTGGCCTTCCGCCAGGAGGTGGCCCGCTGGTACGATCGCCGTTACGGCGTCGCCCTCGATCCCGCCACGGAGGTCCTGGGGCTCATCGGCTCCAAAGAAGGTTGCCATCATTTCATCCTGGCCCGGATCAACCCCGGCGACGTGGTCCTGATGACCGATCCCGGCTATCCCGCCTACCGGGCAAGCATCCTCATGGGCGGCGGTGAACCCTGGAACGTCCCGATTCTGGCCAAAAACGCCTATCTCCCCGATTTTGCCGACATACCCACGGATATCGCCAAAAAGGCCCGGGGGATGTTTCTCAATTACCCCAACAATCCTACCGGCGCTTGCGCGACAAAGGATTTTCTCAACGATCTCGTAGCCTTTGCAAAAGAGTATGACATCGCTGTCTGCTATGACAACCCCTACAGCGAGATCCTCTTCGCCGGCCAGGAACGGATCAGCTTCCTCATGGCCCCGGGGGCGAAGGACGTGGGGGTGGAGCTGAACTCCCTCTCCAAGCCCTTCAACATGTGCGGCTGGCGCCTGGGGATGGCCTGCGGCAATCCCGACCTCATCGCCGCCATCAGCAAGGTGAAGGAAAACACCGATTCGGGCATCTTCAACCCCATCCAGTTCGCCGGGATCCAGGCCCTGAAAAACGAGGAGGCCTTTATCGAAGACATGACCGCGCTCTACGGCCGGCGCCGGGAGCTGGTCCTGTCCGCCCTGAGGAAGATCGGCATCGTCTTTACGCCGCCCCGGGGTACATTCTACCTATGGGTGCCGGTCCCGGAGGGGATGACCTCTCTGGAGTTCACGAACCGCCTCTTCGACCGGACGGCCATCGTCGTGGCCGCCGGCACCGCCTACGGCAAATACGGCGAGGGTTACGTCCGGATCTCCCTTACGGTACCGGACGACCGCCTTGCCGAGGCCATGTCCCGAATCGAAAAGGAATTCGCGCCCTGAATCTTCAGCCGGGCACCGGCGACGGGAGACGCATCCCTAACGATATCTTCACGTTCTCAAGGCGCCTGTGGTTTCTTGACCGTTTCACCCCCGTCCAGCAGTTCCCGGAGCTTTCGGGACAGGGTTTGCAAGTGGAAGGGTTTCTGGAGAAATCCGTTGCAGCCCCGGGTGAGGATCTTCTTTGCCTCGCCGTCGATACTGTAGCCGCTGGAAAGCAAAACGACGACTTCAGAGCTGATTTCCCGGAGTTGGTCGAAGGTTTCGCCGCCATTTAGTCCCGGCATGATCATGTCCAGAATCACCAAGCGGATGTCTTTTGCATTCTCCGCAAAAACCGCGAGAGCCTCCTGGCCGCCGGCGGCGGTGTAAACCCGATATCCCAGGGAAGTCAGCATATCCCTGTTAACCTCCCGGACAATGGGCTCATCGTCCACCAGGAGGATCGTTTCCATCCCCCGCATTATCTCTTTCGTTTCGGGCTGTTTCTCCACAACCCCCTTTTTGGATGCCCGCAGATAGATAGTAAAGGTCGTACCTTCGCCGAGTTCACTGTCAACCTCGATTATCCCCCCGTGGCCTTTGACGATTCCGTAAACCATAGCCAGTCCCAATCCCGTCCCTCTCCCCATCTCCTTGGTCGTGAAGAAGGGATCGAAGATCCGCTCCCTGGTTTTATCGTCCATCCCGGTGCCGGTATCGCCCACGGCAATCTTTACATATTTACCCGCCGGGACGTCATGCCGCAAGGTTGTCTCTTCATCCAACGCAACGGTATCCGCCGCCAGATACAGCTCCCCCCCCCCGGGCATGGCCTGCCGGGCATTGACATACAGATTCATGAATACCTGCTCCATCTGCCCGCGGTCAACCTCCACCAGCCACATCTCCGGCGCGTATTTCCGATGGATGATGATTTCCTTACTGGTCCTTTCAAACATGGAAATCGTATTTTCAATGATTTCAGTTATATCGGCAAGCTTTACCTCATATCTGCCCCCCCGGGAGAATCCCAGCAACTGCCGCGTCAGATCGGCGCCGCTTTGCACCAGATCGCCGATCCTCTTGAGTTTTTCAGAATTGGGATCGGCGGGAGAAACCGTGAGCAAACAAAGAGAGGCATAACCCTGAATCCCCATGAGGAGATTGTTGAAGTCGTGGGCGATGCCGCCCGCCAAGGTCCCGATCGACTCCAGCTTCTCCATGCGCTGCAGATGTTCCTCCAGTTTCCGCTTTTCCTCCTCCGCCTGTTTGCGGTCCGTGACATCTCGGGTACTCATCACCACCGCGGTCGCATTGCCCTGGTCATCCCGGAGCAGATCGCCCACCGTCTCCACCCAGATATAATGACCATCGGCATGGCGGACCCGGTATTGAGCCGTAACGCGACGATTCGCCGCGAGGCCTTCGGAAATCGCGGTGAGAATTCCTTCCAGATCTTCGGGATGAACGATATCGAAGTTGGACTTGCCCAGACGTTCTTCCGGTCGATAGCCCAGGCCTCTTTCATGGGAAGGGCTCACGTAGAGGTTGTTGCCCTGCATATCGCTGATGCGGATCATGTCCGACATGTTGGCGGTAATGATGCGGAGCATTTCTTCACTTTTCTTCAGCTCCTCTTCCGCCCGGCGCCGCTCCGTGACATCCCGGAGGTTAATCACCATGCCGGCGATGATGGGATCGTGAAGGAGATTCATTCCCGTGCCTTCGAGGATCATCACCGTCCCGTTTTTATGAAAGACGCGAAAGCTGTTGGGAATGGCCGTTTCTCTCGTAAGGAGGGCCTTGCCGAAATCCTCCGTCGCCCTGGGGACATCCTCGGGGATGATCCGGTCAAAGGCGTTCTTGCCGATCAGTTCGTCGGGCCGATAGCCTACGATCCGCTCCATGGAAGGACTGGCATAGCTGATCGTTCCCAGGGCATCGACGATGAAGATGACATCCGAGGCATTTTCGGTAATGGTCCGAAAAAACTTTTCGCTTTTCCGCAGTTCCGATTCCGCCTGTTTCCGGTCGGTAATGTCATGACCAACGACATCGGCGGCAACTATTCGTCCCTCCGCATCGTAGATGTTTTTGTTATGGAGATGAACGAACCGTTTTCTGCCGTCCTTGGCGACGATTTCGTATTCCACCATCGCCGGCACTTCCATGCCCCGCAGCATCTTTTCCAGGCGTTCAAGGAACAGCTTCTTGCTCTCCTCCGTGAGGATGTCATAAGGGCTGAGCGTGGCAATTTCTTCCTGGGAGTAGCCCACATACCGGCAAAACACTTCGTTTACTTGGATAAATTTACCGGTTCGGAAATCGACGCGATAAATCCCCGACTGGGAGTTGTCGAAGAGCTGGCGGTATCTCGCCTCGCTCTCCTTCCAGGCCTCCTCGGCGCGTTGGAGTTTTATTTCCGTCTCTGCCAGTTTCTTTAGCTGATCTTTTAATCGGGAATTCTCTTCGTACAGCTCCCGGTTCTTTTTTGAGGAATCTTCCATCTTGAGGCCCCTGGTCGTTAATCGACGCTACGTGTTGAGCGCGGATATTAACATAACAAAAATATTTATGGAATATCTTTAGACGGGAAAAAAACAGCCAATGTCCCGAGACGTGTCAAAAGGAAAATAAGGCTTCAGGCCTCCCATTTGATGATCTTCAGGTCGAGGACGGAAATGGCGTAGATGACCGGCACGAGGATGAGGGTGATGAAGGTGGCCAGGCTCAATCCACCGATCTGGGCATAGCAGAGGGGCTCCCACAGCGGACCGCCGTGGAGGGCCAGGGGCACCAGACCGAAGACCGTGGCGCCGACGGTGACCATCACGGGCCGCAGCCGCACGATCCCGGCATCCAGCAGGGCCTCCTCCAGAGGCTCACCCTTCTCCCGCATCTCCTCGATGAAATCGAACAGGACGATAATGTGACTGACGATGACGCCCACGAGGCTGATGATCCCCAAAAAGGCCATGAAACCGAAGGGCAGGCCCATGAAATAGAGCCCGGCATAGGCCCCCACCATCCCGAAGGGAATGGCGGCAAAGACAAGCACCGGCTTGACGGCGTTCTTGAACTGGAAGACCAGGGCCAGGAAGATGGAGAAGACGCAGGTGACCAGGACGATGGTCAACTCCTTGAAGCCCTTGCCCTGTTCCTCCTCTTCGCCGCCGACCTCCAGCTTGTATCCCGACGGCAGCCCTTTGGCGATCCGGGCGATCTCCGGCCGCGCCTTATCCATAACCTCCGAAGCGAGATAACCTTCCGCGGGGAAGCAGGAAACGGTTATGGTCCGGAACTGATCCCGCCTTCTGATCTTTTCCGATTCCATGCCATACCCTATGTCCGCCACCTGCCGCAGGGGGACCTTGAACTTTTCCTGGGATGGGGAGACATAGAGATTGGCCAGGTCGCCAAGCTGTCCCCGTTCATCCATGCGGAGTCTCATGACGACGGGGATCTGGCGGTGTCCTTCCCGGAGGACGGCGACGGGAAAACCGCTGACCGCCGTAGCGGAGGAAAAGGCGATATCGGCGTTGGATACCCGGGCCAGATTGGCCCGGTCGGTGTCGATGCGATACTTGACCTTGAGACTCTCCGTACCCCAGTCATCACGGACTCCCGAGGCCTCGGGAAGCTTCCGGAAGACATCCCGGATCTCGTCGGCATGTTTTCGCAAGATGTCGATATCGTTACCGGAAATCCGAATCTGAACGGGAATTCCCACCACGGCTCCCGTTTCCAGGGGCCGCACGTCGATCCGCGCCCCCGGAACGGCGCCGGCCAAGGCCGTCTGCAGGGGTCCCAACAGCGGGGAGGTGTCATGTTTGTCCTTTGCCAGGATGACGATCTGGGCGTAATTGAGCTGCTCCATCTCCGGATTGATGGAAAACCAGAACCGGGGGCCTCCTCCTCCTATAAAGGTAGTAAGGGAAGCCACGATCTCCCGGAGCTTTCCGGCTTCATCGGGATGTTCCTTTCCGTAACGCTCCGCAACCTGGCGGATGATCTCCTCCGTCCGCCCCGCCGCTTCAAAGGTTGTGCTGAGGGAGGCGTCTTCCGGCAGCCAGATATCCACATAGGACAAGTAAGACAAATCATTGGGAAAGTACTGCATCTTCAGGCTGACCATGAAGAATACCCCGCAGACGAGAAATACCAGGGAGGCCAGGAGGACCCGCCAGCGATGGCGGATCGCCGCGGTGCCGACGCGGAAATAGAACCCCGAGAATCCCCGGGTGCGCCGCTCTTCCGGAGTCGGGGGCGCCTGTTTGTCCGGACGGAGGAGATAGTAGGACAGAAAGGGGATGAAGGTCATGGAAACGATCCGGGAGGCCACGAGCGAACATGTGAGGACCACGGGGAGGCTGTAGATGAAGGTTCCCGAATCCCCTTTGAGGAGGAGGAAGGGCAGGTAGGCCACGATATTGGTGATCGTCGCATACATAATGACCGTGGCGAGCTTGGTGGGCCCCAGCCAGGCGGAGACCGCCGGGGAATGACCGGCGTTGAGGTCCCGCTTGATGGCGTCCCCCGCCACCACCGGGTCATCGACGAGGAGTCCCAGGGCGATGATCAGGGAGGCGATGGATACCTGCTGCATGTCGATGCCCAACAGATGCATCATCCCGAAGGTCATGGCCATGGTGAGGGGGATGGACAGGGATAGGAGGACCGCGGAGCGCCATTCCCAGAAACCGATGAAGGCCATGAGGACCACCAGGACGATGGCCTCGTAGAGACTCTTCATGAAGAGGTCGATGCTTTCCTTGACCTGGAGGGGCTGATCGGAGGTCCGGGCCAGGACCAGGTCCGCCGGTAGCCCGCCGGCGATCCCCGTTAGGGCCTCATCGACATGACGGCCGAAATCGGCTATCTGATGCCCTTCCCGCATCTGCACGGCGAGGGTGACGGCCCGGCTCCGCCGCCATTTGCCGTCGGCATCCCTGCTTGTATAGAAGTTGAGGAAGCGGACGGGGTTCTCATAACTCCGGGTAATCGTCAGCAGGTCCCGGAGATACATGGGGGTCCCGGAATTGGCGGCGGTGAGGAGGACGTTGCCGATCTCTCCTTCGTTCTTGAACTCTCCGGAGGGATCGATGGCGATGTTTCTACCGGAGATCTCCACCACGCCCCCCTGGCCGGTGATGTTTCTCGCCCCCAGGATGTCCCGGATATTCATCGGATTTATCCCGTAAGCGGCCAGGCGCTCCTGGGAGTACTCCAGATAGATCTGTTCCTGCTGCACCCCCACCCGGTCCACCTTGGCCACATCGGGTACCGTCTTCAGGGTCCGGACGATGAGATCCGTCATGTCGTCGAGCTGGCGGAAGCTGTACTTGTCGCCGGCCCCCTTCCGGAGCACCACCGCCACGTCTTCAACCTTCCGGATTACCCCCACTTCCCAAATGTCGGGGTGAAACTCCGCCAACTGCATATGTTCCTTCAGATAATTGTTGACATAGGCCATCAGTGCCGCGTCGTCCAACGCCGTTTCGCCGTCCAGACCGAGGTATCCCGCCGTCTTGACGATCTTTGCCTTCTTCATGACCCCGTCTTTCTCGATGGCCCGGATGAGGATCCGGAAAGAGGGGAGGAGCGTCTCGGGATCGATGGCGAAGGGAAAAACGGCGGACAGCGTCGCCCGGGGGGCCGGGGGGCCGATTCCGGAAGGCGGAGCGGACGCGCGGGCGGCTGCTATGGCCTTGCGGATCGCATCCGCCCGGATGGCCAGTTCGGCTTCGTCGGCCTTGGGGCTGGCCACGGTGAGCATCAGGGCGGCGGTATCGGAATAATCCTTGATGAAATAGATAGGACCGGCGTTGTCCGGAAGGTCCCGGATGCCATCCAGCCGCAGCTTGATATCGTCGAATTCCTTGGCCGCTTCCTTAAAATTGTCCAGCAATTCCAAATGTATAACAGCCATGCCCGTTCGGGCGACGGTGTAGATGCGTTTGATCTTGGGGTTTTCCGCAATCTTTTCCTCAATCCGCCGGGTCAGGAGCTGTTCGACCTTTTCCGCCCCCGCCCCCGGCCAGGGACAGAGGACCACGGCCACGCGGCCGGGGATGTTGGGGTCCTTGCGCTTGGGCATCTCCAGATAGCCATAGATCCCCCAGAGGATAACGGCAAAAAACAATATCCAGGAGATATGGCGGTTCTCAACGAAAAACCGCGCGGTATTTTTGGTTTTTTCGATGTGGTCCTCGTCCGAGCGGTGCTTCATGAGCCCCCCGCGCCCGGACCCGGCTCAAGAAAATACGAACAGATTTCGCTGTATGGATAATTTTTCATGGTAGAAAAAAATGTTACCTCTCGGCATCGATACAGGGAGAGGGCATGGTTTTTAGCCGCTCCTCATCCTGGACGAAGCGCCGCCGTCATCTATTTGAACGCCTGAATCTCGTCCCCGTCCTGGAGGAGAGCGGCGCCATTTCCCACTATTCGCTCCCCTACCTTCAGGCCTTCCAGGACCGTCATCCGGTTTCCCACCACCTCGCCCAACTTCACGATCTTCGTTTTGGCAATGGTTTTGTTTTCCTGGGGAACGATCGTGAAGACCGCAAAGGCTTCCGGGTTGCCCCGGGGACGGACGACGGCATTGAGGGGAATGACCGCGGCCGGTTTGGGGAGCTTGGCATCATCGATCACCAGGGACATGACCATGCCCGTTTTGAGCCGGTCCCGGGGATTGGGGATGGCGACCTCCACGGCAAAGACCCGGCTGCCGGCATCGGCGGCGGCGGCAATGCGCGATATCCGGCCGGTGAACTCCTCGCCGGGAAAGGCCTCGCTGATAAGCGTATATGCCTTGCCGATCCGGATATACCTGAGAAGCACGTCGGGCACACCGAACTCCGCCTTCACCACGGAGGTGTCGGCCACCACGAAGGCGGCGGCGCCTGGTCCGGCCAGAGTTCCCCGTTCGATATTCTTCTTCAGGACCACCCCTGAGAAGGGGGAACGGAGGGAGACATCCTGAACCGCGAGAAGGGCCTCGTCATGCATCGCTCGGGCCGCCGACGTTTTCGACGCCAGCATGTCCCGACGGGCCTTTGCGGCCTCGAAATCGGGCTTCGTCAGGCTGCCGGAGGCAAAGAGATTCTCGGCCCGCCGGTAATCGTGGCGCGCCTGCTCCCAGGCGGCTTCGGCCTCGGTGCGGTCCGCCTTCGCCTGGGCCTCTTTGAGGGCATAGTCCCGGTCCCGGAGGGTCGCCAGGACCTGGCCCCGAGCGACCCGGTCCCCTTCCTGGACATCCCGGCTCCGCATCTGGAGGAGAGAAGCCACATAGCCACCGTTCTTGAAGACAAGATCCACCTGACGATTCGGTTTTATGTTGGCGGAATAGCGGAGTCCCCCGGCCAGGGTCTCTTCCTGGACGGTAATAACCTGCACGCTCTTGGGAAGAGGCTGTTTTTTCGGCTGGTCATCGCCGCAACCCCAGATAATCTGCATCGCCATCACGACGGCGCAGACAATCTTCCGCCCGTTGACTATCGCCCCCCGGTCATACCGCCGGGCGGCCGGATCGCTTTTGATCGGAAGAAGTATATGCCGCATCTGATCGATTTCCTTAATCATTAGATCTTTACCCGTCACCATCGTTCTCCCGCCGCCGGAAGACGCCATCATTCACCCCCCAGGGCCTTCTGGAAATCGGCATGGGCGGTCTGGCAGGCCACAAGGGCCTGATGGACCTGGTGATGGGCCTCCGCCGCCTGGGCCTGGGTCTGAAGGAGATCCTTGGTAAGGGCGGTCTGCTGCCGATAACGATCCATAACCACTCGGAGCCGCTCCTGGGCCGCTTCCGCATTCAGCCTGGCCAGGTCAAGATACTGATGGCTCTCCCGCAGCGTCCGCCACCGTTGGGAAACCTCCATCATCACCAGCGACTCCGCCTCCCGGACGGCGGTATTGGCCTGGGCCAGGGTCTTCTTGCGTTCCGAAAGCTCCTGAGACCTCCTTCCCCAATCGAAGGGCTCCCAGGAGACCCGGATGCCGGCATAGGCGTAATCCTTGGGCATAATCTCCATCTCCGGCAGGCGGGTGTAAGAAAAAATCAGATCGACATCGGGGATATATTCCGATCGCTTGATCCTGATCCCATACTCCGCCTGGCGGGCCTTGAGTTTAGCCTCCCTGATTTCCGGCCGTCGCTCCCTGGCCCTCGCCACCGCCGCCGCCAGGTCCAGCTCCGGCCGCGCCGGCTCCACGGCCGGACTTACGGAAAAGGGCGTGGCGAGGTCCCTCCCCATGAGGTGGTTGAGTTGTTCCTTCTGGGCCGTCAGGGCGTTTTCCGTCCGGGTGGCGTCGTAACGGGCCCGGGCCAGCTTCGACCTTACCTCCAGCAGGTCGGCCCGGAGGATGGCCTGCTGCCGGAGATGATCGGCCATCAACCGTTCCAGTTCCGTATAGAAGCCCATGGCCTCCCGGACGGCCCGGAGGGCGCTCTGGCTTTCCAGGATGGCGAAATAGGTCTTCCGGACTTCGTTGACCACCGCCGTCCGGGCCTGGCGATACTGTTCTTCGGCGGCGGTTTTTGCCAGCCCGACCTGTTCGATCTCCAGGGACAGGCGGTACAACTGGGCAAGGGGTTGGGCCACCACGGCCTGTCCCTGGTTTTCCCACTGCTTGGGGGTGGGGATGGTCGTATCCGTGGTGGGAATGGCCTCCCCGGAAGACAGATTGCCCAGAGATCCCCGCTTGAACTCGAAATTTAGGGCATTCAACTGCTGGGCCCCGGTGTAGCGCAGATTCAGATTCGGATAACGGCGGGTGCGGAGGGCAGCCAGGGCGGCGTCGGTTTTCTCCGCCTCCGCCGCGGCATTCTGGACATTCCGGTTGTTTTGCAGGGCCAGGGCCACGGCATCATTTAGAGTCAGGATCTCGGGGATTGCCGCAATGGCCGGAACAAAGGAAATCTGCGCCCCCAGGGCTACCAATCCCGCTGAAAACAACCACAAGATCCTTCTTTTCCTGGACATTTACCGCGTTCCCATCCCCGGCGGGCCGCCGGAGTTCAGGCTGATGTCTCGTCAATGACACTCCTCTGGCAGGAGTAAGGGGTATCTCTGGCTTCAAGCATTAACCTGCTTGAGCCCTCCGGCCAGTCGATGCATCACCAGATATGGTCCGGAGTTTTGTGCGGCTGGATGAAACACCCCGCCGAACGAATTACGGGGTATTGGACCGGACGTTTTTTATCCCACGCCGGCATGAAGATCTATCGGCTTAACCCCGGATCACTTCCCCTCCTGGACGATGTCCAGGATATCGCCGTCCGGCGCCGGCTTCGGAAAGGTGCAATAAGGGGCCAGTTCCTGGAAGAAGGCCTGGGCATCCAGTGCCTTTTCCGGCGCCGCCACGCCTTTGACCTTGACCATACCGCGGACAAACTGGTGCACGCCTATGGCCAGGGGAATGCCGGTAGCCCTGGCCATACCGGGAGGGTTCGCCTTCACGGTCGCGGCTACGGTGGCCTTACGGCCGTCGATCGTGCCTTTGGCCACTACGAAGAACAGGGGCAGGCGGGGATGATCGAAGATACCCGAGATCACGGCAAGGATATGATCGAGAAAGGAGACGTCTTTGGCTTCGTCCACCAGTTGATGCCCCGCCGCTTCCAGGGTCAGCCGGCCGGCGTCGATCTGTTTGCTCAATTTCCGGAAATAATCGGCGGTCAGGGAAGGCATGACCATGAAACAGGAGGACCTTTCTATCTCCGGATAAGACCAGGAAAAAGCCACCGGTTCCGGATGACCCACCGTCCACACCTTCCGTGTGCCCCGCCCGGGATAATAAAGTTCCACTCCTTCCAGCGGTTTCACCTCCTGCAGTCTTCCGTTCCGGTGCTCCAGGATCGTACCCGAGCACTGCTGCATCCAGTGCACGATGGCGGCGGAATAGGTCAGCGCCTCGGTTTTGTCGGCATCCTGCTCCTCGATGTTCCAGGCGGCGTGCAGTTCCTCCACCTTTTGAAACATAGGATAGATCCTCGCCGCGAGCATGTTCGTTATCCCCGGGGTGGCGCCGACGCCGATCACCGCCGTGATTCCCGCCGCTTCCGCCTCCTTTCCCATCTTCAGCATCGCCAGCGTCGGCTCCGGATCGTCGCAGATGTCGAAATAGTTCACCCCCGCCGCGATGGCGCAGGAAAGGATGGGAACGGCAAAGCGGAAGAAGGGCCCCACGCAGTTGGCCACAACATCGTGGCCCTGCATCAATCCGGTCAGGGCGGCGGCGTCTTCCACGCTGACGGCGCGGGACGTCGCCTTGCCACGGCAGGTGGCCGCCACCCGCTGCGCCGCCTCCGGATTGAGATCGGCAACGGTTATCCTTTCGATTTCATCAAAACCCGCCAGCGTCTCCGCCGCCAGGGCCCCCATGCCGCCCGCTCCCAGACACAAAACGTTCATGATCCGCCCTCCTTGATTGTTCTTTTAACTTAGGCCGCCTGCTGATTCCCCGGCCATTCGAAAAGTCTTTTCAACCGTTCCCAGAATTCCCCCCCCAGGACAAACAGACTCGTGATAAATATCCCATCTCCGGCCAACAGGGCGGCAACGAGATAATTGAGATCCCGCCCCGTGGGATGTAAAAATATGAGCGCCGCCACCACGAACGGATAAGGGAAAAAACTCGCGAAGAAAAGGATTACTCCAACGGTATGCCGGGTTTTACCAATGGGACGGGGAGGTTGGGCGGGTTTGTTGCGGATGAAAAATGCCTTGAACTTGGCCTTGAGGGTCTCCACAAACGGCCGGCCCAAGAGCGCTATGGCGGCAAAAAAGGCCACCTCTCCGGAACCGACATAGATCAACGCCATCGAGGCGGCCTGGGCATGGGAAAGGGGAAGGAAGAAAAGCAGCTCGACCGTCAAGATGGGTACAAATGAATAGCCGAAAAGCGACAACCCAAGGTAATATTTCCAGTTTTTTTCAGGATGCATTACACGAGCGCCAAAGAATACCGTTTATGAGTTTAGCAATTCTGAAAAGCCGGACATCGTTGGAAAGCTGATTTTGGCGAGAAAATATACAAATCCTTTCTGCTTGTCAATGAGAAACATGTAAAGTTCAACTTTACCGTTCGGAGCGGCGAGGAGTGATGCAATGCCATCACCTTCCGGACATTAACAACCATATTTTTTTATTGGTTGACAATCAACCGCATATCCATTATGAACCTTGCGATTTCGGGGAAGATTCCATTCTAAAGTTATGGCGCCAGCAAAGAAGAAAACGGCCTCCGCACCTGCGACCCACCATCCCGTCGCGTTGCTCCGGCAGCAATTAGGGGAGGGGGAGGGCCGGTGGATGTCCGGCGAAACCCTTAGTCAATCCTTGCGGATGAGCCGTACCGCCGTATGGAAGCATGTCTGCGCCCTGAGATCGGCCGGATACCGAATCGACTCCTCGCCGCGGAAGGGCTATATCCTCCGGGAGATACCCGACCTGCTCCTGCCCCAGGAACTCCGGGAGGGATTGCAAACCGCCTTCATCGGCCAGGGGGATATCCGGTTTTTCCCCGGGACGGATTCGACGAACCGGCAGGCAAAAGCCCTGGCAGCCGCCGGGGCCGCGGAAGGAACGGTGGTGATAGCGGAGGAACAGACCGCCGGCAGGGGCCGGCGGGGGAGGGCCTGGTTCTCGCCTCCCCGGGTGGGAATCTATATGTCCCTGATTCTCCGGCCGGACATACCCCCTCAGGAAGCGCCCCGGTTTGCCCTCCTGGCCGCGGCGGCGGTGGCGGCGGCGGTCCGGGAGACAACCGGCCTGGAGGTAACGATCAAATGGCCCAACGATATCCTGGCCGGGGGACGGAAGTTGGGAGGCATACTCACCGAGGCCAGTATGGAGATGGACCGGGTGGAGTACCTGATCATCGGCGTAGGATTGAATGTGAATTTGAACCGGCGGGATTTTCCCCCGGAACTTCAGCCTATCGCCACGAGCATACGGGCGGAGACAGGCCGACCGACCGACAGGATACTCCTGACAAAGCGGCTTCTGGAAAGCCTGGAAGCGACATACCACGAGTGCCGGCGGGAGGGTTTCGCGCCCATTTTGAAGCGCTGGCAGGGTTTTTCCGAGATGTTGGGCCGTCGGGTGGCGGTGGATGTCGGGGAACGGAGGTTCACCGGCAAGGTTGCGGCCTTCGGCGCCGACGGCTCCCTGGTCCTCAGAAGCCCGGACGGAGAGACGTTGCGGTTCTTTTCCGGGGACGTGCACTTTGAGAGTTTTGCGTGACTGCGGAAAAATGGTTCGCAAGCAGTGAATCAAATGTTTTTCGCCGTTTCGTGATGGAGATTAACACCTCGTAATGAATAAGATTTATACGATAACTATTGAGAAGCGAAAAAGATTTCTGAGCCGCGGCGAAGCCATTTTTCAAGGGTCTAACTTTGTTTAGGGGCGGGCGATGAGACAGAACCCCCCTTCGCTCAGGGGCCTGGCCTATGCCTCCATGTTCGGCGCCCTGACCGCCGCCGGGGCCTTCATGATGATCCCCCTGCCCCCGGTGCCCATCACCATGCAGACCTTCTTCGTTTCCCTGGCCGGCGCCCTGCTGGGGGGTTACCTCGGGGCGATGAGCCAGGTGGTGTATATCCTCCTCGGGGTGATCGGCCTGCCCGTTTTCGCCGGCGGCAAGGCCGGGTTCGGGGTCCTGCTGGGGCCCACCGGTGGTTATCTCATCGGCTTTGTGGTGGGGGCCTACGTCATCGGCCGGATGACCGCCGGGAAGGATCGTCCCGGTTTCTGGCGGCTGATCGCGGCCATGACGGTGGGCCATGTGTTCCTCTACGCCCTGGGCATCGGCCAGTTGATGGTCGTGGCGAAATTGACCCTGGCCAAGGCCCTGGCCGTCGGCCTGATCCCCACGATCCCCGGGGGGATACTGAAAATCGTCATGGCCGCCATGATCTGCATCAAGGTGCGGGAGCACGTTAAACTGTAAGTTATCGGCAATGATCGAATTCAAAGAAGTTTCCTACCAATACGGCGAACGGCGGCCGCCCGTTCTGGAGCGGTTGTCGCTGCGGATTCCCGACGGCCAATATGTGGTGATCATCGGCCCCAACGGCTGCGGGAAGACCACCCTGAGCAAGCATCTGAACGCCCTTTTACTCCCTTCCCGAGGGGAGGTCGGCGTCGATGGCCTTAACACCCGGGATCCCTCGGGGCATCGGGAACTCCGCCGCCGGGTGGGAATGGTCTTTCAAAATCCCGATCATCAGATCGTGGGCATGACGGTGGCGGAGGATATAGCCTTCGGGCTGGAAAATCTGGCCGTACCCCCCGGAGAGATCGCCATCCGCGTCCGGGACGCCCTGGCCCGGGTCGGGATGGCCGGCTGCGAGCAGCGGGCGCCCTTCACCCTTTCCGGCGGGGAAAAGAGGCTGGTCTCCCTGGCGGGGATCCTGGTGATGAATCCCCGCTGGCTGGTCCTGGACGAGCCCACGGCCTACCTCGATGCGGCGGGGCGGCGCCTGGTGCTTGCCATGATCGCCTCCCTCCATCGGGAGGGAATGGGAATCGTCCATATCACCCACGACCTCGGCGAGGCCGCCGATGCCGAGCGGATCCTGGTCCTGGAAAAGGGGCGGATGATCATGGACGGCGTCCCCGGCGAGGTATGCGCCTTCCTGATGTCGGAAGCGCACCGGGAAATCGAGGCCCCGGCCATGGCCGCCCTGATGGCAAAACTCCGGAAGTCGGGATGGGACGTGCCGGTGAATGTCATCTCCCTGGAGGCGGCGCACCGGGAGATTCATGATTATCTGGTGAAACTCACCCGAGGCGGAGCTTCCTAATGACCGAGATGTTCTCCCCGCTCACCGCTCCCGGACCCTCACCGCTCCGCAACGTCGATCCACGCGTAAAGATCGCCGCTACGGTGGTTCTGAGCATCCTCATCTTTCAGGCCGGTCCCGGTCAAATCGTTCTCCTCAGCCTCTTTCTGGCCCTGTTGATCGTTTTTTCCGGGGGGGGCATCCGAGAACTGGGAAGGATCCTCAAGCCCATCGCCTTTTTTGCCGTCCTGCTCTTTTTCCTCCACGCCTTGTTCACCCCGGGCCGGGAGGTCTTCAGCCTGCCCATATTGCCGGCGTTGACCTACGAAGGTCTGGCGCAGGGGGGGACCGTGGCCTGGCAGTTCGCCGCCCTGGTCGTTACCGGCGGCCTGCTCACCCTAACCACCCTCCCCTCCGAACTGGTAGCGGCCCTGGACAAGATCCTCCGTCCCCTGCGGATCTTCCGTGTCCCCACCCAGGATCTGGCCGTCATGGTGGCCATGGCCCTGCGCTTTGCGCCCACCTTTCTGGAAGAGTACCAGCGGATGAAAACAGCCCGGATGGCCAGGGGAGGGGGGGGCGCCGGGGAGCGCCTGTCCCGGAAATTGCGGTCTTCCGGGCGCCTGGCGATAGCGCTGATCCTCGGCGCCCTCCGCCGGGCCGAAGACCTGGCCGCGGCCATGGAGGCCCGGGGTTACGCCCGTGGTCCCCGGACCTCCATGCGGGAACTGCGCCTCAACAGGGGGGATTACGCCGCCGTCGCCATCCTGGCCTCTTTCACCGGCCTGTTCTTCGCTTGCCGGCTTTTCATGTAAATCCCGTCCGGAGCGAGGTTTTTCTTGACTTGTCCGGAAAAAATGCTTCTATGCATCCAGCGGAGGTAAAGACATGCGCGAAGAAAATATCGTCCTGGTAACCGGGGGGGGCCGGGGCATCGGCCGGGCTATCGTCCGGGAATTTGCCGCCGAGGGCGCCTATGTGGTCATAAATTACCGCCAAAGGCAGGAAACCGCGGAAGCCACCCTGGGCGAGATCGAGGCAGCGGGAGGCCGGGGGGAAATCTGCTGCTTCGACGTCACGGACCGGGCCACGACGGAACGGCAGATAGCCGGAATCATCTCCCGCCTCGGCCGCATAAACGTCCTGGTCAACAATGCCGGCGTCACCGCCGACAACCTTTTCCTCATGATGCCCGCCCGGGACTGGGACCTGGTTATTGACACCGCCCTCGGGGGATTTTTCAACGTAACCAAGCCCGTTCTCCGCCATATGGCCCGGAAAAAATCCGGGGCTGTCGTCTCCATTGCCTCCGTGGCCGGTCTTGTCGCCAATCGAGGCCAGACTAACTATTCGGCGGCCAAGGCCGGCATCATTGCCGCCAGTCGTTCCCTGGCCACGGAAGTGGCCCGGTTCGGGATCCGGGTAAACGTCGTGGCTCCCGGACTGGTGGAGACGGAGATGATCAGCCATGCCCCGGTGGAGACGATCAAGGAGTTCATTCCCATGAACCGCATCGGCCGGCCGGAGGAAGTGGCCCGGGTAGTCCGGTTTCTCTGCTCCCCCGATGCCTCCTATATCACCGGCCAGGTGATCTCCGTCAACGGCGGTATGGTGTAAGCCGTTCATTTTCATCTTGTCAAGAACCTCATTAATTGCTAATTACGGGCAAATCATGAACATTAATCAGCGGGAGCTGATTTGCGAGGTTGACAGCTAATGGGCGAGGGAATTTCCGATTATACAAGATTTTGCGTGGATCTTCGCAGGCACATGTGGATGGCGGGCGTGGAGACGGAGCTGCGGCGTCTCATCTGGCAGATCGCCGTCACGGGAAAGTATATCTCCGCCAAGATCCACGAGTCGAACCGCAAGCTGGCAGGATTCAAGAACATGTACGGCGAGGAGCAACTGGCCCTGGACAAGAGTTCCGACGCCATCCTGAAAAACCAGCTCCAATTTTCCGGTTTTGTCCGGGAGTATGCCTCGGAGGAGCAGGATCAGATCATCCAGATCGGTCAGGGCCGGGAAAAATATTTCGTCACCGCCGACCCCCTGGACGGATCGTCCCTGGTGGACACCAACCTGGCCATCGGCACCATCATCGGCATTCACAACGGCACAATGTACGGAAAAGGCCGGGAAACCATGGTAGCGGCCCTCTACATCACCTACGGCCCCCTGATCACCATGGTCTATTCCGCCGGCAAGGGAACCCATGAATTCGTCCTGAACCGGGAAGGAGAATATGTCCTCTCCCAGGAGAACATCCGGCTTCGGGAAAAGGGGGACATCTACAGCCTGGGAGGCCTCCGGAAGGACTGGACCCCGGCGCATCTTAGTTTCGTCGCGGATCTCGAGGCCGCGGGTTACAAGCTCAGGTACAGCGGCGGTTTCGTCCCCGACATCAACCAGGTACTGATCAAAAACGGCGGCGTTTTCACCTATCCCGCCCTGCGGAAGAACCCCCAGGGAAAACTGCGGCTCCTGTTTGAACTGCTTCCCATGGCCTTCCTCATCGAACAGGCGGGGGGGGAAGCGACAGACGGCAAACGGCGCATTCTGGACATCCCGGTGGAGGAAATCAGCCAGCGGAGTCCCATCTACATCGGCAGCCGCTATGAAGTGGAAATGGCCCGGAAGTATTTGGAGGAGGTGGAAAAGTGATTTACCAGCAGGTTGGGGAAGTGCAAAAAGGCATCGCCAGCATCCTCAAGATCGCCGGTGAACAGTTGGAGATCATCGACGGGAACGGATTGCGGGAACGGGGGGTGGACGATTTGATCTATGCCGCTGTCTTCAGCGACGACGAAGCGGTGCGCGCCGCGGCCCGGTGGCTGATCCGCCGGGCCGGCGCGGCGGCGGGTGTGTTCTCGGCTTCGATCCAGACTCTCTACGAGGCCATGGGACGCGGGGAGGCCAAAGGCTTTACCGTACCCGCCATCAATATCCGCGCCCTCACCTACCACACCGCCCAGGCGGCGCTCCGGGCCGCCATGAAACTCGACGTCGGTCCCGTGATTTTCGAGATCGCCCGGTCGGAAATCGATTACACCCGGCAGCGTCCCAAGGAATATATCGCCGCCGTCACCGCCGCGGCCCTCAAGGTCGGTTATCGGGGGCCGGTGTTTCTCCAGGGGGATCATTTCCAGATCAACGCGGGGAAATACGCCCAAAACCCCGAGCAGGAGGTCAAGGCGGTGAAAGACCTGATCTGGGAGGCCATCGAGGCAGGATTCTACAACATCGACGTGGACACCTCCACCCTGGTGGATCTCACTAAAAAAACGATCAAGGATCAGCAACGGCTCAACTATACCCTCGCGGCAGAGCTTACGGCCATGATCCGGGATCTGGAGCCGCCGGGAATAACCGTCTCCGTAGGCGGCGAGATCGGGGAGGTGGGCGGGAAGAACAGCACGGTGGAGGAGTTGGCCGCCTTCATGGCCGGTTATAGGGAAGAACTTAAGAAGATCGACCCCGCCATGAAGGGGATCAGCAAGATCAGCGTCCAGACTGGGACCACCCACGGCGGCGTCCCCATGCCGGACGGCACGGTCGCCAAGGTGAAACTTGATTTCGCCACCCTCGAGCAGCTTTCCGCGGAAGCGCGGGCCACCTACGGACTCGCCGGAGCGGTGCAACACGGGGCTTCGACCCTGCCACCCGAGGCCTTCGACCGATTTCCCGCCGTGGAAACCGCGGAAGTCCATCTGGCCACGGGATTCCAGAACATCGTTTACGAGAGTCCCCATCTTCCCGCCGACCTGAAGTCCCGGGTTTATGACCACCTGCGGCAGGCATGCCGGGGTGAAAAGAAGGAAGGCGAAACGGAGGAACAGTTCCTCTATAAAACCCGGAAGAAGGGATTCGGTCCATTCAAGAAGGATTTCTGGGAGTTGCCCCCGGCTACCTTGTCCGCCCTCGGGAAGGAGTTGGAAGGTCAGTTTTCTTTTCTCTTCACAAAATTGAATATGGCCGGGACAAAGGCGCTTCTGGATAAATATATTCCTCCGGTGGATGTCCCCCTGAAAGCCCCGCGGGATCTGGTGGTATGAACACGGAAGGACCGGCGGCGACGGCGGCGGATCTCGACCCGGAAATCATCAAACGGATCTTTCTGTTCCGCTCCGTAAATATCGATTCCATCCGGGGGATCTTCGATTTTTGCAAGATCCGCCGTCTCAGTGCCGGCGAGATCCTTTTCCGTCCCGGACAGTCCAACTGGACGGTTTATTTTCTCCTGTCGGGAACCCTGGGGATTCATCTGAACGCCTTGAACTCCGATCCGCTGACCATCCTCGATCCCGGGGAAAGCGTGGGCGAGTTATCGGTAATCGATCGTCAACCGACCACCGCCTTTGCCGTAGCCCGGGAAGACTGTCAATTGATGGTCATGGAAGAAGACATCCTCTGGTCTCTGGTCCAATCCTCTCACGCCATCGCCTGCAATCTCCTCTACACCCTGGCCAAACGTCTCCGTCACGCCAACTCCGTGGTATCCGGCGGCAATGCCATTATAGATCAGGAAGAATGCCGGTACGGGAACTTCGATGCCCTCACGGGACTGCCGAACCGGGAGTGGTTCACGGAATTGACCCGGCGTCAGGGTCTTCGTTCCGACCGGGCGGGTAAACCCCTCAGTGGCATCCTCATCGATATCGACGGATTCAGGGTCTTCAACGAACGCTTCGGGCGCCGCTCCGGAGACCGGGTCCTCTACGCCATGGCGACCACCTTGAACTATCATCTCCGGCCTACGGAGATTATCGCCCGATATGGAATGGATCGGTTCGCCATCCTGCTTCCCGACACGGATATGGAAACGGCCCGGGGGATCGGCGTCCGCATCTTCCGGATCATTGTCCGGACCTCGCCGATCATGGTGGAGGGACAGACGGTGCCTCACCCCACGGTATCCATCGGGGTATCCCAGATGAAGCCGGGCCAGGACGCCGACGGCCTCCTAACGGAAATGGAGGCGGCGGTCCTGCGGGCCAAACAGTCCGGCGGCAACTCCGTCTGGCAGTGAGGCTGCTTCGCTAGGAAAGACAACATCAAGGTGAAACGGTAGTGAATCTTGTTACCAATCCGGCGCCGGTCCACCGGTTGCCGGCAAGGCGATAACTCACAAGCTGCTGCTCAGCGCACCTTCGCCCCCACCGCCGGCGGACGATCGGCGGAGATGAGGGCAAGGCCTTCGGCGGCATCCGTGGCGAGAAGCATCCCCCGGGATTCGACGCCCATGAGCTTCGTCGGCTTGAGATTGGCTACGACAACGATCATTTTGCCAACTATCTCTTCGGGCTTGTAATCCTTTCCCATTCCGGCGACGATCACCCGCTCCTCCCCAAGATCGATCTTCAATTTCAAGAGTTTGCTTGATTTCGGCACCGGTTCCGCCTCCAGAACCCGGGCGATGCGGAGATCGACCTTATCAAAGTCTTCGTAGGAGATTTCCGGTTTGAATACCGGCGCAGCCTTTGTTTGTGCTTCCATTTTTTCTTCCTTTTTGTATTCGATACGCGGGAAAAGGGCCGCAATTTTCCGCAGGGCATTGCCTACCGGCAACCTTCCCCATTCCTCCAGGGAGGATAAATCCTCACGCGCCGCGTCCGTTATGCCCAGATGGGACAGCACCTTTTCCGCCGTTCCCGGCATGAAGGGGGCAATGAAGACGGCAATGCACCTGAGGGCTTCAAGGAGATTGTAGATCACCGTGGCCAGCCGGTCCTTCAAACCGGGATCCTTGGCCAGGTTCCACGGTTCGCTTGCCACGATATACTTGTTGGCCCCATTGACAAACTCCCAGATCGCAATCAGGGCCTTGTGGAGCGCCAATTCCTGGAAACACCGCTCCACCTCGCGCAGGGTGCGCCGGGCGGAGGCGCTGAATTCCCGATCCTGATCGGTCGGGGCCGCGGGCGCCGGCACCAGACCGTCGAAATATTTAATCGCCATGGCCATCACCCGGCTGATGAGGTTGCCCAGATCATTGGCCAGATCGGAATTGACGCGCTGGACAAAGCTTTCCTCGCTGAAACTGGAATCGAGGCCGAATACCATGTCCCGCAAGAGAAAGTAGCGGAAGGCGTCAAGGCCGTATTTGTCTTTTAAATCAAGTGGTTTGATCACGTTGCCCAGGCTCTTGGACATCTTGCTTTGATCGACGTTCCAGTAGCCGTGGACGTTTAAGTGGCGGTACGGTTCGATCCCCGCCGCCTTGAGCATGGTGGGCCAATAAATGCCGTGGGGTTTGAGGATGTCCTTGGCGATGAGGTGCTCCGCGGCGGGCCAGAAGATCCGGAAGTTCTCCCCGTCGGGATATCCGATGCCGGTGATGTAGTTGATCAGGGCGTCGAACCAGACATAGGTGACAAAATTTTCGTCGAAGGGCAGGGTAATTCCCCAGGTGAGGCGACTCTTCGGGCGGGAGATGCAGAGATCTTCCAGGGGTTCCCGGAGGAACGCCAAGGCTTCGTTGCGGTAACGCTCCGGTCGGATGAAATCCGGATTCTCTTCAATGTACTTGATCAGCCAGTCCTGATACTTGCTCATCCGGAAGAAATAGTTGCTCTCCTTCCGGTGCTCCGGTTCGCACTGGTGATCGGGACACAGGCCGTCCACCAACTCCTTTTCCATGTAGAAGCGTTCGCAGCCGACGCAGTAGAATCCCTCGTAGTGGCCGAAGTAGATGTCGCCGGCGTCATAGACCTGCTGGAGGATCATCCGTACGACCCGGACATGATTTTCATCGGTGGTGCGGATGAAGTAATCGTGGTCGACGTTCAATTCCGGCCAGAGGGACCGGAACTGGGCGCTGATGCCGTCGGCATAGGTCTTGGGATCGACGCCGGCCTTCTGGGCGGCCTCGGCGATCTTGTCGCCGTGTTCGTCCGTGCCGGTCATGAAAAAGGTCCGGTCTCCGGAAAGCTTATGATAACGCGCCAGGACATCGGCGAGGATTGTCGTATAGGCATGGCCGATGTGCGGCGAGGCATTGACATAGTAAATCGGGGTCGTGACATAATAGTTCTTGTCCATGGCATCCTTACCTCGCGGGGGTTGAATCCGGTTTATAAATCGGCGACTTTCACCGTACGTTCCTCGCCGTTTTCCATGGCCACGGTGATTTCGCCTTTCAGGACGCTATGGCGAACGACCTTGGCCCGGGCGTTGTCCATTTGAATGAACTTGCCGCACTTGGGCATGTCTTTTTTCATGCCCAGATAGGTTTCATATTCGAACGCCAGGCAGCACATGAGCCGGCCGCAGAGCCCCGAAATCTTCTCCGGGTTGAGAGACATGCTCTGCTCCTTGGCCATCTTCACGGATACCCGGTCCAGGTTGTGCAGCATCGTGGCGCAACATACCTCCCGGCCGCAAATCCCCATTCCCTTGACCATGCGGGCCTCCTGCCGGGCGCCGATCTGCCGCAGCTCGATTCTCGTTTTGAACCGCTGCACCAGATCCTTGATCAGATCTCGAAAATCCACCCGGTTTTCGGCGGTGAAATAAAAGACCACCTTACCGCGGTCGAAAAGATATTCCACATCGACGATCTTCATGGGGAGGTCCCGCTGCGCCACCTTCTCCACGCAAAAATGCCGGGCATCTCGTTCCATAACCTGATTTTCCGCCTGGGTCTGCAGGTCCTCGTCGGTGGCTTTCCGGAGGATGGGCTTGTGTGCGCCGGTCCGGCCTCTCGCGGACGCCGGCTCCCGCTCCGCGACTATGGTGCCGAAGACCATGCCGTTCTCCGTTTCCACGATTACATGATCGTCCTTTTGCAGGGGGATGCCGGCGTCATGGAAATAATAGGCCTTCCCCTCCCGCTTGAACTTCACGCCCACCAAATACTCTTCAGACATGCCCATCCTAAAAATGCATCAGCAGTTTCCCAACGTTATTGAGTAACTTTCTCTGAAATCCATAGATTGCAATGGGTTCCATAGTTGTTTTGATTTAAAGGCGGAGTGTAAACGTCATGGCCTCCAATGTCAATAACTTATTGGCGTTGGCTTCCAGAGCCCGGATGGACGCGGCGATGGAATCCAGATTGAAGAGCAGGTCGTCCGTGGTCAGCCTGGCGATGCCGCGGACCTGATCCAGGTGGTCGCCATGGACGAGCATTCCCCGGTCCCGGAGTTCCTTCCAGACCAAAGCATCCCGAAAACAGGATTGAAGGAGGGTAAGCTTGTCGGGGATTTCCTTTTTGCTTTTACCCAGATACCTGAACAGCGCCAGTCTCGGCAGGGGGGCGTCGGCCTGCTCGGCGGCGAGGCGCTTCAAGATCCCTTCCCGGTCCGCCAGGTAATCCTCCTGTTGAAGCTGGAGCGCCCGGGCGATGCCTCCCTCGGAGCTGGCGGCAAGGGCGCGGGCGGCGGCGGCTTCGAGACCGGCTTGCTCTTCAAGGAAACGGGCTATGGTTTCCCGGCGCAGGGGCCGGAAGCGGAGCTGCTGGCAGCGGGAGATGATCGTACGGGGCAAAAGGTAAGGTTTGGCTGTGATCAGAATGATGATATTGGCCGCCGCCGGTTCCTCCAAAGTTTTCAACAGGGCGTTGGCCGCCGCCGGGTGGAGCCGGTCGGCGTCATCGATAAGGAATAGCCGCCGCCCTCCTTCCAGGGGACGGAAGGCCATGGCGCCGATCATTTCCCGGACGGCCTGCATTTTGATGAAAGCCCCGTCGGGCTTGACCATGATCAGATCTGGGTGATTGCCGCTTTTCACCTTTTTGCAGGACAGACAGGCATCGCAGGCCTCCGGCCGCCCCTTTCCGCAGAGGACGGCCGCGGCAAAGGCCTTCGCCACCCCTTTCTTGCCGATTCCGTCGCGGCCGTGAAAGAGATAGGCATGGGCCAGGCGCCCGTTGGTGATGGCCGCCCCCAATTGTTCCTTTTGCCGTTCATGTCCGTAAACATCTCTCCGGAACATCATTCTCAAGACCTTGATTCCACTATGTTTTTGTCCCACTCTCCATCAGCAGCCGGTCCAGGTGGAAGCAAACCGCTTCCCGCAGATCGGCGATGGAGCCGGCGGCGTCGATAACCCGGAACCGCTCCACCTCGCGGTGGGCCATAAGCAGGTAGCCTTCCCGGACCTTTCTATGGAAGGACAACTCCTCCCCTTCGAAACGGTCTTCCTTTCGCCCGCCGGTCATGAGTTCGATGCGGGTCCGGGCCCGGGTCAGCCCCTTCTCGGCGGGCAAATCAAAAAGCAGGGTGAGATCCGGATGCCGCCCGTGGATGGCAAAGGCATTGAGGTAATTGACGGTTTCCATATCCAGCCCCCGGGCGTAACCCTGATATACCGCGGTAGCATCGGCGAACCGATCGCAGAGCACCACCTTGCCAGCCGCCAGGGCCGGCAGGATCGCCTCGCGGACATGCTGCGCCCGGGCGGCGGCAAACAACAGCAGCTCGGCTTCGGGACAAATGGCGAAGGGTCCCCGATTGAGGAGCAATTCCCGAAGCCGCCTGCCCAAAGAAGTGCCGCCCGGCTCTTCCGTCCGGAGGCAAGGTATCCCGCGCCGGCCGAGATACTCCCCGGCCAGTTCGATTTGCGTGGTTTTACCACTGCCCTCTATGCCTTCAAAGGTAACGAATAGTCCCATGACGTATTAAATACCGGGAGGGGGAAAGAAGGGGTGATCCTGGCCGTTTACTTGTCGTCCCCGGGGATGATCGCTTCCACCGGACATTGATCCGCACACGCCCCGCAGTCCGTACAAACCTTGGGATCGATTACATATTTATCCTCGCCCTCGCTGATGGCCTCTACCGGGCACTCGTCTTCACAGGAACCGCAAGCAATGCATTCGTCTGTAATGATGTACGCCATTTTTCTTCCAATCTCCTTTTAATTTCGTTTCATTTGTTGATTTATGCCGACACTACCTCCCGGACCTCCGGGACCTCCTTTTTCAGGTAGCGTTCGATACCGTTTTTCAGGGTCATATGCGCCATCGGGCAGCCATGACAGGCCCCCAGGAGCTTGACCTTCACCATGCCGTCATCCGTGACCTCGAGCAATTGAACGTCACCGCCGTCCGCCTGCAGATTGGGACGAATCCTGTCGATGGCCCGCTGAACCTTCGCTTTCATAATTGCCTCCCTGGTGGTTGACCTCAATGAGGCATGGCGCTGATCATCGTCTCGACCACGCCCCTTGCCAGATCTTTCAATGCCGGCTTCAAAAAGGTGTATTCCTTCACGACGTCATGGCCAGCCCGCCAGGCGGTCCTCCCGGTTTGGGCATCGATCAGCCTCATGCTCAATCCGGCCCGGGCCACCTTTTCCTTGTTTTCCACGGCATAAGTCCAGGAATCGACGGTGACGACGAGAAAGGCCTCCATGTTGAAGGCGGCGCCGATCTTCATACTCAGGGCCGGGTCGGAGTAGTTCACCGTTTTCAGCTTCGCCAGATAATCGTTGACCGACTGCTGCAATCCCTGGTCGCCCTGAAGCCTCGCCTTCAGGGTGGCGGCGGGCAGGACGGCGGTAAACCAGCCCTTGTTCGTGAGCGCGGCGCTGACCAGCTCTTCGACTATCCCCCTGGCCTCCTCATAACTCCCGGCATCGACGGTGAGGACGCCGATGGTCCGGGGATGGAAATCCCTCAGGTCCGGATCCCGTTCCACATAACGGAGGGAACCGCCGCAGGCAAGGATGATCAGGATCACCCCTCCCAGGGTCAAAAAGCGCCACCATGATTTCATGAACATTATTCTCCTCTGGCGATTGGTCTTCATAAGCCCTTCCCCCCGAAGATCAGATACCACGCCCAGGCGCTCAAACCGGCTATTATATAAGCGGTTTCCAGCACACCCTCCTTCACCACCCCGATGAGACCCGGTTTTCTATCATAAAGCCGGAAGCAAATCCATATATAAATTACGGGGATGATCAGGAAGTAACTTAAAGAAACGGTACGGACCAGGGTGGTAGCAGCGGCCAGCATCACGACCAGCGTTAGGGAAATCGTATTCAGCAGTTGCTGGGTGCGGTCATTGCCGATCAGGACGGGAATGGTTTCCTTGCCGACCAGTTTGTCGCTCTGGACACCCAGGAGGTCGGACAGCACCGAGCGGACAAAGACTATGCCGAAGATAAAGGCAAAGGAAACCGCCGTGGTCTCGGTGAGGGGCATTTTTTCGGCCACCGGCGGCAGAACGGCGGCGATGGCCGCCCAGGCAAAGGCAACGGTTATGTTTTTCGATCCGGGCAGATCCCTGATACTGCGGAAAGGCCAGCCGGACGGTGCCAATTGGGCATTGTAGAGGATCCCCAGGGTGGACATAGCCAGGAGGAACAGAAAGGCCGCCCTTCCGGACAATATGCCGACTCCCAGGGAAAACACCAGGGCCAGGACGGAGGTGGATAGATACTGTCCTTCGTGACGGCGGTAGGATTCCTCGCGGAAGGAACCGATGATACTTCCCGTTTTCCTGTTGATGAACCGGTTGAGGGTATGCATGGCATAAACGTACAGCGAGGCGACGGCGATGTAGAGAAACCGTACCGTCATCTCCTGGAAGAGCATGGCGGTTGAGGCCAGACATCCCGCTCCCAGGGCGGAATAAAGGTCCGTTCGGACGCTCCAGACCCAAAACCTGAAGATGCTGTTTACTTGCCGGGATTTATCGGCCTGCCTGGTGGTTACGGTGTCGACGACCCGGTCTATAATCCAGTTCGGCGTGGACGCCCCGGCGGATATCCCAATTTTTTCATGTGCCGCCAATTGTTCGACCGGAAGTTCCTCGGCGGTTTCCACATGAAAGGTCGGCGTCCCCGGCAATGCCGCCAGGTCGGCCAGACGCTGGGTGTTGGCGCTGTTCCGGCCGCCGACGATAATCATGGCATCCATTTCTTCCGCCAGGGACTTGACCTCGCTTTGTCGTCTCTCCGTGGAGTCGCAAATCGTATCGAAAATGATGGCGTCGGGAAAGCGCGCGCGGACCGCGGCGACAATGCGGTGGTATTCATCCACGCTCTGGGTGGTCTGGGCGACGACGCACACCTTGTCCAGCGGCGGCAACCGGTGGACGTCTTCCACGGCGGCCAGCAGGAGTCCCTTCCCGAAGGTGTATCCCAGCAGACCGTTCACCTCGGGATGGCCGGCATCGCCGATGATGAGAATGGAGAAATCCCGGGCGGCATGTTTTTTGATGATGGCCTGTACGCGCCCGACCTTGGGACAGGTGGCGTCGATAATCTTGAGGTTTTTTCCCAGGAGCAGTTTTCTCTCCTGGGGGGAAATACCGTGGGCGCGGATGATGATGCCGGCCGCTTTCGTGCCGGCGGGGATCTCCTCGATGTCGGTAACGGGAACGATCCCCCGTTTTCTCAGCAATTCCACGGTCTGGGGGTTGTGGATCAGGGGACCGTACGTATAGATAGTCTCTTGGCCTTTGTGCTGGGCCAATTCCAGGACCATGTCCACGGCCCGTTTGACCCCCATGCAGAAGCCCGCCGTTTCCGCGAGTTTGACGCTCATGACCGTTTCGCCACGTAAAGGAAGAACTCGCGATTTCCCGCCGGTCCCAGGAGGGGGGAGGGACAAGTTCCCAGCACCGCCAGACCCAGGGTCCGCGCAAATGCCTGTAGATCCCCGACTACCTGCCGGTGTTGATCCGGATCCGACACCACGCCGTTTTTGCCCACCATGCCCTTTCCGACCTCGAACTGGGGTTTGATCAGGGCCAGGATCGCGCCCTCCCCCCCGAGCAGGGGACAAACCGTCGGCAGGACCAGCTTCAGGGAAATGAACGAGGCATCCACGGTAGCCATGTCCACTGTTTCCAGGAAATCCCGGCCGTCATAGTAACGGATGTTGGTGCGCTCGATGGGCACGACCCGGGGGTCCTGGCGCAACCGCCAGGCCAACTGCCCGTAACCCACATCCAGGGCGTAAACCTTCTTCGCCCCCTCTTGGAGGAGACAATCGGTAAATCCTCCCGTGGAGGCCCCGACATCGAGAATAACCCGATCCCGCACCGTTATGGAAAGGGCATCCAGGGCACCCTTGAGTTTTCGTCCCCCCCGGCTCACATATGGTTCCGCCTCTCCCTGGATCCGCAGTTCCACCCGGGCATCCACAAGGGTTCCGGCTTTATCCACCCGCTTTTCATCGGCTAAAACGGCCCCGGCCATGATCATCGCCCGGGCCTTCTCCCGGCTGGGCACCAATTGACGTTCCACCAAGAGGACGTCCAGGCGTACTTTTCCCATGGCAACACCCTGACGATCAAACCACGGCTGAAGATGTAGATGACCATTCATCCGCCCACACCGATTCCATACCACCGCATCCCCGCCGGTCGCCGATGCCTGCTTTTTGCGGCTCCGGAACAAACGATTCGGCGGCTGGGAATGGAACCCTCTTCAGCATGCCGCCGCCGCCCGTCGCCCGTGGTCCGCAATCAGTTCCCGGGCGGCGGCAAGGATATGGTCGCGGTCGATGCCCGCCTGGCGCCGCAGCTCCTGCTGGGCGGCATGTTCTACAAAGGCGTCGGGGATGCCCAACATAATGATCCGCACATCGCTAATTCCTTCCCCGGCCAGCATTTCCATGACCGCACTGCCAAAACCTCCCATGCGAACGTTTTCCTCCACGGTAATCAACTTCCTGAATTTTCCTGCCGTTTCACGGATCAACCCCCGGTCCAGGGGTTTGACAAAACGGGCGTTGATTACCCGGACGGCGACGCCCTCCTTGCGAAGCTCCTCCGCGGCCGCCAGCGCCGGATAGACGGTAGCGCCGATGGCGATGACGGCCAATTCGTCGCCGTCACAGAGAACTTCTCCCCGGCCAATGGGCAGCGGGCGCGGTTCGTAATCAAGCGACACCCCCTGGCCATTGCCCCGGGGATATCGAACCGCCACGGGACCGCCGGCTTCCACCGCGGTTTTGAGCATGTGCTGGAGTTCGTTTTCATCCTTGGGGGCCATGATGATCATGTTGGGTATGGCCCGCAGATAGCTGAGGTCGAAGACGCCGTGATGGGTGGCCCCATCGTCGCCCACAAATCCGCCCCGGTCGAGGCAGAAGACCACATGGAGATTCTGCAGGCACACGTCATGGATGATCTGATCATAGGCCCGCTGCAGGAAGGTGGAGTAGATGGCCACTACGGGGATCAACCCTTCCACCGCCAGGCCGGCGGCGAAGGTGACGCTGTGCTGTTCCGCGATACCGACGTCGAAAAAGCGGTCGGGATAGGCCCGGGAGAATTCATCCAGGCCGGTGCCGTTACACATGGCGGCAGTGATGGCCACGATGCGGGAGTCTTCCCGGCCGAGGCGGACCAGGGTCTCGCCGAACATTCCGGTGTAGGTAATCGGGGGAGGGCCGTTCTCCGCGCCGGCGGAACGTCCCGTCTCGATGCAGAATGAGGAGGTGCCGTGAAACCGCAGGGGTTTTTCCTCGGCGTGATGATACCCCTTCCCCTTCTTCGTCAGAACATGCACCAGTATCGGTCCTTTCATTTGCTTGATATTATAGAGATTTTTAATTAAACGGTCCAGGCGGTGCCCCTGCAGAGGCCCTACATAGGTGAAACCCAGATCCTCGAAAAGGGCGCCGGGCAGAAGGAAGGACTTGAGGGCCTCTTCGAACTGCCGGGAGAATTTCAGCATGTGGCCGCCGATGGATGGAATGCTGCTTAGAAATGTCTTGAGATCGGCCCGGAGGCGGGTCACCGTCTCCCCCGTCATGATCCGGTTCAGATATGAGGACAGGGCGCCCACGTTGGGAGAGATCGACATTTCGTTGTCGTTGAGGATTATGATCAGGTCTTCCTTGCGGTCCCCGGCCCAGTTCAAGCCTTCCAGGGCCATCCCCGCCGACATGGAACCATCGCCGATGACCACGACAATCTTGTAGTTTTCCCCCTTGAGGCGCCGGGCTTCCGCCATCCCCGTCGCCGCGGAAATGGAGGTGCTGCTGTGGCCCACGTTGAAGACGTCATAGATGCTTTCCTCACGTTTCGGAAACCCGCTGATGCCTCCCTGCTGCCGCAGGGTGGAAAAGGCCTCCCGGCGGCCGGTTATGATCTTGTGGGCGTAGGCCTGGTGTCCCACATCCCAAACTATCTTGTCCCGGGGGGTGTCGAAGACGTAATGAAGCGCCAGGGTCAGTTCCACCGCTCCCAGCGAGGAGGCGAGGTGACCGCCGGTCCGGGCCACCGTCGTTATGATCAGTTCCCGGATATCCTGAGCAAGCAAACTCAGGGAGGGGATATCGAGCTGCCGGATATCCTGAGGTTCGTTGATGCCAGCAAGTATGTTTCCCACTTAAGTATTTCTTTCCATAATGTATTTGGCTATCCGCACCAGGGGTTCGCACCGTTTCCCCAACCGCCGGGCGTCCGCCGTCGCCCCGTCAATCAGGTCGGCCAGCTTCGTCCGGGAGGCCTCCAACCCCAGCAGGGCTGGAAAGGTCTGTTTTCCCCGTACGGCGTCGCTGCCCGTACTTTTTCCCATCATGACGCGGTCGCCGGTGACGTTTAAAATATCATCGGCAATCTGAAATGCAAGTCCGATCTTCTCACCGTAACCGGCGAGGATTTCCTTCTGCCCATCCGAAGCGCCGGCGATGACGGCCCCGGCGACGACGGAAACGATGAGGAGCGCCCCGGTCTTGCGCCGGTGCATATCCGTGAGGGTTGACAGTTCCAGGTCCTGGCCCTCGCCCTGGAGATCCATCACCTGACCGCCCACCATGCCCGCCATGCCCGCCGCCCGGGCCACCAGCCGGATCACCTCCAGGCGGTCTTCCGGGGCCACGCCGGGCATTAAATCCCGGCGGGCCAGGAGGTGAAAGGCCTCGGTCAGCAGGGCGTCTCCCGCCAGGATCGCCAGCCCCTCACCGAAAACGATATGATTCGTCGGCCGGCCCCGCCGGTAATCGTCATCGTCCATGGCCGGCAGGTCGTCGTGAATCAGGGAGTAGGTATGGATCATCTCCAGGGCGCAGGCGCAGGGCAGGGCGTCCGACCAGGCGCCGCTTACCGCCTCGGCGGCGGCCAGACAGAGGATGGGGCGGAGCCGCTTGCCGCCCGCAAAGAGGCTGTAACGGGCGGCGGCCATTATCCGTTCCGGTACGCCGGTCTCCGGGGAGAGAAAACGGTCCAGGGCCTCCTCTACCACGGCCTTGCGCCGGGCCAGATAGACCTCCAAATCGCTGTATGCCGTTTCCGCCGTCATTATCAGCCCTCCGGAGGGAAGGGGACGGCGCCGGGGCGGTCGTCGTCGTCCCGGAGCAGGATCTCCACCTTTCTTTCCGCCTCGTCGAGTTTCCGGGTGCAAAAACGGATCAGCCGGATCCCCTCCTCGAAGGCCTTGAGGGAATCATCCAGGGTAAGATCGCCGGATTCCATGGTTTTTACCAGCGCTTCTAACTTCTTCAGGGCCTCTTCAAACTTTTCTTTTGCCATGTTCACCTCTCCCGCCGCTCACCGCACACCTGCGGCCCGGTCCTTTCCATCCGTTTTCCCATGCGCAGTCCTGAAAATTAATAATTGCTTCGTAAAACATAATCCCTATCATCTTCCTTCCCGGTTACGCCCCCCTTGCCCGCCGGCACGGAAAAAATTTGATCGGCAACGGGGATCAAAAAAGCGATCCGCCCTCCTTCTTCTCCTCGGTATCCACCAGTTCCACCCGGGCGCGTATTTCCCCTGCCGCCAAACGAACGGAAAGTCGATCTCCGGTGACGAGGTCGGCGGCCCTTTTCACGATCGGGCCGTCGGGGAACCGGCGCGTGATGCTGTAACCACGCCGCAGGACCTCCAGGGGGCTTAGGGCCTGAAGGCTGACGCCCTGCCGGTCCATGACGGCCCGCTGCCGACGGAAAAAGGCGCCGATCCCGGCGGCAAACTGTTCCCGCCGATGGACAAGGACCACCCGGATGCGGTCGATGGTTCCGGTCGGGCAGACGTGATCCAAACGGGTCCGCAGATACTGCAAGTCATGGCGCCGGGAAAGAATGTGACGGTTCAGGGCCAGGCAAAGCCGGTCCCGATGATCGTCCAGGAGGAGTCGGCAATCAGCGAGGATGCGGTCCGGTGACTTGAGCCGTCCCGCCGCCGCGCCGATCCGCTCCCGCCATCGATCCGCCCGGCGCTGCCGGGCCTGGAGCAGACGCCCATATGCATCGCCGACCTGCCGGCGCAGGTCATCACGGTCGGGGACCACCATTTCCGCCGCCGCCGAGGGGGTAGGCGCCCGCAGGTCGGCGACGAAATCCGTGATGGTATAATCCGTCTCATGTCCCACGGCGGAAACTACGGGGAGGCGGGACCGGAATACCGCCCGGGCCACCTCTTCCGTATTGAAGGGGTATAGGTCCTCCAGGGAACCGCCGCCCCGGGTGACGATGATGACCTCGAGATCCGGATAAGCACCGGACTCCCCACTTTCCCAGTTGAGCAGGGCGAGGGCCCGGACGATCTCCGGCGCCGCCTCGGGTCCCTGGACCCGCACCGGGGCGATCAGAACGGGAACGGCAGGGAACCGCCGTCCCGTAATTTGCAGGATGTCCCTGATCACCGCCCCGGTGGGCGAGGTAATGACGCCGATGCCCCGGGGCAGAAAGGGGAGCGGTTTTTTATGCCGGGCATCGAAAAGTCCCTCCGCCTGGAGCTTTTCCTTGAGCTGTTCAAAGGACTTCTGGAGGGCCCCCAGGCCCCGGGGTTCCACCCGTTCGACGATGAGTTGATACTCGCCCCGGGGGGTAAAGGCGGTCAGGCGGGCCCGGCAGGCGATCTGCATGCCGTCTTTTAGGACGAAGGACGGCTTTGCCGAAGTCCGGAACAGCACCGCCCGGATCTGGCTGCGCTGGTCTTTCAGGGTGAAATAACTGTGTCCGGAGGCCGGACGGCGCAGATTGGACACCTCTCCCTCCACCCAGAGGAACTCGAAAGATGATTCCAAAAGGACCTTTATCTGCTCGTTTAATTCGCTTACCGTCCAGACTTCCTGCATCCGCAGACCCACCCTTGTCGAAGGAGGCGTATCAGAAATGGGGTGGGATGACAAGATGGTTTTTCTTATGGGATTGACATTTATCATTCTATGATTTAAGGAAAATAATCACTTTTATCGCTGAGGAGGATATGAAGAAAAAGGACCTTTTAAAGAAGCCGGTGCACCATATCGACATCACCTCGTTCGACACGGTGGACCTTGTGGAGGCCATGCAGAAGATGTCCTTCTCCGCCCGCGACCTGGGCGAAGCCGCCGCCATCTACGACCGGATGCTGAAGGACAGGAAGTGCGCCATATTTCTCACCATCGCCGGCAGCACCTCCGCCGCCGGGTGCATGCAGATCTACGTGGATCTCGTCCGCCATAACATGGTGGACGCCATCGTGGCCACCGGCGCGACCATCGTGGACATGGACTTCTTCGAGGCACTGGGCTTCCGCCACTACCAGGGATCGCCCCATGCCGACGACCGGGTTCTCCGCTCCCTCTACATCGACCGGATCTACGACACCTATATTGATGAAGAGGAATTGCAGATCTGCGATCGGACGATCAGGGAGATCGCCGACACCCTGCCCCCCCGGCCTTACTCCTCCCGGGAATTTATCCGGGAGATGGGAAAATACCTGACCGTAAATGCCAAAAAGAAGGATTCCCTCATTCAGGCCGCCTATGAAAACAACGTCCCCATCTTCTGTCCCGCCTTCTCCGACAGCAGCGCCGGTTTCGGCCTGGTACTCCATCAGCACCACCATCCGGACCGCCATCTGTCCATTGATTCCGTGAAGGATTTCAGGGAGTTGACGATGATCAAGATCGCCGCGGAGACCACGGGACTCCTCATGATCGGCGGCGGCGTTCCCAAAAACTTCGTGCAGGATACGGTGATCTGCGCCGAGATTCTCGGAAATGAGGTCCCCATGCACAAGTACGCCATCCAGATTACCGTGGCGGACGTCCGGGACGGCGCCTGCTCCAGTTCCACCCTCAAGGAGGCCCAGTCCTGGGGCAAGGTGGATGTTACCTTCGAAAAGATGGTCTTCGCCGAGGCCACGACCGTCCTGCCGCTGCTGGTGAACTACGCCTACCGGAAGGGAGGCGGGAAGAAGCGCAAACACTGGAAATTTGCCAATATATTTCCTGAATAGCGATCCACGTCCATTAGGATGCCTTATCATGATGTAGTAACTTGGGTGAAGTTACTCAGAAGGCTTAACCGGGAGGTGGTAGTGGTTATTTATCCGTACCGCTTCCATCGGCGGCGGCGTTAAGCTGGCGGCGGCGCCGGGGGTTTTTCCAGGCAACCGCTCCATCCGGCCAAAGAACGGATGTGGATGTCCTGTTGCGGGTATGCTATTTCGATATTGTTCTCCCTGAAAACCCGGTCGATCTCGAACCGGATCGCCGATTTTACCCTGTCCGTGGCCAGCACCATGCATGATCCAGAAGCGGAGGTGCAAGATAAGGGCATTGTCTCCGAAGTCGCTGAACAGAACATAAGGAGGAGGTGTTTTCAGCACATCCGAATTGGTCAAGGCGCATCGTATGAGGAGCTCCCGGACCAGGTCCATGTCGCTGCCGTAGGCGACCCCCACGGCAATTTCGGCCCTTCCCCGGGGATCCTTGTGGGTCCAATTGACGATCTTTTTCGCCACCAGATCGGCATTCGGCAGAAAGATGGTCGAGTCTTCGTTGGTCTCAGTAATGTCCGGTTAAGGACTTGCATGTAAGATCATGAATCGAGAGCTTTGTCTGGCTTTCCGGAATACGATGGGCCATCGAACAGTGTTTCGGAGAGGCA
>CAZNDG010000030.1:0-36743 GCA_964571695.1 uncultured Syntrophus sp.
ACATTTGATTCGCCGCTTGCGAACCATTTTTCCGCAGTTATGCAAAGCTCTCTTTGCATAGTTCTTCCTTAGCACCAATGTTTTTAAATTGACTGATCTGAACGGACCAATCAGGAAATGTGGCGATGATCTCCAAGTCGCCTCCCGTGACCTTGATAAAATTTCTTCATGTGCTGATATACATATCTGTCCATTTTTCGAGTTTTGATACAGCAGCTTGCGTGACTTTCAAGATCCGCCTTTACGGGCGGGATGAGCTTTTTAGGCGTTTGTGCTTCTTTCGTGCTTGTTGAAAACCTTCATATGGCTTCCCTTTCGTTAATATATCTTGATTCCAAGTGGTAATTGTTGTTTAATAAATGTGCAACTCAATTATCTTCACCTTTGTTGATCGGCAATCATCGGCAGCGATAAAATTCACTGCCGTGAATAGCCCCAGCCGACATTCCCGGCCCCCGGGATTTTAGTAATGGAAACAATAAACAACTGTTAGATGTTCAAGGAGATAAGGCAGCCAACGAAAGGGAAAGGAGGGGCATGATGAAAATTTTGATCGTTTTTTACTCGCTTTACGGCCACATCTATAAAATGGCGGAGGCCGTGAGGGAGGGAGCAGGACAGGTCAGCGGTGCGGAGGTTGCTCTCCGCCGCGTACCGGAAACGCTATCGTCGGAGATACTGGGAAAAATGGGGGCACTCGAGGCACAAAAAGGTTTTGCCCAGGTGCCCGTTTGCAAAATAGAAGAACTGGCGGCCGCCGACGCGATAATTTTCGGCGCACCCACCCGTTTCGGAAACATGTGCGGGCAAATGCGCCAGTTTCTCGACGGCACCGGCGGGCTCTGGGCGAAAGGGGCGCTGGTGGGCAAGGTGGGAAGCGTCTTTACCAGCAGCGCCACCCAGCATGGCGGCCAGGAATCCACCATTCTAAGCTTCCATACAAATCTGCTCCATCACGGCATGATCGTCGTCGGGTTGCCGTATGCGTTCGCGGGACAGATGCGCATCGATGAGATAACCGGCGGATCACCCTATGGCGCCTCGACGATAGCCGGCGGCCAGGGAGAGCGCATGCCCAGTGAAAATGAATTGGCTGCCGCCCGGTATCAGGGGAAACATGTAGCCGAAATTACGTTGAAAATGGTTAGCTAAGTTTGAGTGACAACCATAAATTCCGGACCGGCACTATCAGGCATGCAGCAGAACGACAAACAACCGCCCATTTTCGAACATCCGGCGGAAGCCGCTGGCGGTGCGGAACTGCCAAAGCGGGACGAGATGCTTTCCTTCGTGATCGACCGCGTTCCGGCGCTCCTCACCTATGCGGATGCAAATCTGCGCTATGTATATGTAAACAAAGCATATGCCGACTGGTATGACCGGAAAAGGGAAGACATAATCGGCAAGCATATTCACGAACTCCTCGCTGCGGAGGTTTTTCAAAGAGCCCTTCCCCATTACCGGCGGGCGCTGGCCGGTGATACGGTAACATTTGAAAACAAGACCAGGAATAAAGATGGCGAGGAACGTTTTGTAAGCGTCAGACTTGTTCCGTACCGGAGCGGCAGCCTGGTGACGGGCTTTTTTACCGCCATTATTGATATCACCGAGCGCAAACAGATCGAAGCGGAGCTCCACGAGCGCATCAAGGAATTGAAATGTCTCTATTCCATAGCCGATTTAATCCAGGCTGCCGCTTCCGGTGAGGAATTGCTCGCGCAGGCGGTGCAGACAATTCCCGCGGCGATGATTCACGCGGAGCATGCCGGGGCAAGAATTATCTGGAAAGACAGGGACTTCAAAACGGTGAATTTCCGGCAGTCGGAGTGGCGGATAGCGGCGGATTTGGTCATTCAGGGCGAACCGGAAGGCTTGGTGGAGGTATGTTATCCGGAAATGGTGCCGGCGTCGGATGGCAACCCTTTTGTCAAGGAGGAAAGGGAGCTCATCAAGGTGATTGCCGAGCGGCTGGGAAGATTCATCGAGCGAGACCGGGCGGCGGAGAAACTTCTGGAGAGTGAGGAACGGTTTCGCCGCGTTTCGTCCCTCATTTCCGATATTGTCTATTCATGCAAAACGGACGCCGCGGGCGTCTTTGCCATCGACTGGATGACCGGGGCGGCGGAGCGGATCACCGGATATTCCATACTTGATATAAAAGCCGAGAAATGCTGGCGTTTTATGGTTATCGAAGAGGATTTGGCCCTGTTTGAGAAACATGTAACCGGCCTGACTCCGGGACTTCACGGGGCGTGTGAGCTCCGGATCCGCTGCAAAGACGGCAAAACGGTCTGGCTTGCCTCCTATGCGGAATGTGTTGCGGACGAAACAACACCCGGGAGTTTTATCCTTTATGGAGGTCTGCTGGATATCACGGCACGTAAACGGATGGACGCGGAGTTGCGGGAAAGTGAAAAGAAGTACCGACAATTGAGCATTGTTGATGAACTTACCCGTCTTTACAATTCCCGGTATTTTTACGTGCTGCTAAAAAGCGAAATCGAAAGGTCGAATCGCTATAAGCATCCATTGACCCTGCTCCTGCTCGATATTGACAACTTTAAGGATTATAACGACTCCTATGGTCATCTGCAAGGCGACCGGGTCCTGTCACGACTCGGCGAAATATTTAAAAGCTGCCTGCGTCAGACGGATGCCGCTTTTCGTTACGGCGGTGAAGAGTTCACCGTCCTTTTGCCCATGGCGGTGCAAGCCGAAGGCATCGTTACCGCGGAACGGATCCGGAAAAAATTACGTGAGGAGAATTTTATTTCCGGGAGCGACCGCGGCAAAGCGATTACCCTGAGCATCGGACTGGCGGAGTACCGGTCACGGGAAGACATGAGGGAATTCATCAACCGCGTTGACCAGTTCATGTACCAGGCCAAAAAGGAAGGGAAGGACAGGGTTTGTTACGGCACGACCTGAAACGCTTTTCAACCGCCCGCACCGTCCGGAAATTGCCTTGAAGATGTCTCCACCTGTCGCTTACTGCCAAACCAGTTGATCAGAAGGAGATTGTATCCCGTGCCCTCCAAATCCCCTTACGAAACCTTGAAGCAAGAGATTCGCCTGCTGGAAGGAGAAGTCGAAAAAGGGAACCAGGCCAGGGAAGCCTTGCGGAAAAGCGAGTCCAGCCTGCAAAGCATCTTTCTGGCCGCGCCTATCGGCATCGGTCTGGTGATAAACCGGGTGATCATGCAGGCCAACGACCGCATGTGTGAAATGACGGGTTATTCCCGCGCCGAGCTCCTCAACCGCAATTCGCGCTTGTTGTATATGACGGATGAGGATTTCGAATATGTGGGCAGGGAAAAATACGGCCAGATCCTCCGGTGGGGAACCGGCATGGTGGAAACGCGCTGGGTGCGCAAGGACGGTACGGCCATCGACGTTCTGCTAAGCTCCACGCCTTTGAATCCTTCCGATCCTGACGCGGGAGTCACCTTCACCGCGCTCGACATCACGGATCGCAAACAGGCCGAGCGTGAGCTTCTGGAAAACGAACAAAAATACCGCAACATATTTGATCGCTCCAATGACGCCATCTTGCTGACCCAGCCGGACGGAACCATTCTGGACGCCAATCCGGCCGCTTGCGCCATGTTCGGCCGGAGCAGGGAAGAAATCAGGCGCATCGGCCGTAACGGTCTGGTGGATCTGACGGACCCGCGTCTTCATCACGCCCTGAAAGAACGGGTGCGCACCGGCATGGGAACCGCGGAAATCACACTGCTCCGCGCCAACGGAGACAGGTTCGCCGCGGAAGTCTCCTCGGCGATCTTCGTCGATGCGGAAGGCCGGCAACATACCAGCATGATCATCCGCGACCTTTCGGAGATCCACCGCGTGCAGCAGGATTACCAGGCCCTGTTTCGGGAAATGCTGGAAGGCTTTGCCGTGCACGAGATGATCTGGGACGACCAGGGCAAGCCGGTCGATTACCGTTTTCTCACCGTCAATCCGGCCTTTGAACGCATAACCGGGCTGAAGGCCGAGGAGATCGTGGGACGGACGGTGCTGGAAGTTCTGCCGGGAACCGAATCGAGTTGGATCGAGCTTTTCGGCCGCGTGGCCCTGACGGGCGAACCGGCTTTTTTCGAAAATTACGCCGGGACGCTGGATGAATATTTTGACGTGGCGGCCTTTCGGCCCGCTCCCGGACGCTTCGCCGCCATTTTTACGGACATCACCGAGCGCAAACGCACGGAAATCGCCCTGCAGCAAAGCGAGGAGCGTTACCGCCGTATCGCGGAAAACATGGCCGATGTAGTCTGGACAACCGATTTAATTTTCAACATTACTTACGTGAGTCCATCCGTCGAGAGGCTGACCGGCGAAGCCATGGAAAAGTACCCGTTGCGTTCCCTCCAGGAAAAGCATCCGCCGGAATCCCTGGAGCGCCTCTACGCGTTGTTCCGGGATGAAATGGCAAAGGAGCAAGACCCGCGGGCCGAAAAGAACAGGACGCGGTCGATCGAAGTCGAGCATTACCGGGCCGACGGGAGCAGGGTGTGGTTGGACTTGAATCTTTCCTTCATCCGTGATGCGGAAGGACAGGCCATCGGCATTCAGGGCGTATCGCGCGACATATCGGAGCGCAAAAAGGCCCAGGCGGTGATCCGGAAAAACGAGCAGCGCCTGGAGAGCCTGCTGCGGATTTCCCAGTACCAGGCCGAATCCACCCAGGATCTTCTGGATTATGCGCTGGATGAGGCGATTCAACTCACCGACAGCCGCCTCGGCTATATTTACTTATACGACGAGGCAGAGAAGAAATTCTTCCTCAACACCTGGTCCAAAGAGGTCATGAAGGAATGCGCCGTTGTCGGGGCGCCGAGTGTCTATGAGCTGGATAAGACGGGATTATGGGGGGAAGCCGTGCGGCAGGCAAGGCCGGTTGTCGTTAACGATTTCCAGGCGCCGCATCCGCTCAAGCGAGGCTATCCCGAAGGCCACGCCCACCTCTATAAATACATGACCGTTCCCGTGTTCAACAACGGCCGGATCGTTGCCGTGGCCGGCGTTGCCAACAAGGAGGCCGACTACGAAGACGCGGACGTCCGGCAGCTCACGCTGCTCATGGATTCCGTCTGGCGAATCACCGAGCAGAAAAAATCGGAATTAGCCCGCCATCAGGCAGAGGAAAAATATCGCAACATCGTTGAAAACGCCCTGGAAGGAATTTTTCAGTCCACCCGCGAAGGACGTTTTCTGACGGCAAACCAGGCGATGGCGGCCATTCTCGGCTATGAATCGCCCGAAGAACTGATGAAATCCGTGACGGATCTGGATGTTCAGATTTACGCCGACCAGGAGGACCGGCGCAAGCTGCAAATGGCAGCGGAGAAGAAGGGGCAGGTCTCCGGATTCGAGACCCGGTACCTCCGTAAGGACGGCGACCCTATTTGGGTGTCGATCAACAAACGCGTTGTGCGCGATGAACAGGGGTGCCTGCTTTTTTATGAAGGATTCGTGGAAGACATCTCCAGCCGGAAGATCAGCATGGAACAGCTCCGCCGAGCCCTGGGAGCGACGGTCCAGGCCATTGCGGTGACCGTGGAGGCGAAAGACCCATACACGGCGGGGCATCAGCGCCGGGTAGCCGATCTGGGCCGGGCCATTGCCGTGGAGATGCAACTGACCGCCGAGCAGATCGAAGGCATCCATATGGCGGGCATGGTCCATGATCTGGGCAAGATCTCCATTCCCTCCGAAATCCTCAGCAAGCCAACCAGGCTCACCGATCTGGAGTTCCGGCTCATCAAAATCCACTCGCAGGCCGGTTTTGACATCCTCAAGGACATCGAGTTTCCCTGGCCCATTGCCAGGATCGTTCTGGAACACCATGAGCGGATGGACGGCTCCGGTTACCCCTATGGCCTCACGGGGGATCAAGCGCTTCTGGAGTCGCGAATCATTTCCGTTGCGGACGTTGTGGAAGCGATGGCCTCGCATCGTCCCTACCGCCCCGGACTCGGCATCGGAGCCGCCCTGGCCGAGACAGAAACGAATCGGGGGATTCTGTACGACCCGGCAGCAGTGGACGCCTGCCTGCGGTTATTCCGGGAAAAGAATTACCAGTTAACCACCTGAAAACCTCTGAAATCCCGGGGAAGACGAAAAGGGAGTCCGGCGGGGAAACCTCGACGGGGACATCCCGTCATAGCCATTTACACCATACGCGAAGTCACTGTTCCCGATGCGGCGGGCGCCGTAAGTGTCAATACTTGTAACCGAAAGAAGTGAGGAATTGAAAATCGTTTTTCTGTGTGCACTCCTTTTCGGGATTGGAATTGCAGTCGTCGATGAGGCTCAATCGGAGAAAGAGATTTTCGGAGAGGTGGTGTTTCAAGGTAAACTCATCATGATCCGTCTTTCTGCTGAAGACAAGATCACCCGCATATGAGGATTTTACCGTATTTCCTTCCGTAAGGCCGATGCCCAGGGTAGCCTCGGTCTGCCAAAGCCGCTGCTTTTTCTCTCCGGATTCGTCAACGGCTGCCGTCACCAGTTCTTTTTTCTCCACGATGGCTTTGCTGATTCTTACCTGGCCGAAAAGATCGCTCTTCAATACCAGGTGGTCCGGCTCATCAGCGACGAGCGTGCCGCTGAGCCGGTCGCCGTTGGTCAGGTGGACTCTGACTTCTTCACCCCCGCCCCAGGCGATGGCGCCGGTGTTGAGGGCAATCCATAGTACCGCCGAAGCAGGCATATGCAAAAAACGTTTTTATAAGGCAAAGAGGCCGCCAAGAAGCAGGCCGAACAGCAGCAAAACGGAAAGGTTGTGAATTTCACAAAATAGAAACCTCTTGCATTATACTTTTCATTGGTATAGGATGGATCCATGACATGGACGGTCAAGGAAAGACGGAACCTTAATAAGCGGATCAGAAGGCTTCCTGAGAACGTTCAGAATCTTCTCATTGCTCTGAAAAAGGACATGGAAGCCAATGGGCCGATCCGGGGTGACTGGCCAAATTTCAGTTCCCTGTCAGAAAACCGCTACCATTGCCATTTGAAGAAGGGCCGCCCTACCTATGTGGCGATATGGGAGGTCATGGATAAAGAGATAAGATTGATCGAGGTGATATATGCAGGCACACACGAGAAAGCGCCCTACTGAAACGATTGAACTGAGATTCATCGGGCCGATCGTCAACATGGCACAGGCTGTTGAGAAACTAAAGTCTTTGGGATTTGTAGATGCATCCGATTCCGTACCTTGGCGCGATGCTTATCCTGAATGTTCGGAGGAACAGCTTATCGGTAAAGCCCTGGCCGGTGCAAGATACCGGGAAGGACTGACCCAGATGAAACTTTCCGAATTGACAGGCATCCCCCAGCGCCATATCAGCGAGATGGAGAACGGCAAACGTCCCATCGGCAAGGAAATGGCCAAGCGCCTGGGGAAGGCGCTGAATATCAGCTACAAGGTTTTTTTATAGACAAGGGGATAGGCCGAGACTGATCATCAAGGCCGAAAAGGCGGGAATCCTGACCCGTCCTGCCCCCCTTACCATCAGGAAGCGCAAACAGGAGGCGCACGATGGAAAAATGGATACATAAGCATGAAGTCATGGAGCGATGGGGAAAAACAGAACCGGAAATTATGCGGCTTGTTTCAGATGCACACCTGACCGGGTTCGACCAAAATTATAACCGCGTCCTTCATTAAATTGTTGCCGGAGGTGTCTCATTTTCATTGACAAGTTCCGAAATCCCGGCTGCTGCAAGGCGAATCTATGGAAAATATCGCTCTGGCGGCAATCGGCGGCTTTGATGAGAAAATCAGTGATTGGCTGAAACGATCAAATGTCCGCTAAGGGATCGACTGCGGTTAAGGACGTTTTCCATTTGGACAACGTCTTTTACCCCTTCTGGTGAGTTTAGGGACGTTATCAGTTTTGACAACGTCTTTTGCCGCTACTTGAAAAATTAAAAAATTTTGTGGGACAGGCATATCCATGTTTATGCCGCCGCCGCAACAGGGACACGAACCCCGCCGGTATCCCCCCCCCCTATGACCGCACATTAAAGAAGATAAGCTATCCCCCCTTACAACAGGGAAACCAAAGCATTCTTTTTTATCTGCACCCTGTCAGCAGTGAGGCATGGCCTTCCATTGCCAAGGGGAAGCTATCCCGCCGGGTTTTCTTTGACCAGAAAATTACATAGGAATTCAAAAAGTGGGGAGAGAGTGGGGAGAGATTTCCAACACAAAGCAAAAGGGGCTAACCATGATCTGGCTAACCCCTTTTATTTATTGGCTCCTCAGCGCGGACTCGAACCACGGACCCGCTGGTTAACAGCCAGCTGCTCTACCGACTGAGCTACTGAGGAACGTGTCGGTGTTAAAAACGAGACCGCCTTTTAATGCAAGGCGGTCTTCTTGTCAATGTTTTTTTGACTTGCGGGCTACCGGCAACTCACGCAGGTCATCAAGCTGCCGACCGGCACGCCGGTGGTCCGGCTGATGAATTCGAGTTGCTCCACCGGAGCGAAATACCGGCCGCAGACTTCACAGGCCGCCATCTTGAACACCTTGTCCCAGATGATCCGTTTGCCGTCCACAGACTCCATGCGGACGAAGCCCGTGGGGCAGACGAAGGCGCAGGAACCGCAACCGATGCAGGCGGCGGGGGTGAATTCGATCTTCGGCGTTTCGATCTCCCGACCCAGCCCCCGGTCCTTGAACTTCAAGGCGTTGGCGCCGACGATTTCATGACACGTCCGCGTACACAGACCGCAGAGGATGCAATCATGGCTGTCCGCCGCCTCCTCCCGGACATCCACGCCCAGCTTCGCCGCGATCTCCCGGACTGCCGCGGTTTCGGGATAACGGGAGTAAAGAAGCTCGGCGGCAAGTTTCCGGCTTTCCCGGACTTTGTCTGTATCCGTCCGCACCTCCAGACCCTCCACTGCTTCCGTCTGGCACGAGGCCGCCAACTGCCATTTGCCTTTGACCTTGATCTCCACCGTGCAGAGCCTGCAGGCACCGAAGGAGCTGAGATCTTTGTGATAACAAAGAGTCGGGATCTCGATCTTCAGCCTTCTCGCTTCCTCGAGGACCGTAGCGCCCGCCTTTGACTGTATTTCATGCCCATTGATGATCATCTTCGCCATGATTATTCCTCTATCCTGTGAATTTGTTCCCTGTTAGCTATTTATTGCCACACCATAAGGCGGTAGCACCTCAGGCAGCGCTGGGCCTCCTTCATGGCGGCGTCGGCGTTAAAGCCGCCCTCGACTTCGGCAAAACTCTTGATGCGTTCGGCCGCGTCCAGAAGCCCCACCTTCCCCATCTGGGCCGGGGGGATAAAGCCCATGTCCCTCTGCTGCGAGACGTCGATGCCTTCGAAAGAGAGTTCGTCCACGAAGGTCTCTCCCCGGAGATAGGCAGCGATGCTCTTGGCCGCCTTGTTGCCGGCATTCAGGGCCTCGATGAGCGTCGCCGGACCGGTTACACAGTCGCCGCCGGCAAACATTCTCGTCGCCGCGGTGGAACTGCTGGCAGTATCCGCCTTGATGGTACCCCAGGCCGTGGTGAGCGATCCCTTTTCCTTGGCGGGCAGGAACTCCAGATCGGGCTTCTGGCCCGTGGCGGCGATCACCATGTCCGTCTTCAGACTAAACTCGGAATCCTTGACGGGAATGGGACGCTTGCGGCCGCTTTCATCGGGCTCGCCCAGTTTCATCTTCACGCACTCGATAGCCGTCACCTTGCCCGCCTTGCGGACGATCCCCACGGGGGCGGTGAGGTAGGTTATTTTAACGCCCTCGTGAAGGGCCTCCTCTATCTCTTCCTTGGAACCGGGCATTTCGGCCCGGGAACGGCGGTAAACGATCTCCACGTTCTTGAATCCCAGGCGGATGCAGTTCCGGGCGCAGTCCAGCGCCACGTTGCCGCCGCCGATGATCGCCACCTTGTTTACCGGGACCATCTTCTTCCCCAGGCTCAAACCCCGGAGGAATTCCGCCCCCTGGACCACGTCCTCGGAAACGACCTCTTCTCCCTTGCAGCCGATCTTGGTGCCCACATGGGCGCCAATGGCGGTGAATACCGCCGCATAACCCTGTTTCTGGAAATCGGCCATATTCAGGGCCTCTACCTTGCTGTTGAGGCGGATGTCAACGCCCATGCGCTTGATGAGGTCGATCTCATGATTGAGGACGTCCTTGGGAAGGCGGTAATCGGGAATGCCCACCGACGCCATGCCGCCCGCTTTGGGCAGGGCCTCGAAAATGGTTACGCCATAGCCCATGAGGCGTAGGTTATAGGCCGCCGCCAATCCCGCGGGACCGGCGCCGATAATGGCGATCTTCTCCTTCTTTTCTTCCCGAGGGGCAGGCAGGGCGGAGCCTTCCCGCAGCTCCGCATCGGCCGCGGCCCGCTTCAGGAGCCGGATGGCCAGAGGACCGTCCATGTCCTTGCGGACGCAGGCCGCCTCGCAGGGATGGGTGCAGGCCCGGCCGATGACGCCGGGCAGGATGCAGCGCTCCCTGACGAGGTCCAGGGATTCCTTGAATTTATTGTTACGGATCAGCTCGATGTAGCCAGGAATATCCAGCGTGGCAGGACAGGCCTCCATGCAGGGGGCCGTCACGGCGCTGCGGTATTCACCGGCGGCCTTTTTCTCCCCTTTCCCGGCCTCGAGGAAGGCGGACTTGAAGTACCTGACGGCATCCAGAACCGGGGTCAGGGCCGTAGCGCGGCCGAAATTGCATTTGCTGTTGGCCATGACGCCCTTGACGATCTCCTCGATCTCGGCAAGGTCTTTTGCCGCGCCCTTTCCCGCGGACATGCCCAGCAATATCTCCCGGACCCGGTCGATACCGATCATGCATATGGAACACTCGCCGCAGGAAAGCTTTCTGGCCTCGGCGATGTAGGCCAGAGTAAGGGCGAGCACATCCGCTTTGGGGTCAAAGACGACCAGTCCGTTCCACCCCATGAGGGCGTCGTAGCTGTACCCGTCCAGGGCCGCTGGGAACGCCCCTGCCGCCGGCTCCTGCGCCTTTCCCTTTCCCTTGGCGGGGGTCCTGTTATCGATGATCTTCCCGTTCCAACTGCTAAAAGCCACTTTATTCATGCTTCCGTCACCTTTATCTTGATTTCATGAACTGTGAATGAGTCTTATCCTCCCCGGGGCGTCAACTCCACGGGACCGATGTCTTCACCTTGTGCATCAGTTTCCGGAATTCCTTGTCCACCAGGGCCTGAACCTTGGCGATATCCGCCGGATCCAGATGGCGGAACCGACCCTGGAGTTTCAGGTAGTCCGCCATGGGACGCCGCTTTTCGGGGTAGTCGATGGTGAGCCGGTACTTGCCGTTTTCCACCTCATAGAGGGGGAAGAAACCGGTTTCCACCGCCATCCGGCCCAACTTGACGGTCTCGTTGGAGGCCGCCCGCCAGCCCGTGGGACATACGGAAAAGATGTGGATGTATGCCGGACCTCTGATATTTCTCGCTTTCTCGACCTTGTTCATGAGATCGAGGGGATAACTCGGGCAGGCCGTGGCCACATAGGGCACGTTGTGGGCAACCATGATCTCCGGGACGTTCTTCTTCCCCGTCCGCTGGCCCTTGATGGCCTTGCCGGCCGGCGAGGTGGTGGTGGCCGCCATGAAGGGCGTGGCGCTGGAACGCTGGATGCCGGTGTTCATGTAGGCCTCGTTGTCCAGGCAGAAGAAGATCATGTCGTGGCCCCGCTCCATTGCCCCGGAAAGGGCCTGAAGACCGATATCCACCGTACCGCCGTCACCGGCGATCGCCACGGATTTCACATAGCGGTCGGCGATCTTGCCCTTCCGGCGCAGCGCCTTGAGGCCCGCTTCCACACCGGAACCCACCGCGGCGGCGTTTTCAAAGGCCACATGGATGTAAGGCAGGTTCCAGGCGGTGTGGGGATAGGCGGTGGAGATGATCTCCATGCAGCCCGTGGCATTGGATACTACCGTATCCTCGCCCAGGGCCTTGAGAAGCAGCCGCAGCGCCAGAACTTCCCCGCACCCCTGACAGGCACGGTGGCCGGGACTGAAAAACTCCCTTTTCTCGATAAGTTTCGGTGCGTATATTTCAAAATTCTCTACGGTGTTCATCATTCCCTCACCCCATAATATTCATAGGTTTCGTCTTTCTTCTTCTCGGCCCGCTCCACCATGGCGATAAAATCCTCGACCTTGACGTCCCGGCCGCCCAGACCCATGATGAAATCGACGATACGGGGACGGTCCTGGTCGTGGAACATCAGCGACTTGATCTCCGTGGCCATCGGCCCACCGGCACCGCCGAAGGAAATAGCCCGATCCATGACGATGAGGGTCTTGCAGCCTTTGATGGCGGCGCGCAACTCATCCAGCGGGAAAGGTCTCCAAAGTCTGAGCTTAACGAGACCGATCGACTTTCCCGTCTTTTTCAATTCATCGACGGCCACCGAGGCCGTCTCGCCCATGGAGCCCATGGTGAGGATCAGGGTCTCCGCCCCTTTGTTTTTATAGGTTTCCACCGGCTTGTAGGACCGGCCGAACTGCTTGCCCCATTCATTCCAGATCTTGATAATCGTTTTCTTGGCGTTTATCAAGGCCGTGTCTTTCGCCTTCATGGTCTCGGCGAATATCTCGGGCATGTTGAAGCACCCCATGGAGAGGGGATTGTCGGGGTGGAGCGTGGCGAAGGGAATCCGATCGGGCAGGAAGGCGTTTACCTCCTCCTGGGTGGGAAATTCCAGCGGCTCGATCATGTGGGTCAACTGAAAACCGTCCATGTTGAGGACCGTGGGCAGCATGATGTCGGGATGTTCGGCGATCTTGAAGGACTGGATGGTCATGTCGATGACCTCCTGGCCGTTTTCCGCATGCATGACGATCCACCCGCTGTCCCGCTGGGGCATGATGTCCGTATGGTCGTTCCAGATGTTCAGAGGGCCGGAAACGGCGCGGTTCGCGTTGCCCATGACCACGGGCAGACGCATGGCCGAAATGATGGGCAGGATCTCGTGCATGTACATCAATCCCTGGGAACTGGTCGCCGTGTAAACCCGGGCGCCCGTAGCCGAAGCCCCAGCGCAGGCGCTGATCGAGGAGTGCTCCGATTCCACCGTGATGAATTCGGCGTCGATCCGCCCGTCATGGACGATGTCCGAAAGATGCTCGGCGATGTGGGACTGGGGGGTGATGGGATAGACGGCGGCGACGTCGATGTTACAGAGGCCCACCGCCTCCGCCGCCGCAATTCCGACTTCCATGCCAACTACTTTACCCATGGTCACACCTCCTCTTCCACCATGACGATGGCCTGGGGCCAGCATTCATGGGCGCAGATGCCGCAGCCCTTGCAGTAATCCAGGTCTGCCGCAAAGAATCCCTCTGCCGTTTCGGAAATGCACGCCTCAGGGCAGAACACGTAACAGATCCCGCATTTGATACACTTTTTGTTGTCCCAGATGGGTCTTTGGGCACGCCAGCTCCCAGTCTTGTAGGTACTGGCGTTGCCCGGTTCGAACACGATGCAACCGGGGGTGACTTCATGCCAAGCTTCCGGCCATTTTTTCTGTTTCATGGAAACACCTCGATTATCATTTTACTTAGCCAGTTTAACATCATCATAAGCCCTCTTCAGGGCGTTCTTGTTCTTGTCGGCGATCTTGCCGAACCGCTCCTGGATGGGCTCGTCAAGCGAAGCAAGCTTCAGAACCTTGGTCGCTTTCATTACCGCCCCCAGCATGGTGGTGTTGGCAATGGGGACGCCCAGTTCCTCCCGGGCGATATGGGTGGCATCCACCGTCGCCAGCTTCCCCTTATACTTGAGCTGTTCCCGGATGGTCGGAACCGGTTTCGAGGTATTGATGATGAGCAATCCATCGGGCTTCAGACCGTCCGTGACGTTCACGAGGCCGACCAGCGAGGGATCGAGGACCACGACCACATCGGGGTGGTAAATGCCGGAACGGATCTTGATGGGCTTATCGGATACGCGGTTGTACGCCATGACCGGCGCCCCCCGACGCTCCGGACCGAACGCCGGAAATCCCTGGGCATATTTGCCTTCTTCGATCGCCGCCAGCGCCAGCAACTCGACGGACGTGACCGCGCCCTGACCTCCCCTTCCATGCCACCTTATTTCAATCATGTTCTTCTATCTCCCGTGTTTTCTTCCTTGATTTTATTGAATGAGACGAAACGATGCCATCCGTACTAAAAATGAAAAAAGGTGTCAATGGTAATTTGAAACAAACCGGAAAAAATATTGACAAGCGCCGGTGTCTCTTCTATGAACGGTAAAAATTCGCCGCCGAGGTCGAAATCCATGACAAATGCCGCTGAAATGATCCGGAAGGCCCTTGCCGAAGGCCGACAATCCCTTAGCGAATACGACGCCAAGATGTTCCTCGGTCTTTTCGGGGTGCCAGTTTCCCGGGATATACTGGCCGACGACGGGAGCGCCGCCGCGGCCGCCGCCGACCGCCTGGGCTACCCGGTGGTCCTGAAGGCCGTCGGCGATCGCCTCACCCACAAAACCGAGGTGGGGGGCGTGGTCCTCCACGTAAAGACCGCGGCGGAAGTCGTCGCCGAATCCGTGCGGCTGATGAGGATTCCCGGCTGCGAAGCCCTCATGGTTTCCCCCCTGGTAGCGGGGGTGAGGGAGCTTGTCTGCGGCCTTACCAGAGACCCTCATTTCGGGCCGGCGGTCATGTTCGGACTTGGAGGCGTCCTCACGGAGGTTTTGAACGATACGGTCTTCCGCATCGCCCCCCTGACGGAAACCGATGCCGAGGCCATGCTTTCCGGCATCCGGGCCAAAAAGATCCTCGATCCCTTCCGGGGGGAGGCCGCCGCCGACCGGAAGGCCCTGGCGAAAATCCTCATGGCCATAGGCCGGATCGGCATGGAGCATGAAGAGGTGGCGGAAATCGACGTCAATCCCCTGAAGATCGGCCCCGATGGCTTCCCGGTCGCCGTGGACGCCCTGGTCGTTTTAAAATAACTCGAGAATCGCCTCCGCCATGAGACGGTAGCCGTCTTCCGTGGGGTGGACCATATCGTACTGGACCAGGGTCGTGTAGGACGTACCGGCGTCTATGCATTGTTTCCAGTATTGATGGACCTTCGCCACGGGGAGGCGGAATTCCTCCCCCAGCGCCGCCAACTGGTCGTAAAACTCTCCGATGATCCCGGCGTCGGCATTGTCGCCGATATAACTCGAAGTCACCAAAACGATGTCCGCATCGCCGTCCGCCTGGATCTCCTCGATGATCTCCCCGATGATGCGCCGGAACTGCCCGGCGGTGTAGCCCAGGAAGGCGTCGTTGATGGCGTACTGGACGATGACGCAGTCGGGATCGTATTCCAGGATGTCGTAGCGGAGGCGGTAGAGGCCGTTGTCCGCCGTGTCACCGGGAATACCCTTGCGTATCATCGTAAGGGCCGCTTGGGGATAGCGGGCGGGGAGCATCTCCCGGAGGAAATCGACGTAGCCCCGGCGGACCATCCACCCCTGGGTCAGGGAATCCCCCAGGGCGGCGATAATAACCTTTTCACCCCGTTTCAGCTTTTCTATGGTTCGCTCCGGCCTGATCATCATTTCCTGAATTTTCAGCGGTCTTTCCGGGCCAGTTCATAAAGATCCCCTCCCCGGGTGTCGTTCACCACCACTACCGGCATCTCTGCCAGCTCCAGCCGGAGGATGGCCTCCGGACCCAGATCCTCGTAAGCGATAACGGCGGCGTTGTGAACGCACCGGGAGGTCAGGGCGGCCACCCCGCCGATGGCGCCGAAATAGACGGCCTGGTGGCGCACCATGGCGGCGATCACCTCCGGCGAACGTTTCCCCTTGCCGATCATGCCCTTCAGGCCCCGCTCCATGAGGAGGGGTGCGAAGGGGTCCATCCGGTAGCTCGTAGTGGGACCGATGGCGCCGATGACGCGCCCGGGGGGCGCCGGGGCCGGACCGGCATAGAAAATCACCGCGCCGTTCAGATCGAAAGGCGGTTCTTCCCCCCGGCAGAGGGCCTCCCGGAGGCGGCCGTGGGCGGCGTCCCGGGCGGTAAAGACCACCCCGCTCAGGAGGACCATGTCGCCGGCCCTAAGAGCGGCGCAGTCCGCATCGGTGAGGGGCGTGGTGAGGGTGCGCGCTTCCGTCATGGCTCAGATCTCAGCCTCGCAGTGCCGGGCCGCGTGGCACTGGACGTTCACCGCCACGGGGAGGCAGGCGATGTGGCAGGGCTTCATCTCCACATGCACAGCCAGGGCGGAGGCATCGCCGCCGAATCCCTGGGGGCCTCCGCCCCGCCGGTTGATCTCCGCCAGGATCTCCGCCTCGAGAAGGGCCAGGCGACCGTCATGACGGTTCTTCTCCCCCAGGGGCCGGAGGAGGGACTTTTTGGCGAGCAGTACCGCCTCCTCCATGGCGCCGCCGATCCCGACTCCGACAATGACCGGCGGGCAGGGGTTGGGGCCCGCCCGCAGAACCGTTTCGATCACATGGTCCCTGATCCCGTCCCGTCCGGCGGCAGGAAGGAGCATGGTCACGGTGCTCATATTCTCGCTGCCCCCCCCTTTGGGCATGGCCGTCAGGCGGATCTTATCGCCGGGAACCACATCCAGGTGGATAACCGCCGGGGTGTTGTCCCCGGTGTTGGCCCTGCTTAAAGGGTCGCACACCGATTTGCGGAAATAACCCTCCCGGTATGCCTGCCGCACCCCCTCCTCGACGGCCTCCCGCAGCGCCCCCCCGACCACCCGGACGTCCTGTCCCAATTCCACGAAGACCACGGCCAGTCCGGTATCCTGGCAGATCGGCAGGCGTTCCTCCCGGGCGACGGCGGCGTTTTCCAGGATCCGCTCCAGAACCTGGCGGCCCAGCACCGTTTCCTCGCCCTCCCGGGCCCGGCGCAAGGCCTTCTCCACATCGCCGCCGAGGCAGGTGTTGGACCGCAGAAACATCTCCCTGAGCTTGGCGGTGATCAGTGGGGCCTCTATATTGCGGACGGTGTTCATCGGGGGTGATCCATTACATCCCCCGGCGGAATTCCAGGGCCTTGCCCAGGGTCATCCGGTCGGTGTACTTGAGATCTCCCCCCATGGGGACCCCCATGGCAATCCGGGAGATCGCCACCGGCCGGCCGGCGAGGAGTTTGTTGATGAGCAGGGCCGTGGCCTCGCCCTGGACATCGGGATTCGTGGCGACGATCACCTCCCGGACGGAGTGGGCGTCAACCCTGGCCAGCAGTTCCCGGAGGTGGAGGTCGTCGGGGCCGATTCCGTCCAGGGGTGCCAGGACCCCGTGTAGGACGTGATATGTCCCGTGAAACTCCCCGGTGATCTCGATGGCGATCAGGGCGTCGGGATCCTGGACGACGCAGACCGTCTCCCGGTCCCGGACCGGATCGGCGCAGACGGTACACAACTCCTCCTCCGCGAGGTTGAAGCACAACCGGCACAGGCGGATCCGCTCCTTGACCTCCATGATGCTCGCGGCAAGGCGCCGGGCATCTTCCAGGGATTCATGAAGGATGAAATTGGCAAGTCTGGCCGCGGTCTTCTCACCGATGCCGGGAAAGCGGGCCAGTTCCGTGATGAGGCGCTCGATTGGCGGGGCGTATCGGGACATGGGACGCCGCCGCTACGACAAGCCGGGGATCTTCAGTCCCCCAGTGATCTTGGCCATCTCCGCGGCGTTCATCTCCTGGGCCTTGCGGACCCCTTCATTGACCGCCGCCATTACGAGATCCTGAAGCATTTCAACATCTTCAGGATTGACGACATCCTTTTCGATCTTCAGGGACATCACCTCGAACTTGCCGTTGACGACCACGGAGACCATGCCGCCCCCGGAGGAAACCTCGACGGTCTTCAGCCCCAGTTCCTCCTGCAGGCGGGCCATCCGTTCCTGCATCTTCTTCGCCTGTTTCATGATATTTCCGAAATTGGCCACCTTAATCTACCTCCTCCTTAGCGGCTGTGTATCATCTGAAGTTGAATTCATTCGTTAATACTTTTCCTCCCCTTCCCCGGCCGGAGACGGCCGCGGATGCACCTGCCGGATTTCCGCCTGCTCGAAAACGTCCATCACCTTTTGCAGCAGGGGGTTTCTCAGGGCCTCCTGCCTGATTTCATTGTTCATGGGAAAATTGCCGGCGCCATTGGCAGGTTTGCCGTTGACCCCTCCCGCCTCCCCCCGGATGGCCTCGATAACGACCTCCAGGTCGGGCCGTTGAAAGAATTTCCGGGCCAGTTCGGCAATGGTCCGCTTCTGATGCTTCTCGATATCCTCAAAAAAGACGTTGTGGCGGGGAAATCCGATCCGCAGGACATTCCCTTCCCGGGCCAGCAGTTTCCCCGGGGCGAGCTTGGAACACAAAGACGGATGGGACCGCCGGATAAAATCTTTAAAGCCCTCCCAGCCGCCGCCTTCTTCGAGCGGGCGGGGCGGTGCCGGCGCGGTATTCCCGTATGGAGGCGCCGGGGGTTCTTTCACCGTCTTCGCCTCCGGATCTTCCGACCCCGCCGCCGTTTCCCCCGCCGGCGCTCCGGGGGTGAGGCCGTCCGTCCGGGCCGCCGGCGCCGGCATCCCGGATCGCAGGCGGTTCTCCAGGGCCGCCATGCGGGCGAGGATCTCGTCGATGGGAATCAGGGGGGTGAGACGGGCCATGCGCGTAAGGGCCATCTCCAGCACCAGACGCGGGTTCTGGGTACGGCGCATCGCCTCCTCCTCGGCCATGAGGATCTCCAGGAGGCGCTGGAGGGTCTCCCGGGAAACCGGCGCCGTCTGCTCCTGGAGCCGGGACCAGTCTTCCCGGCTCATTTCCGTCATCCCCTCGGCCTCCGGAACGACCTTGGCCAAAACGAGATTGCGGAAGTGTTCGAGAAGGAGTTGGTAGAACACCGGCATGTCCATGCCGGCGTAATAGGCCTCGTCGATCAATTTCAGGCATTGCGCCCCGTCCCGGGCCAGGACCGCCGCCGCCACGGCCACGACGAACCGCCGGTCCGTGAGCCCCAAAAGTTCTTCGATATGCCCGTCGGCAACGGTTTTCCCTGCGTAGGAGACCACCTGGTCGAAAACGCTCTGGGCATCCCGCATGCTGCCGTCACCGGCGGCGGCGATCCACGCCAGGCCCCGGTCGCTGATCTCGATCCCCTCCCCGGCGGCGATCTTCCGGAGGTTGACCGCGATCTCCTTCCGGGAGATGCGCCGGAAGTCGAAGCACTGGCAGCGGGAGAGAATGGTGGCGGGGATCTTGTGGGTCTCCGTCGTGGCAAAGATGAAGACGACGTGGGGGGGCGGCTCCTCCAGGGTCTTGAGGAGGGCGTTGAAGGCCTCCCGGGTCAGCATGTGGACCTCGTCGATGATATAGACCTTGAAACGGGCGGAGGCGGGCAAAAACTTTATGTTTTCCCTAAGTTCCCGTACCTCGTCGATGCCGCGGTTGGAGGCGCCGTCGATCTCGTGGACGTCCAGGGCGATGCCGTCGGTGATCTCCCGGCAGTGGATGCAAACCTGGCAGGGCGCCGGTGTGGGTCCCCGTTCGCAGTTCAGGGCCTTGGCGAGTATCCGGGCGATAGAGGTCTTGCCCACCCCCCGGGGGCCGCTGAAGATGAAGGCGTGGGCGATACGATCAAGTTTGACGGCGTTCTGGAGGGTGCGGACCACATGGTCCTGGCCGGCGACCTCCTCGAATCCCTGGGGCCGCCATTTCCGGGCCATGACCTGATATTCCTTAGCCGTACTGTCCATATCGTTGTTCGAGAGATAATAAAGATAGCCGGGTTTCCCCGCAGCACACGTCGGTTATTGCTACCGCTGCTTCCTTCCGGACCTGACGGGGTTTACAATCCGCCGTTGCACGGGACCCGGCTATTGATCCTTGTCCAAAGTTGCGGCATTATAGAAAGGGGCTTCTCCATCTGTCAAGGTTTACTTTTAAAATTGATGCCCCCTGGTAAAAATGATAACATATGTCACCATGAAGCGCTTCCCACTTAAATCCATCCGAACCCAGTTGGTGCTGTTGATACTGACGGCTACTCTTCCCGCCCTGGCCATCATCGTTTATGCAAATATCGAGCGTCAGCGCCACGACACGGATTTGGCCAAAGCCAACACCCTGATGATCCTCCGTGGTCTGGCGAATGAACATGAAAGCGTCGTGGAAGCCACACGCCGATTTGTCATGACCCTCGCCAAACTGCCGGCGGTCCAGCGGCGGGACGCGGCGGCCTGCAACGCCCTTTTCCGGGAACTGCTCAAGGACAACTCTCATTATGCCACCATCTATGCGGCGGACCTGGAGGGAAGGGTTTTTGCCAACGCCCTGCCCACCCGAAGGATTATCATCAAAGAAAGACTATATTTCCAAACCGCCATCCGGGATAAAGACTTTTCCGTCGGGGAATACACCGTCGGGCCGGTTTCCCAGCGGTCGGTGCTGCCCTTTGCCTATCCGATCATCGCCGCCGACGGCCGAATCCAGGGCATCGTGGCCGTGAGCCTCGATCTCGAGAAATACGGCCGGAGTTTTCTGGCTTCCACGAGTTTCCCCACAGGCGCCACGATCAATATCCTGGACCGCAACCATATCCGCCTCTACCGGCATCCGGAACAGGAAAGGCACGCCGGAAAGGTCGATTTGCCGGACATGGTGCGCCATATGTCATCAGAACCCCCGGAGGGCATGTTCATCGCTCCGGGGGTCGACGGTGTCCGGCGTCTTTTTGCCTATCGACGGTTTTCATTGCGGGAGGGCGCGTTCCCCTATCTCTTCATGCGGGTCGGCGTTCCCGAGAAACTTGCGATCGCCGCCAGCAGGAAGAATCTTGTCCACAACATCGCCATGCTCACCGGTTGCGTGCTCTTCGTCATGCTGGCGGCGCTGCTCGCGGCCAACAAGCTGATCGTACGAAGACTCAACCGCCTCGTGGAACGGTCCCAGCAATTGGGTCGCGGCGATTTCGCCGTCCGCGCCGGCATCGACTACCGGGAAGGGGAACTGGGCCAACTCGCCCAATCCTTTGATGAAATGGTGGCGGCACTGGCGGCCAAGGAATCGGACCGACAGGAGGCGGAAGCGGCCCTGCGGTTGAGCAGGGATCGTTACCAGGCCTTCGTGGAAAACAGCTCGGAGGCCATCTGCAGGTTCGAGATGGAAGGAGATCCCATTGAACTCTTCCCACCGGTGGGTGAGCAGGTCGAATCTCTTTACGACCGCGCCGTGGTCGCGGAGTGCAACCGGATCTTCGCGATAAGCCATGGATACGATCACAGTGAGGAAATGATCGGCTTCCGCCTGGGTCAGGTCTTCCCCCGCCTGGCCAAAGAGAATCTGTCATACCTGCGGCGCTTTCTCGAAAACGGCTGCCAGATTTCCGGGGTGGAGACGAAATCTCCCGCTCGGGATGGCACGATGAGGTACTTCCTGAACAACATGATCGGCCATATGGAAGGGAATCGGCTGGTTCGGATCTGGAGCGTCCGGCAGGATATTACCCGCCTCAAGCAAGCGGAGGAGGCCTTACGGAAAAGCGAGGCCGAGTTGAACCGGTTGATCGAAACACTCACCGTCGCCTTCTTCGTGCACGCCAAAGGCAAAATCATCTATGTCAATCCGGCTTTTTTGAAACTGTTCAAGGCCTCCGTGCAAGCGGAGGCGATCGGCTTGCGTCTGACGGATTTTGTGCCTCCGGAACTATTCGATGTCATTAGGGAACGAACAAGGATCATGACGGAAGAGAATCACGACTTGCCTCCCCTGGAGATGAACCTACGTTGCCGGGACGGAAGCGTAATTACCGTGGTTTCCACCTCCATGCCAATGATCTTCAAGGAACAGACGGCCGTTTTGACCGCCCTCTACGACATCACCGAGCGGAAAAGAAATGAGGTTGAATTGCAGAAGGCCCATCTCCTGCTTCAACACAATTACCGGCAGATAGAAGAACTGCAAGCCAGGCTGAAAGAGCAGGCGATCCGCGATCCGTTGACGGGATTGTACAACCGCCGCTATCTGGAAGAAAGTATGGGAAGAGAACTGGCCCGGGCGACGCGGGAAGAATTTCCCATCGGGATGATCATGATCGATATCGACCATTTCAAAAAGGTCAATGACGAGCACGGACACCAGGCCGGCGATGTGATGATTCAATCCCTAGGAGCGCTGCTCCTCCGCGGCATCAGGGCAGGCGACATCGCCTGCCGGTACGGAGGGGAAGAATTCCTGCTCGTATTGCCGAAAGCGCCGAAGGACATAACGGCGGAAAGGGCGGAACGATGCCGTACCGCATTCGAAGAGATGACAATCACCCACGGAGAAAAGACCATGCGGGCGACCATATCCCTGGGTGTCGCCGTTTATCCCGCCGACGGCGCGACGGCGGACGAGGTGATAAACGCCGCGGATGAAGCGCTGTATCGCGCGAAATCCACGGGTCGGAATTGCGTCGTCCTGTCGTGATTTCCCCGGAATGATCGCCCATGCCCGGAAATCACCAATAAGCTAATCTCGGCAGACGTTTCTTTACGCTGTTTGATATAGCGAAAGCCTTCGGCGATGTGATATACAAAAGCGGCTTGGAAAGCATAGATATTCATCATCAACGGTTCACCCCGTTCGGGCCGGGAGACGGGGTAGGCGATAGATGTGATTGACAAGCCCCTGGCGGAAGAGAACGTCCTGAAGAGTTGCAGCGGAGATCCAGAACAAAGACAAACAGTGAGAGAAATGATTCTGACGGAAAATCATAAAGACGCCTTCTCGGAACTGATCAACATCGCCTTTTCCCGGTCGGCGGCGGCATTGTGCGAACTTACGGGATATCGGTTCACCTTGAACGCCCCCCTGATCGCCTTGCGCCCCATCCGCGAGTTGCACTCTTCCCTGTCGGAATTAGGTACCGGCGAGGTGGTCTGGGTGCAGCAGATCTTCACCGGTCCCGTCTCCGGCAACACCATCTTCATGCTCAATTACGAGGGCGCCAACATCCTGGCAGATCTTCTTACCGGTGGGGAACCGGGAAGGGATAAACTGGAGGTCTCCAACCGGGAGGTCCTCATGGAGACGGGAAACATCCTGATCAACGCCTGCCTGGGGGTCTTTGGAAATCTGCTCGGGATCCACGTCACCTTTTCCGTCCCCCGGATTCACCTGGAAAATCTGAACAGCATGCTCGATTCCCTGGTCATCGGCATGGACGAGCCGCGTTACGCACTGATCATCCACACGACCTTTCAGTTCCGGAGCAGCGCTGTTAACGGCTATCTGATCATTGTTCTGGGGTTTCCCTCCCTGGGCCGGCTCCTACCCGCATTGGACGAGCGGTCACGGGCAAAACCAACAAATACAGGGAGATGAACGAAGAAACCAAGGACGGTAAAGGATCCAGCGGTGGAGTGGATGCGGGTAACTCGAACTATTTTACCGACCCGAGGTTAAGTATCGTTCAGGCTATCGGCCACCCGGTCCTGATCCTGGACCGGGAAGCGCGGATCCTGACCGCCAACCGGGAGGTAGAATCCATTACCGGACGTAAAGCGGAGGAATTGACCGGCAGGCATTGTTACGAGATCATGCACGGCACCGACGAGATGCCTCCGGGCTGCCCCTTCCGGAAGATGCTGCAATCCAGCGCCGTGGAGCGGGAGATCAGAAAATATCTGCCCACCGCCCTCACCCGTCTGGTGGAAACCGAAGCGGATTACCTCGCCGCGCTGGCGGAGGAGGAACACTGCAAGGGCGGCGAACGGCTTCACCTGGCCATGAGTTCCCACCGTCCCTACCGCCCCATGCTGGGACAGGAGGCGGCCCGGGGGGAAATAGAGAAAAACAGCGGCGTCCTTTACGATCCCCAGTGCGTGGCCGTTTGCCTGCGGCTCTTCAGGGAAGAACGATTCCAATGGGAAAATTTCTCGAGCAAAGCATTAATGACATCGTAAAAGTAAAAAAACAAAGATCGTTATGAGCATCAAAACCAGAATCGCGCTGTCCATCTCCCTCCTCATCCTGGGTCTCTATCTCGTCAGCGCCCTCGCCCTCCTCTCCTTTTTCCAGGGGCAGCTCCGCGAAAGCATCGGCCGCCAGCAGTTCGCCTTCGTCTCCGAACTCGCCCGGCAGACCGACTGGAATCTCCGCCAGGCCCAGGGACTCCTCATCCGGGGGGCGGAACGGATCCCCGCCGCCGCCATCCTCGATGCCAAAACGGCCCACGAATTTCTGGAGCCGTTCCTGCGGCGGAATCATCAGCTTCCGGTCATCTTCGACAACGGCATCATGCTTTATTCCCCTGAAGGAGTCATGCTGACCGCTGTTCCCCACCATGACCGGGAAGGAGATGATTTCAGTTTCCGGGAATACATCGGGCGGACTGTTGAAACAAAAATACCTTATATATCCAAGCCATACATATCAACGAGGTCGGGATCGCCGCCAGCGGTGATGATGACCGCCCCGGTATTCGACGACCGTGGACGGCTCGCCGGGATTCTGGGGGGCAGCATCACCCTGACCAGCGAGGGCATTCTCGGCGACATCAGCCGGGTGAAGGTAGGCAAGACGGGTTACATGTTTCTGTTCAGCTCTGACCGGACCCTTCTGGTCCATCCCGACAAGGAGCGGATTCTCAAGCAGGACGTCCCGCCGGGGGCCAACGAACTTTTTGACCGGGCCATCGCCGGCTTCGAGGGTTCAGGGGAAACGGTCACTTCCCGGGGGTTGCATGTCATCGCCTCCTTCAAGCGCCTTGCCACGGTGGACTGGATCATCGGCATCAATTACCCCAAGGCGGAGGCTTACGCCCCGGTGCATCAGGCCCGCTGGTACGCACGGATTTTTATCGTTATCGGCATTGCCCTGTCCCTGGCGGTCGTCTGGTTCGTCATGTCCCGCTTCCTCACCCCCCTGACGGAACTCATCGGACAGATCCGGGAAACCGGATGGGAGAAACCGCCGGCGCTGGCGTTGGAGGAAGGTGCCATGGAAGGAACAGGCGGGCCGGAGGCGGCCTCGCGGCGGGGCAAAGACCTTACGGACATCGCCGGGAAGGCGCCCGGCGAGATCGGTGCCCTGGCCCGGGCCTTCCAGGAGATGCTTGCCCGGCTGGTGGATAGGGAAGAGCAGCTCCGGGAGGCGGAAGCCCGCTACCGGACCTTGACGGAAAGCTCCTTTGCGGGTGTTTACGTGGTCCAGGACGGCGTCTTTCGCTATCTCAACAACAACGCCGCCGCCTTCGCCGGCTACACCCCCCGGGAACTCATGGGGAAAGAGGCGAAGATACTGCTCCACCCCGACGACGCCGGGAAGACGCGGAGCCTTACCAAGGCCATGCTGGTGGGAATCCGCACCGCCCCCTACGAATTCCGGATCGTAACCAAGGAAGGCGCCACCCGCTGGATCATGGAAACCGTGGCCTCCATCGACTTCAACGGCCGGCCGGCCATCCTCGGCAATTCCCTGGACATCACCGAGCGGAAACTGATGGAGGAGGCGCGACGGGAAAGGGAGGAACGGTATCGGACCATCCTGGAAAACATGGAGGACGGCTACTTCGAGTTGGATCTGGAGGGCCGGCTTATTTTCTTCAACCCCACGGTAGTGGAGTTTCTGGGCTACGACACCGATGAGGCGCGGGGCATGGACTTTGGAGACTTCGTGGTTCCCGAAGACCGGGAGCGGTTGGTCGATCTCTTCCGCCACATCTTCACCACCGGGGAGACATCCAAACTCATCGAATGGCGGATCCGGAGGAAAGACGGCCGTACGGCCTACGTGGAGGCCATCATCGCCCTGATCCGGGACGCGGCGGGAAACCCCGTGGGCTTTCGGGCGGTTGGACGGGACATCGGGGAGCGCAAGGCGGTGGAAGCGGCCATGCACCAGGCCAAGGAGGCGGCGGAGGCGGCGAATATGGCCAAGAGCGAATTTCTGGCCAACATGAGCCACGAGATCAGGACGCCCATGAACGCCATCCTCGGCATGGCGGATCTCCTTTCGGAAACCGGACTCACCGCCGAGCAGCGAAAATACGTGGAGATCTTCCGGGATGCGGGAGAGAACCTGCTGGGTCTTATCAACGACATCCTCGATCTTTCGAAGGTGGAGGCCGGTCAGATCACCCTGGAAAGCATCCCCTTCGACCTGGGCGAAACGGTGGAAAGGACCTGCGAGATCCTCGGCATGCGGGCGGGAGACAAGGGCATCGAACTCCTCTGCATCCTCCCGGCGGAGGTCCCGCGGCGGGTCACGGGCGATCCCCTGCGACTCCGGCAGATCCTCACCAATCTCATCGGCAACGCCATAAAATTCACCGAGGCGGGGGAAATCATCCTGGAAGTGCGGGCCTTATCCGGCGCCTACCGCGGCGCCGGCACCGGCGACACCGGGGAGAAAGGGATACAACGGGTTCCCACCGGGGAGATCGATCTTGACTTCTCCGTGACCGATACGGGTATCGGCATCCCACCGGAACAGGTGGAGCATATCTTCGACAAGTTCACCCAGGCCGACGCCTCCACCTCCCGGAAATACGGCGGCACGGGCCTGGGTCTGGCCATCGCCAGGCATCTGGTGGAACTGATGGGCGGAAAGCTGTCCGTACGGAGCGAACCGGGTCGGGGAAGTGTCTTCTCCTTCACCGTCCGCCTGCGGCTTCAGCCCGACGCCCCGTCGCTGCCTCCCGCCGAGCTTCACGGCGACCTCCGCCACGCCCGCATCCTCGTGGTGGACGACAATGTCACCAATCGGCTCATCGTCCGGGAATTTCTCTCTTCCCGGGGCGCCGTCCTGACGGAGGCGGGCGACGGCGCCGCCGCATTGCAACTCCTTGAGGAGGCGGCCGCCCAGAACACCCCCTTCCAACTGGTGATCATGGACCAGCAGATGCCCGTCATGGACGGTTTTGAAACGGCACGGCGGATTCAGGACGATCCGCGCCTCCGGGGCGTCACGCTGCTGCTTCTTACCTCGTTGCAGCGGAAGGATGACGCCGAGGAATCCCGTCGGCTTGGATTCACCCGCATTCTCCACAAACCGGTAAAGCGGCAGGAGTTGTGCGCCGCCGTTGCCCAGGCATTGGGAAGGCAGCCGGAGAAGAAGGCGCCGGGCACGGAAGAACCGGCGCCGGTTGCGACCGGGAAAGCCATCCGGTCAGACGGCGGCGTGGAAGCGGTTGCCACGGCGGCGCCGACGCGTGCCCTCCGCATTCTCCTGGCGGAAGACAACGAGGACAACCGGACCCTGATTCGGATGTACCTCAAAAACAGCCCGCACTGGTTGGAAATAGCGGAAAACGGCGGCGAAGCCGTCGATCTGTTCCTCCACCACGGACCTTTCGATCTGGTCCTCATGGACGTCCAGATGCCGCTCATGGACGGTTACGCCGCCACGCGGGTCATTCGGCGCTGGGAGGAGGATAAGGGAAAGGACAGGACGCCCATCGTCGCCCTCACCGCCTACGCCTTGAAGGAGGACGTCCGGAAAAGCCACGAGGCCGGCTGCGACGGTCATGTGACCAAGCCGCTGAAAAAGGCCACACTGCTGGAAACCATCGCCCGTTTCGGCGCCGGGGGAGAAAAACCGGACATCGTTCGGGAAGGGCCGGGCGCACCGACATGAGGCGAGGAAACAATCACCCACCGGTTCAAAATTCACGGCGGCATAGACAAAGATCTGTTTTTGAAAAGGGACGACCATGAATGATCAACAGCCGTCGAGCAAAGGTTGGTCGCAATTAAAGCCCCGGAGGTTCAGCACCCGGCTCATCCTCTTCACCCTGATGGCGGGGCTGATCCCCATTCTTGTCTTCTATGTCCTGCTGGATCTTTATGGCGGTCGCCTCGTAGGCAAAGTAAAGGAAACGGTGCAAAAGGAACAGGTTCTGGCCCTTCGGGAAAGCGAAGCGATCCTCAGGGATCAGGCCCGGGATGCGATCCGCTCCAAGGCGTCGGATACGGCCAGGCAGGTGGAACTCTATCTGGCCGCTCATCCCGGCATGACCAGCGCGCGGCTGCGGCGGAGTCCGAACTTCCGGGAGATAGGGGTGCAACCCGTCGGTAAAACAGGATATACGGCGGTTCACGAAGCGGAAAAGCGGGCCCGAAACCTCCTGCATAAATCTCCCCAGGTGGAAAATACGGATCTCCAGGACCTGGCGGGGACAATGCCGCAATTCTGGGAGATCGTGGCGGAAGCCAGGGACGGGAAAGCCGCCGGCGGTTATTATCAGTGGCGGGAGGCCGACGGCGCCTTCCGGGAAAAGTACATGTACATCGCCCCGGTAAAAGTCCGGACCGCCGACGGGACCCGCCTGGCGGTGGCGGCGACGACCTACACCGACGAGTTTCTCGCCCCCGCACAAAGCGTCGCGACGATCTCCCAAAGGGCCACCCACGATATCCTCCGTTACACGGATCAACTCCTGGGCAACTTTCTCCTCCAGGGCTTCTCCCTTTTGGCCCTCACGGGGATTCTCCTCATGGCCTGGGCAATCTTCACGGGGCGTTACCTGTCCCGCGCCCTGACCGCCCTGAGCCGGGCGACAAAGGAGATCAACCGGGGCAACTATGCCTTCCGCATTGCCAGTCCCATGTCGGGAGACATTCAGGATCTCGCGGAGGATTTCAACATCATGGCGAATTGTCTGGAAACCACCACGGTATCCAAGGAGCGTCTCGAGGAAAGTGAAGGGCGACTGCGGCGGCTCCTGGATTTCATTCCCGAACCCACCCTGGCAATCAACAGGTCCGGAGAGGTCGTGTACTGGAACCGGGCCATCACCGAGATGACGGGGACGGCCCGGGAAGAGGTCCTGGGCAAGGGTGACCGGATTTACGCCCTGTACTTTTATGGGGTAAAGCGTCCCCTGCTGATCGATTACGTCTTCGATCCCCAACTGTCCAGGCAAGACAATTATTACAATTTTCGCCGGGACGGCGATGTGATCAGCGCCGAGGGGTATGTGCCCTTCCCCGGGAAGGAAGGAAGATTTCTCTGGGCCAAGGCCGGGCCGATTTACGACGGGGTTGGAAAGGTCATCGGCGCCATCGAGACCTTGCGGGACATCACCGACGAGCGCCGCCTGGAAGAGGAACTGCGGGAAAGTGAAGAGCATTTCCGGATGGTGATTCAGCATTCGGGCGCCGGCATCGCCGTGGTGGACCTGAGGGGAAAATTTATTCTCGTCAATCCCGCTTTGGTCGAGCTGCTGGGCTATTCGGAAGAGGAACTTCTCCGGATGGATTTTCAGCAGGTTTCCCATCCTGATGACATCGCCGAGGAGATCGAAAAGGCGGTGCGCCTTCTCAAGGGTGAAATTGAAGGTTACCGTCAGGAGAAAAGATATATCCACAAGGACGGGCGGATCCTCTGGGCCCTGTTTACCGCCACCTTGCTGCGGGACCGGCAGGGTAAACCGCGCTACTTCATCGGTCAGGCCCAGGACATCACGGACCGGATCCGGGCGGAGGAGACGATCCGCCAGATGGCCTATCACGATCCCCTTACGGGGCTGCCGAACCGCAAGCTCCTGGCGGACCGCATGCAGATGGCCCAGGCCAGGGCAAAGCGCCAGGGCCACCTGGTCGCGGTGGCCTACCTGGATCTGGACGGGTTCAAGGAGGTCAACGACGTCCATGGCCACGAAGTCGGGGATCTCCTCCTGCGGGAGGCGGCGGGGCGTATCCCCGGTGTGCTCCGCAAGGGAGACACCATGGCGCGGGTAGGCGGCGACGAATTCGTGCTTATCATGCCGGAAATCAAGGATAAAAGCGACGTCGCCGCAATCGCCGGCAAGGTCATGAACTGCCTGCGGCGGCCCTTCCTCATCGGCGCCCACGAGATCGCCATCACCACCAGCCTCGGGATCGCGTTTTATCCCGACGACGGCGAAGACCAGGAAATCCTGCTGAGAAACGCCGACGATGCCATGTACCAGGCCAAACAGGCGGGGAAAAATACCTTTCGCTTCTATCAGATAGCAATGCCTTGTCAGACTGTATAAGTTCTTCAACTATATCTGGTATCAGCGCGGACCATACGAAAATTCCTTGATAAGCAGAATGAACGTTCTACTTTATGGCGGCATGATGCTCTCTTTTCTGAAGATATTTCTCCGGGAAGGGGTGCCCGAGAAGGAACCCCCTCCCGGCGCCGTCATCGCCATACAGGCATTCGGAGACTTCCTCGGCTTCAATCCGCACTGCCACATCCTCGCCATTGACGGATGTTTCTACGGCAGCAGAGGCATGTTCCGCCTTGTCCCCCCGGAGGCGAGGATTGCCTGCCTGACTAGCGATGCGCCTAAATAACATAACGATTGCTCAAAAAGGCATGCCGCCGATCCATATACAATGTCCCCGCGCCTGATTTTCGGTGCAATATATCCCTTGACATTGAGAAAACTGCGCCTCCACTCCCCCCTCCCCGTGAAAAGCAAGTTCTTATCAGACTTAGAATTCTCTTGACACGGGGAAGCAGTCCCCCTATACTCCCGAAAGTAAAAAACAATTTCATGTCAATCATTTAATTCAATAACCGAGCTATGAAAAGAATTTGCGTGGTTGTCTACGCCATCTTTTTCTCTTTGGTTATTGCCGGCTGCGTGAAGGAAGACCCCGCCCCCAAAGCCCGTGCGGGATATCTGGATCTTTCCCGGTGGAATTTCGAGCATGACGGCATTGTCAGTCTCGATGGCGAATGGGAGTTCTATTGGCGGCAATTGCTCCGGCCTTCCGATTTTCACGCCGGTACGCTTCCCGCCAAAACGGGTTTTTTCCCGATCCCTAATTATTGGAACGGACACACAGTAGGGGACACTGCCATCACAGGCGAGGGATATGCCACCCATCGCCTGCGGGTCAAACTGAAACCCGGGCAAGGGGAACTTGCCCTGAAAGCGGAGTGTATCGGCGGCTCATTCAAGATCTGGGCCGACCGGGATTTGATTGTGTGGGGCGGTTTTATGGATAAGGAGGAAGCGGCGGAACCGTCCCGCCCCTTCATCCACCTTGTCTCTCCTGTACCTGCCTCCGGCAGCGGCGTCATTGAGATCGTCTTCCAGGTAGCGAACGACACCTTCTACACCGGCGGTCCGTGCAGAAAGATTTCCCTCGGCAATTCCTCGCTGCTCGCCAGGGACCGCATGATCTACTGGTCCATCGATGTCTTTCTCTTCGGCTGTCTCGCCATTATCGGCATCTATCACGTCATCTTTTACCTCCTCCGGCGAAAGGACTATTCTCCTTTGTATTTCGGCTGCATGTGCCTCCTTTGGAGCATTGAATTACTCATTATGGGCGCTTTGCGGGGCAACAGCTTTCTCATCACGTTTCCGTCCTACTCTGTCTGGAATGTCGTATTCCGGATAGAATTGCTCCTTTGGTACCTCTTCACACCGCTTTTGCTCATGTTCATCGCCGCCCTTTACCCCCGGGAGATCTCGAAACGGGTTGTCCATGTCTTCCAGGGTACGGCGCTTCTCTTTTCGGGGGCCGTCTTTTTCATGCCCGAACGTCTCCTGGGATATTATGGGATCCCATCCTATGAGTATATCTCTTTCGCCGGCAGTATCTATGCCGTCTTTGTCCTGATCCGGTCCTCCATGCGGGGAAGGGACGGCGCCTATGTGCTCCTGGCGGGGCTTATGGCCTTGTTCCTGGCCGCCCTTAATGACTTCCTTTTCGTCAACAATATCATCTACACCTGGTACCTCTTATCTGTAGGCATCGCCGTCATGTCGTTCTCGCAGGCCTTTGTGCTGTCAAGGCGGTTCTCGCAAGCCCTTTCCGATTCCGAGGCCCTGACAGCGGAGCTGGAAAGGAACCTCCGTCTGAAGACGGAGCTTTCCGAGCGCAAGGAGAGCGAAGAAAGGGCGCTGATCCGGGCGGAGCGAGAGACCCTGCTGAAACTGCGCTACCAGTTAAATCCGCATTTTCTTTTCAACGTCCTGGCCTCGATCCGGGGCGCCATCGGAGGGAGCGGCGCCATTGCCCGTGAGATGGTGACCGCCCTTTCGGAATTCTGCCGGCTCACCCTGACCAGCAAGGAAACGGAGTCTTCTACCGTCGGAGAAGAGATCAGGCTGATCGGTCTATATCTTCGGATCGAACAGATCAGGCTCGGAGACTACCTTAACGTGCGCATCGATGTGGATCCGGAAGTCTGCGAGGCCGTTATTCCCTCTCTGATGCTGCAGCCCCTGGTGGAAAATGCCCTCAAATACGGCAAACGGACATCTCCGCGTCAACTCGGGATAACCGTGGCGATAAAAAGGCAGGGGGGCAGGATACTCGTGGAGGTCGCCAACGACGGCAGCCTGCGCGCTTCCGGGCAAAAGAGCGGGGAAGAATCGACCGGAATCGGTCTGGACAACCTCCGGCAGCGCCTCGACAGGATCTATGCCGGAGACTTCCTTCTCGCAATCGATGAGGAGGACGGACAGGTTTGCGTGAGAATCGACCTGCCGGCGGGGATGCCGGAACGGGAGCAGGCAGATTCTGCAATTTGATCTGTCCGGGCGACGGCAATGAATAGCCTGGAAGAACCGGGGAGGTGTTCATGGACTATCCTTTGAAGGGGATCATCATTGATGACGAGCCATTCGCACGATACGACCTGCGCCGTTTGCTTGGGAAGCACCCTTGTATCGAGATCGTCAACGAGGCGTCGGATATCGAGGCAGCGGTCGCGCTCCTGTCAGGAACGCCCGCCGACGTCATCTTTCTCGATATCGAGCTGCGCGGCGGTTCGGGATTCGATCTCGTACCGCATATCCCTTCCCGCACTGAGATCGTCTTTTTCACCGCCCATGACGAGTATGCGATCAGGGCGTTCGAGGTCAACGCCCTCGATTACCTCCTCAAGCCGGTGGCGGAGGACCGTCTGGCAAACACGATTGCCCGGCTGAAGGGCAGGATTCACCAGGAAGCGCCTACCGCCGTCCCCCTGAAACCCTTCCGCTCCGGCGATCGCATCTTTGTCAAAACCGATGAGGGGCGTTTTTTTGTCTCCCTGAATACGATCACGGCCATCACGTCCCTCGGAGGCAATTACACCGTGATCCACCTGGACACCGGCAAGAGGCACGTCGTCCGCAGGACCCTCAAAGAGTGGGACATCGCCCTTCCCGCCCCCCCTTTTCTCCAGATCCACCGGGCGGCCGTCGTGAATATCGAGCGGATCGAACGCATCGATAAGGAAATAAATGGCGCCTATATCATCTTCCCCGCCGGATGCACGGGACCGCTTACGGTCAGCCGACGGGCGGCCCCCCTCCTGAAAGAGCGGATCAGGGAAATCCTCTGAACCGCTCCCGGGTGAAAGGAATTTTCACCCGGACGCAATTTGACCGCTGCATACCGTTCAACAATTTTTTCCGACCGTTCATCACAAGTACATGGACATAAAGGACATCTCCGTAATAACCTCTTCTCAAACCAGACCGCAGCTCATTCATCCGTCGCAACGGTAAGCGCGGGCACACTGGCCCTTTCAGAATCTGGGACGCTGGGGGCACAACCACGGGAACAACCGTAAAGCTTTTCAGTGTCGCATTGTTCATTGTCTGCCTATGGGAGGGTATCTCATGCTGACTTGTCACATGAAGAGAACGGTATCCTTATTATTTATTGTCCTGTCCTTGGCCATTTTTTCCCCGGCCCTGGGCCAGCCTCCCGACGCAGGACGATTGCTTCAAGAACAGCGTCAGCTTCAACCGTCGCTGCCGGACCGTTTACCCCAAAAGGATGCGCAAGATGTAGAGCGGGCTCCTCTGAAGGACAGCGGCGCCAAGATAACCGTAAAAGGTTTCCGTTTTACCGGCGGCAAGGAACTGGTCACCGATAGCGAACTGCTGGCACTGTCTTCCGATGTAGTCGGAAAAGAAGTCGGATTTGCCGACTTGCAACGACTGACCGCCAAGATCACCAACTACCTGCGGGAAAAAGGATATCTCCTGGCCCAGGCCTATCTGCCGCAGCAGGACGTCACCGCCGGCATCATCGAGATTGTGATCATCGCCGGCAGGATTGAAGGGAAAACCCGGATAAACGTCAAAGAACCCCGGCGCATCAGTCAGAAGATTTTGGAAGGCATTGCCGAGCGGTCGCTTCCAACAGGACAGCCTATCCGTCTGGAAAACATCGAACGGGTGGTCCTGTTGATGAACGACCTGCCGGGAATCAGGTCTCAGGCCTTCCTGGAGCGCGGCGAAGTTCCCGAAACAACGCGTGTGGCCATCAATGTCACCGAGGCCAATTTGCTGACCGGCATCCTGTCCGGCGACAACTTTGGCGACCGTTATACAGGCACATGGCGGGGCGCCGCCCGGGTGGCGATCAACGACCCTTTTGGCCTGGGCGACCAGTTGAGCGTTTCTTTGACTGGCGCCGAGCATCTTTTCCAGGGGAATATGGCCTACGCTTTGCCTCTGGGCGCAACCGGTTTTAACTGGTCCGTTGCTTATACGGATCTTACCTATGAACTGGGGGGCGATTTATCCAACCTGAATACCAAGGGTGACGCCCGAATAATTTCCACAGGCCTTACCTATCCCCTCCTGCGGACACGCAACGCGAGCCTCTGGAGCGCACTGGGGTTTGAATATCTGTCCCTCCACGATGAAGCGGGCGGCGTCACGACCCGGGACCGCAGACTGTCTGTGGGAAATCTGAACCTCAGCGGCAGTTTTTTTGATGGTTTCGGCGGCGGCGGCCTGACCAGCATCGCTCTTACCGGTTACTACGGCGATTTGCACCTTTCCGGCGCTGCGGATATCGAAACCAATGATGACGCAACCGCCCGCAGCAGAGGCGGTTTTGCAAGGGTCAGCTACTCCCTGGGCAGGCTGCAGCGCATTACCAGGCTGCTTTCCGTGTTTGGTTTCGCCCGCGGCCAGTTGGCCGGCCATAATCTCGATTCGTCACAAAAAATTATTCTCGGCGGCCCCAACGGCATCCGGGCTTATCCCGTAGGCGAAGCGGCAGGCGACGAGGGCCTCATGATGACCCTGGAACCCCGGCTGGATTTGCCGTTCAGTCCGTCCTGGGCATTTACGCAATTGATAGGCTTCATCGATGCCGGTTATGTCACTCTACACAAAAATACATGGACAGGCTCTGTCACAAACGCCTCGGACCAAAACAGCTACTGGCTCTCCGGTGCGGGCGTGGGCATAAACGTCGGAAAGCCCGGTTTATACAGCATCCGGGCTTCTTATGCTCACAAAATCAATGACAACCCCGGCCGCAACATCTCCGGTTACGATGCCGACAATCTCAACGACCAGGGCCGATTCTGGCTCCAGGCCACGGTCTGGTTTTAGAGGAGGAATATCATGAATAGAAAACCTGATCTGATAAAAAAGATGAAGACAACTGCAAGACATCTGTTTACGGATGCTTTGGTCAGTCTCGGCTGCTTTGCCGCCATCGCTGCGCTTGTCTTTATGACGCAGGCCGCATGGGCCCTCAATGTAAACGCCCTGCCCACGGGCGGCCGGATTGTCGCGGGAAGCGGCAGCATCGCCCAGTCGGGAAGCGCCATGACGGTGCATCAGCAAACTGATAAAATGATCGCCAACTGGAATACGTTCAACATTGGCCAAAATGCCTCGGTCGCCTTCCGACAGCCGGGCGCATCGAGCGTGGCGCTCAACCGGATTCTCGATCAGAATCCAAGCCGGATTTTCGGTTCCCTTTCGGCCAACGGCCAGATCTTTCTGGTAAATCCCGCGGGAATCTATTTCAGTCCGACCGCCACCGTAGATGTCGGGGGTCTTGTGGCCTCCTCTTTGAATCTTTCCAATGAGAACTTTCTGGCCGGAAAATACCTCTTTGAAAAGGCCGGTACGGCAGGCAGTATTCACAGCCAGGGCGCCATCCGGACAACGGACGGCGGCTATATCGCCTTTATCTCCCCCGCGATCACCAATGAGGGAATACTGACCGCCGGCAACGGCGCCGTGGCGATAGCCGCGGGCGATAAAGTCAACCTCGACTTTACCGGCGACAAGCTCGTGAACTTCACCGTAGAAAAGGGCGCCATCGACGCCCTCATCGCGAACAGGGGACTGATTCAGGCCGACGGGGGCACGGTCCTCCTCACCGCCAAGGCGGCTGACAGACTGACCAGGGCCGTCGTGAACAATGAAGGCGTCATTGAAGCCAGAACGCTGGCAAATCATGCAGGCCGCATTCTGCTGCTCTCCGATATGGAATCAGGCGAGACCATCGTCGGCGGCACCCTCGATGCCTCTGCCCCCGACGGGGGGGACGGCGGCTTCATCGAGACCTCGGGCAGGAAGGTGACGGTTGCGGACAACCTTTCCGTCACCACCTTTGCCCCGTACGGCGAAACCGGCGCCTGGCTCATCGACCCCACGGACTTTATTGTCGCGGCCTCAGGCGGGGACATGACCGGCGCTGAGGCAACCACAGCCCTTGCCACCTCAAACCTTGAGCTCAGAAGCGCCGCTGGCGCCACCGGCACGAACGGCGACATCTTCGTCAACGACAGCATCACCTGGTCTGCCAACAAGCTTACACTCAACGCTTACCGCAACATCACGATCAACAGCGAACTCTTCGGATCGGGGACGGCGCAGCTTGACCTCCTCTACGGCCAGGGGGCCGATGCGGCAGGCAACACCGCGACCTATACCGTAAAAGCCCCGGTCAAACTCCCCGCAGGAAACAACTTCTTTACCACCTTCGGCTCGGACGGTGCGCAGAAGTCCTATACCGTCATCACCTCCCTGGG
>CAZNDG010000031.1:0-33384 GCA_964571695.1 uncultured Syntrophus sp.
TGAATACATCAGCGCCCTTGAAGGAGCGGATGCGGGCAACTACACCTTTGCCGACATCGAGGGCGACTACACCGTGAGCCAACTGGCTTTGACCGGCACGGCCATCGCGTCGGGGACCTCCACTTACGGCTCGGCGCTGAATCCGGGCGCTGTTTCCTTCTGGAATGTTGTCGGAACAGACGTAGTAACCAGTACAGCCGCTGTTGACACCGGCGCCACCAGCACCAGCGGCAACTATGTCGCCGGAACCTATACCCAGACAGCGAGCGCCATCGACGGCGCCGATGCATCAAACTACAGTTTCGGCGGCTTCACCTCGGCAGCAAATTATACCATTACCGCCAGGAGTCTGACCGCTGCCTATACGGGAACGAACAAGTTCTATGACGCCACGACGGCGGCAACCGCGACCGGTTCTTCCAACGATATCATTGCCGGGGATGCGGTGACCTTCAGCCAGACGGCGGCATTTGCCGACAAGAATGTCGCCACGGGTAAAACCGTCAGCGTCTCGGGTATTGCCTTAAGCGGCGCAGATGCAGCCAACTACAGCCTCACCGGCACCACGGCCACGACCACAGCCGACATCAACCCCGCGGCCCTGACCGTTACAGCCAAAGACGACCATAAGATCTATAGCGGTGTTGGCTATTCCGGGGGCAACGGCGTGACCTATGACGGATTCGTCGGCGGCGAGACCTCCGCTGTTCTCGGCGGCGCGCTCACCTACGGAGGCACCAGCCAGGGGGCCGTTCACACGGGAACCTATGGCATCGATCCCCAGGGGCTCACCTCCGGCAACTATGACGTTAGCTTTGTCGGCGGAGTTCTTACCATCGTCAGAAGCCAAACCATACTGATAGATATCTATGCAGCATTGATGAGCACGAAAGAGATACTATCCATTCCTCCGACGGCAGGCAGCGCCACTCTGGCGAATCTTACCGCTACGACCCTGATAAAGGACAATACAGAGGGGAAATAATGTGCTCCGTGTGAAAAGCGTTGCATCCACGATGGGCGTTTTTAAATCGGCATTGCCGGTTGCTTGGCTCTCCTGCCGCTGTTTCTTAACCCAGGAGGCGGCAGATCTGTGCGCAGACAATCCCCAGATACGTTCCGACGATATTTCCCAGAATCGCCAAAGATATTTCTCCGGGCAGCGGTGCCCGAGAAGGAACCCACTCCCGGCGCCATCATCGTCATACAGACTTTCGGAGACTTCCTCGGCTTCAATCCGCACTGCCACACCCTCGTCACCGACGGATGTTTCTACGGCAGCAGAGGCATGTTCCGCGTCGCCCCGCCCCTGGAGCTAAAAAAACTGGATAACATCTTCCGGCAGAAGATTTACGAGGTCGATCCCCTGGCCTGCCCAAAGTGTCAGGGCGCCATGCTCGTCATCGGCAGCATCGAGGACCCTTCCGTCATCAGGACCATTCTCGAACACCTGGGATTATGGCTCGCACGCGCCAGGCCGCCGCCCAGAATCCATGACCCGCCGTTCTACGGCACAGGCAGGTCGGCTGCACCATCCAGCGCGGATGACGTCTCGCAGATCCCCCCCCCCAGTGAAAAACAAGTTCTTATCAGACGAGGTTGATCCGCCGGTTGGTGATGCGATCCTGGAAGAAGTTGTGGGCTCATCTGTCTTTTCTTTCGAATAGGCGGGAATTATGCATCAGGTTGATTGGCAAAGCCAACGCCGTTCTTGCCGGCTTTCTTAATTCTGTACATCGCTTCATCCGCCTGTCTTCGCATGATAATATCCGTTTGAAGCGCGCCGGCCATTTCATTGAATTTCATGCACAGCTCTCCGATTTCATTGGAAGAATCGACGACGCTGCGGGCGTCATAGTTGCCGGATGCAATTTCATTGACCTTGCCCAGCAGACGCTTCACAGGAGATAAAACACTCCGGAAGGTATGGATCGTCTTCAAGAGGACGACAAACAGGGTCATGGAGATAAGCAGCACCGTGAAAATAATTTGCTGCCGGAGTCTGGATTGCAGGGAGAGCAGCTTGGCGTTGGTCCGTTTGTCGATCGTTTGCATGAACTGCTTGATCGGCGCCATGATCGCGGCTTTTTCCTCGAAGTATTTTTCGCTGAACAGCAAGCCTACCGCGTAGGCGGAATCCGGCAAGCGCTTCACGGTATAGTTGCCGCGGCCGTCATCGTATAGCCCTTTCATGGCGGCAAAAGCCCGTTGCTCCATGTTGACCAGATGGTCTGAATTCGCCTGGGACTCCTTCAGAAGGGCGAATTCCTCATCCGTAAAATGTTCCCGCCGCATCAATTCCTGAAGCGCCACCTGTTCTCCATGCGGCGTGGATTTGCCCTTTTCGACGCCGGGTAGATGTCAGTAGGTTGCGTCGTAATTGGCCGGTCGTGGACGCTTGCCGTTTCGGATGTCGAGTATTGCGTAATAATTTTCTTCATAGAGCGGATTGCCCGTCGAAACGTAGCTGCGAGCCATGCGGGTCAATTCTTCGGAGCTTTGAAATAATTCATCTTTTACGGGACCTTTCCAGAAGGTTTTCTTGCGCTTGAACGCGACGCCCGTTTTCAACAAAAAAAGGGGGCAGAAATAAACGGCCTGTTGCCCAAAGACTATTTTCGCTTGCCTGAAAGTGTTTTGTATAAATTTAAGGCTCACGGAAGGCAATGACAAAACCCCGCTCAATGACCGCTCATCATTTATTAAAGGAAGATGACCCAGAATAGGACCAGGACGATGCGGTAAACCCCGAAGGCGATAAAGGTATGGGTCTGGATGTAGCGCAGGAGGAACTTGATGCTCAGCAAGGCCACGACAAAAGAGGTGACGAAGCCGACGGCGAGAAACTGGAACTGATCCGGGGAGAACCCGGCACCGCTCTTCAGAAGGTCATAGGCGGTGGCCGCCAGCATGGTGGGCACCGCGAGGAGAAAGGAAAATTCCACTATGACCTTTCTTTTCAGGCCCAGCAGCAGGCCGCCGACGATGGTCGCCGCCGAACGGGAGACGCCGGGGATCATGGCCAGGGATTGAAAACAGCCGATGATCAGGGCCTGGCGCAGGGAGATATTCTCCACCGCCCCCACTGCGTCCTCCCGCTCCCGGTGCCAGAGTTCGAAGACGATGAGCAGGACGCCGCCGATCAGGAGAGACCACAGCACTACTTGGGCGGAACCCAGGAGATATTGCTTGATGAGTTTGTAAAGGGTTAGGCCCATAATCCCGGTGGGGAGGAAGGCAACGACTACTTTCGTGATGGTCCGCAGATCCACCAGGAGATAGCGCCAGTACAAAACCACCACCGACGCGATCGCCCCCACCTGGATGGCTATCTCAAAACTCTTGAGAAAATCGGTATGCTTCAGACCCAGTAAATGGGATGTCAGGATCAGATGCCCGGTGGAAGAAATGGGCAGGAACTCCGAAATCCCCTCTACGATCCCCAGTATGGCCGCCGTCATCAAATCCATGGCGCCTTTTTCCCTTTTTCCCAGCTCCTGTCAATAAAATTATTATTTGGAAAGTATTCCTTGAAGTTGGTCGGAAAACTATATATACAGCAGCCAAAAATAAATCATTCCCCAAAAGGAGAAACAATCGCATGGCCAAAATGCTCAAGGATACCCTGAAAACCATTGAGTTTTACAAGAACCAGAATCCCCATTACGAGGAACTCCTCGCCATCCTGGAAGAGATCCTCATCCTCCGGGAGGAATACCGGCGCAGGCTTACGGCGGATGTCTTTCCCGTGGACGAACGGCTCATCCCTTCCAAGATCGAAGGGGGGCTGCCCCTGATCGACATGTCTCAGGGCGACTATGATCTCACGCAATCCCGGGACTATTTTCTCGATCTCCTCCACATCGCCGAAAAACGGGCCCCGGGGGAAACCCAGGAACTGGCAAGAAAAATTAGAGACGGCGAAGAGGATTTCCGGGAGCTTGTCCTGGGCGCCTTCTACGGAGAACCCGGGGAAGTGGAGGAGGAAGAACAGGACAATGAAGAAGAAACCTTCGATTTGATTGACCTTTTCCTGGAAGAATGCCTCCGTCCCGCCTTCGAGCGGGTAGCGGCAAAATACGGGGAGTCCGTCCTCAAGGCCAAGTGGTCGGAGGGATATTGCCCCATCTGCGGCAAGGAGCCCAAGATCGGAGAGATCAAGGAGGAAGAGGGAAGGCGCTACCTCTTCTGCAATCAGTGCGGCATCGAATGGCCGTTTCTGCGGATCAAATGCCCCTTCTGCGGCAACGAGGAGCAGCAGACCCTGGCCTATTTCACCGTGGAGGAAGACGAGCGCTACCGTGTCGATGTGTGCAATGAATGCAAGCGATACATCAAGATCGTCGATTTCCGGGAGGCCAAGGAAGAGGCCAACCTCGATATCGAGGACATCACCACCCTCCATCTGGACATGCTGGCCACGGAGGAGGGCTACGACTGAAGCCCCAAAGCCGGTGCCGCCGTTTACCGGACCGGGGCGACCCCCCATGGCCGCGGGCGCCCGTCGGTTTCCCGGCCCGACGAGTTTGGACGACCAACCTGGCGGCGGCGATTGGTGCAGATTATGATCAATGCCGGTTATGACCTTGATCGCAATGCGTCGCCGGGCGTGAATGTCAAAAAGCGGGGCCTGGATATCGACAAGGTAGTGCGGCGCCTCCAGGAAACGGTACTGGCGGAGGGCGTCCCCATCGTTTCCCGCATGGCCGCGGAAGGTTACTCCCCCTTCGCCATCCTCGCCTCGACGCTTCTGAGCCTCCGGACCAAGGACGAGGTTACCGCCGCTGCCACCGACCGGCTGCTAAAGCTGGCGGACACCCCCGGAAAAATGATGCATCTGCCGGAAAAAGCAATCAGCAGGGCCATTTACCCGGTGGGCTTTTATCGCAACAAGGCGCGCCGCCTCCGGGAAATCAGCGCCGTCCTCGTCGAGAACTGCGGGGGCGCCGTCCCGGACAGCATGGAGGAGCTCCTGAAGCTCAAGGGAGTGGGCCGGAAGACGGCAAACCTGGTTCTGTCCCTGGGCTTCGACAAGGACGGGATCTGCGTGGACACCCATGTGCACCGCATCTCCAACCGGCTGGGATATGTGGCAACCAGGACCCCGGAAAAGACCGAGGCCGCCCTCCGGGAGAAATTGCCCAAGAAATACTGGAAGATATACAACACCATCCTCGTGGCCTTCGGACAGAAAATCTGCCGGCCCATCTCCCCCCTGTGCAGCGCCTGCCCGGTTAGCGACTGCTGCGACCGGATCGGCGTGACCAGAAGCCGCTAACAATCCCCGCCGCGTTACCATGTAAAATTATTATCATAATAATTCCAGTTGACTAAACGTCGCTCTACGGTTATAAGGGCACCGTCCTGTCACGGCCTGAAAACAACGCCATTGCCTATGGCTGAGCATAAGGGAGGTTTATAAATGGGCATTAAAGTAGCAATCAATGGTTTCGGAAGAGTGGGTCGTTATCTGGTCCGGGCCTGTCACGGCCATGAAGATATTGAAATCGTCGCCGTCAATTCCCGGGCAAAACCGGCTGTACTGGCCCATCTGTTGAAATATGACTCCGTGCACGGAATCTTCGCCGCCGACATCGCCGCCGCGGAAAACGAACTCCGGATCGACGGCAAGAAGATCGCCATCACCCAGGTGACCTCCACGCTGGCGGACCTTCCCTGGGCCGCCCTGGGGGTGGATATCGTGCTGGAATCCACGGGGAAGTTCCGCAAGAAGGACGAGGTGGCGGGACACCTTCAGGCCGGGGCGAAAAAGATCATTATCGCCGCCCCGGGCAAGGGGATCGACGGCACCTTCGTCATGGGCGTCAACGAGCATGGCTATGACGCCAAAAAGCACCACATCATCTCCAATGCCTCCTGCACGACCAACTGCCTGGCCCCGGTCGTCAAGGTTCTCCATGACGAATTCACGGTGGTAAGAGGCCTGGTGACCACTGTCCACGCCTACACCATGGATCAGCGCATCCTCGACGGCTCCCACAAGGACCTCCGCCGGGGAAGAGCGGCGGCTCTTTCCATCGTCCCGACCTCGACGGGGGCCGCCCGGGCCGTCACCGAGGTCATCCCGGATCTGAAGGGCAAGATGGACGGGGTGGCCCTCCGGGTGCCCACCCCCAACGTATCCATCGTCGATCTGGCGGCGGAATTGAAACGGAATGTGACCATCGCCGAGATCAACGGCGCGCTGAAGGCGGCGGCGGAAGGAAAGCTGAAAGGCATCCTGGCATACTGCGATGAGGAACTCGTCTCCGTGGACTTCACCAGCAGCCCCTACTCCTCCATCGTGGACGGCCCTCTGACCAATTTGGTGGACGGGAATTTTGTCAAGGTGTTTTCCTGGTATGACAACGAAAGCGGCTACGCCTGCCGGATGCGGGACCTGGCCCTCTATATAGGCAAACAATTGTAGGTGAGCATGTCCAGGTCATCGTTGATTGTCGGCAACTGGAAGATGTTCAAACCCCCCGGAGAGGCGGTGGAATTCGCCCGCCTCCTGGTGGTGGAGCTGCAAGTGCCGACGGACCGGGAAGTGGTAATCGCCCCCGCCTTTCCTTCCCTTACCGCGGTCGCCGCGGTCCTGCGGGGCTCTGAAATCGCGCTCGCCGCCCAGAACGTCCACCAGGAGCCCCAGGGGGCATTCACCGGCGAAGTGGCGGCGGGGATGCTCCGCGATGCGGGGTGCCGCTATGTGATTGTCGGCCACTCAGAGCGGCGGACCTACTTTCGCGAAACCGATGAGCTGATCAATCGCAAGCTTGCCGCCGCCCTGGCCTCGGGGTTGAAGCCCATCCTCTGCATCGGCGAGACGCTGACCGAAAGGGAGCAGGACAAGACCCTGGAGATAATCGCCGGGCAACTAAAAGAAGGGTTGAAGAATGTCGCCCCCGATGATATAGGAAGCTCCGTCGTCGCCTATGAACCGGTGTGGGCGATCGGAACGGGGGAAACGGCCTCGCCCGGGCAGGCCCAGGAAGTTCATGCCTTCATTCGGGATGAGCTCGGCGGGAAATACGGGCCAGCGGTCGCCCGGCGGCTCCGGATCATCTACGGCGGGAGCGTGAATCCCGGCAATATGGGAAAGCTCATGGCGGAAAAGGACATCGACGGCGCCCTTGTCGGGGGTGCCAGTCTCGAGGTCGCCTCCTTTTCACAAATCGTTAACTACCCAGAGGTATAGAAAACATGCACACCCTGATCATAATCCTACACATCATCATCTGCATTGCCCTGATCCTCGTCGTCCTTCTTCAGGCCGGCAAGGGGGCGAACATGGGGGCGGTCTTCGGCGGTTCCAGCCAGACCATCTTCGGCAGCAGCGGCCCCGGAACCTTCCTCGGCAAGATGACCACCGCCATCGCCGTCATCTTCATGCTCACTTCACTGGGCTTATCCTACCTGTCCGTACAGAAGGGAAGTGCCTTGATGAAGGGCGGTGTCGGGAGGCCCGCCGCCGAGAGATCGTTGCCGGCAGCCCCGGCGTCGCCCACCGCTACGGCGCCGGCGCCGGCGGAAGCCAAAAAGTCCGCGGCGACCATTCCGGCGCCGGCCGCCAAACAGCCCGTGGCAGACCCCGCCCAGAAGTCCCGGTAAGGGGGCGGGAAGATTGAAAAGGCCCCAGGCCGATGAGGACCAGGACCACACGAAAACCTGCCCGGTGGAAATGTTTTCGTATTGACAAAAACCACGTGAGGATGTAGAGGAGGGGCCAGTGATCTTGTCAACAGCGCCGAAGTGGTGGAATCTGGTAGACACGCTATCTTGAGGGGGTAGTGGGCCATGCCCGTCCGGGTTCAAGTCCCGGCTTCGGCACCATAAGAGTAGCAGGGGGGTTAGCTGGTGTATCCGTTAACCCCCTGTTAATTTTTGGGTATTTGGTGAGCGCTTCGGATAACTCTTTTGGGACCGCCGGCCTTTCGGTCAATTGCATTCCCGCTATCATCCGCATCACCGATGTCACATCGGAGCGCAATTTCCCATGATGAACGGCCCGTGATTATCACCGGGCCATTTCCAGTGCTGATTCTCAAAAACTGATCACTTTCCACTTTTGGCAATGTCGTAAAATTAACGGGGCGGAATCAGTTAGGAAGGACCATGTACTAATGGACCAGCGGCATCAAACCCATAGCATTCTGATTGGCTATATACTCTGGATATTCGGATTTACCGGCTCGCACCGTTTTTATTATGGAAAACCTGTTTCAGGAACCATTTACTTCTTCACCCTGGGATTATTGGGGATCGGATGGTTGATAGACATCTTTCTCATCCCTTCCATGGCGCGCAAAGCCGAGTTGAGATTTACCGAAGGCCGGATCGATTACAACATCGCCTGGCTGCTGCTGACCTTTTTAGGCCTGTTTGGAATTCATCGTTTCTATATGGGGAAATGGATAACCGGCATCCTTTATCTGTGCTCCGCGGGGATTTTCGGTATCGGATACATTTACGACTACTGGACGCTGAATGATCAAATAACCGCTCTCAACAGTTCAAATCATTAGGCATCATCTCAGCATTGCCCATTTCGGATGATCGGATGGGATCGATTTGACTCGGTCAACAATCTGATTTTCATGAAAATTCTTTTCCAGACATAGCGATCCAAGCCCCCTGGGGCACCTTATCATGCAGCAACTTAAGAGAAGAGAGATAAGATGACCATTTCCGAATGGCTGGACAGCCAGGAAGCGGCAGGCAAAGACGTTGCGCACATCGTCCTTCCCGACGAGCTGGCCAGAGAGGAAGACCCTGAAGAAACCATATTCTATAGCGAGACCAGGGAGTGCAGCATCCTCTGTGACGGCGACCATCCTTTTGCAACCGTTGAGCGTTATGGGAAATGGTATCTTTCCCGGGGTCGCGAAAAAGACAACGGGCCCCATACGTCCCGACCACAGTGGTGGATGTTCACGAAGGATAGAGATCTGGCCGTGAGGACAGCCCAAATGCACACGGGAAAAAACTGAATCACTCCGGCCGCTTCCTTCATCCGGACAAGGGGAAAATATATCGATAACGACACGAGCGGCTTTGTTTCTCAGGCATCCTTTCCGTTTATCGGATAATTTCCTATGATTGCCATCCGGTATCCCCTACCGGACAATCCTCCCCCATCCCATCGCTTATTCATCCCGGCGCCGATTGTGAAAAAACACGCCCTGCCTTACCCTATGATCGAAAAAAGGAAGGAAATAAACGAAGGAGGTGCGAACATGACCATGACAAGAAATGAAAGAGTCGAGTTCAATCCCCAGAAAGGCCTCCTGGGCTGGATGGTCGAAAGGAACAGGAGACCGCGCCGGTAGAGCACGGGCAGGAACGGAAAGGTAAGCAGTACATGAAGAGGAAGCGCTTGCAGACGGAAAAAGAGGGCGGGGGAGCTGCCGCCGTGCCGCGGGCCCGGAAGGTGGGCGGGATCTGGGTGGATCCCATGAGTTTCCCGGCCCTGACCGATTACGACGTCAAGAATCTTTAGAGAGAAAAGGTTTAATCTACATATACCCCTTTTCCTGCCAGCATTTGATCACATGGGCATACAGATCGGGATGCTTTTCAAACATCATTTTGCGCATGATCAGTCTCTCCAGGGCAAAGGAGATTTGCCCCCATACCCCGCGGGGGGGAGGCGCGCCTATATCGGCAACGAGTTTCCCGGCGCTTCTCTCCAGTAGGGGCCGGAGCGCGTCCGGCCGGATCTTGGTGGGGATGCCGGTGCGGCAAAAAACGAACCCCGACAACCGGGCATGAAACACCGATTGCAGTCCAAGCAGATCTCTGTTGACCTTTTTACCCCCCAGATAGCCCACGGAAGAGATGGCGAGGGTCATTTTATCCGCCAGCAACAGGGGAAACCCGAGGGGGTAGGTGATCCGTTCATAAAAACGTTTGTAGCAGGCCGTGACCAGGCCGTTGCGCACCGGCGAACCGATGACGAATCCCTCCGCCCGGCGCATCGCCTGAATTATCTCCGCCATATCGTCTTTCAGGACGCACTCACCGGTGCGGAGGCAATGGAAGCAGCCGATACATTCCTCGATGTGGGCATCGCCGAGACGGAAATATTGAACGGCAAGGGAATTCGCCCGGAGGTATGAGGAGACAATCTCCAGGGCCTCGGCGATGAAGCCGCTCTTCTTGGTGTTGCCGTTGATAACCAGTATCGCCATCCGTATTCCTCCCCTCTTCCTTATCGACAACGGTCCTTTAACCGCAAATGCCCCCCCGTTTGCATCTTTCAACAGGTGGCGAAGACGATCTCCCCGTAAGATTTGCGCCATTTCGGCGGCATGAGGGTCCGGAGGGCGTCGAAATGACCGATGGCGATCAACAGGGGGATGAAGAAATTGTCCGGAACATCGAAGGCCCGTTTTACCGCCTCATGATCGAATCCGTCCATGGGATGGCAGTCGAGGCCCGCATCCTTTGCCGCCAGCATCAGCGCCATGCTGAAAAAGGCGGCGTTCTTCACGGCAAAGGCCAGTGATCGCTCCGGCGTGCCGTATAGTTTCTCCGGACCTCTTTCAAACCCTCCGCGCTGCCCGGGGTTCCAGTAACCGAGCCGGACGAGATTATCCCACACCTTTTCGACCGTTGGATGCCCTGCCCTCCAGCCGTCCCGATCGGCGAGGACAATGAGGGTCACCGGGGCCTCGACGATCTTCACCTGCTTTGAGGCCGCCAGCATCAACCTCTCCTTCGCCTCCGGCGAACGCACGACAATGACCTGCCAGGGCTGAAAATTCAATCCCGAGGGGGCAAGGGCGGCGGTTTCTACAATCTTTATCAACTCATCGTCGCTTACCGGCTTTTCAGGATCGAAAAAATTGACGGCCCTCCGCGCCTCCATTACACTGATGAACTCCATGTTCCCCCTCCCCTAAGAATTTGATTGCCCGGTCCGGGGGCCATATTAAACCATCCCCTCCCCTTTTGGCAACCTCGTTTTCCGCCGCAAACGCGGCTCTCCCGTTCCGCATCGGACAAATACCGAGCGCCGGGGAGCGTCATCCTGAGCCATATTAACGCCGTTTTCTCACCCCACTTTCGTCCTCGCCCCGATGGCGCAAATTTACGTTCCCGGTTATATTACCATCGAAAGAACAAATCAGGAGGCAGGAACCAGGCGATTCCCGCCTGTAGAATTAGCCGAAACCAAACGGTCATGATGGATAGAGAAAGGAGAAAAAGTCATGCAAAAGGCAAAAGAGAAGAAAGAGGTTCGTGAATTGAAGGTAGAGGAGGCCTACATCGTCGAGCACCTGAAAAGGGGCAACGTTCCGTAAGCCGCCATCCCCCCTCCCTCCCCCCCAGACCCGGGCCCCTGCCGCCGACCGCGGCGGGGGCTTTTCTTTTGACCTCCGACGGCATTTGCTTTATACTCGCCTCGCATGGCCGACGGCGCCAATCGTTTCATCATCCAGGAGGCCGTCCCGATAGACAACACGGAATAATAAAAGGCAATATCTCATACGGGACAAAAAATGGATTCGACAATCAGGGAAGCGATCTTCCGGCAGGTGGCACAGGAACCCTTCGCCCGGAAATTCCATCTGCGACTGGTGGAGCTCGACGAGGGTTATGCCCAGGTTGAGATGGCGTTCACTCCGGACATGGAAAATATTTTCGGGAAGGCTCACGGCGGGGCGCTGTTCGCCCTCATCGACGAGGCGTTCGAAACCGCTTCCAATTCTCACGGCACGACCGCCGTGGCCCTCAATATGAGCATCGGATTCCTCGCCTCCCCAAGTTCCGGCTCCATATTGGTCGCCGAAGCCAGGGAAATAAACCGCACCGTCAGAACGGCCGTTTATGACATCAAGGTGCGGGAAAAATCGGACCGGCTTATCGCTTCCTGTCAGGCCCTCGTCTATCGGACGGGCAAGCCGCTGCCGTTTCTCGACGAACATCGGTAAAAGGATCATCGCTTGAACGTCCCGGTAATTAGCGCCCGCGATTTATGGAAGATCTACGATCACAACGCCGCCCTCCGGGGGGCCGGCATGGAGATCGCCCGGGGCGAAGTTGTGGCGCTCATCGGTAAAAGCGGATCGGGGAAAACGACCCTCCTCAATCTCCTGGCCGGTCTGGATCGCCCCAGCCGCGGCACGATCGAAGTGGAAGGCCAAAACCTTGAACGTCTGGGGGAAAAAGGCCGCACCTTGCTGCGCCGGAACCGCCTGGGCTTCGTCTTCCAGTTCTTCAATCTCCTGCCGACCCTGACGGTATTCGAAAATGTCTATCTGTCCCTGGAGCTCGCCGGCATTTCCAGCCCCGAAAACGCCCGTGAAGCCCTGGCGAAACTCGGTCTGGGGGGCAAGGAACGCCGCTATCCCCACGAACTCTCCGGCGGGGAACAGCAGCGGGTGGCCATCGCCCGTGCCTTGGTCAAGAAACCGGCGTTGATTCTTGCCGATGAACCTACCGGCAATCTGGACACCACCACGGGCAGGCAGATTCTCGAAATACTGACCACCCGCTGCCGGGAGTCGGACATGTCGCTGTTGATGGTTTCTCACAGCCCCACGGCGACCGGTTTTGCCGACCGGGTCCTGTCCATGATCGATGGGGTGATCGTCGCCGCGGATACAGGCGGAGCACCGATGCACGGCCCGGCGCCGGGCAGGTGACCGCGCGGTGAACTTCGTCATGGGCACGGTAACAAAGTCATTTCTACGATACCTGGTCAGGCGGAAAAGCCTGACGCTGCTCCAACTGATGGGCATTGCCTTCGGGGTGGCAGCCGCGCTGGGCATGGGACTCTCCGCGCTGTCGGCCCTGGCAAGCTTTACCGGCGCCATCGAATTTCTCCAGGGCAAATCCACCCATACGCTGGAACGCCATGCCGGTCCTCTAAATGAACAGATCCTCAAGGAAATAATGCATGATCCGGCGGTGCATTCCTTCGCGCCGGTCATCGATCGGCGGCTCCGGTACGGAGACGGCGCCTCGATCCGGCTCCTCGGTATCGATCCGTTTCTCGATTCCGCCATCCGTCCCGAACTGTCCCGCCGTTCCATAACCGGCGCGCCGCACCGGGACGCCCGGGAAGGGATGTCGTTCCTCATCGACGCAAGGGCGGTCCTGATGGAGGCAAACATCGCCGCCGCCCTGGGTCTGGCGGCCGGGGGCAGATTACGGACCTCCCATGGGGAGATCGAGGTCATCGGCACCTTCCCCAACCCCTCCGGGGAGCCCCTCCTGCTTATGGACATCGCCCATGCCCAGGAGATTTTTTTACTCCCCGGACGCATCGATCGTATCGACCTGATCCTGACGGACGAGGAGGGTTTCCTGAGCCGCTGGCGGCAGGGCTTCCGGATTCGTTCTAACCGGCAAAACCACGACACCCTGCGCGCCATGCTCGGCGCCTTCCGGATCAACCTCGAAGCCCTTTCCCTCATGGCGCTTTTCGTGGCTGTATTCCTCATCTACAATACCACCATGTTCGCCGTGGTCAGCCGCAGGCGCGACGCCGGCATCCTCCGCAGCCTGGGCGCCGGCCGCGGCGAGGTCGTTCTGGCGTTCATGACGGAGATCCTCATCCTCGGCCTGGCCGGAGGCGCCCTGGGCTCCGTCATGGGGTACCTGCTGAGTCGCTTCCTGAGCGGGATCATCGCCGGCACGGTAAGCAATCTCTATTTCTTTCTCCATCCCCTGCCGCTGCCCTGGTCTTTCCGGATGCTTGGCGCCGGCATCCTGCTCGGCTGCGGCGCAAGCATCCTGGGAAGCATCTACCCGTTGGTGGAACTGGCACGGACCGACCCCGTCAAGTCCCTTTCCGGGCGCGCCATGAACCGCCGGGGGGGACCGGCGGCAAGAAAAGCGGCGGCCATCGGTCTGGGAATAACCCTAATGAGCGCGTCCCTCTTCCTCCTGCCAGATGGTTCCATTTATATCGCCTTCGGCGCCCTCTTCGGAATGGTCTTCGGCCTGAGTCTCATGACCGGATACGCGGTGGTGGTCTGCACCCCCCCGATCCGGGCGGCCCTGACCTGCCTAGGGGGCATCCCGGGAAAGATCGCCGCCGGCAACATCCGAAGGAATCTGGGACGCACGGCAATCGCCGTGGCAGCATTCATGGTGGCCCTTTCTCTGTCCATAGGCATGGCCCTCATGATCGGCAGTTTTCGTGAATCCCTCGTCTGGTGGATGTCCGGTCAGTTGCGGGGGGACCTCTACATCTCCACGGCCACGGACAAGGAGGTTCCGGAGGGCTTCTACTTCGAGTTGCTGGAGATGCGTGATATCGCCGGGGTGGACGCCTATCGCAAGGTCCAGATCACCTACCGGAACAAACCCATGTTTGTCGCCGCCGTCAACGCCCCGGTCCTCCAGCGTCACACGCGCTTTGCCTGGCTCGCCGGCGGAGACGAGCACTGGGAGGCGGTAAAGAGGGGGGCGGTCATCGTCTCGGAAAGCTTTGCCCGGAATTTCACCATCGGACCCGGCGACGCCATCACCCTGGAGGGAAGGAACGGTCCGGCGGAGCTGCGGGTGGAAGCAGTCTTCTACGATTATTCCACGGAGCACGGCCTGGTGATGATGGATCGACATACCTATTTGAAACTCTTCGCGGATTCCACCATCAACAGCGTGGCCGTCTTCCTCGAACCCGACCATCCCCGGCGCCGGCAGACTTTGGACCTGGTGCGGCAAAGGGCCGGAGCATACGATCTCCCCGTCTTCACCCGGGAGGAGTTCTTCGGAAACATCCTGGCGATCTTCGACAGCACCTTCGCGATCACCCGTTCCATGCGGATCATGGCCATCATTATCGCCTTCTTCGGCATTGCCGGCGCCCTCATGACCCTCTTCATCGAAAGGCAAAACGAGCTGGGAATCCTGCGGGCCCTGGGCTTCTCCACCGGCCAGGTATCGCTCATGACTCTGCTGGAGGCCGTCGGCATGGGCCTGATGAGCTTTCTTCTCAGCGCCGGGGTGGGAACTCTCTTCGCGGTGGTGCTCATCCGGGTGATCAATCTGCGGAGCTTCCACTGGACGATCTTTTTTCACCCCCATCTTTCACCCTATCTCGTCGTGGCGGCGACGGCGGTCTTGGCAAGCCTGGGGGCGGCGCTGTATCCCATCTTCATGGTCCTGCGCACCTACCCGCAGATGCAGATCCGCGCCGAATGAGGAACCGGGGAAATCCATACCCGGCGGCGCCGCCGGCTGGTACAACCACTGAATGGAAAGGGAAAATGCGTCGCCGTTCTTTGCTTTACCGAGCCATCCCGTTGCTCCTCGTCGTGCTGATCACGGCAACGCCCGTCGTCGGGGCCGCGGACTGGCGTCCCGCCCTGGAGCCATGGAACTGGCGTTTCCCCCAGGACCATGGGAATCATCCATCCTTCCGAACGGAATGGTGGTATTTCACCGGCAACCTCACCGACGGCGCCGGTCGCCGCTACGGTTACCAGTTGACATTTTTCCGGCAGGGGATCAGGAAGTCCGCCGACGCCCCCGCAAATCCCTGGTCCATAGGCAATGTCTATCTTGCCCACTTCGCCGTCACGGACGTTTCCCAAGCCAAATTCTTCCATGCCGACCGCATCAGCCGTTCCGGACCGGGACTGGCGGGGGCGGCGACGGGCCGGATGGATGTCTGGAACCTCAACTGGTTTGCCCGGATGGAAGGCCAGAGCATCCGCATCGGGGCCCGCCACGGGTCGTCGGAGCTGGCATTGAAACTGCGACCGATCAAGCCCGTCGTCCTCCACGGCAGTCACGGACTGAGTAAAAAGGGACCCCGCCCCGGACAGGCCTCGCATTACTACTCTTTCACCAGCATGGCCGCCACCGGCACGTTGAAAACGGCCGGCAGCGGCGAAACGGTAAATGTCCGCGGGACGAGTTGGTTCGACCACGAATTCACCTCCAATGCCCTAACGGCCGATCAGGCCGGTTGGGATTGGTTTTCCCTGCATTGTTCCGACGGCCGGGACCTGATGATTTACCTGATGAGAAAGGCGGACGGATCGTGGGAAAAGGAGTCTTCGGGTACCATAGTGGAATCGGACGGCAAATCCCGCCACCTGCATCGCTCGGAGTTCACCATCGACGTGAAGGGACACTGGACCAGCACCAGAACCGGCGCCCGCTACCCCGCCCGCTGGCAGATCGACATCCCCGCGGCGGAGCTGCAGGCGAGCCTGGCGCCGCTGCTGGCGGATCAGGAGTTGATGACTCCGGGGTCAACGGGGGTCACCTACTATGAAGGGGCCGTGACGGGAGAAGGATCTTCCCGAGGCAAACCGGTCGTCTGTGAAGGCTATATCGAAATGACCGGCTATGCCGAAAAGATGGGAAGCCTGTTTTAGCGGCCAGGTGTTGCGGCCGACGGAACCGGAGGGGCAAAACCCGGGATTGACGATCGCGCCGTTTTCAAATAAAAGATAAAGCATATACAGAGGCGACCGCCACCGGGAAGAAGGCGGCGGCAAAAGGTGAGGCGGTTATGGCCCTTTATCTCATGAGACATGGCGACTTCATTCCCCGGGAAATCGATCCCGACTGCCCACTGTCGGAACGGGGAATAGTTGAAGTTATAGAGGCCGCCGCACTGGCCGCGGGCCGCGGCGCCAGGGTACTACGGATCCAACACAGCGACAGGACCCGGGCCGCTCAGACGGCGTCTGTCTGCGCCGAGATCCTGCGCCCCCCCGGCGGGTGCGGTGAAATGGCCGGTTTGCATCCCCACGACGACATTTTAGCCGTCCTCGGGTTCATCGAAGGGACGGAAGACTCCATGATCATCGGACATCTGCCTTTTCTGGAGAAGCTGGCCGCTTATCTGGTCACGGGAACGCCGGAAAAAGCGGTGACAAGTTTCCCTACCGCCGCCATCGTGTGTCTGGAACGGGACCCCGGGCAGGAAGCCTGGAAAATCGCCTGGAAAATTATGCCATGAACGACGACTTCCGGCAGTTATACCGCTACTTCCTCAAGGACACGATCAGGAAGAATATCGATTTTTCCCGGACCGACCAGCACCGGGGCATACCGCCACCGCCCATAGCGAAGCCGCCCGCCCCCGATGCCCTCATAATCGACCTGGTAAAGCCCCATTCATGGCGGGGCGTCCGGAGGATCGACCTTACGGAGGCCATCGTAAACCGCCGTTCTCACCGGGCATATCTCCAGGCGGCGCTGACCCTGGACGAGCTTTCCTTTCTCCTCTGGGCAACCCAGGGCATCCGCCGAAAAGTGGATAGCGGCCATGCCTACCGCACGGTGCCTTCCGCGGGGTGCCGCCATGCCCTGGAAACCTATCTCGCCGTCCTGAACGTCCAAGGCCTGGAACCAGCCATCTACCGCTATCTCCCACTAGGGCACCAGCTTGCCTTCATCCATGACGGGGATCCGCTTGCCGAGCGGATCGTCGCGGCGGCTTTCGGCCAGCCCTATCCGGGGCAGGCGGCGGTTACCTTCATATGGACCGCCGTCCCCTATCGAATGGAGTGGCGATACGGTCCGGCCGCCGGCAAGGTGATCGCCCTCGACGCCGGCCACGTCGGCCAGAATCTGTATCTCGCCTGCGCCGCCGTCGGCGCTGGGACCTGCGCCATCGCCGCCTACGACCAGGAGGCCATGGACCGGCTTCTCGACATCGACGGCAATGACGAATTCACCGTTTATCTCGCCAGCGTGGGAAAACTGAAAGGATAGTGGCAGGTTGGAGTATGTGCGGTCGCTTTGCCTTACAGACGGATCTGTCGGAAATAATCGAGCGCTTCCAAATCCAGGAGGTAGCCTGCGCCTACCAGCCCTGCGACAATATCTACCCCGGCCAGCCGATCGCCGCCGTCATTCACGACCGGGTCAACCGGCTCGTGGCATTCCAGTGGGGGCTCATTCCCTCCTGGGCGAAAGACCACACGAGGAGCCACAACTTCATCAACGCCCGGGCCGAAACCGTGGCCACCAAGCCCAGTTTCAAAAATGCCTTCCAAAGCCGCCGGTGTCTGATCGTCGCCGACGGCTTTTACGAATGGCAACAAACCGGGCAACTTAAAAAGAAACCCTGGTTCATTCACCTCCGCTCGGGAGCACCCTGCGGTTTCGCCGGTCTTTACGAGACCTGGGTGTCGCCGGCCGGGATGAAGATCCGTTCCTGCACCATCATCACCACCAGGGCCAATGAGCTGGTCGCCCCCATCCACGAGCGGATGCCGGTCATCATCTCCGGGCCGGCGGTGGCCGACTGGCTGGATAACGGCGTGGGGGATCGGGATATGCTGCTCGCCCTGCTGCGGCCCTATCCCGCGGAGGAAATGGCATGCCGCATCCGGTATCCCAACCCTTTGCCAAAAGCCGCATATATGTTTGATAATAATAGAAATACCAACGAATTGAGTCTCGGAGAATGAATTTCGTCTGGGTGGTCCTGATCGCCGTGAGCATGATCGCCGCGTTCTTCTCCGGCGGTCCGGAAGCGGTTACCAAGGCCATGTTCGACGGCGCCAGGGCCGCGGTGGAAATATCGATTTTTCTCCTGGGGATAGTCTCCCTGTGGCTCGGCATCGCCAGGGTCATCGAGGACTCGGGACTGATCCACCATATCGCCCATGCATTCCGGCCCCTGATGAGCCGGCTCTTCAAAGACATCCCCGGCGACCATCCGGCAATAACGTCCATCAGCCTGAATCTGCTGGCAAACTTCTTCGGCCTCGGCAACGCCGCCACCCCCATCGGCATCAAGGCCATGCAGGACCTGCAAACGCTGAACAAAGACAAGGATTCACTGTCTTTCGAGATGATGCTCTTCATCGTCCTCAATACCGCCAGCATCCAGCTCGTCCCCTTCACGGTGGTGGGCATCCTGGCGGAATTCGGGTCGGCGGCCCCTTCGGGCATCGTTTTGCCCACCATCTGCGCCACAACAGTCTCCGCCGCCGTGGCCCTGGGGATACTCTTTCTCTTCCGGGTGCTGATGCGATGAAGGACGCCGCCTTTATTTCCCAGCTTGTCATTCCCGCCTTCATCCTCTTCACCGTACTGTACGCCGCCGGCAAAAAGGTGCGGGTTTACGACTCCTTCGTCGCCGGCGCTAAGGAAGGACCCCGGATAATGTTCAAGATATTTCCTTACCTGCTGGCCATCTTCGTGGCGATCAAGGCCTTTCAGGCGTCCGGCGCCTTCGAATTCTTGCGACAGACGCTCTCCGGATCCTTTTCCGCCCTCGGCATCCCACCGGAGGTCCTGTCCGTAGCGATGATCAAGCCCCTTTCCGGGAGCGCCGCCACGGCAATCTTCACCGATATCGTCAAGACGGCCGGTCCCGATTCACCAGCCGGCAGAATTTCGGCGGTGATCATCGGCAGCGCCGAAACAACATTTTATGTCCTCGCCCTATATCTAGGGGCGGTGAACATTCGCCGGACCGGCTATCTCCTGCCGGTATGCCTGATTGCCGACGCCTTCGGAATTCTCATCGCCATCGCCGTCGTCAAACTGATGTTCTAACCGGGGGAGGCCGTCGTTTATATCAATCCATGGGGAAACCGTTTTCCCGCCCCCCGCGCCCACCGTGGTCGGGGGGGAGACGTGATGAACAGGAGGAAACCAAATGACACATGCGAAGAAAAGACATATCCTGCCGGCAATACTTTCCGTGCTGCTGCTTCTGGGCGGCTGTGCGGCCCTGTCCCTGAAAGCGCCGTCGGTGACCCTGGCCGACATCAAGGTGCTGGAAGCGGGGCTCTTCGAACAGCGCTTCGGGTTCAAACTGCGGGTTCAAAACCCCAACGACAAGGAAATCGCCATCTCCGGCATGAGCTTCACGGTGGAGATAAACGGCAAGCCCTTCGCGAGAGGCGTCAGCAACCAGGGAGTGACCGTCCCCCGCCTGGAGGAAAGGATCCTGGAGGTAACCGCGGTGAGCAACCTGTACAGCATCCTGAGTCAGATCCATGAACTCCTCTACGGCAACAGCAAGGGCTTCTCCTACCGCATCAAGGGGCGGCTGTTTACCGAGGCATACGGGGAACTGGAGTTCGACGAGAGCGGCAGTTTGGCGCCCCCCCCGCCCGGCGCGAAAAAGGAAGAGGTCACGGCGCTTACGGCTCCTTATCCGGCGGCGTGAACAAAGGCCCGGGGAGGTTATCCTTTCCGTATGGCCGGCATCCTCCATATTCCCCTTGCCTACATAGAACATTCGTTCTATATAGGCGGTGAACGTCTTCACCGGGGTGAGCATCATGGACGATACCATCTTCAGCCTGTCTTCCTGGCCGCGGGCCATTCTGCACATCGATGGCGATGCATTCTTCACGTCCTGCGAAGAGGCGATCCACCCGGAGCTTAAGGGCAAGCCCATAATTACCGGCGCGGAACGCGGCATCGTGGCCTGCGCTTCCTACGCCGCCAAGAAGATGGGCATCAAGCGCGGCGTTTCCCTCCGCGACGCCCGCGCCATCTGCCCCGGACTGATCCTGCTCCCTTCGGATTACGAGACCTACAGTCTCTTCTCCCGCCGGATATTCACGATCATGCGCCGCTTTACCCCCGAGGTGGAAGAATATTCCATCGACGAGGCCTTTGCGGACATCACCGGTTTACGGCGCCCGCTGAGATCCTCCTACGAGGCCATTGCCAGAAAAATAAAGATTGAAATTCAAAGGGATACCGGTCTAACCGTCTCGGTGGGACTGAGCCTCACGAAGGTCCTGGCCAAGGTGGGATCGAAGCACCGAAAGCCGGACGGGCTGACCGTCATCCCCGGCCGGGCCATCGCCTCCTACCTTCAGGATCTGCCGCTGGAGAAGATATGGGGCATCGGCCCCGCCACCACGGCACAACTAAACAAACTGGGGATCCGGACCGCCCTGGAATTCGCCCGGATGCCGGAAGGGGCGGTCCGCAGGCAGCTAACGAAACCGGGGGTGGAAATATGGCAGGAGTTGCGCGGCCGGTCCGTCTGTCCGGTCATGGCGGAAGAAAAGAGCATCTACGCCTCCATCAGCAAGACGAAGACCTTCGCCCCGGCCACCACGGATGCGGATTATCTCTTTGCCCAACTGCTCCGCAACCTGGAATCGGCCTGTCTGAAGGCCAGGCGTTACAAACTGGCCCCGCGGCGCCTGGCGTTTTTCCTGAAGACAAATGACTTTTTATACCACGGCTGTGAAGTGCGTCTCAACCGGCCTTCCGCATACACGATGGAGTTGTCCGATCCGACCCGGAAGGCCTTCCTTTCCCTCTTCCGCAAGGGGGTATATTACCGGGCAACCGGGGTGGTGCTCATGGAGATGGGAGCCGATCTCCCCGTCCAGTACTCCCTGTTCGACGACTCCGTGCGGGTGGACAAAGTGCGCAGCCTCTATGAAGCCATGGATGAAATCGGCCGCCGGTTCGGCAAGCATACCCTGCATCTCGGCGGCTCGCACCTCATCGAGGTGACCGGAAAGGGGAAAAGGGGGGCGGCGACGGTAAGGGAAGCCACGCAATTCTTCGGGGAAACGAAACGGCAGCACCTGGGACTACCGATCCTGCACGCGAAGGTTTGATCCTCCCCGTTGTCATCCGCCATATTACTGATATTACCGGATAAATATCCAGGCTGCCCCGTAAGGAAGGCGGCAGCCATCCGGGATGGATAAAAATCTCTTGCTCTTTGCGGAACAAATCATTTAGATTCCCCCGGCCTGACAACAAGTTGCAGTCCATCGACGGGAGGATGACTCATGAAAAAAAAGCTGGAATCACTTGCCTTGACCAGGATCAGCGCCTGTTTCACAATCAGTTCCCTGGCGGGCAGCGACACCGGCGCCGCGATCGTGGCCCTGGCGGAGCTGGAGGACATGCTCGACAAGTTCTACGTGGAGCACAAGGAACTTGTCTCTCCGGAGGAATACGAACTGGCGAAGGAGAGCCCCGACGCCTTCATCGCCCTCATCGACCGGACGCAACGTCATTATCTCCATCTGGCGCAGGAAGGCGGCGGGGCTTCCTGAAATACGGTCAACAAGTTCCCCGCGGATTGATCAGTCTCAAGATGTTCCCGCGGACCACCTTGGCATACTCGTCTTCCGCCAAGTTCAGGTCCCGCACCTTCCGCAGTTCGCTGTAGGGAATGCCGAAGGGAAAATCGCTGCCGAAGATGAGCCTGTCGCTGCCGTACCTCTCCAGAAACGCGGCCATCTCCCGGCGGGCGGCCAGAGCGGTGTCGGCGTAAACGTTTTCCTCGTTCCAGACCCCGGAATGAAAGAGGGCGTAGAACCCTCCGTTCAACCCCCCGAGATGGGGGATGATCACCGGGGTCCGGCCGTCTATCCTTTTGATCAGCGCCAGGGTGTTCCCGTAGGACTCCTCGAGGACAACGGGAAGCCGCAGCCGGTAAACCTCCTGAAGAAAGGCCTCGCAACGGGGATCGTCGTAGTGGTACTCCGGTTCGGAATCGTGGCGATGCCATTTGACGCCCCGGTACCCCTTCGCCAGCTCATCCTTGCGGAAATCGTTCCAGACGAAATAATAGGCATGGATATCCCCTTCCTCCTGCTGGATGTCCAGGAGATACCGGTTCGCCCGCTGTCGGCAGGCCGCCCAGAAGGCGTTGTCCCGGAAATAGTAATCGTAGCGGTCGTAGATATCCTCTACCGGGGAATACAGGCAGGCCCCGTCGATGCCGGCCTGGGCGAGATACCCCCTGATCATGCCGAACGGCTGATCAACGTTCTGGATACCACAATGCATGTGGGAATCGATAATCATCATTGCCGGCGCCCCAAAACAAGTTCCATTCATTTTCTCCCGACGCGCACCGCCGGTCCGGTTGACATCACCGTTTCTCTGTTTTATATTATGACCGGAAAGAGCAGCTTGTGTTTCAACCGAACGCGTTATTTCCGGCCGTAGATCGTCAACCCGAACAAACAACCTTTAAACCTCCCTCGACGTAGCATACTTTTTTCATTCGCGCCACTTCCGGCGCCGGAAAAAGGAGGCGTAAATGATCAACCTGCCCCGCAAAGTGCCCATATGCCCGCCTCCGGGAGAGCGACCAATCTCCCGGAGGCGGGAAAGCGGAGATTAATGTTCACAAAAAAGAGTTGCGGACATCAGCGATGACTTTCCCAAGAACCGCAAGGAGGTGAGAATTATGTATTTCATGATGATCTGCACCTGGGACCCGAAAGACGAAAAGGAAGTCAGGACCAGAAGGGCGACATGGGAATGGCCGGAGGATGTAAGAGTCATATCAGAGTTTTACGATCTGCAGGGATGCCGTACCATCTATGTGGTCGAGACGGACGCCAAAGGCCTCATCGCCGCTCGGGCTGCCTGGATCGACGTATTGTATTTCGAGATTTTCCCCGTCTATCCCATTGGCGAAACGAAGGAGCTGCTGATGAAATAAGTTGTGGCGTGGCCTTCATCAGTTATGTGAGAAAGGAGGAGGGATACCATGTCCAAACTTGAACTCACCCGGGAAGAAGAAAAACATCTCCTGGAGATCCTGGAGAGATATTATCCGTCTTTGCGGATCGAGGTGGTCAACACCGACGACAGGGAATTCCGGCGGGCCTTGAAACAGCGGGAGACCTTCATGAAAGACCTGATCGGCCGCCTGAAAGTCTCCCTGGCCGCATAGGCATCAAGACCCCGGACTCCGTAAAGACGGGGAAACCCACCACACCGGCCGCCGGCCACTCCCTTCCCCGCACCGGGGAAGGGAGTCTCCTGAGATATCCCCTAAAGATATAAATTGCCTATAATTGAATTGCGTTTTATAATACGCGCCACTACTGTGAAAGGGGAAATCATCATGGGAGAATCAGTCGCGGAAAACAGGAAGAACGACGTCCGACATCGCTGGAGATTTTTCCGAGCCGGAGGATTCGATCAGGTGCGGCTGGAATCCGGACAGGATTTGAACGCCCTGGGGCAACTGGATCAGAAACTCTGGATTGCCCTGAGCTGTCCCGTCACCGGTCTGGAGTTCGACCGGAAGACCCTGGAACTGATCGACACCGATAATGACGGTCGCATTCGCGCCCCGGAAATCATCGCCGCTGTATCCTGGGCGGCGTCACTGTTGAAAAATCCCGACGATCTGATCAAGGGATCCGCGGAGCTGCCTCTCACGGCCATTGATGACCGGTCGGAAGAAGGAAACAGGCTCTTGAACTCGGCGAAACATATCCTCGCCACTCTCGGGAAGGAGGGCGCCGCCGTCATCACTCCCACCGACACCGCGGATACGGAAAAGATCTTCTCCAAGACCCGCTTCAACGGCGACGGCATCATCCCCCCCGAAGCCGCCGGCGATCCGGAACTGGAACGAATCATCACCACCATCATGGATTGCTGCGGGTCCGACATGGACCGGAGCGGCCAACCGGGCATCGCACAGGAAAAGGTCGATACGTTCTACGCCGACCTGCAGGCATACGCCGCTTGGTATGACGAGGCGGCGGCGGGAAAAGGCATTTGCCCCCTGGGAGAGGATACCGAGGCCGCCTTCGGGGCTCTGAACGCAGTGCGCGCCAAGGTGGAAGACTATTTCGCCCGGTGTCGTCTCGCTGCCTTCGATGGCCGGGCGCTGAACGCCCTCAATCGCCAGGAAGAGGAATACATCGCCATCGCCAAGGGCAACCTCAACGTCGCCGCGGAGGAGGTCGCGGGCTTTCCTTTGGCCATGATCGCCGCCGGCAGGCCCCTGCCCCTCCGGGAAGGCGTCAACCCAGCCTGGGAGACGCCGGTAGCCGCTTTTGCCGCCACAACGGCAGCGCCGCTCTTGGGGGCAAGAGAGAGCCTCTCCGAGGCGGATTGGCGTCAACTGCAAACCGCCTTTGCCTCTTACGAAGGCTGGTTGACCCGCAAACCCGCAACGGTGCTGGAAAGCCTGGGGATAGAGCGGGTCCGGGAGATCATCGCCGGCAACGGCAAGGCCGCCATCGAGGAACTGATGGCCAGAGACAGGGCCGTGGAGCCGGAATTCACCGCCATCGCCAACTTGGACCGTCTTGTCCGCTACCACCGCGATCTGATCACCCTGTTGAAAAACTTCGTCTCCTTTTCCGATTTTTATACCCGCAAAGACAAGGCCCTGTTTCAGGCCGGTGTCCTCTATCTGGACGGCCGCAGTTGCGATCTCTGTATCCGTGTTGGCGACATCGCCAAACACGCCTCCCTGGCCACCATGAGCCAGACTTATCTCGCCTACTGCCACTGCACGCGGAGGACCGAGGACGGCGCCGGCGCGGAGATGGACATCGCCGCCGCCTTTACGGACGGGGACGCCGATAGCCTGATGCCGGGACGGAACGGAGTTTTCTACGACCGCCAGGGCTGGGACTGGGATGCCACCATCGTGAAGGTCATCGAGCATCCCATCAGCATCCGCCAAGCATTCTGGAGTCCCTATAAACGAGTCGCCCGGATGATCAACGAGCAGATCGAGAAGATGGCCGCCTCCCGCGACAAGGACGTAGCCGACAAGGCCCGGACCGGCGTCGCCGACAGCGCCCAAAAAATCGAGGATGGTAAGGCGGCGGCGCCGGCCAAAACTCCTTTTGATGTTGCCAAGTTCGCCGGTATCTTCGCCGCCATCGGCCTGGCCGTCGGCGCCATCGGCACGGCCCTCGCCGCGGTGATCACCGGATTCATGAAACTGATCTGGTGGCAGATGCCCCTGGCCATCGCCGGCATCATGCTGATCATCTCCGGACCTTCCATGGTCATTGCCTGGCTGAAACTCCGGCAGCGCACCCTCGGACCCATCCTCGACGCCAACGGCTGGGCGGTCAACGCCCGGGCCAAGATCAATATCCCCTTCGGTCGCTCCCTGACCAAGGTGGCCGCCCTGCCCCCCGGGGCGGAACGATCCCTCGAGGATCCCTTCGCGGAAAAAAAGAGTCCCTGGCCAAAGCTCCTCTTCTTGCTTGCCATCATCCTTGCCCTGCTCTATTTTTTCGCCGATAAATGCCCGCTGCTGAACCGGTAAGGCTGAATGGGACGGAAAGATCTTCCTCCGCCGCTGATAAAGGAAATACGGATACCGTGAGAAAAGAAACACCCCGATCTACAATGATCGCCCCCATCGTGATGATGATGCTGCTGTTTTTGGGGGGCTGCACCCCCGTTTACCTGGTCCAGGTCAACGGCTTTGCCGACCCCGACGCGGCCGGCCGCATTGTGCCGAACGTCAAGATACATGTCGCCGAAAATGCCCGGGCGGAGAATCCCCTGCTGGATCGAGAGATCAGGGTCAAGATTGAAAAGATATTGAAAAGCAGGGGGTTTATTATCACCAGCCGGGAAACGGCCGACCTGTTCTGCACCTTCAATTATGGAGTGGGGACCGGGCTCACGCAGATCGGATCGATTCCCGTGACGTCTCCCCCCGTGACATCATCGGTGGTTGTTTCCCAACCGGACGGCACCGCCCAGGTGAGCGCGATCATGACACCCGGGGCAACCACCTACATACCTTATGCCAGGACGGCTTATGATCGGTGGCTGAATATCGTCGTCATGGAGGCCGAGTCTTTCCGGGCGGGGAAAAAAGACAAAATTCTCTGGTACGGCGACCTCGTCAGTTCCGGAACGAGCCGGGACCTGCGGACGGTAATCGATTACCTGCTCGTGGCAGCCTGTGAGGAATTCGGGACGGACACGAAACGGGGTCTGGTTAAAGAAATAAAAACGGATGATGAAAGGCTCAAGGGCTTCCGGCGCGATTGATGCACACACCGGTTACCCTCCGGGGATGTCCTCACCGAGCGTAAAGATCTGCTTGACATTATACCCGATACCGGCGGGATGAAATGCCGGTTCGTCGCGCTTGTAGGTTTTACCGGTGTATTAGGAAAGTATAAAGCCCATCGCTATGGGTTCGAGATGCAAACAGGAGGAAATCATGAGGTTCGGACGATATTTAAGTCTTTTTCTTTTGGGTGCCGTTTTTCTTTGTTGTTCCTGTTCGGCCCCTAAAATCACGACGACGGTGCTGGCGCCGGCCCAATATCACGATGCGGCGAAACTAAAAAAGATCGCCTTTCTGCCTTTCGACGGCCCCGGAGGAAATGAATTCGCCATGGAGCTGGAAGGGGCGCTGGGTAGCATCCAGGTGGGGGGAAGCCCTTTCTTCACGCTGGTGGAAAGACAGAAAATCGACCAAACCATCCAGGAGCAGAGGTTTTCCCACAGTGGACTCGTGGCGGTGGAAGACGCAGTCCGTCTAGGGAAGATCCTGGGCACCCGAGGAATTGTCACCGGCACCGTTACGACTTCCGCGGTTAACGACCAGCGATACCGGGAAGAACGACAGGCTTGCATAGAAAGAGAAAGGAGAGTGGACAAGGATGGAAGAGTCCGGGAAGGATCTTGTATCCGCTGGCGTAACTATTATGTCGGCTGCACTTACCGTGAAGCAATTTTCTCGGTTAGTCCAAAGTTCATCGACGTGGAAACGAGTCGGATCGTTTATGCCTCCACCCTGTCTGAGAAGCAGTCATCCCAGGCATGCGAGGACAAAAATACGCCCCTGGCCAGCCGGCAGACGCTCCTTGCCGCGGTAAAAAGCCGTGTCATAAACGGAATCAAGAAGGATATCGCGCCTCATTACGTCACCATGGAGATCCAACTGATGGATGATACGGATAGCATGAACAAAGAGGCAAAAGAATTGTTCAAATCCGGTCTGGAATTTGCGGAAAACGACCGCCTGGATCGCGCCTGCGAGCTCTGGGACCGGGCGTTGCCTCTGGCCGGTCAATCGCCGGCACTGATTTATAACGTCGCCTTTTGTTTGGAGATAAAGGGGGACCTGGATCAGTCCCTCGCCATGTACCGCCGGGCGGATCGGCTTACGACCAAACCCGACGACCTGATATCCGCCGCCATGAAACGGCTCACGGAAAAAATCAGCAGCAGAGACAAATTGAACGATCAGGTGAGGTAACCAGGCATAAGTGATCAGGACCAGACAAAGACATGAACAGTCCGGCCGCTCGCCGATGGCTGCTCCGTTTCACCGTCATCATATGTCGGCTCCCGATCATGAAATAATTTCATATTCGAAAGGCTTATCCCAAAACCTTGACCAGGTATGGATGACTCCGCCAGACGATTACCCCGCTTCGTCCCCCGATTCCACCCCACTTGAGGCTCTATGGAAGTAGAACGGGCCCTGGAAATTTTCCCCGATTGCTTCTCCGAATGGTGGAAAAGATGCCTGGTTCTTTGCCTTCATTCAACTGCTCACAATTTATGTGAATAAATTCACAAATAGCCGTATATTTTCGTCTTTTGTTGTGCTCAAAACAGGCATGATGGTTTGTGACGAATACATATTGAGACCTGGTTTATTTTAGTCAACAGTTTTTTTAATGTTTTATTAGTCATTGAGAGAGTCACCTTGTCCGATCCTGGTTTAGAGAGTCTCTGGGAGCTCTGATCGTGCTTAATTGGAACTAAGGTGACGACAGGGAGTTGCAGAAGCTTTGCATGAAGGTCGATATAATCGCCTTAAAGGTCTCAACGGCAATCCCCTTTTTCGAAAAGTTAAGTTACACCCTGGGGCGTTTTTTTATGTTCTTCTGTCTGTGTTCATGCCCCTTGAGCCGTGGTTTATCCACAGCCAACTTCCGCCCGCTGCCTTTTAGCGGAGCAGGGCGGGCGGGACTTGGCTGTGGTGTAAACCCGTCGTAGCCATAAAATTAGTCAGCACCTCGCTCTTTGAAAATAGATCGGCGTGCTCGGAATAGACTTCAAAATTCTGAATGACGGTCTCCGTTAATTTGTGATGCTTGAGACCTGTCGGTTTGCGAACCAGACTTCTTACTTCATGGATGGGGTCAGATACAAGGCAATGCTTTAAAATCAAACTGCCTATCATGCCCGTACCGCCGGCAATGATCACTTTCATTTTCTCCCGCCTCTTCGTATAAGCACCGGATTGGAATCCGTGATCTCCCTGCTGTTGAATACACGCTTGACACAAAGCACCAAATATGTCAAGTGTGTACATCGAGCGTTAAAAAACCCTGTGGCGCCGCACCGCACCGCAGGAAAGATGCGCAAAAACCATGGAAAGGAAGATCCGAAATCGTGACAACACTCCCGGAACCCGCCGGCGACAGTCGAACCAACATCCTGGAGGCAGCCGCGAAAGTCTTCCTTCGTTACGGCTACAAGAAGACCTCCATGGACGACCTGGCCCGCGCAACGGGGTTTTCCCGGCAGGGGCTGTATCTGCACTTCAAAACCAAGGAGGAACTCTTCCGGGCGGCCATTCTGAACATCGTTGAGGCCGCAAGCAGCGCGTACCGGACCGCGCTCGACAGAAGCAATCTGGACTTCTTCGAGAGGTTGCTTGGCGCCTTCGAGGCCTTTCACGGCAGCCATATCGGGCAATTCAACGAGCAGTATGTGGATGAAATCCTCACGGCCGCATCGAGTCTTCTTGGCGATGCGCCAGCTCAGTACGAAAAAAGCTTCATCGCGGATGTGACAAAACTTATTGCCGATGCGGGGGGTTCTCGCCTCGCGGGCCTGGAAGCCGGTGCGCAAGACGTGGCGGAGATGCTTTGCGCGACCTCGTACGGTTGGAAGCACCGGGTGGCGACACCGGCAGAGTATCGCGACCGTATGGCCATTGCGCTTCGCATCACTTTTCGGGGTGAGCAACCCGGTCCGAAAAACACCTGCAACGCAGTTTCCAAAAAGAAGGTAAACCGATAATGACCGTGCTTGCTGTCGTCATTACGCTCGTAGTTTTCGGCCTGCTCGGTGCGTCCATCTGGTATGTGGCCTATCGTCTGCGCATCCTTCTCGGGATTGATAAACGCTGGCTGCTGCGGACAGGTATTGCCGTCGCAGTCGTCGGCGCGGGGGGGTGCATGCTCGGTACGGCGAAATCCGCCGACGCCGCGATCGGTCTGCTCAACGTGCTGGGCGGCTACGCCTTTATCTTTTATGTATTCCTGTTCCTGACACTTTTATGTTTCCATGTGATCCAGCGGAAGTGGAGCATTCCCCCTGTCTGGAGCTTTGCCGCGGTCCTGGTCCCGGCGTTGGCTTTAACCGGTGCCGGCGCCTGGTGGGCCAACGTCCTGACGGTCAAGGAGACCGAGATTCGGCTGCCCCAGCTCGAACGCGAGGTCACGGTCATGCAGATCTCCGACGTGCATCTGGGGCACCACCGCGGGCGAGCGTTTCTGGCAAGGATCGTCGAGGAGACCAATCGCCGCAAACCGGATCTTGTGCTTATCACCGGCGATCTGATCGACTCCCGGGCAGCCCTCGCCCCCGGCGTTCTGGACCCGCTGGCCGGGCTTGCGGCTCCGGCTTACTTTGTGGGCGGCAACCACGAAAAGTATGTCAACGAGCAGCAAGCGTTCGAGCTGATCGCCAGGCAAGGTGTCCGCGTCCTGCAAAACGAGGTCGTCGAAACCCACGGAATCCAGCTTGTCGGCCTCGATTACATGAACGCGGACGAAGACACATTCGACATGCACCCGTCCGACAACAAGCGCACCATCAAATCGGTTCTGGCTGGTGTTTCCTTGAAGAGCGACATGCCGTCGGCGCTTATCCATCACAGCCCGATGGGCACCCGGTACGTCGCGGCCAGGGGCGTCGATCTGATGATCACGGGCCACACGCATGCGGGCCAGGTTTTCCCGGCCACGTTGTTCGCTGGTCTCTTGTTCCCGTTTAATCGCGGGCTGTACCGCGAGGGCGCCACCGCCGTCTTTGTCTCGCAGGGCGCAGGCACATTTATCACGCGCGTGAGGCTCGGCACTTCCAACGAGATCAACCTGCTGCGTTTGAAGCCGGGGAAGTAAAGGTTTTGCCGAGGAATACATTGCTGCTGTATGGCGAGAATAATTATTGATAAGAACTTGCTTTTTGCTGTCAGCAGTATAAAAAATGCATGTTTTTGTTCCAAGATAATTCTGTCACGGATAATTCTGCCACAAGATGCGGTGCAACTTTATTGATTACGAATTGAAAGACAATATGATTTTCAAAATTGACACCGTGTGGAGTACAGGAAGGAGACGGTAGGCAGGCGTCGCGCCAGGGCATTCCGCTGCCCCATGGACCGGCACCGCCTTTGCTTTTCTTCACACGGCCCTTGAATTCCTCCTCATTCCCTGACCACCATCCCGAGATGGGTTTCCATTTCATGTAGGATCTTGAATCTTTGCTATCAGTTCGAGGCATTTCTTGAGTCGTGGCAACCTGGCCTGACTTGTACGGTCGGGGAGCAGATGTCCGGGAATCGCACTGAGAAAGTCGCTGTTTCTCAACAGCGTCCTGAATGCCGCAGCCAGATAATTTTTCAGATCATCGGGTGAGATTAAGATTTCGGAAACGATTTCTGGTCGTCCATCAATGACTGTGATGATGTCTTCCTTTTCCCTAAGGTCGCCAAGTCGTTTGGCTACATGGATGAGCATGCTGATATTGATATCTTTGCTGTTGATCATGACGATCCAAAGCGAGCTTTCAGTTCCTTGATGGCGACTTCCCGTTCACGTGCTCTGCCGTCGCGAATGGCATCGACGATAGCGAGTAATTCATAAAGCAATTTATCTTTCAGCGCTGCCTTCGGAACCGATTTATACAGGGGCGAAAATTCATAGCCACGGGTATCACCATCGGGCTCCGGCCAAACGGGAGGAGGTTCATTAGTCTGGGAAATAATGTTCTTGATCGGCGGTGCGGCATATCCCGTCGGAACCCCGCGGGTCAAGCCGCCATGATCTGGTGAGAAAGCGTATTTGACACCGTGAATGAGAAATTCTTCCAGTGACTTTTTTAGGGGACGTCCTTTCGGCGAATCCATCAGACGGGCGGCAACAGCGCGTTTGATCCCGGCATGAACTTCTGAGGTGCTCATGATCAGGTCGCCAGACAGGGATGAGTATGACCATTGGCCTTCACCGATGGCAATCAGCTTCAAGAGTATGTATATATCCTGTGGTTTCAGATTCATGGCTGCATTGTATTCGCGATTCGCGAATAGCGCAAGATATATTTTGCTTCCATATGACGCTTGTGCCTTCAATCAATTTGTTTTACAATGCCCCCCTGTCTTGTCTACGTGACCGGGCCGAGAAAGCATCATTTACTTGATGTTGATAGCGCATTAACCGTTGCCTATTTCATGTTTTCAGCTACAGATAGGGGATTAGGTACATGCTGGATAGCATTGGGAGCTAATATTCGCGACCCTCAAATCCTTCATGAAATGGGAATTACAGACGACCAGCGAATCGTGGCGCCGGTAATAGTCGGATACCCGACCAGCATCCCTGAACCTTCCGAGAGACATGCACCCGATATAGTAATGATCATATGAACAATTGATCTGTAAAGAGCAGGTGCCTTATGAAATCTAAATACTTGATGGTGGGATTGGCAATCTTCGCATTTGTATTTTTAGCGAACAATGCCTTTGCCCAAGATAAGTCACACGAAGCAGCTATGTCGATGCTGAGGAACTTCTTTGCTGATCCTGCGGCACGAGCGGATTATGCCTCAAAGAATCCAGTGGCATTGCAAGCTGAACAGAGTCTTGCACAATTTCCGCCGGATATTCAAAAGAGACTTGAAAAAATAGTCCTCATGATCATGCAGGAAAGCGGCGCAAATGCTTCCAGTCATGTTGATGCAATGAATAAGTCTGGGGCTGAAGGCGCCTTTAATTCCTTTTCACCGGCGGTACACAGAGAAATTCAAGAGCTTGCCCAGGACCTTGAAAGAAATCCTGAGTTCATGAAAAAAGCGGGTTACCTGAAATAAATAGGGCGAGCGATGATGACGGATCAAAGTGACAATCAGTTCATGCTAGATATTTTAAAAACTCTTAACCGAGAGAGGATTCATGACGTATGGGAAGCGGCTAAAGCTGGCAGCGTTGCCCACTTGGATAAAGAAGACCAGAAACTCGCCCAGATCATGATGCAACATCAGGAAGAATTCCATAATCAATTTGAGTTTGCTGATGTCATGTCGGGACATGATTTTGATCCCGAACATGAAACAAACCCTTTTTTACATATTCTTCTGCACTTGATGGTTGAAAAGCACCTTGAGTTAAGAGATCCCATTGAGGCCTATCAGTTTTACCTATCCATGAGAAGGAAGAAATCTAACCATCATGAGGTGGTTCATCTGGTCAGTACTGTCTTTGTTTACTTTCTATTTGAGGCGTTGAAATATAAGAAGCCTTTCGATAATGATGGCTATAGGAATACTCTGAAAAGATTAAAAGACAAGAAGCCTGAAAAGATCATGGCCGCGATGGAAAAAGAAAAAGGTTGATTTGAGATTGACGTCTTGCCGGCAGCATGCGTATTCCGCTGATTCCGCCACCCGATTCCGGAGGAAGCCGCCACCCTGTTC
>CAZNDG010000032.1:0-31440 GCA_964571695.1 uncultured Syntrophus sp.
GGTTACAAAGCTTACGGCGGTGTTGAAGGCAAGGGCAGGGGGAACGCCCGGGAATCCCTGGGGGTTGAAAGGGAGAAGATCCTGACACCGCTGGAGCAGATAGAGGGCAAGGAAGCCGATCAGGTTGAAGATCATCAATCCTGCCGCATAGTTTTGCCAGGACATTTCCTGTTTCTCGTCAATCCGACAACAGCGATAGATGAACCTTTCCAGGGGGCCGGCGATGCTGCTCAGGAAAACGTTTTTCCCTGCATAGACCCTGGCCATGTAGTTTCCCAGTGGTACGGCCAGGGCAATAAGGGCAAGGAAGTATATGGCAATCTGAACAAGTCCGTTGGCGCTCATTGGAACCACTCTGGTTTCAGTAAAGCAAGGAAAAGATAAACGGCAAGGCCGATGACAATAAACAATCCGGCAAGATGGAATAGCGTCATTTCCGCCCCTCCCTAAAGATTGTCGAATTTCCTGATGAAGAACCAGGTTATTCCGGAAAATATGCCGATCAGGCATAGAAATATCAAATCCATGAGCTTGCTCCTCTCCCCTTGGATTTAATATTAACAATCAAGATATAAGGATGCTGTTAAGAAAGGGGGTGAAAATATAAAGATTCCGTTAAGAAAACGTTTTTCTTTCGGGCTGAAGCGACCGGGACGGGATGGGGGCGACAAGCCGCCGTCTCCGGGAGGGACGCCACGGTTTTACAAAAAATTATCGAAGTTGTCTCCATCATGACTTGTTACGAATTCATCGTCATTTGATCTTCTGGATATCCGTTTCCCTCCCCACGATTACCATCACCTCCTTCACGCAGCAGTTTTCAGTCTGACATGCATGCCTGCCCTCGTGGCAAGAGTGACAAGCATTTCGAGGCTGAACTTCTCCCATTTCCCCCTAATCAGGTCGGATATTCTCGATTGGCTGACACACAGAATTTTTGCGGCATCGACCTGAGTAAGTTTCTTGGCCTCAATGAACTTGCGGAGCTTGGCCATAAGATCAGCACGCATCTGAAGAATTGCTGCATCTTCTGGAGAATAACCAAGATCAATAAACACATTTCCGGACGACTCAATAATTGTCTCGCTCATAGATTATCCTCCAATTTGCTTGTAACGTTGGCGAGCCAAATCAATCTCTTGTTTACTCGTTTTTTTCGTCTTCTTTTGAAATGCATGTAGTATATAAATCGCTTCATGATGCTTCGCTACATAGATAACACGTCACTCCCCAAGTATGTGAATACGAATCTCCTTTACACCGGCTCCAACAATTTGCATCGGCTTCCAGTCACTCGGCTCAAGACCTGACTGAATCGCGTGAAGTTCAAAGCCCGCAGCCCGTCTTGCTTCATCGGGAAAGTTACGAAGATCATCGAGGCTTGAAGCGATGAATTTCAGCGGCTTTATCTTCATGGAGGCATTATATAAGTTTTTATATATTTGGCAATGACAAATTTAAAAGTATTTTAAATCAATGAATACCGTTTGGAAACAAGCATTTTTGTCAAGAACGACGGTTTATTGATTTCAGGAAGGAGCGGATCTACTTCAAAAGGGAGAAATTGGCTTTTAGATTTGTGCGCTTTCGATCGGCATTCAATAAGCCCTCAGTAAAGGTGGCCCCTCGCTTTGTATTTGAAGTAAAAACGAGTATTTACGTAAATATGGCATGATTCAAGCGTTGGCTCCATCTTGTGTTAGTGGGCAGCACGTCATCAGATGTGAGCATTACGGATCGAATGAGAGGAAGTAACGACAGAGTTTCCTATATCCTCTCTATCGCGGTTCGAGCAATTGCATGGTTGAGGCTATCTTTGTCGGGATGAGCAAGGATTGCTGATATTATCATAGTTGTCTATATATCTCCTCTTTTCACATAGCGCCTCTGTCGCGTTCTGATCAACCAGCGAAGGAACCGGACCCGCAAACCCCAGTGTGAGCGCTTTACTGTCTTTCCGCTGAACTTGCTCTCCACCTTGTCAAAAGCATCTTCAATCAAGGCATTATGTAGCGGCTTGACGAGGAAGGTCCATTTCAAATACACGCCCAGATCGCATTCACCTTCAAGATCGTGGCGTATGATGACATGTCCGCGCCGGGGTATAACCTCGAAATAATGACGACCGTCAACACCGTTCATAAGACCTGAACTGTCAAACTGGAAGGCGGCCCTGCGTCCCGGAACATACTCAGAGACCCGATATCTCACCAGGCTGTGACCTCCAGCCGCTCCCACCTTCAGGGCGGAGTCCAGTACCATCGGCGGCCACAACTCCCTTGGCCACAATGCGTCTTCAGGTCCGGAGAGACTGTTAAGAACCGAACCTACGGCATGCTGCTCCGCAGGGATGATTCTGTCATGCCTGTTGAAAATCTTCATTTCATCCTCCTCATAATGGTGTTGTATGTCTTCGCTATATAATCTTCGAGCGACCGTGGCGGTTTCTTCCCCTGCCGGATATAGCGCAGCACGGCGGCGCAAGGCACGTCGATGATCGCAAAAACCGTCCGGTTGATCTCCTCCCGCCCGGCCTTGCCGAAGGTCCGTGCCGTGAACTCGGAAATACCGGCATCCAGCCTGAGTGAGAGACCAAGGGCCCTTTCCTTCATTTCTTCCGGCCAAACACCCGTCACTAGTTCCTCCCGACGGTAGAGCATAAGAATGCGCGCCTCGGGGAAATGTTGGCGAACCCAGCGCGGCGTATGGAGAGCAGCCTCGATCCCTTCACCCTTTTCCAGCGCGGTCAGAAACTCATCCTGGAAAGATGCCGTAACACGCAGCCAAACCTCGGCCATGAGCACATCACGCGATGGGAAACGATGATATACCGAACCTATCGGCGCACGTATCTCACCGGCAACGGCTGCTATTGTTACAGATGCCGGCCCCTGTGCGGCGGCAATTTTCAATGCCGCATCAATAAATTGTTCGTTGTTAAAGTGAGCATTTCTTCCCATGGGTGGCTATATATTAGAATGGCTATTCTAATATGTCAAGCATTTTTTTGATTGCTCATAAAGGCAGAGTGCAAGCCGATAGTGGCTGTGATACAGGTAAAACCGAAAAGCCATAGCCATAAAGCATCTGCGCGTGCAGAGGAAACAGCGAGAGCTTCAAAGGCATCAGGAAAGGCGACATGAAACGGGTTAAGGTCGGATCCGGACAAAAGACAGTGAATCAGGCGGCAAGGGTGGTCAGTGCCGGGCCATGAGGTGGAGGACCGCCTTCTCCAGGCCGTCGAGGGTCAGTTCGAACATGGGGAAGACCTGTCTGACCACCCCGATGGTCCAGGTCGTTTCCCATTCGTACGGGGGGACGGGATTGAGCCAGACGGCGTGGCGGAAGGTCCGGGCGAGGAATTTCAACCGGTCGATGCTTGCCCCCGTGGCCTGCTGGTCCACGTAGATGGCCCCGTTGCCGTGGATAAGTTCGTAGGGGGCCATGCTGGCGTCGCCGACGAAGATCAGGCGCGTTTCCGGATCGCGGCGGATAAACTCTTCCACCGGCTCGGGCTTGAAATAACGCTGGGGGTCAGCCCAGACGCGGCTGTAGATCGTATTGTGGAAGAAGTAGATCTTCAGGTCCTTGAACTGGGAGCGGGCGTAGTGAAAGAGGGTCTGGACGATTTCCACGTAGGGGTCCATGGACCAGCCGCCGTTGTCGATCATGAGGATGATCTTCAGGCGGTCCGTGAGGCGCCGGTCGAAGACGATCTCGATCTCTCCGGCGTTGCGCATCGTCTGGGCGATGGTCTTGTCGATGTTGACGATGTCCCGGGGTCCCGTGGGGGTCATGCGCCGGAGGCGCTTGAGGGCTTCGGCCATCTGATGCTCCGTCAGGGGGCCGTCCTGGGAATAATCCCGGTAACGGCGCTCCAGGGCCACCTTGACGGCGGACTTGTTCCGGGATTGTCCGCCGACGCGCATCCCGCCGGGATGGCGGCCGGAATGTCCCACCGGCGACGTCCCCCGGGTTCCGATCCACCGGTTGCCGCCGTGATGGGCCTCCGTCTGTTCCTTCAGGCGGTCGAGGAAATACTTGATCAATTCCTCGGGGGTCATCCCCTGGAGTTGCTCCTCATCGATCCCCAGGGCCCGCGCCACCTCCCCGGGATCTTTCAGCCATTCGTCGAGCATGGCCCGGGCAAGCTCCGTAAGCTCCACCGCTGTGGGGTCGTGGAGCTCCACCCCACGGAAATGATGGGCGAAGATCTGGTCGTAACTGTCGAAGTATCTTTCACTTTTGATCAGGATGGCCCGCCCGGCCGTGTAGAAATCCTCCAGGGAGTGAATCAATCCCAGACTAAGGGCCTTATGGAGCCTGAGAAAGGACGTCGGCTTCACGGGAATGCCCCGGTCGCGGAGGGTATAGAAGAAATTAATGAACATTTATAGTGATTTACCCATCAACAACCTTATGCGGTCGGCAATCCCCGCCCCTTGCCCCGGCAAGGGAGGCCGCCCGGGTTGGCCGGACAATGTTTCCGGCCTTAAATCTGCCCCCGGCCCAACTGCTGGACCGCCTGGAACAGGTCGGCGCTTTTCTTGAAGAGGATGCCGAGATAGGGGGTCCGCCCCTGGGCGAGGACCTGGGGCCGGAAATCGGGATCGCTCTTCAGTGCCCTGAGCCAGTTGATCAACTCCCGGGTGGCCGGCTTTTTCTCTATTCCCCGGAGCTCCCGGAGGCGGTAGAAGGATTTGACGCAGGCCCCCACGATCTCGTCATCGAGCTTGGGGAAGTGGACGTCGAGGATGAGGCGCATCATGTCGGGGTCGGGAAAGGCGATGTGATGGAAGTTGCAGCGTCCGAGGAAGGGGTCGGAGAGGTCCTTCTTGGCGTTGGAGGTGATGATGATCACCGGGCGGTGCCGGGCGGCGATCGTCTTGTCGATCTCGATGATGTCGAACTGCATCTGGTCGAGGACGTCGAGCATGTCGTCCTGGAAGTCCGTGTCCGCCTTGTCGATCTCGTCGATGAGGAGAACCGTCCGGGTGGCGGCGGTAAAGGCCTGGCCGATCTTCCCCATGCGGATGTATGCCTCGATGTCGCTTACGTCCCGTTTGGAATCGCCGAAGCGGCTGTCGTTGAGACGGGTCAGGGTATCGTACTGATAAAGGGCCTCGACGAGTTTCATGCTCGATTTCACGTTGAGGGTGATGAGGGGCATGTTCATGCTTTCCGCAATGGCGTGGGCCAGCATGGTCTTCCCCGTCCCCGGCTCCCCCTTGAGGAGGAGGGGCATCTCCAGGGCCATTGAGACATTGACGATTTTTGCCAGCTCGTCGTCGAGGACGTATTTGGACGCCCCGCGAAAGGACGCGGGTCTGGTTGCCTTGGTCATAGCCGGATACTCCTTGGAACAATAAATATTTGCCCCGCTCCTTAAACAATCTCCATGAAAAATGCCATCATTTTTTCTCATGGAAGGAGATAGGCGGCGATCAGGGCCAGTCCGGTAAGGGTATGGACCTTGATCATGGCCAGGTTGGCGGGGGCAAGGCGCAACGGGTCGTGGCGGTGGCGGATGAGGATGCTCAGGGAACGCCAGGCCCAGGGCAGACTGAGCCAGATCAGGAGGGTCATGGGGGTGAAGTATCCAAGTCCGACCCCCAGGGGCGGGATCAGATAGGCCAAAAGGAGGCCGGCGGCGTAAAGCGCCACGGCGAAATCCCGGCCCAGAAGGACCACGAGGTTATTTTTCCCGCCTTCCCGATCGGCATCGTAGTCGGGGATCTCATTGATGACGATCATGGACCACATCATCAACCCCAGGACGAGGGAAATCAGCAGCGGCTCCCAGGTTAGGCGTCCGGCCTGGACGAAATAGGAGCCCATCACGATCACCGGGCCGAAGTTGACGAGGAGTCCCAACTCCCCTAAGCCCCGATAACCGAATTTTACCGGCGGCATGGTATAGAAGACAGAGGATGCCATGCCGAAGAGGCCCAAAAAGAGCACGGTCCAGCCGCGGCGATAGGTGAGGAAAAGGCCGATGAGGATCGTGGCGGCAAAGCACAGCGCCGCCGCGGCCCGCATCTCACGCACCGTGAGCAGCCCGTCGGTCAGGACGCCGCTCCCGCCGGTGTAGGGATTCTTCTCATGGGATTTTTTCAGATCGACGATGTGGCGATAATCGCAGACATCATCGATCATATTCAGTCCCAGGTGGTTGACGGCGACCCCGGCGAGCGTCAGGACAAATTCCGGGATCCTGATGGCGTAACCGTGGGACCAGGCAACGGCGGCGCCGAGAATCCCCGGCAGGACGCTGGGGAGGATAAAGTGGAGGCGAAAGGCCCTTATCCAGACCTGCCCGCGGTTGAGGGGCCGGCGGTTGCGGTGGGGGATGGGGAGGGGCATCTTCATGTCAACATCTTCGTTACTGCCGGTTATCCGTTTAGGCCCGGCGGAAGCTGCGCTGAATTATGTAATTAAGATACAAGTTTAATATTTGAATCAGTATAGGGAAAGCGCGCCGGGGAGTCAAGGCAAAAGGGGGGCGGGGTTACGCCTCTTCCCGTTCTTTCCGAAAACGTGACCGTTGATAATATAGGCCGGAGCTGATATAACCCCTGACGGCGACGTGAATGGCGGATGTCTCAAAGGATCTTCAGACGGATGTTCATCACGAAGTAAAAACGGCATGCGTGTCCGATAGGGAGGTGCTTATGGACGCCCTGGCCCTGAGCCGGATCCAGTTCGCCGTGACGGCGATGTTTCATTTTCTCTTCGTCCCCCTTACCTTGGGTCTTTCCATCCTTGTGGCCTATATGGAGAGCCGTTACGTGGCCACCCGGGACGAGATGTATCTGCGGATGACGAAATTCTGGGGCAAGCTCTTCCTCATCAACTTCGCCCTGGGGGTGGCGACGGGTCTTTCCCTCCAATTCCAACTGGGCATGAACTGGGCGGAATATGCCCGCTACGTTGGCGATATCTTTGCCGTGCCGCTGGCCATCGAGGCGCTGCTCGCCTTTTTCCTGGAGGCGACCTTCATCGGCCTGTGGGTGTTTGGGTGGAAGAAGGTTTCCCCCCGCCTCCACGCCCTGTCCATCTGGATCGTCGCCTTCGCGACGAACATGTCGGCCCTCTGGATCCTTCTGGCCAACGGCTGGATGCAGCATCCCGTGGGGTTCGCCATCCGGAGCAATCGCGCCGAACTCATCGATTTCATGGCAATCCTTACCAGCGGCTACGGGTGGCTGAAATTCTTCCACACCATCCTCGCCGGTTATGTCGTGGCGGCATTTTTCGTCATGGGGATCTCCGCCTGGCATATCCTCAGAAAGAACCATCTGCCCCTCTTCAAGAAATCCTTCCGGATCGCGGCGACCTTCGGCCTGGCAAGTTCGCTGCTCGTGGTCCTCGTCGGTGATTTCCACGGGGCCGAGGTGGGTAAGGCCCAGCCGGCCAAACTGGCGGCCATGGAATCCCTCTGGGAGACCGAGCGGGGCGTGCCCTTTTACCTGCTTTTGGTCCCTGATCCGACCAACGAGCGCAATGCCGTGGAACTGCTCGGTATCCCCAAGATGGTGAGCTTCCTGGCCTTCAAGGATTTCAACGCCGAAGTGAAGGGCCTCAAGGAATTTCCCAAGGAGGAGCGGCCGCCGGTGTGGGAGACCTTCCTGAGCTTCCGCCTCATGGTGGCCCTGGGGGGGCTCTTCATACTGCTGAGCGCCCTGGCCTTCTTCCTGTCCCGGAAGGAGGCGCTGGAAAGACAGCCCCTCTTGCTCAAGGCGCTGATTCTGGCCCTGCCCTTGCCGTATCTGGCCGGGGAACTGGGATGGATCGTCGCGGAAGTGGGGCGGCAGCCCTGGATCGTCTATGGGGTTTTAAAGACCTCGGAAGCCGTTTCCCGGGGCGTCTCGGCGTTTCAGGCGGCGGTTTCCCTGGCCGGGTTCACCCTCCTTTACGGCATTCTCTGGGTGATAAACATCTATTTGCTGGCAAAATACGCCAGAAAAGGACCGGAGGTGTGAGCTGATGGATTATCAATCGCTGTGGTTTGTCCTCTGGGCAGTCCTCTGGGCCATATATTTCTTTATGGACGGCTTCGATCTGGGCGTCGGCATCCTCCACCCCTTCCTGCCCCGCAACGACTTCGAGAAGCGCCTGGCCATGAACAGCATCGGCCCCGTGTGGGACGGCAACAAGGTCTGGCTGGTAACGGCGACCGGGGTTACCTTTGCCGCCTTTCCCGCGGCCTTTGCCCTGATCTTCAGCGCCCTTTACCTGCCGATACTTCTGATCCTCTTCGGATTGATCGTCCGGGGCGCGGCCCTGGAATTCCGCGGCAAGAGCGATTCCCCCGTCTGGCGGCGAGGATGGGATATGGCCTTTTTTCTCGGAAGCCTGACTACGGCCTTTCTTTTCGGGGTCCTTTTCGGCAATATCTTTCAGGGACTGCCCCTGAACTCCCAGGGCTACCAAGGGGGCTTCTTCTCCCTGTTCAACCGCTACGGACTTTTGACCGGAGTCATGTTCGTCGCCATGCTCGGCGGTCACGGCGCCATCTGGCTGGCCGTCAAGACGGGGGACGAGCTGGGGGCGAGGGCGCGGAAATTAGCCATGAAGATCTGGGCGGTTCTGGTGGTGACGGCGGCTCTGTTCTTCGTGAACACCGCTTTCTCCACATCCATTTTTGCCCGTTATCTAAATAATTATATACTGTTGCTCCTTCCCGCCGGGGTGCTGGCCTCCCTTTTGGGGATGGGCATGTCCATAATGAGTAAGAGGTTTTCCGCCGCCTTTTTCGCTTCCGGAGCCGCCGTCATCCTGATCGTCATGACGGGATTCGCCGGTCTTTATCCCCAACTGGTCCCGGCGCGGCCCGATGCCCTTTACAGCCTGACGATCTACAACGCCGCGGCCAGCGATTATACCCTCAGGATCCTAACCGTCATCGCCGCGATCTTCGTCCCCGTGGTGGCGGTTTACCAATTCTGGGTTTACCGGATATTCCGGGGAACCGTAACCGGTGAAGACCTCCGGGACAACAAGGAGGCCTACTGACCATGAAGGAGAAACTTCCATGACCCATCCGCGGCTTGTCGCGGCCATGATCGATCCGGGATTCTATCCTCACCGTCCGGCAGAGGTGGAGATGGTGCAGACCCACATCTCCTATGTCTTCATCGCCGGCGATGAAGTTTACAAGGTGAAGAAGGCCGTGGATTTCGGATTCCTCGATTTTACCACCCTGGAGAAGCGCCGGCATTATTGTCATGAAGAGCTGCGCCTGAACAGGCGGCTGGCCCCGGAGACCTATCTGGGGGTGGTGGCGATCCGGGAAGACGGCCGGGACGGACGTCTGGTTCTTGGGGACGACGGCGGCAACGGGGGACGGGTTGTGGATTACGCCGTCCGGATGCGTAAACTACCGCCGGAGCGGATGTTGAAGAGCCTCGTCGCCGCCCGGGATTTCGACCCGGCGGTTTTCGCGGCGATCGCGGAGAAGCTCGCGGCCTTCCACCGGCAGGCCGATACGGGAGGCCGCATCGACGAGATCGGTTCTCCGGAGACGATCCGCCGCAATCACGAAGAGAATTTCGTCCAGACGGAGAAATATATCGGGATAACCATTCCTGATTTCCAATTCCGCTTCATCAGGAACTACATCTTCCGGTTTATGGAGGGGAAAGCCGCCCTCCTGGCCAGAAGGGTCCGGGAGCACCGCATCCGCGACGGTCACGGCGATCTGCACCTGGAGCATATAGTAGTGGACCGCGAGATCGTCATTTTCGACTGCATCGAATTCAACGAGCGTTTCCGCTACGGCGACGTGGCGGGGGAGGCCGCCTTTCTGGCCATGGATCTCGATTACAACGGCTATGAGGAGCATGCCGACCGCTTTGTGGCGGATTACGCCCGCTTCGCCGGGGACGAAGAACTTCTGGGTCTGATCAATTTCTACAAGTGCTATTACGCCTATGTCCGGGGAAAAGTGGTGAGCTTCCGGATGGACGATCCCGCCATCGACGCCCGGGGAAAGGAAGAGGCGCGGCAACTTGCCGTGCGCTATTTCGATCTGGCCTACACCTACGCGGCCCGCCTCGAACAACCGGCCCTGATCCTCATCACCGGGCTGATGGGGACGGGGAAGAGCGTCCTGGCCTCCCTGGCGGCGCCCCGCCTGGGAGCGGTGGTGATCCGCACCGATGTCCTTCGCAAGGAACTCTTTAACCTGGCGCCCACGGACCGGCATCATGTGGAATTTGGACAGGGGATCTACGGGGAAGATATTTCGGAAAAGACTTACGCCGCCGCCCATGAGCGGGCGGCGGAATTGCTGCGATCAGGGCGGCCCGTCATCATCGACGCATCTTACAAACGGGCCCGCCAGCGTAACGAGGCCCTGGCGCTGGCCGGGCGGCTCGGGGTTCCCTTCCTGCGAGTAGAATGCGTCTGCCCCGATGAGGTAATTCGGGAAAGGCTGGAGCGGCGGGCGCGAGATCCGCGGGAGGCCTCGGACGGCCGGTGGGAGATCTATGCCGCCCAGAAAGGCGACTATGAACGGGAGGACGGCCTGCCGGGGGACAACCGGCTCACTGTTGATTCCTCCCTGCCCCCGGAGACATGTCTGCACCGGACACTGGCCCGGCTCCGGAGCTCACTGCCTTCGCCGACGCCTTTTTCTGCTCCTGCCGCTTTTTCTCTTCCGCCTTCAGGAACCGTTTCTGCGTCTCCGCGATATAGGCCTTGACCTTGTAGTCGAGCCCCATGTGGGGATAGGTTATGGCCACGGTCTGAAAACGCTTCAGGGCCGCCTCGTATTTTCCCTGCTTGAAGTAGAACTCACCGATATAGAACTCCCGTTCCGCCAACTGCTGGCGGCATTCCCGGAGCTTCTGCTCCGCCAGGAAGGCGAACTTGCTGCTCGGGTAGCGGGCCATGACGCGCTCGAACTCCCGGGCGGCCTTAACGGTTTCGGACTGGTCCCGATCGATGGTGGACATCTGCTTGTAGTGGCACATGCCGATCTGATAGATGACGTAGGGGTTGTTTTCGTTGGTCGGGTGAAGACTTACGAAGTCCGTATAGGCCAGCTCCGCTTCCGCGTATTCCTCATCGGAGAAATGGGCGTCCCCGATGCCGATTTCCGCCTGCAGGGCCAGGGGGTGCAGGGGGTTCTCCTCCTTGAGGCGGGTGAAGTACTCCACGGCCCGCTTGTACCGACCGTCTTGGTAAGCCGCCACGCCCGCCGAATACAGGGCTTCCGGGGTGCCCTTGGCCATCTGCTTGCGCGACCACAGATCTTTCCACCAGGCGCACCCGCCGACGCTGACCGTCAGGATGAAAAGAAGGATGAGCAGGGCCTGTCTGCGTATGTTTGCGTTTTTGATCATAAGCCTTTCTTCGCGAAGGCCTCGAGCTTGTCCTTGGGAACGAGGCCGATGAGGGTGTCCAGCAACTTGCCGTCCTTGAACAGCATCAGGGTCGGGATGCTCCGGACGCCGTACTTCTCCGCCGTGCGGGGACTTTCATCGATGTTCAGCTTGGTTACCTTTACCCGGCCTTTGTAGTCGGCGGCCAGATCTTCCACCATGGGACCGAGGGCCCGGCACGGCCCGCACCACGGGGCCCAGAAATCCACGATGGCCGGAATATCGGAGTTGACGACCTCCTGATCGAAATCGCCGTCGCCCACATGTTTGACCTCTTCTGCCATGAGGTATCCTCCTTTCGTCGCGTTACTTTATTGGCGGCTTCAAGTTATGACACATCCCCGGATATGTCAAATCGAAAATTTCCGCCCCCGCCCAGCCGCCGTCCGAACCGGCCGGGGCGGGATGTCATCGCGCCCTTCGCCCGCCGCCGGTCCGGGCGGCGAAAGCGGCGATAAATCCCGCCCGAATTGTTTGGAAAATCCGTGCTTGTGTGTTTTGACTACCGGCGATTAATCTGTTATAGGTCAATGCGCTTTTCCATTCACTGCAAGGTTGACCGACATGGAACGACTGGGAATCATCTCCGGGACCATCGCCCTCCGGGAGAAGGGGATCATCGCCGATCCCGAGGAAAGATGGATCGACACGAACTGGGGGCGGGCTTTCGTCCTCGTCACCGAGGATATCGCCTTCCTGCCCCGCCACGGGGGCGACCCCCGACGCTATATCCCGCCTCATCGCATCGATCATCCCGCGAACTTCGCTGCCTTGAAGAGCCTGGGGGTCCGGGAGGTAATCGGGATCAATTCCACGGGTTCCCTCAAACAGGCCCTGCCGCCGGGGACCCTGGTCGTTCCCGACGATTTCATCATGCTCCATCCCGGACCCTCGGTGCATTCCACGCCCGCCGCCCACGTCACGCCGGACCTGAGCGGGGAAGTACGGAGAAAGTGGCTGGCCGCCGCCGCCGACTGCGGGATTGCCGCCGTTGACGGCGGAGTGTATTGGCAGACCGCGGGCCCGCGTTTTGAAACGAAGGCGGAGATCAGGCTCATGTCCCGGGCCGCCGATCTGGTGGGCATGACCATGGCCGCCGAGACCATCGTTGCCCGGGAACTGGAAATGGAGTATGCCTCTTTATGTTCCGTGGACAACTATGCCCACGGACTGGTAGATATGGATCTGACGATGGAGCAGGTCCTTCAGTGCGCCCGGAGGAACGGCGAAACCATCGCGGGAATTGTCAAACGCTATGTGGAAAGGAGGAATAGATGAAGTTTTCGAAAAAGGGGGATGGAGGGGAAACGAGTCTCCTCGGCGGGCAGCGGGTACCGAAATACGATCCCAGGCCGGAGGCTTACGGCGTCCTGGACGAGGCAAGCTCGGCCCTCGGAGTGGCCAGGGCCATGAACGATAACCGGCGGATCGGGGAGATCATCCTCGGCGTGCAGAAAGACCTGCTGACCATGGGGGCGGAGCTGTCCAGCCTGCCCGGGGATATCCCGAAGCTCGGGGTGCGCATCGGCGCCGCCGACGCCCGGCGTCTCGAAGATCTCATCGATGAACTCCAGCAGGTGGTCAAGCTGAAAAAAGAATTCATCTACCCCGGGGAAAAGGTGGTCGCCGCCCAGATCGACGTCGGCCGGACGATCGTTCGCCGGGCGGAACGAAAGGTGGCCCTCCTCAAAAGGGAGGGTCTGGTGGACAACCCCCACATCCACGAGTATCTGAACCGCCTGGCCGACATGCTCTTCGTCCTGGCCCGGTACGATGAACAGCGGGGACAGGTTTAAAAAGCCCCCATCTGGCAGGGTTTGATCTTTATCTCCATGGACTCGCAGGCCGCCGCCACCTTTTTGCGCCCGATTTTCATCCGGGCGGCGATGTCCCAGGCGGCTTTACAGGAGAGACGCCCGCCCGTCAGGGCCTCCCGGATCGCCGCCTCAAGGGCGGGTGCCACGGCGGCGGCGGGTGCCACGGCCTTACTCGCCGGCTCATAACCGAAGAGCCCCAACTGGCACTTGCCGATTCGTACCTCCAGCAGGTCCAGCGCCACCCCGATTTCGGCGAGATCCACCTGCTGCTGTCCGGCGATACGCTCCGCCTGGGCGCAGCTCAACTCGTTGTTCCGCTTGCGGTTCCGGACGGCTTCCGTGATGGCCGGCGCCACCTGGCGGTCCGGCGGATGTTTCATCCGGAAGGAGCCGGTCTCTTTTCTCGTCATCTTGGTATTCCTCCCTCAGTATTTCATGTAATGGAAAGGTTCCACCGCCGCCAGCGCCTCGGCGTCCATGGTCTTGAACCCCTTCTTTTCGATAATCTTGACGGCCCGTTCCGGGTCGTCCACATCCACGACAAAAACGGCGCTGACCCGGTTTTCCAGGACGAATCCATAGGCGTTGTTGATGTTGACGCCTTCCTTGGCCATGAGTTGGGCCAGCTTGTCCAGGCCGCCGGGACGGTCGTCCAGGAGGACGGCGAGGACCGGCCGGATCTTGACGAGCATCCCCGCCTTGGTCAGGGCGGCCTGGGCCTTTTCCGGATCGTCCACGATGAGATGGATCACCCCGAAGGTATCGGAGGTGGAAATGGCCGTCGCCCGGATGTTTATCTTCCCCTTGGCGAGGATTTCCGTCACGGCGGCGAGCTTGCCCGGCTTATTCTCCGCGAAAATGGATAACTGACTGGCGATCATATTTCTCCTCCCTGGTCAATCTTGACGACATCGTAAAAAGCTCCATATGTGGCGTTGCGCTTCATCCTTCGTCACCGTGACGTACGCACAAGTACGCCTCATTACTCAGGATTCGCGCGCCTTGCCTCTGGAGATTTTTACTTCGTCGTCTCCATCAAGACTTTTTACGAATTCATCAATCTTTACGGTTGTCGATCACCCTTTTGGCCTTCCCCTCGGACTGGGGCAGGCTCTCCGGCGTCACCAGATCCACCTTGGGGGTGATGAGGATGTCGCTTTTGAGCTCTTCGACGATGCGTTTCCGCAACTGTTCGAGATGCTTCAAATCGCCGTCGAAAAACTGCCTTTCCACTTCCACCTTTACGGTCATGTGGTCGTTGAATCCCTCCCGATCCAGGATGATGAGGAAATTCTTTCCCACGCCGGGGATTTCCATGAGCTTCTTTTCGATCTGGATGGGGAAGATGTTGACCCCCTTGAGGATCATCATGTCGTCCGTGCGACCCTTTATCCGTTCGATCCGCCGGTGGGTCCGCCCGCAGGGGCAATCCCCGGGGATGATGCGCGTGATGTCCTTGGTCCGGTACCGAAGGATCGGCATGCCCTCCCGGCGGAGGGTGGTCAGCACCAACTCCCCCTCCTCGCCGTCCGGGACGGGCTGGAGGGTTGCCGGATCGAGGATCTCCACGATAAAGTTGTCTTCCCAGATGTGGAGGCCGTTCTGAACGGGACACTCGAAGGCCACTCCGGGGCCGTTCATCTCCGAGAGGCCGTAGGAATTGTAGGCCTTGAAGCCATAGAGGGCTTCGATCTTCTGTCGCATCTTTTCCGAATGGGGCTCGGCGCCCACATAGGCGATGCGGATCTTGGTATCCTTCGGGTCCATCCGGAGTTCCTCGAACACCGTGGAGAGGTGGAGGGCGTAGCTGGGGATGATGTGGATCACCGTCGTCTCGAAGTCCTTGAGGAGCTGGATCTGCCGTTTGCTGTTTCCGGCCCCGGCTGGGATGACGAGGGCCCCGATCCGCTCCGCGCCGTAATGGAAGCCCAGCCCGCCGGTAAACAGGCCGTAGGTCATCATGTTCTGGAAGACGTCGCTCTTACGCATCCCCGACATGTACATGCACCGGGAGAGCAGATTGGTCCATTCGCTCAGGTCTCCCGCGGTATGGAAGATCACCGTCGCCCGTCCCGTCGTCCCCGAAGAGGAATGCATGCGCACCAGCTCGTCCCTGGGAACCGCCACGAATCCGTACGGCCAATGCTCCCGGAGATCGTCTTTGGTCGTGGGCGGTATTTTCGCCAGATCGGCGAGAGAACGTAAGTCTTCCAGCGCCAGGCCGATCTTCTTGAAAATCTCGCCGTAATAAAAGGATTTGGCCGCCCACGCGAGGGTGCGCCGCAGATTCTCCAGTTGCAGTGCCGCCAAATTGTCCCTGCTGATCGTCTCGATATCTTTTTCCCAGTACATCGTTTTCCTCCCCGTCCCGGCGCCTTCCGAACCTGCCGCGCACCGCCGGTTTCAGGCGCAGGTGGCCGTAATTTTTATGCCCTTTCTCCCTACCCCGTGGAGAAAATTTTATCAAGGCAATATTGATGAACCCGTACAGGTCATCGTCAATATTAGTGGCATCCATCCTTGCCTTGACATCCCGGCGGCTTTCCCCTATCCTTCCCCCTGCCTCGGCGTTTATGGAGGCGTCAATACAAATTCTTCAGGAGGGTAGCTTATGTCGAAAGAAATGCGCGGGATGGTGATGATGTTGCTGGTGCTGTCGGTATCGTTCATGTTCTTCGTCGGATGCGCGAAACCGCCGACCCAGGAGATGGAGAGCGCGGAAAAAGCGGTTACGGAGGCGAAGGCGAAAGAGGCCGATCTGTATGCCGCCGATCTCTTCAAAAAGGCGGAGGACGCCTTGAAAAAGGCCAAGGACTATGTTGCCCAGAAGAGTTACAAGGAGGCGAAGGCGGCGGCGGAAGAGGCAGCCCAGGCGGCGGGGCAGGCCCAGGCGGCCATCGAGGGGAACAAGGCCAAGATGAAACAGGAAGCCGCCCAGATGATAGATGAAGCGGAAAAGTCCCTGGCGGAGATCAAGGCGTTGACCGCGGCGGCGATCAAAAAGAAGGTCCAGATTAACCGGGAGGAGCTGCAGGGGATGATCGGCAAGGCCGAAGTGGATCTGGTCGGTGTCAAGAATACGCTTCAGGAGCAGAAGATCCGACCGGCCTATGATCAGGTCAAGGCCATGCTGGCGCAGCTCAAGGGCAAGATCGGCGAAATCGCCACCCTCCTCGGACTGCCCGCCCCCGGCGCGGCTCCGCCAGCGACTCCGGCGGTACCGGTGGCGCCAGCGGCGAAAAAGTAGCGGGTTTTTCAAGCCTGCGTCGAAATGGAATTTGGATTGGATTTCGTTCCGTAAGTGTTTTCCCTCCCTGAAGGGACCGGGCTGGAGAAATGAACATTGCCTACTTCAGCCTGTTTCTGTACTTCCCTGCCGGGAGGGACGTTGTTTGGTTATTTATGGGAGCGGGGATCCGAATTTGCCGCCGCGGTGTGATTGCATTGCGGCGGCTATGCGGGGGGCCGGGCCGGCCAGGGCGGGCCGGTTACGGCCATAGACTCAGGCGACTTCATTCACCAGGGGCCACCATATGACGGGCGTCATTCTCTCCGGGGGCAAGAATACCCGGATGGGCAGCAACAAGGCCTTTCTGAAGGTGGACGGTGAGCGGCTCATCGATCGCGCCGTCCGGATCTACCGGGAGGTCTGCGATGAAATCATCCTGGTCACCAATGAACCCCAACTGTATCTCGATCAGGACGTCTCCATCGTGACGGACCTGGAAAAGAGCAAGGGACCGCTCATGGGGATCTATACCGGCCTTTTCTGGGCCGCCTCCGAGACCGCGTTCGTTGCCGCATGCGACATGCCCTTCCTCAGCGCCCCTTTCATACGCTATCTCCGGGAACAGAGCGGCGGCGATGTCGATATCGTCGTACCCGAAACCGCCGACGGCCTCCAACCCCTCCATGCCGTCTATTCCCGCCGCTGCCTGCCGGCGATCAAGGCCCGCCTGGACCGGGACCGTTTGAAAGTCACGGGGTTCTACCGGGGGATGAAGGTCCGGACCGTCTCCGAGGAAACCATCCGGAGGTTCGACCCCCACGGCCGGATGTTCCTCAACGTCAATACCGTCGAAGAGTTCGGCAAGCTCCGCCAAAGTGATCAACCATCATAGACGCTACTCCGGCGCCCCCGGCGGTTCGGCTCCCGGGTCGTTTTCCAGGCCTAAGCGAGGGACATCGAGCCTTTATATGATCGAATCAACTAATTGATAGCTTTAATCCCCTTCAAGGCAAGGATTGAGCCGGGGATTGGCCTTACCTTTTATGAACATCAGGCTTTGCTTTCATCCCCCATGGAAAGGAACACCGTCCTGGGTGTTTCAGCCATTTTTTCCGGGCGGCGAACCTCCGCGCAAACGTCAAAATCTGTTAGACTTTGAGCGGTGACTGTGTTAGTAAGCGCGACATTATTATAAAAGGAGGAATGTTTAACAATGGCAGAACAGAAAACCTTCAACAGGTGGCTGGTTGTGGTCGGCGCGATGCTGATCCAGGTCAGCCTCGGCGCCGTCTATATCTACAGCGTCTTCAAGCCCGCTCTGAGCGCAAAATTTCCCACTTGGAGCCCCACCGACCTCGCCCTTCCCTCACAGCTAATTTTGGCCTTTTTCGCCATCGGCGTTATCTTCGCCGGCAAGATCCAGGACAAGATCGGCCCCCGGACGGTGGCCACGGTGGGCGGTGCCATGCTGGGCGTCGGCCTCATCATCGCCTCCTTCGCTTCGGACCTCATGATGTTCACCATCGCCTTCAGCGTCATCGGCGGTCTGGGGATCGGCGCGGCTTATGTGTGTCCCATTGCCACCTGCGTGAAATGGTTTCCCGACAAGCGAGGAATGATCACCGGTCTCGCCGTGGCCGGCTTCGGTGCCGGCGCCTTGGTCTTCACCCCCATCGCCAAGGCCTTCATCGCCTCTTCCGGCATCATGTCCACCTTCATGTATCTGGGCATCATCTTCCTCGTAGCCGTTGTGGCGGGCGCCCAGCTCATGGTAGTTCCCCCGGCGGGATACAAGCCCGAAGGCTGGAATCCCCCGGCCCCGGCCGCGAGCGCCGGTGGAGCCAAGGCGGCGGGCGGCGACTTCACCACCATGGAGATGCTCAAGACCCCGCAGTTCTATTTACTCTGGATCACCTATTTCGCCGGCTGTATGGCGGGCCTCATGATCATCATGAACATTACGAACATGTGGCAATCCCCCTCCATGATCGAACTGGCGAAGACCATGCCCACGGTCACCAAAGACGCCTTCAGCACCGTCGCTAATCAGGGCGCCACGGCCGTCATGATCGTGGCCATCCTCAATGCCGCGGGACGTCTGGTCTGGGGACAGGTTTCCGACGTCATCGGCCGCAAGATGACCCTTATCATCATCTTCGCCTATGCCGGGGTGATCATGCTGCTTCTCAACACCTTCACCTCCTACATGCTGTTCCTCGTGGGCGTCTGCTCCGTCGGCTTCTGCTTCGGCGGTTTCCTGGGCCTCTATCCAGCCGTGACGGCGGACTACTTCGGGACTAAGAACGTGGGAGCCAACTACGGCCTCATGTTTGCCGCCTACGGTGTCGGCGGTCTAATCGGTCCCTGGCTGGCCCCGAAGCTCATGACTATTGTGGGGCAGATCCCCTACGAAGCCATGGACAAGGGCGCCCTGATAATCAAACAGTTCTCCGCGGGGAACTACGCGACTTCCTTCATGATATCCGGAGTCATGTGCCTGGTCTCCATCGGCGTTGTCTGGATGCTCAAGCCGCCGACGAAGTGAGGGCATAACGGCGTACAAGCGGTTTAAACGGATTTAACGGATATTCCCCCGCCTATCCCCTCCCCGGCATGGGGACGGAAGGAGTGGGGGGCGGGAGAGAGGGCCGGCACCTTAGCGCTTACGCCCGGTTGACGATTAAATGGCGACCCAGGCCCCCTGGGGCGCCTTGTCCTGTATAAACTTGAGTTAAGTTACTCAGAAGACGAATCGGAAGGGCCGTCCCGTTAGAAACGGGGCGGCCTTTTTTTGTCCGGGGCGTGGTGGTGAGGGCCTCGGCCGGGAATCAGCCGGCCGCATCCGCCGGGGCCGCCGCGGGTACGGCGGCCTTCCGGCGCCGGGGGCGGCGTCTCCGGCGCCTTTTCTGCCGGGCGGTTGCGTCCCCGGCCGGGGAGTCGTCATCCGCGGACCCGGTGATTTTTTCCGGCGGAACGCCGGCGAGGAAGGCCGCCCACCATTCCCGGGCGTCCTGTCCTTCCCCCTGGGCCGCCACCGTCATGCACAGGTAATCCAGGGACTCCGCGAATTCCAGCCGGCCGGACAAGGCCGTGGGGCGCCGCGGCGGCCGGCGGCGGAGCGCCTGCTGCATGGCGAGGATGCGGCGCAGGCGGTCGCCGATCCGGGCCGGGACGGTCACGGTGATGACCAGTTCCTTCAGGGCGGCGCCGCAGGCGCTGTCCAGGGCCTGCGAGAAGGGGATTCCTTCCCGGTGTCCCGCCAGGGCCGCTTCTTCCAGGGAGGGACCGAAGAGTGCCGCCAGGAGGAATGACGGCGTGGGGGGCGTGTCGCTTTGCCGCCGCTGGTCCAGGTAGTCGAGATTGGCCCGCAGCCGTCGCCGGTGAACCTCGTCGTCGGCAAGCCGGCGACCAAGGCCGGGGAAGAGGGCTGCCAGGAGACCGCTTTCCTCCAGCAGACCGAGGACCCTTCCCGCCGAGCCCAGCAGGAAGAGCTTCTGGACCTCTTCATACAGCCGGGCGGGCGACGACCGGGAAATGGTGGGGGCAAGGCGGCGGATCGTCTCCCAGGAGGCGGGTTCGATGGTGAATTCATGGGAGGCGGCGAAGCGCACCGCCCGGAGCATGCGCACCGGGTCTTCCGTGAACCGGACCGCCGGGTCGCCGATGGGCCGGATGATCCGATCCCGGAGATCCCGCAGGCCGGTGGAATAATCGATGACGGTGAAATCGGTGATGTTGTATGCCAGGGCGTTGATGGTGAAATCCCGGCGGAGGGCGTCCTCCTCCGGTGTGCCGAAGACGTTGTCCCGGAGGACCACGCCGTTGTCGTCCTTGAGGTGCCGGGGGTGTCCGGCGGCGATGCTTTTCCCTTCCCCGGACTCCAGCCGCCCTTCCGCTCCTCCTTCGTCGGCGGGGCCGTCGGCGCGGAAGGTGGAGACCTCCAGGATCTCCTCCTTGAAGTGGAGGTGGGCCAGCCGGAAGCGGCGGCCGATGAGGCGGCAGTTCCGGAAGAGCCGCTTGATCTGGCCGGGGGTGGCATTGGTGGCGATGTCGAAATCCTTGGGGGTCCGTTTCAACAGCAGGTCACGGACGCACCCCCCGACGAGATAGGCGATGAATCCTTCATCTCGGAGCCGGTAGAGGGTCCGCAGGGCATGGGGGTTGATCTGCTTCCGGGAGATATTGTGCTCTTTCCTGGGGATGATCCGTGGCGCCATGATCCGCTCCATAGCACAATTAGGGGTAAAAGGACAACGTTCCTCTTGATGTTTTGGGATAAAAGTGTTAGCCCGAACGGGTCCCCTCATCCAGTTGGCGGCTCCATTTGCCCCGGGAGGTTTTCCTGTATGGATATTGTCGGTCCTTATCGGGCCTCGATAAATCTTTTCACGGCTTGCCTCGCGGCGGTTCCCGCCCGCCGCCCGCCGGCCCGCTCCGGCGATCACCGGGGCGTTTCTCCGGAGGGGTCATGATCCGGTTCATTCACGCCGCCGACGTGCATCTGGACAGCCCCCTGGTGGGCCTGGAGCGCTATGGCGACACGCCGGTCGAGGAGATCCGCGGGGCCACCCGGAGGGCCTGCGAAAATCTTGTCGCTCTGGCCATCAAGGAAAACGCCGCCTTTGTCATCCTCGCCGGCGACCTCTATGACGGCGACTGGAAGGATTACAACACGGGGATCTTTCTTGCCCGCCAGATGGCCCGCCTGAAGGGAGCGGGCATCCGGGTCTTCATCGCCGCTGGGAACCACGACGCGGCCAGCCAGATAACCAAATCACTGCAAATGCCCGATAACGTTCACGTATTTTCCCATCGAAAAGCGGAGAGCATCCCCATGCCGGAACATAATGTGGTCCTCCACGGCCGGGGATTCGCCGAACGGATCGTCTCCGACGACGTAACCCGGAAATATCCCCCGGCCTGGCCCGGGATGTTCAACATCGGGGTTCTCCATACCAGCCTGACCGGCCGGGAGGGCCATGACGTCTATGCCCCCTGCACCCCCGAGGGCCTGCGCGGCCGGGGCTACCAGTATTGGGCCCTGGGGCATGTGCACCGCCACGAGGTCGTGGCCCGCGACCCGTGGATCGTTTATCCCGGCAGCCTTCAGGGACGCCACATCCGGGAGGCCGGCGTCAAGGGGTGCGTCGTTGTCCTGGTCGAGGACGGGGAGGTGCGGGAGGTGCGTCACGAGCCGGTGGACATCCTGCGCTGGTCCCCGGTGGATGTTGACGCCACCGGGGCGGCGGACCCCCGGGAAGTGATCGAACGGGCCCAGCGGGCCCTGGCGCGAAAGTGGGACCGGCACGGCGGCCTCCCGGTGATCGCCAGGCTGCTCATCGCTGGTGAAACCCCCGCCCACGCCTCTTTCCGCGCCCACACCGAGCACTGGGAGGCGGAGTTCCGGGCCGCCGCCCAGGAGCAGGGCCACGGGCGGCTCTGGCTGGAAAAGATCCGCTTCGACACCCGGCCGCCCGCGGCGGAGGTGAGGCGGGAAGGCGATGAGGCGGTGACGGCGATCCTTAAGGAGCTGCGCCTCCTGGCGGCAGATCCAACGCAAGTATCCGGTTTGATGGAAGAGATTGGCCAGTTGCACCAGAAGCTGCCGCCGGATTTGCTTCCGGGTCCGGAGGGTGGCGACCCCGGCGATGAGCGGCGGCTGGCGGACATCCTTGCCGAGGCCCGGGATCTCCTGGAATCGCGCCTTCTCCGGGGAGGAGGGCCGGCATGAGGGTCATGACTCTCCACCTGAAGGCCTACGGCCCCTTCACGGACGTCCGCCTGGACTTCGCCGGGGCTCTTCCCGGCCTCAACGTCGTCCACGGGGCCAACGAGGCGGGAAAGAGTTCCGCCCTCCGCGCCCTGAAGGATTTCCTCTACGGCATCCCCGAACGGACCCGCGACGGTTTTCTCCACGGCAACGACCAGTTGCGGATCGGTGGGACGCTGCGCCTGGCGGACGGCCGGGAGGGTTCCTTCGTCCGCCGCAAGGGCAGAAAGAACACCCTGCTGACGTGCGATGAAGGCGGGGCGGGAGACGACCGGGAACTGGCGCCGTTTCTGTCCGGGGTGAGCCGGGAGATGTTTGCCACCATGTTCGGCATCGATCACGAGGAACTCGTCCGGGGCGGAAACGAGCTCCTGACCCAGCGGGGACGGGTGGGCGAGGCGCTGCTGGCGGCGGCCATCGGGTCCGAGAAGTTCCGCGCCCTCCTCAAGGAACTGGAGGAAGCGGCCGCGGAACTCTTCCTGCCCCGGGCCTCGAAACCGCGCATCAACGCCGGTCTGGCGGAATTCAAGGCCTTGCGGGACCGGGCGCGCCGGGAAGCCTTGCCGGCCCGTGAATGGGACCGGCACTGGACGCGGCGTCAGGAAATGGGCGAGGAGGTGCGGCGGATAGATGGGGAGATCGGGGCGTTACAGGGGGATCGCCAGCGCCTGCTGCGGATGCGGCGGGTGCTGAAGGGACTGGCCGAAAGGCGGGAACTCCTCACCCGGCTGGCGGCAATGGGCGAGGTTCACGTCCTGGCGGCGGATTTTTCCTCCCGGCGGGTCGCGGTCATGATGGATTGGGAGCATGCCCGGGAGGCGGCGGCCAGGGCCGGCGACAGGCTGGCGAACCTGCGGGAGGCCTGCGCCCAGTTGCCGCCGCCGTCGCCGCTCCTCGCCGAGGCGGTCCTGGTGGATGAACTGCAGCAGGACCTGGGGAGCCATCTCAAGGCCCTCCGGGACCGGCAGGACCTGGAGGGCCGCCTGCGGCAGATGCGTAACGACGCCCGGCGCCTCATGGAGACCATCGGCATCGAACCCCGGATCGAGGCGGTGGGGGAGATTATCCCCCGGGTCGAAAGGAACCGTGCCCTGGTAACGGAACTGGCCCGCCGCCACGAGGCGGTCCTGACCTTCCTGAAAAAGGCGGAAAAAACGCTGGAACGAAGACGCCGGGATCAGGAGGAGACGGAACGGGAGCTGCGGGGCCTTCCCGACGGGGGAGATCCGGCAGCGCTGCGGGAGTCCGTCCGCGTTGCCCGGAAGGAGGGAGATCCGGACGGCGAGCTGTTCAAGGCGCGAAAGGTTCTCCAGGAGTCGGAAAGGAGGGCGCGGCGCTCCCTCGCCGGCCTCGGGCGGTGGCGGGGGGATATGGAAGCGGCCCTCATCCTGCCGGTGCCGGCCCAGGAGAGCATCGAGCGTTGTGAAGGGGAGTGGCGGCGCCTCGAAGAGCGGCGCCGGGAAATCGACCGGGCGGTGCGGGAAAACGCCTCGGAAATCCTGGCGGTGCGGAAGAAGCTCACGGGTTTTGCCCTGGCCGGCATGGTGCCCACGGAGCTGGATCTGGAGGAGGCCCGCCGCCGCCGGGAAGAGGGCTGGCGGCTGATCCGCGGTCTTCTGGCCGGGGACGCCAGCAACGAAGATGCGGAGCGCCGCTTCCATCCCGATCTGCCGTTGCCGGAGGCTTACGAGGACTCCGTTGCCGTTGCCGACGAGGTCGCCGACCGCCTCCGCCGGGAGGCGCAGCGCGTCCATGTCCTGGCGGATCTCCGGGCCGCGGAAGAATCCCTGGCGGAGCGGCGCCGGCAACTGGAACAGGAAACGGCGGAGCTTGTGGAACAGGAGAAAACGCGGGACGACGACTGGCGAACCCTGTGGGCCCCCGGCGGCATCGAGCCGCTCTCGCCCCGGGAGATGGCCGCCTGGCTGTCGTCTTTTCACGCCCTCCGGGAAGAGATCCTCCGGGTGCAGGCCGCCCAGGAAGAACTCCTTGCCCTGGAGGCCCGGCACGCATCCGCCTGCGCAAGGCTCCGGGAGGCCTTGCGGCCCCTGGGGCCCGAACCGGAACGGAAACCGGAGATCTTCCGGGACCTCCGGGAGGAAGCGGAACGCCACCTGGAGATCCGGACCGAACAGAACCGCCGCCTGGGGGAGATGAGGCGGCAGATGGAACGGCAGGCCGGACAGCTCCGGGAGGCGACGGGGGAAAAGGAAGCCGCCCTCGCGGACCTGCGGGAGTGGCAGGAGCGATGGCGGGCGGCCATGACCGGGCTGGGCCTGTCAACGGACACCCCGCCTGCCCCGGCGGTGTCCGTTCTGGAGCGGTACACCGCCCTGTTCGGCCAGACCAAGCAGATTGCCGACATGGACCGGCGCATCTGGGCGATCAATGAAGAGGCCCGGCGGTTCACCGAAAAAGTGGCGGAATTCGTCCGGCGCCGGGTTCCGGAATACGCCTCCTGCCCCCCCGAGGAGGCGGTCCGGCGTTTGAAGCAGGAGGTGGACGAGGCGCGACTCCGGGAAAAAGAGAGACAGAACGGGGTCAAACGGGTTCGGGAAGCGGAGGAGGAACTGGGGGCGGCGGCGACGGACTTCCGGGTGAAGGAGCAAAGGGTCGCGGACCTGTTGAAGGAGTCCCGGTGCCGGGAGATGTCTGAATTCGAGGCCGCGGAGGCCCGCTCGGCGGCCTGCCAGGGTTGCCGGGACCGCCTTGCCGCGGTGGAAAGGTTTCTCCTGGAAAACGGCGACGGCCTGCCGGTCGCCGTGCTGGAAGCGGAGGCCGCCGCCGTGTCTCCCGATGAACTGCCGGCGGCCCTGGCCGGGGTGAACGGGCGGCTTGAGGAACTCCAATCCCGTCGCCAGGAGCTTAATACCGAAATCGGAGAGGAAAATGCTGAGTTGCGGCGTATGGACGGATCATCCGCCGCCGCGGAAGCGGAAGAGCAGGCCCAGGCCGCGCTGGCCTCCCTGCGCGGCGACGTGGCCCGGTACACCCGCATCCGGGCGGCTTTCCACCTCCTGAAAAACGCCATGAACCGCTACCGGGAGAAGAATCAGGCGCCGCTGCTCCTCCGGGCCGGGGATCTTTTCGGCCGGATCACCGCCGGGGCCTTCCCGCGGCTGACGACCGACATCGGTACCGACGACGAGCCGGTGCTATTGGGGGTCCGGAACGACGGCGCCCGCCTGGGTGTGGAAGGCATGAGCTCCGGGACCCGGGACCAGCTCTACCTGTCCCTGCGCCTGGCCACGGCTGAGACCTACCTCCAGGGGGAACCGCTGCCCTTCATTGTGGATGACGTCCTGGTGAACTTCGACGAGGAACGGACGGCCGCCACCCTCCAGGTCCTCCGGGATATGGGCCGGCATACCCAGGTGATCCTCTTCACCCACCACCGCCATCTGGCCGGGATGGCCGAGGAAATGGCCCAAGCGGGGCCGGGGGTGGTTGTCCGTAAGCTCTGAAATTATTCCGGGGGCGGGTGAATGACGGAGCTTTCATTTCGAGGCCGCATAAAAATAGTGGTAGATGCTCCAGAATCTGTGCAAAAACGGTTTCCCCAATATTGATTGGCAATTCTCCCCCTGATTATTGGGGAGAAGGTACGTGCCGGTAAAAACAATGGAAATTGAAATCGAAAAAACGGAAACTGCTCATTTATTATTTAATGTCAACATGTTAAATGGTGATTTTAAATCCTTAACCGGACAGCCGTAAAAGAAATTCAAGAATGCCGTGGGCATCATGATAGTACTAAAAGCTGGCGCATAATTATGGGCGCCGCCGCCGGCGTTCACTTCCTACGGAATTTGGCGTAATCCGGCGGGCGCTTTTCCATGAAGGCGGTCTTGCCTTCCAGCGACTCATCCGTTTCGTAGAACATGCTGAGCCCGCCGACCCCCAGATTGGAGATCCCCATCACGCCGTCCGTCTCGCCGTGAAAGGCGTACTTGAGCATCTTCAGGGCCGTGGGGCTCTTTGCCAGAAGTTCCCGGCACCATTTTTCCACCTCCGCGTCAAGCTTGTCCGGGGATACGACGGCATTTACCAGGCCCATGTCCAGAGCCTCCCGGGCCGTGTAGCGGCGACACAGATACCAGATTTCCTTAGCCTTTTTCATTCCTACATTGCGGACCAGATCCCCGGTGCCATATCCGGGATCGAAGCTCCCCACCCGGGGTCCCGCCTGGCCGAACTGGGCGGTCTCGGAGGCGATGGACAGGTCGCATACCACCTGAAAGACATTGCCCCCGCCGATGGCGAATCCGTTGATCCGGGCAATTACCGGTTTGGGAATGGTGCGGATCAGCAGCGATACCTGCTGCCATCCCACCTCCAGGGGCAAGGCCGCCACGGTGCCGCCATAACCCCCTTTTTCCCTCAGCGACTGATCGCCGCCGGTGCAGAACGCCTTGTCACCCGCGCCGGTAAAGACCACCACCCCCACCTCCTCATCCACCCATGCGGCGGTGAAGGCCTGGGTCAGTTCATAGATTGTCACCGGCGTGCAGGCATTGTATTTCTCCGGCCGGTTGATGGTGATCGTGGCTATACCCTCTTTTTTCCTGTAGATTATTTCCTTGAATTTCATTGTCCACCTCCGGTCCGTTTTAAGAACTATTTTTTCGTGACACCGCTAAAAGCACTTTCATTCCTCGCCATTCAAGGGGCAGGCCGGGAAGGGGATGAGATAAGAGGTTGTAATGTCAGGCAGAAAACCACATCAAGTCCAACCCTCCCCTTGAAGGAGAGGGAGTTTTGAACCTTGTTGAGGGGACGTCGTTATTACACCCCGAAGGATATTCGAGCGGCGAAAAATAGAACCATTCCCATTTATTCGTTTTCTTCCCGTGGCAGCATCTCCTCCGGTTTGACCTGTTCGGCCTCGACGGGTATGGCCCCGGGGGGCGTCGTCCCCTCCAGGAAACTCTCGTAGATGGAACCGCCTCCGGAGCTTGGTTCCCCGGTTTTCGGATTCACCTTGACAAACACGATCCCTTCCGGGACCGGGAAGGTTTCTATGGACTGTCCGGCCAGGGCCTGGGACATGAAGTAGAGCCAGATCGGCGCCGCCGCCCGCCCGCCTACTTCCTGGTACCCCAGGGATCTTTCCTGGTCGAAGCCCACCCAGACGCCGGTGATCAGCGAGGGGGTGAAGCCCATAAACCAGGCGTCCCGGACGTCGTTGGTCGTCCCGGTTTTTCCGGCTACGGGCCGTCCGATGCTTTTAACCCTTCGTCCCGTCCCGCTTTCCACGACGTCCTGCATGATGTAGGCGGTGATGAAGGCGATGCGGGGATCGATGACCTGCTCCACTTTCGGCTGGTTTTCTTCAAAGACGTGACCGGTGCGATCCACGATCTTGGTGATGAAGTAGGGCGTCGTGCGGCGGCCCTGGTTGGCCAGGACGCCATAGGCCCGCACCATCTCCAGGAGCGTGACGCCGGAACTGCCCAGGGCCAGGGCCAGGTTCCTGCTGAGCGGCGAGGAGATTCCCATCACGTTGGCGTAGGATGCCGCATAATCTACCCCGATGTCCTGGAGGACCTTGATCGTGATCACATTCCGGGATTGGACGATGGCGTTTCTCAAGGTCGTGGGGCCGGTGAATTTGCCGTCGAAGTTCTTGGGCTGCCAGAGGCCGTCCGGTTGAGAGGGATCGGGAAAGGAAATCGGGGCGTCCACGAAGTGTGAAGAGGGGGTCAATCCCTTGTCGAACGCGGCGGTGTAAATTAAGGGCTTGAATGCCGATCCCGGCTGCCGGCGGGACTGGGTCGCCCGGTTGAACTCGCTTTTGGAAAACTCGCGGCCGCCTACCAGCGCCTTGATCGCTCCGGTTTTCACGTCCATGGAAACCAGGGCGCCCTGAACCAGGCCGGTTTCATACCCCTGGCGCTGTTCCAACTCCCGCAGTCCTCTTTCCACAGCCTCGCGGGCCGCCTTCTGGGCCTCGATATTCAGGGTGGTATAAACCTCCAGGCCTTCCCGGTAGAGGACGTCGCTGCCGTATTTTTCCACGATATAGCGCCGGATGTGCTCGACGAAATAAGGGGCGATCTTTTCCTTGGGCCGGACGGAACGGAGGGTCAGGGGGGTATTCAGCGCCCGCTCCTGGTCCGCTCCGGTGATATAACCGTCTTCCACCATTCGTTCCAGGACGTAGCTCTGGCGCTGCCGGGCCCGGTCGAAATGGGAGAAGGGTGAATAGGTGCTGGGAGCCTTGGGAAGCCCCGCCAGCATCGCCGCCTCCGGGAGGGTGAGAAGGCGGGCGCTCTTCCCGAAATATCCCTGGGCGGCCGCCTCCACGCCGTAGGTTCCGTGGCCGAGATAGATGTGATTCAAATAAAGGTTGAGGATCTCCTCCTTGGTCAGGTAGCGGTCGATCTTATAGGCCAGGATGGCCTCCTTGATCTTGCGGATATAACGCTTTTCCGGGGATAGATAGAGAGATTTGGCCACCTGCTGGGTGATCGTGCTCCCCCCCTGGATGATGCGTCCCGCCCGGAGATTCTTGAGAAAGGCCCGGGAGATGCTCTGGACGTCGATGCCCCTGTGTTCGAAGAACCGGGAGTCCTCGGCGGCGACAAAGGCCTGGACGACGAAGTTCGGCAGCTCAGCAACCTTGATGATCTTCCGGTCTTCCAGGAAGAATTCGTCCACCAGTTCGTTGTTGTCGGCATAGACGCGGGTGGCGATGCTGGGCCGGTAGTCCTTCAGGGTATCGACGCTCGGCAGTTCCCCTAAAAAGAAATAGAGGAGGTATCCCGTCAGGGCCAGCACCATGATTACCGCTACGCCGAGGGCGACGGTTAGGAGGCTGACGAAGCCCCGGTTGTCGGAGCGATTTTTACTCATTCTCCAGAACCCCCGCGGCCGTTTTTTCCTCGCCGTTCGCCTCGGCGGCATTTTTCTTTCTCCCTGCGTAGCGGGAAACCAGGATGCTGATTTCGTAGAGGAACATCAGGGGCACCGCCATAAGGATCTGGCTGAAGGCGTCGGGGGAAGGGGTCAGGACGGCGGCGGCGATAAAGATCATCAGAATGGCGTAGCGACGATACCGGGACAGGAGCGGGGCGTTCACGACGCCCACCTTGGTGAGAAAGAAGATAAACACCGGCAATTCGAAGGAGATCCCGAAGGCCAGCAGGAACTTCATGGTGAAGGAGAGATACTCCCGGAAGGAGATCATGGGCTTCAGGAAGTCCGTGGAAAAGGCGATGAAGAACTCGAAGGCCGTGGGCAGGACGAGGAGATAGCCGAAGACCACCCCGCCGAGGAAGAGGATGGTCGAAATGAGGACAAAAGGGACCACGTAGCGTTTTTCCGATCGATAGAGACCGGGGGAGACGAATTTCCACAATTGGTAGAGGGTATAGGGGCTGGTCAGAATCAGGGAGGCGAAGAAGGCGATCTTCATATAGATGAAAAACGCTTCGGGCATGCCGGTAAAAATCATGTGGCTGTTTTTCGGCAAGACCTCGGTAAGGGGTTTGGTGATTATATTAAAGAGCCCCTCCTTGAAGTAGTAGCAGGCGAAGAACCCCATGCCGACGGCAATGAGGATTCGGTAGAGACAGGTGCGCAGTTCCGCCAGGTGGCTGGTCAAGGGTAATTTTTCGTCTTCTGTTCGACCCATGGAATAGATTGTGCTGACGGCTGATCTTCAGGCTTGGTTTTTGGGGGTTGCGTCTTTGTCCAGCTCTTCCTTCCCGCCGTAAAGGAGGGAATCCTTCAACCCATCGACATCCTTCTTGATTTCGTCTGGCTTCAGGGTATCCTTGATGGACTCCGTTACATCGTCCGTAGCCCGGCGGAATTCCTGAAAGCCCTTTCCCAGGGATTTGGCCAAACCGGGGAGCTTCTCCGGACCCACGACGAGGAGGGCGACGACGGCGATGACGATTAGTTCCGGCAGACCGATACCAAACATAATGGCGATATATATAGCGCCTCTCAAGTCCTTGTCAATGGCAAATATTTTTGCACTTACAGGGGTTTTGTGGTATCAAGGCGCTGCTTTCTCCGGGAGGGACAGCGGTCCCCGCCGAAGGTGAAGGCGGGATTTTTCCCAGGAGTCGATTCATGGCCAACAGGACAGGGGTGGTGATTGACGAGCGGTATCTGCGGCACGGGGAAGGGTATTATCATCCCGAGTCCCCCCGCCGTCTGGAGGCCCTGTATGCCATGCTTCAACAGACTGATATGGCAGGGAAATATACCGTTATTGCCCCCCGGTATGCCACCCATGAAGAGATCGGTCTGGTCCACAGCCCTTCCTACATCGGCTTGGTGGCCAGTACGGCGGGGAAGAGTTATTATTCCCTCGATGCGGACACCCAAACCTCCCCCGAATCCTATGACACGGCCAAGCTTGCCGTCGGCGGGGTCCTGAACGCCATCGAGGCGGTGATGACCGGGCAGGTGGACAACGCCTTCGCCTTCGTCCGCCCCCCGGGGCACCATGCGGGGAAGGAAAGGGGGGCGGGTTTCTGCCTCTTCAACAACGTGGCCGTGGGCGCCCGTTATGCCCTGGGGAAATACGGCCTGAAACGGATCCTCGTCGCCGACTGGGATCTCCATCACGGCGACGGCACCCAGGAGATCTTTTATCGCGACCAACGGGTCCTCTATTTTTCCACCCATCAGTATCCCGCCTATCCCGGTTCCGGGACTTTCACCGAAACCGGGCAGGGGCAAGGGGTGGGATATACAGTCAATGTCCCCCTGAAGGCCCGGACCGACGACGCCCTCCATGTGAAGTCCTTCCGGGGGATTCTCCAGCCCGTGGCCATGAAGTTCCAGCCGGAGCTGGTCCTCCTGTCGGCGGGATTCGACAGCTATTTCCAGGACCCCCTGGGAGATATGCGGGTCACCCCCAAAGGATACGTTTATATGATGAGGATTATAATGGATATAGCGGAGGCCTGCTGCGGGGGACGCCTGGTGGCCGTATTGGAGGGAGGATATAATGTCGATGGTCTGACGGAATCCGTCAAGCTGGTCTTGAGGGAGATGCGGGGGGACACCCGGGCCTCGGAAGACGATCTCTACCGCATGGAATACGAGGCCGAGCAGGGCAAGGATCAAATTCTAAGGCGGGTGGCCGATCAGATCAACCCTGTATGGCAGGTATTTTAAGCGGATCTTTTTGCAAATCCGTCGCTTATGACAGCTTTATAGGCTAAATGCCTCGAGGTAAAGACGCGGAGGCATTGAAGTTATCGACAGCTTGAGAGC
>CAZNDG010000033.1:0-31424 GCA_964571695.1 uncultured Syntrophus sp.
CTCTGGAGCTTTTTACATCGTCGTCTCAATGATGACTTTTTACGAGTTCATCAATAATAACTGAAATAAAAATAACTTGACAAAGCGGGAAATCGGGATAATGAAAGCGCTATTCGATGAAGAAGAAACTGATAATTGAAAAAGGAGGAAACAAAGTTATGAAGTGTTTCAAGCATTCGGTATCATTGTTGATGTTCCTGGCGCTGGTTTTGGTTTTCGTCGGCTGCGCGAAACCGCCGGAGGCGGAGAAAGCGGCGGCCAAGGCCGCGATGGATGCCGCTATGGCGGCCGGCGCAGACAAGTATGCCGCCACTGATTTCGCGGCGGGCAAGACGGCCTGGGACGGCGCGGAGGCGCAGATGAAGGATAAGAAGTACGAAGAGGCCAAGCAGGGCTATCTGAATGCCAAGCCAGCCTTCGAAAAGGCCGCCGCGGCCGCCGCGGCAGGCAAGAAGGCCGTTACGGACGAGGTGACGGCTGCCATTGCCGCACTGGAAGAAGGATGGAATAAACTGACCGCCGCGGCGCCGAAACTTCAGAAGAAGATGAAAGAAAAGGAAGAGGCATGGATGGCGGATGCCAAGGCCATCGAAGATGGTTTGAAGGCAACGAAGGATATGCTTGCCGCCGATCCGCTGGGCGCAAAGAAGAAGGCCGGGGAGCTGAAAGCCCTGATCGACAAATGGGACGCCGCTTTCCAGGAATTGGCCGCCATTCCCGATCCGCCGGTTAAGAAGGCCAAGAAGGGCAAGAAGTAACCATTAACCCGCCCCCATATCCGGATTTATACCGGGTGATGTTTTGAATATTTTCGGGCGGATCTTGTGAATGCCAAGAAAAGCGCTCCACCTCTGAAGGTGGGGCGCTTTTATGCTTTTTTCTCGGTAAGGAAGGTCAAGAACAAACGGGAAAAAATGATGACATCCTTTTGAGTGAGGCAAGTCTCCCGGGCATGATCGTTGGACGAGAAATAAAATCTTGTCAAGAGAAGCCATTCAGCGGTAAATTGTGGTGAGGGAGAATTAACTGGCGGATGGGAAAAGAGAAGCGGGCTGAAATCCCCGCCCAGGAGGAAATAATGATGGTAACTGTGGATGCCCGGGGGCTGGCCTGCCCGCTGCCGGTGATTATGGCCAAGAAGGCCATTGAAACTCAAGACCGGATCACAATCCTGGTGGACAACGCCATGGCGGTGGAAAATATCCGCCGCCTGGCCGTAAAAACGGCCTGTGGCTTTGCGGCGACGGAAAGAGTAGACGGTTTTTGGGAGATCGCCCTGACGAGAACGGGTCCCCCGGAAGATACACCGGCAGGCGGTCCCGCCGCCGCCGGCGCGGATTTTCCCGTCTGCGATGTGGAAGGGAAGAAGAACGCGGAGCACCTGGTAGTCGTCCTGTCCGACAATCGTATGGGCCGGGGCGACGATATCCTGGGGGATCTCCTGATCCGGGGCTTCATCCACACCCTGCTGCAACTCCAGCCCCCACCGGCCCGGATTGTCTGCTACAATGCCGGCGTAAAACTGGCCCTGGCGGATTCCTCTGTTCTGGATGACCTGCGGGATCTGGAAAAGTCCGGTACGGAGATCCTGATCTGCGGGACCTGTGCCGACTTCTTCGGCGTCACGGATCGGGTGTCGGTGGGTCACATCTCCAATATGTACGACATCGTCGAGATCCTGGCGGGCGCCGGGCGGGTGGTGCGTCCCTGATGGAGAATACCGATAACGATTATCTGGTGTTCATTTTCCCTTCCGTCAGCCACGCCCTGAAGGCGGAAAAACTCCTCAAGGCGGCGGGGGTGGCCCATAAGCTGATTCCGGTGCCCCGACACATCAGTTCGGATTGCGGCGTCTGCCTGCGGATCGCCAGGGCGCAGCGTCCCGGAGTGGCGGCGCTGCTCCAGGGCAAGGTGACCTGGGAAGGGGAGGCGCCCCTGGGGTAGGTCAAGAAGTATTGATCGGTTTATCCGGGGTGTTCCGGGAGTTTAGGGGCTTCAGCATATGGATCTCGAAGCTGTCGCAGTGCGGCTAAATGCTTGCTCGTAAATGCGAAACATTGGAAATGCACATGGTTAGCCGCGCTGGAATCGCGGCTTTACCGCCCGGCGACGGACGAAGAGGGGGGATACTGAAGGATGGCAATGCACGAGCGAACAGGGCGGGTGATCTATTTCGACCATGCCGCCACCTCCTGGCCGAAGCCGCCGGCGACAACAGCGGCCATGGTTGAATACGCCGAGCGGATCGGCGGCAGTCCCGGCCGTTCCGGGCATCACCTCTCCCTGGCGGCGGGAAGGGTAATCCTGGAGGCCCGGGAGGCCCTGGCGGCGCTCTTCGGCATCGGCGACGCACTCCGTGTCGTTTTCACCAAGAACGCCACGGAGGCTCTCAATATTGTCCTTTTGGGGCTCCTACGTCCCGGCGATCACGTCCTGGCCTCAGGGATGGAGCACAATTCCGTCATGCGACCCCTGCGCCATCTGGAGAACCAGGGGGTAAGCTTGACCATAGTTCCCTGCGACGGCGCCGGTCTCCTCGACCCTGACGACGTCAGGAGGGCCGTCGAACCCCGGAGTCGGCTTCTTGTGGTTACCCATGCCTCGAACGTGACGGGAACCATTCAGCCCGTCTCCGCGCTGGGCTGCATCGCCCGGGAGCACGGACTGCTGCTCTGCGTCGATGCCGCGCAGACCGCCGGGGCACTGCCCATAGACGTCGAGAAAATGGGGATCGATCTGCTGGCCTTCTCCGGCCATAAATCACTCTTCGGTCCCCAGGGAACCGGCGGCCTATATATCCGGGAGGACCTGGAAGGGCTGATCCGGCCCCTCATGTTCGGCGGGACGGGAAGCCGCTCGGAGCACGAGGCCCAGCCCGAATTTCTTCCCGACCGATATGAGTCGGGAACTCCCAATACGATCGGGATCGCCGGACTGGGAGCGGGGGCGGGTTTCGTCTTGGCCGAAGGGGTGGATCGCATCCGTCGACGCGAGGAAGAGCTTACGGCCCGATTTCTTGCCGGAGCAGCATCCCTCCCCGGCATCAAGGTTTTCGGTCCGCCCGGCACGGCGGGACGTACGGCCGTTGTCTCCTTCCAGATCGACGACGTCGCCCCCTCCACGGCGGCCCTGACCCTCGACGAGGAATTCGGGATCCTCTGCCGTCCCGGCCTCCACTGCTCCCCGGCCGCCCATCGCACCATCGGGACCTTTCCCCGGGGGACGATCCGCTTCGGCTTCGGTTACTTCAACCGGGATCAAGAGGTGGATCAGGCCCTAACCGCCATCCGGGCCATCGCGGGGCGTTGAATCCGCTAAATCCTCGGGCGGTTTTTAGCGATCGATGTTGGGCCTGACCTCAGCAACACGCATCTACTTATGCCGGGGCTTCTGCGATATGCGCCAGCCTTTTGACTGCCTGTGCGGAATGATTTGTGCTGAACCGGGGGTATACCCCCTGTCGGGCTCCCTTTTCGTCTTCGTCAATCACCGTAGCATGGTCCAGATGCTTTACCGGCATCGCCGCGGTCTGGTGCTGTGGTAAAAACTCCTGGAGCAGGGCTGCTTTATTTTGCCTTCCCGGTATCCCGCCGGCGGCTGCATCGAGCATCTCGAACGGGTAGAGATCCTGCTTGATGTCCCCGAAAAGCAGGAGGTCAGCCCCGGAACAGGGGACCCCTTGCATGTGATCGGGGTGGAAGTTTCGGAGAAACCGGAGTACCGGGCGGCACTGATCAAATCCCGGCGATCACGGCCGGTAATGCCGTCGCGGCGCTCCTGAGGAACTCCTCCGGCAGGATGCCCAAGAGGAAGGTCAGAACGACGATGGCAGCGATCATGACGCCGATGAGGGTCGCACCCGCCGGCCGGGGCAGCGTCCCTTCCCAAGCCTCTTCCCCGGCCTCCTCCATGTACATGACCATGACGACCCGCAGGTAATAGAAGAAGGAAACGATGGTAGTAATTATGGCGATGAGGACGACGCTCAGGTAGCCGGCGTCGATGCCGACCTTGAAGATATAGAACTTCGCAAAGAAGCCGCCCGTGGGCGGTATACCCGCCAGGGAAACCATGAAGACCGCCAGGGCGAAGGCATGCCGGGGATGCCGCGCGGCCAGTCCGGCCAAATCGTCGATTTGCAGCGTCCTGCCCTGACGCCGCGACAGATGGGATACGGAGGCGAAGGCCCCCAGGTTCATGAAGATATAGACGATCAGGTAAAAGGCGATGGCCGACGCCCCGCCTTCGGGAACGGCGAGGAGGCCGATGAGGATGTAACCCGCCTGGGCGATCCCCGAATAGGCGAGCATCCGGACGATGACGGCCTGCCTAAGGGCGGTGAAATTCCCGATGACCATGCCGGCCACGGACATGAAGATGACGGCGGCGGCGAAGGCTTCCCGGCCCGGTCCGGCGATTTCTGCGGCAAAACGGAGGAAAACGGCAAAGGCGGCGATCTTCGGCGCCACGGATATGAACGACGCCACACAGACCGGCGCCCCTTCATAGACATCGGGGGCCCACATATGGAAGGGGGCGGCGGCGATCTTGAAGCCCAGGCCGGCGATCATCAGGGCAGCGCCGGCCTGGAGCAGCGCCGGGGCCGCGGCGGGAACGGCAAAGGCCGCCAGCTTCGTCGCTCCCGTGGCGCCATACCAAAGGGCAAGTCCCAATAGAAACAAGGCGGAGGAAAAGCTTCCCAGCAAGAAGTATTTTATCGCCCCTTCCATGCCCGCCCGCACGTCCTTCAGGAAACCGACCAGGACGTAAAGGGAGAGGGAGAGGATTTCAATGCCCAGGAAAATGACGAGGAGGTCCCCCGTGGAGGTCATGATCCCCGTCCCGATGAGGGCAAAAAGGAGGAGGCTGAAGTATTCGCCGGCATTTCTATGCTCCGGCAGGTAGTCATCGGCCAGGACGAAGGAGATGAGGGCGGCGATGAGGATCATCATTTGGAAGAGGAGGGCGCCGTTGTCCCGCGTGATGAGGCCGTCGAAGCCGCGGACGCCCTGATCCCAAAAAAATGCCAGGGCGGCCAGGGAGGCGACAACGGACGCGACGGCAACGGGAAAGATGCCCCGACCCCGGCCCGCGCCCCGGATAAAGAGGAGGACCGTCGCTCCGGCCAGGAGGATGAATTCGGGCAGCAAGGAGATCAGATTGACGTTGGGAAGGATCATGCTCATCGCTCGTCGCCTCCACGGTTTTTCATGACGATGGGAACGGGGACAGGCGCCGCCGCCAGCCGGATCGTTTCCGAGGGGCTGTCCGCCTTTATGGCCGGGGCGGAGATCAATTGCCGGGAGACCGTCGCGATGCGGTCCGTCAGGTACGCAGGATAGATGCCGATGGCGAAAACGAGGAGCGTCAGGGGGATCATGACCGCCTGCTCCCGAAAAGACAGATCCGACGGCGTCTCGGAACGCCCCGAGCGGTCCGACTCGAAAAAGACCCGCTGGACCATCCAGAGCATATAGACGGCCCCGAGGATCAGGGTCGTGGCCGACAGGGCGCCGATCCACCATTGGTAGCGGAAGGCGCCCAGCAGGAGGAGGAACTCCCCGACAAAGCCATTGAGTCCGGGCAGTCCCAGGGACGACAGGGTCATGATGACGAAGAACGTCGCCAGGACCGGCGTCCGGGCCGCCATGCCTCCCAGCCTGTTCATGTCCCGCGTCTTTTGCCGCTCGTAGAGGGCCCCGACGAGGATAAAGAGGGCCCCCGTGCTGAGGCCGTGATTGACCATCTGGATGATGCCCCCCTGCATCCCCGCCAAATTGCCCGCCATAACGCCCACCACGATAAGCCCCATGTGGCTGACGCTCGAATAGGCCACCAGCTTCTTCAGGTCGTCCTGGGCAAAGGCCGTGAAGGCGCCGTAGATGACGCCGATGACGCCCAAGGCGATGATCGCCGGGGTGAAATATAGGGTCGCTTCGGGCAGGAGGGGCAGGCAGAAGCGGAGGAGGCCGTAAATACCCATTTTCAGAAGCACTCCCGCCAGGATGACGCTTCCCGCCGTCGGGGCTTCCACATGGGCGTCGGGAAGCCAGGTGTGAAAGGGGAAGATGGGAACCTTGACGGCAAAGGCCGCAAAGAAGAGGACAAAAATCCCGTACTGCCATCGGGACGGAACGTTCAGCGTCAGCCAGGAGACCATGTCGAAGGTGAAGACGCCGCCGATTTGCCGGTGCAAAAAGGCCATAATTATCAGGCCGATGAGGAGAAAGACGCTTCCCGCCATGGTGTAGATAATGAACTTGAGGGCGGCGTAGCGGCGGTTGGCGCTGCCCCAGATCCCGATGATGAGGAACATGGGGATGAGCATCGCCTCCCAGAAGACATAGAACAAAACGGCGTCGAGGGAGGTAAAGACGCCGAGAATCCCCGTTTCCAGGACAAGAAAGGAGATGAAGTAGGCCTTTTCCTTGCTCTCGATCCTGTTCCAGGACACCAAGACGGCGGCGATGGAGAGCAGGCCCGTCAAGGGCAGCATGAACATGGAAAGACCGTCGATGCCCAGGTGATATGAGATCCCCAGGGCGGCGATCCAGGGCGCCTGCTCGACAAACTGAAAGCCCGCCGCCTCGGGGCGGAACTGCCAAAGGGGCAGCAGGGTCAGGGCGAAGGTCGCCAGGGTCGTCGTCAGGGCGACGCCCTGAATGCCCTGCCTGCCTTTTGCCAGAAGGACGGACGCGGCGCCGGCCAGGGGCAGAAAGACGATGATCGTCAAGAGGGGAATGTCGGCGTTGAAAAGCATACTTGTTTGCATCTCCTTTAAAATAATCCGGCGAAATAGAGGGCCGTCCCGAGCACGATAAAGGTCCCGGCCAGGACGGCGAAGGCGTAATGGCCGATCTCGCCGGTCTGCAAGGCCGCCAGGAGCCGTCCGGCCAGCACGGCCAGATGTCCCGCGCCGTTCACCATGCCGTCGATGATCCGGCTATCGATGATCCGGGCGCAGAAGCGGGCCGTCATCCGCACGGGCCGCACCAACAGGATGTCGTTGATCCCATCCAGGCCGAACCCGCCGGCAAGAAGGGACGCCGCATTCGGAAAGTCGTCTCCCAGGACCGCCATCCGGTCTCTATTTTTGATGAAGAGATAAACGGCCGCCGCCAGGACCGCCACGATGACCGCCCCCGAGAAGATCGTCAAAATTATTTCCATCTTGTGCATAATTTCTTCCGGGCCGTCCCCGCTGAGAGCAACGGGGAAAGCGAGGAAACGGGATAGGAGAGTGTCTTTCGTGAACATGGGCAACCCCAGCAGGCCGGCCGTCACGGCGCCGGCGGCGAGAATCACGAGCGGCGCCACCACGGGAAGGGCGGGCCGGTGGAGATGTCCTTCATATCTTTTTTCCCCGAAAAAGACCGCGAAGAGCTTCCCGCAGTAAAGGGCCGTAATAAGGGCGCCGGCAAAGGCGATAAGCCAGAAATTCATCCCGAAATGCTCGTAGCCGCCCCACAGAACGGCATCCTTGCTGAAGAATCCGGCCAGGGGAAAGACGCCGGCCAGCGCCAGGAGACCGGCGATGAAGGCTACGGCCGTTGCGGGAATCTCCCGGAAGAGGCCGCCCATGCGGCTTATATCCTGCTCGCCCTTCAGGGCGTGGATCACCGCCCCGGCGCCGAGGAAGAGGAGCCCCTTGAATATCCCGTGGGTCACGAGGTGAAATATCCCGGCGGCGTATATGCCGCTCCCCACGGCAACGAACATGTAGCCGATCTGGCTCACCGTGGAATAGGCGAGGACCCGCTTGATGTCCCGCTGCCCCAGGGCGGACAGAGCCGCATAAACGGCGGTGATGAGTCCCACGGCGGCAATGACGGCAAGGACTTCCGGGCTCTGCGCAAGGAGGGGGGAGATGCGGCACATGAGATAGACCCCGGCGTTGACCATGGTGGCGGCATGGATGAGGGCCGAAACGGGCGTGGGTCCCTCCATGGCATCGGGAAGCCAGACATGGAGGGGGAACTGGGCGGATTTTCCCATAGCCCCCATAAACAGGAGGAGGGCCATCAGGGTGATCATGCCCGGGGCGGCGCCGTGAGCGCCCCCGACCAACGTGGCCAGCTCACGGTAATCCACCGTTTCAAAGACCACGATGATGAGGAGAATGCCCAGAATGAAGCCGCAATCGCCGATCCGGTTGACGATGAAGGCCTTGCGGCCGGCGTCGCAGGCCGATTTTTTCTCATGCCAGAACCCGATGAGGAGGTAGGAGCAGAGCCCCACCCCTTCCCAACCGACAAAGGTCAGGATCAGATTGTCCGCCAGGACCAGGAGGAGCATGAAAAAGACAAAGAGATTGAGATAGACGAAGAAGCGCCGGTAACCGCCGTCGCCCCGCATATAGCCTGTCGAGTAGATATGGATCAAAAAGGCGATGCCCAGGACCACAAGGACCATGACCATGGCCAGGGGGTCCAGGAGGAGGCCGACGCGAATCTGCAGGGCGCCGTCGGCAAGCCAGGTATAGAGCGTCGTCGCTACGGTGCGGGCGGCAGGCGCCGCCGCCGTCATCTCGAGGAAAAAACCGAGGGCCACGGTTAGGGATAACCCTACGGACGCGACGGCGACGGCGGCGATAACCGGCGTCGGAAAACGACGGCCCGCCAGGCCGTTCACGAGGACGCCCAGGGCCGGAAAGACAAGGAGAAGCCACAGCGATTCGGGGTTCATGGAAATTATCCTTTCAACTCCTTGATGATGCTCATATCGAGGGTCCGGTGACTCCCGTACAGGGCGATGATGATTCCCAGCCCTACGGCCGCCTCGGCGGCGGCGACGGTCATGATGATGAAGATGAACACCTGCCCCTCCGTGCCGTAGAGATAACGGGCAAAGGCCGCAAAGATGAGATTGACGGCATTGAGCATGATTTCGATGCAGAGGAGAAGAACGACGGCGTTTCTCCGGAGGAAGAATCCCGCCGCGCCGACGGCAAAGAGGATCAGGCCGAGTCCGACAAAAGAATACAGGGTCATGACTCTTTTTTCTCCTTTCTGCTGATGACGATGGCGCCGACGGCGGCGGCAAAGAGGAGAACGGACGTCAACTCGAAGATCAGCAGATGCCTGGTGAAGAGATCGACGGCAAGCTGCCTGATCCCCGGCGCCGGCGGCAGGAACGCCCCTTTGGCCAGTGTCCTCTCCCCCAGGGCCAGCCAGGCCAGGGCGGCGACTCCGACGGCGGACAGCACGGCGGGGATCGCCGCCCCCGCCAGGGCGGCAAAGGGCTTGCGGACCGAAGCCTCCTTCAAATTCAAAAGCATGACGACAAAGACAAAAAGGACGAGGACGGCGCCCACATAAACGATAACCTGGAAAAACGCTACCAGTGGGGCTCCCATGAGGACATACAGCCCGGCCAGGACGAGCATGAAGGCCAGGAGCGACATGACGCCGTTGATTGCCTTTTTGAAGAAAACGACAGCCAAAGCCGCGACGACGGCCAGGGTTGATAATGTCCAGAAGATGACTGTTTCCATTATCCCCTCCCTGGCCCCGCAGAAGTCCGCCGACATGTTTCCTTCTGCAACTCTTCGGTTTTCATGATGAGCTCCTCTTTTCGATATGCCGCCAGTTCATAGTCCCGGCCCATGCGGATGGCCGCCACCGGGCAGGCCTCCACGCAGAGGCCGCAGAAGGAACAGCGATTGAGATCCAGTCTGTAGGACTGCAAGCGGCGGACGCCGTCGCTTCCCGTTTCCGGAATCACGGAAATGCAGAGGGACGGGCAGATGCGCTCGCATAGACCGCAGGCCACACAGAGGGCCTTGCCGTCCGCCCCGGAGATCAGGACCGGCCGGCCCCGGAACCGTTCCGGCACGGGCCGCTTGACCTCGGGATAGGGGATCGTCTCCGCCTTCCGGAAAAAATGTCTGAGGGTGAGCAGCAACCCCCGCAGTAGTGCCTTGCCCATCTTCACTCCTTAATCCCCTTCCAAATCAAATCGCTATCTTTGGCAGCTTCGTAAAAAGTCCGGATGCTGCGTTGCGCTGCATCCTTCGTCAATGCGGCGTACGTACACCAAAGTACGCCTCTTTCCTCAGGATTTGCACGCCTTGCCTGCGGATCTTTTTACGAAGCCGCCGAATTATACGCCCTTTTCGACTTTTCCGAGATCGTCATCTTTGGCTGCTTCGCCGTTGCTTTGGTATCGCCGCTATGTTTGCAACACCACAAAAGCCGCCGTAATCAGGAGGTTCAGGAAGGCCAGGGGCGTCAAAACCTTCCAGGAAAACATCATCAACTGATCATACCGTATCCGGGGGAAAGTGGCCCGGACCCAGATGAAGACAAAAAACACGGCAAACAGCTTGATGCCGAACCATACCAAAGCCGGCAGCAGCGGCCCGTTCCAGCCTCCCAGGAAAAGGAGGGTTACGAGGAATGACGCCAGGAGCAGGTGGGCGTATTCGGCCATGTAAAAGAGTCCGAATTTCATGGAGGAGTATTCCGTTTGATAGCCGGCGACGAGTTCGTTTTCGCATTCCAAAAGATCGAAGGGCGTCCGGTTCGTCTCGGCGGACAGGGCGACGACAAAGATGAGAAAGCCCAGCGGTTGCTTTACGATGAACCACAGGCCCACCTGAGCCTTGACGATGTCCGTCAGGCTGAGCGATCCGGCCAGAACGACCACCCCGACCAGGGAGAGGGCCAGGGGGATCTCGTAGCTGATCATCTGGGCCGCCCCCCGCATGCCTCCCAAGAGGGAGTATTTGTTGCCCGACGACCAGCCGCCGAGGAGAACGCCATAAACCCCGAGGGAGGAAAAGGCCATGACATAGAGGACCGCCAGGGAGATGTCAGCGACATAAAACCGTTCCGACATGGGCACCACGGCAAAACAGACGAGGACGGAGACCAGGGAGATGACGGGGGCCAGGGTAAAATAAAACCGCTGGGCGTGGGAAACCGTCATGTCTTCCTTGAAAAATAGCTTGATCCCGTCGGCAATGGGCTGGAGGAGACCCAGGGGACCGACGCGGTTCGGACCCATCCGGACCTGGAAAAAGCCCAGAAAGCGCCTTTCCATGAGGGTCATGTACGCGACGAGGCCCATGACAACGGAAAAGAAGACGACGATCCTGATGAGGTCGTAGATCATATCCGTGGAAAATATCATTGCCCATTCTCCTTTAAAATACCTTCAGCATTCATTGCTTACCCATCCCCCTCCGGGCCGCTTCCTTTGCTTTTCGTCTAAAAAAGCACACCTATATAGTTGTCTTTCTTCACTAATTAACTTTCTCACCTTCAAGGGGAGGATTGAGGTGGGGATGGGTTTATCAAATTACCCAATCCCCCTCTTTATCTCCCCCTTGAAGGGGGAGATATATATTCTCATCCCCATTTGTGACGGCCAACCGTCATGAGCGTTTCAGCACGCGATTTTCACGATAGCCGCGGGTACAACGGTCTCTCCACCCCTCAAGAGGGAGAGTCCCTCGGGGCTGCCGGCGCTGTGGAGGAGCAGGGCCGTTCCCCTTGCGACCCGCGCCGCCGATCTGACCACGGCCCGGACGGCGCCGCCGGGGGTGCAGACGGCAACGGTCTCCTTTTCCGCCAGCCCCAGGGCCTCGAAGTCGTCATTGCCCATGACCACCGTCAGACCTTTCCTCAAATCGGCAAGTTCCGGACTTTGCCGGTTGATGATGCTATCTCCGAAAAGGGAGGGCACGGGAAGGAGCCGCCAGGGAAACTCCGGAGACGGCCCTTCGCCCCGGCAATCCGTCCGGGTGAAACTTTCTGGTGGGACACCCCGCGCATCTGGCGCCGACGCGGGTATGTCCGGCCCCTCGCCCCGTGTCGTTGCGTCAGCCGCAACCCTTCCCGTCACAATTCCGGCGGGACGATCCGGAGACGCCCCGGCTGCCGCCTGTCCGGCCGCGCCTGGTCGGGCCGTCATTTTTTCCTCCCGCCCCATGAGGCGGACGATTTCCCCGAGGATTTCCCCGTCGGCGCGCACCCCCGCCGGGCCGGTCATGACCATCGGGAGTGCCTGCGTTTCTCCTGCCAGGGAGAGGACCGATCCCGCCTTTTCCGTCGGCAGGGCCGTCGGCAGGACGATATGAGCCAATTCCGTCGCCGCCGTTTCATAAGGACTCTGGCAGATGAGGAGATCGAGGCCGGTTAATGCCGCCCGGACCCGCTCTGGATCCGGACAACTATCGAGGGGATCTTCCCCGATCAGATAGAGCGCCCGGATGTGCCCCCCTTCCATATCGACGAGGATGTCGTTGAAATCCCGCCCCGACGCGGAAACGAAACCGCCGACCATGGCGCCGCGGCTGTTGAACTGCCCTCCCAAAGGCAGGATTCCCCGGACCCGGTCATTAAGGGACGCCGCCAGGGATGCCCTCGCCTCGTCATGCCCGTAAAGATCGGGGACAACGAGGATGGCGATTTCTCTCTCCCCGTGCAGAAGAGCGATGAGCCGGGCCAGTTTGCCCGTATGGACTCCATAGCGGGAAGCGTCCGTATGGCCGCCCTGACCGTCCCCGCTGAAGACCGCCTGCAGATTGCCGAGAAACTCGTCCAGCAGGCCCGGCGCTACGGCTATGGGCAGGGTGGCCCGCTTAAAGAAATAATCCGCCCAAGTGGAAATGACGATCAATTCTTTCCCTTCCTTCTTAAGATAGCCGTTGATCAGGGGTTTCAGGACGGGATGGAACTCGGCGGCCCCGCCACCGAGAACCAGGAGGATGTCCGCCGCCGAAATCTCGTCCCAGGACGGCGGGTTCCACCGGCCGGGAAGGATTGCTTCCAACCGGGCCGTGAGGCGGCGGTAACCGGCCGCCTGGACGGACGCCACGGAGTCGCTGCCGACGACGGAACGGAAGAATTCGCCGTAGGCGGCTGCCTCTTCCGTGGTCAGCAGATCCGCCGTCAGGGCCGCCACCGATGCGCCCCCATGCGATTCGCAGACCTCCGCGATTCTCCGGGCGGCAAAGGACAACGCCTCCTCCCACGGGACGTCCCGTCGCCCCCGGTCATCCCGGAGTTGCGGCCCCACCGGCCGCCGGTTATGATCGGCAAAGGCGCGCCAGCCGAAACGGCCCCGGACGCAGAGCAGATTTTCTCTGCCTTCGCTGTCCAGGGGCGCCGTTACCCGCCGGAGGACATTTCCCTCCATATTCATGTCGATGGGGCAGCCAAGACCGCAATGGCTGCATACCGTCCGTCTCTTCTCCAGCTTCCAGACCCGGGTGGCGTTCTTAAAGAGCTTGTCCGTAAGGGCCCCGACGGGACAGGTGGAGATGCAAAGACCGCAGAAATCGCAATCCAGCTTGCGGCCGCCGTCCGTGCCGATATAGGTCCGGTAGCCCCGCTGGATAAATTCCAGCTCGCCTTTCCCCTGAAGATCCGCACAAATCCGGACGCAGCGTCCACAGAGGACGCAGCGGTTCATATCCCGGGCAATGAGGGGCGAGTCATGATCCACAGGCCGGAAAGGCGCTTCCAGTGCATAGGGCGCCCCGGTCACTCCATACCGGATCACCAGCTCCTGTAGGACGCATTCCCCGGCCTTGTCGCAAACCGGGCAATCGAGGGGATGATTGATGAGGATCAGCTTGAGTTGCTCCCGGATAGCCTCCTCGATGGCCGGCGAGGTGGTGATGATATCCATGCCGTCCCTAACCGGCGTAAAACATGAGGGAAGGAACGAGTCGGGTCTTTTGCGGTCCGCGACGATGCAGAGCCGGCAAGCGCCGGCAGGGGCGATCCGTTTGTCGTGGCAGAGGGTGGGGATGTAAACCCCTATTTTCTCCGCCGCATCCAGGATCGTGCTTCCCTTCGGAACCGTCACTTCCAGATTGTTGATCTTCAGCGTAATCGCCATAATTCTTCCTTCCTCCCCGGGCCGACGGTCAGACAATCGCCTTGAACTTGCAGGCCCGGATGCAGGACTTGCAGCGGATGCAGGCATCCTTGTCGAGAACGGGGTATTCCTTTTTTTCCCACGAGATCGCCTCCACGGGACATACCTTGACACACAGACCGCACATCTTGCACTTTTCCCGATCTATCTCGAAGCGGATCAGATCCACACAAACCCGGGCGGGGCAATGTCTTTCATAAATATGGGCCTCGTATTCGGAGCGAAAATACCTCAGGGTGCTGAGCACCGGGTTCGGCGCCGCCTGGCCGAGGCCGCAATGGGAGGTGGCCTGGATATGATGGGCCTGCCTCTCCAGGGCCTTCAGATCCTCCGGCTCCCCATTGCCCGTAATGATCTTTTCGAGCGTTCCGAGCATTACCTGCAAGCCGACCCGGCAGGGGACGCATTTGCCGCACGATTCATCGACGCAAAACTGGGTGAAAAACCGGGCCACGTCAACCATGCAGTTCGAGTCGTCCATGACGACGATGCCCCCGGAACCCATGATGGCGCCCGCCTCCTGAAGGGAATCGAAGGTCACGGGCAGATGGAGTTCATCCTCCGTAAGGCAACCCCCGGACGGGCCTCCCAACTGGACGGCCTTGAATTTGGCGTTTCCCCGGATGCCGCCGCCGATCTCGAAGATGATCGTCCGCAAGTCGGTCCCCATGGGCACCTCGACGAGACCGACGTTCTTTACGGCCCCCGTAAGGGAGAATACCTTGGTGCCCGTACTGTCCTCGGCGCCGATAGCATTGAACCAGGCGCCGCTGTTGATGATGATCTGGGGGATGTTGGCGAAGGTCTCCACGTTGTTGAGACAGGTGGGCTTCCCCCAGAGTCCCGATTCCGTGGAGCGGGGCGGCTTGGTTCGGGGCATGCCCCGCTTTCCCTCGACGGAAAACATCAGGGCCGTGGATTCGCCGCAGACGAAGGCCCCGGCGCCGGGATAGATGTCGATATCGAAATCGAAACCCGTCCCCATGATATTCCGCCCCAGAAACCCCTTTTCCCGAGCCGAGGCAATGGCCGTCCCCAGCATTTTCAAGGCCAGGGGATATTCGGCCCGGACATAGATATATCCCTGCACGGCGCCGGTGGCGTAGCCGCAGATGATCATCCCCTCCAGGACGGCGTGGGGGTCCGATTCCATGACGCTCCGGTCCATGAACGCCCCTGGGTCTCCTTCATCCCCATTGCAGATGACGTACTTGGGATAGATCCTGTACCTTCTCGCTTCCTCCCATTTCCTCCCCGTCGGAAAGCCCGCCCCGCCCCGTCCCCGGAGCCCCGAGGTCTTGACCTCGCCGATGACCTCTTCGGGCGTCAGCGCCGTCAATGCCTTGTAGAGGGCCAAATAGCCGTCATGGGCGATGTATTCTTCGATGCTCTCGGCGTCGATGTGGCCGCGGTTGCGCAGAACGATGAGCTTCTGCTTGGCAAAGAAATCTACGTGCTCGATGCCCGGAATCTCCTTAGCCGTCCTCGGTTCGCTCAAAAGGGGGGAGGTGGGATGCTGAAGAGCGGAGAAAAAACCCTTCAGGGTCTCGGTAAAGTTTTCCTCCGTGCGGACCTGGAAAACCTTGCCGCCGGGCAGAAACATAATGGACGGTCCCTGATGGCAGGAGATAAGGCACTCCGTCTCCACCAGGGGAATACGCTCCCCGTACCCCAATTCATCCAGGGTCTTCTTCAGGAGCTCTTTCATGTCGATGTGCTTGCGGAACTTGCATTTACTGCTCGCGCAGTAGGCAATCCTGCTGACCGATGCAATCATTTGATTCCCACTCGCTGCTGCGGTTTTTCCAGGCCGTGGCCGATGGCGTATTCCACCTTGGGATGCCCCCCGAGGATATGGCTGTAAAAGATCTCCCGGACCTTTTTGACGTCGAGCTTCCCGTATTTGACCGGCGAGGCGCCGGGGACCAGGACGGTGATCATGGGTTCCATGCTGCACAGACCGGCGCAGCCCGTGATCTTGAGCTTCACGTTCGTGACCGCCGCCTTGTCCATCTCCTCCAGGAGGGCCTGATGGATGGTTTTCGCCCCCGCGGCAATGCCGCAGGTGCCCATGTGGACATCAACGGAGATGTACCCTGCCGCCACTTCCCGGCGCCTTTCGTCGATGTAGTCTTCCTTGATCTGCTTCAGTTCGTCCATGGTCATGATGACACCTTCTCCAGTATTTCTCCGACATTTTCCGGATCGATGAGCCCGAAGGTTTCCTCTCCGACGACCACCACCGGCGCCAGACCGCAGGCGCCAAGACAGCGCACCTCTTCAATGGAGAATTCACCGTCGGCGGAAACCTCCCCTTCGGCCACGCCGATCTTCTGTTTCAACCTTTCCTTGATCTCTTCGGCCCGCTTGACATAGCAGGCGGTGCCGCTGCAGACCTTGACCACCTTTCTCCCCCGGGGAACGAGACTGAAGTAGGAATAGAAGGTGGCCACGCCGTAAATTCTGCTTGCCGGCATCTCCAGTTTCCAGGCAATGTAGCGTTGCAGTTCGACGGGCAGATAGCGGGTCACATCCTGCACCTTCTCCAAGATGATCAGAAGCGCTCCCGGCTGCTCCCGGTACTCCGCGATTACGGCGTCCACCGCCGTCATCCGCTCTTCCGTAAATTGTTCAACCAGTTTGCTTCGCATTGGATAAACCTTTATTCTATTGAATATGACGACATTACCGATCCACCTCCGCCAGGACGATGTCGATGGCGCCGATGACGGCGACGGCGTCGGACAGCAATCTCCCCCGCACCATCCTGACCAGGCCCTGAAGATTGACAAAGGACGGCGGACGCACCCGGAGGCGCAACGGCTTGGGACCTCCGTCGCTGATCACGTAAAACCCCAGCTCCCCCCGGGGCGACTCGATGGAATTATAGACCTCGCCGGGGGGAACCTTGAACCCTTCCATGGCCAACCCAAAATGGCCGATCAGAGCGGCAATATCATTTTGCACCTTCCCTTTGTCCGGGAAGACGGTCCGGGCGTCCCCGGCCGCCCAGGGACCGGTGGGCAGACCCTCTACGGCCTGGCGGACGATCTTGGCGCTTTCCCGCATCTCGGTGATGCGGACTCGATACCGGTCATAGACGTCGCCGGCCAGGCCCGTAGGTATTTCAAAATGAAATTCCTCATAGGAGGAGTAGGGATGGGACTTGCGGATATCCCAGTCGCAGCCCGCGCTCCTGAGCATGGGACCGGTAATGCCGAGAGCGAGGCAGGCCTCGGCATCGAGAACGCCTACGCCCCTGGTCCGATATTTCCAGATGGGATTGGCCGTCAACAGGAGCTCGTATTCATCCACCCGCTGGGCAAAGGCAGCGGTAAATGTTTTTACGGCCTCGATAAAACCGCCGTCGATATCCGCTGCCAAGCCGCCGATGCGCATAAAACTCGGCGTGAGCCGTGAACCCGTAAGGGATTCAAAGATATCCATGATTGCCTCCCGCTCCCTTAGGGCGTAAAAGAGCGGCGTCATGGCCCCCAGATCGTGGGCGTGGGTCCCCAGCCAGAAGAGATGACTGGCAATCCTCTGGAGTTCCGCCAGGGCGACGCGGATATAGCGGGCCCGGCGGGGGACGTCGATCCCCAACAGCTTCTCGATGGTCGTCACGTAAGCGAGGTTGTTGCTCATGGCCGCCAGATAGTCCAGGCGGTCCGACAGGACGATGAACTGATGATAGGTCCGGTGCTCCGCAAGCTTCTCGATGCCCCGGTGGAGAAAGCCGATGTCGGGATAGGCGTTGACCACCGTCTCGCCGTCCAACTCCAGCAACACCCGCAACACCCCGTGGGTGCTGGGATGATGGGGTCCCAGATTGATCTTCATCGTCCTTTCACTCATCTCCCGACCTTATGATCTGTTACGAACTAACTGTAACATCTTGCATCTCATCTTCAGGCCATCTTTGCCTTGGCTTCAATCGCCAAATCCTTTTCGCCGCCGCGAGGAAATACCCGCTCATTGCTCTGAATCTCCCGCCAGCGGGAAATCCTTCCTCAAGGGGTGCCCCGTAAAATCCAGCGGCAGCAGAATCCGCCGCAAATTTGGATGACCTTTGAAAATAATTCCGAAAAGATCGAAGCATTCCCGTTCCAGCCAATCCGCCCCGGCCCACAGGGAAAGGCAGGAATCGATCACCGGTTCCTTTTCCGTGAGAGGAACCTTCACCCGCAGGCGATGTTTGCGCCGGCAGGAATAGAGATGGTAAACCACCCGAAACCGGGGTACGGCGGGAAGGCAGTCCACCCCGCAAAGATCGGTAAGAAAATCGCAGGCGAATTCTTCCTCCTCCTTCAGGAAGCGCAAAAGAGGGATCAGGATCTCCCGGCTCGCCTCCACGGTAATTGCGTCAGGAGCGGTACGGAGGCCCATAATCCCCGCGCCGAACTCCTGCCTGACAAGGTCAAGGTTCATCGATCCGCACCCCGATAAGATTCTTGTTATCCCGCGTCGCAGCGCCGCCGATCTTGTCCTGGAGCCTCATCAGGCCGTCCAGAAGGGCCTCGGGCTTTACGGGACAACCGGGGATGTAAACATCGACGGGCAAGATCCTGTCCACCCCCTGGACAACGGCATAGGTAGGGAAAAGCCCGCCCGAACAGGCGCAGGCCCCCATGGCGATCACCCATTTGGGATCGGCCATCTGGTCGTAGAGCCGCCGGACCGCCGGGGCCATCTTCTTCGTTACCGTGCCGGCGACGATCATCACGTCGGCCTGGCGCGGCGATGGCCGGAAAACCTCCATGCCGAAACGGGCGATGTCATAACGGGAGGCCGCCGCTGAGATCATCTCGATGGCGCAGCAGGCCAGCCCGAAGGTCAAAGGCCAGAGGGAATTCTTCCTCGCCCAGTTCACCACCTCTTCCAGATTGGCCGTGACAAGAGTTGCGTCCGCAAACCGCGCTATTCCCAATTCAGATCCCCCTTCCACCAGACAAAGAAAAAAGCCGCCAGCAGGATGGCGATAAATACGAATATTTCGACCAGTCCAAACACGCCGAGTTCACGGACGATCAAGGCCCAAAGGAAAAGAAACACGATTTCAATGTCGAAGACGACAAACAGCAGGGCCGTTTTATAGAAGCGGATGGAAAACAGGCTGTTGGGCTTCTCCTCGGGCGGCATGCCGCACTCATAGGGGACATCCTTGGCCGCCGTCAGGGGCTTGCCGCCCAAAACCCGCGAGACGGCTACGATCGTCAGCGCCGATCCCGCCGCCAAAGCCATAAAGATAATCACCGCCAGGGTGGACATAAAACACTCCTTCCGAAAGGTTCCTCAGGTATCAGCAACAGCCGTGCCGCCGGACCGAAAAAAACCGGCGATCACGCCGGCCGAAAGCGGATTATCCTCGCAGATTGACGGTTATTCCAAAGGATTATTTTTTTCGGAAAAATCTAAAAGGGGGCGATAGGGCGAAATTTGAGGTGGATAAAAGCGCCGTGACGGCGCCGGGCTTATTTCAAAATGAAATACGATGTGCGGATAGCGAACACAACTTAGGGCACGGAGCTGAAGTCCTTTTCGGTTAGCTTCAGCTTTCTCCAGAGGGTCGTATAGCCGATGCCGAGCTTCCGGGCGACGAGCTTCTGGTTGTAGTTGTATTTCTTCATAACCTTCAGGAGATAGCGACGCTCCATTTCCTGGAGGGTGATGGTATCGTCGTCAGGATGCCCCGTCTCGAGCTTGCGGTAGTGCTCACAGGCGAGGGGGAAGTCCTCCCGCTGGAGGACCTTGTGACCGGAGAGGACGACGGCCCGCTCGATGCTGTTTCTCAGTTCCCGGACGTTCCCGGGCCAGGGGTAAGCAGCGAGGATCGTCATGGCCTCGTCGGCAACGCCCCTCACATCCTTTTTCAGGCGCTCATTGATCTCCTGGAGGAAGTAGCCTATCAAGGTTGGAATATCCTCCCGGCGCTCCCGCAAAGGGGGAATGAAGATATCGATGACGCTCAGGCGGTAGTAAAGATCTTCCCGGAAGGCCCCCTCCTTTACCAGGCGGCCGAGGTCCCTGTTCGTGGCCGCCACGATACGGACATCTACGGAACGATTGGTGTTTTCTCCCACCCGGCGGATTTCCTTCTCCTGAATCACCCGGAGGATCTTTGTTTGGAACTGGGGGGTCGTATCGCCGATCTCATCCATAAACAGGGTCCCGCCGTTTGCCTCTTCGATGAGCCCCCGGCGATGCTGAGCGGCCCCCGTGAAGGCCCCCCGGGCATAGCCAAAAAGTTCGCTCTCCAGAATCTCGTTCGGGATGGCCGCACAGTTGATGGCGACAAATTCCTTGTCTTTTCTTGTTTGACTGTGATCGTGGATGATCCTGGCAATGAGCTCCTTGCCCGTGCCGCTTTCCCCCCGGATCAAAATACCCGTGTCGAAATCCGTCACCTTCAGGGCCGTCTGCACCACCGTTTCCATGCTCCGGGACACCCCTACCACCTTGCCCACCCGGTAGCAGTAGGGTTCGTTGACCCGGCGGAGAGACATCATGTCATGGCCCCGCCGCTGGGCGGCCTCCTGGATGATATCGAGAAATGCCTTGTTGGCAACGGGTTTCATGACGTAATTGCAGGCCCCCATCCGAATGGTCTTCACCACGCAGTCAATGGCGCCGAAGGATGTGGCAATGACGACGTTCAGCCAGGGATAATGGGCCTTGATCCAATGGAGAATCCCCGTACACATGCAATCGGGCTCGCACAGGTCCGTGACGACGAGGTCGTAGGCTTTTGCCTCCATGAGTTTCATCGCCTCCACCTCCGTGGCGGCCTCGTCGATCTCGTACCCTTCGCTCCTCAGAAATTCGGCGAGGGAGGTCCGATGATCCTCATAACTGTCGATGATAAGAATGGCCTTCAAATATCCCCGTTTCCTTTTCCCTTTGATCCAACAAACCCGTTATTTGCTTTGCGGCAAGAAATCGGCAGTAAACCTCATTGACGGTTAAGTTGTCAAGCTCCAGGTGAAAACGGGGCGGCAGCAACTGCGCCTGAGCAACTCTGCCGGCAAGAATAAAGGCGGTAAATGATAATTTTGGAGGTAATTTATCCCGTCGGTCCTCTTCTTATCAAGCAATCAGCGATTTTCACCGATGACATAGAAGTTTTTCCGGTGAGCCGATTCAAACATCCTGTCCTCATCTTGATTATCGGGTATCTCTTGCCGGGGCCGCATGTTTGGGCTAAATATCTATTGCATCCCGGTGACAAGGGCATTATAAGGAAAAACCACCCGCCATCTTGCCCCTGAGACGCACACTTTTTTTGGCCAAAGGAATCGCTCATGAAACAGATATTGAGCCTTACCGGGAGATTTCTCTATTTCCTGATGGGTTGGCATTTTGAACCTCTCCCTCCGTATTTTGCCTCCAAGCATGTGATCATAGGCTTTCCCCATACGTCAAACATGGATGCAATCAGGGCGTTTATCGGTTACCGGATAATTAAACGCACCGGTCACATCATGGTAAAGAAGGAATGGTTCTTCTGGCCCATGTCTGTTGTTCTTAAAATCGTCGGCGGCATTCCGATCAATCGTAACTCCCCCCAGGGCGCCGTGGAACAGATGGCGGAAATTTTCAAGGCAAATAATGAATTTCTTCTGGCAATCGTGCCGGAGGGGACGCGCAAAAAAGTGAAGACCATCAAGACGGGTTTCTGGCACATTGCCAAGGCCGCCGATGTTTCCATAATCTGCTGGTTTTTAGACAATGAGCACAAAAGAGCCCGATGGTTGGGCGAGGTTGTTCCGGGGGAAGATATGATGGATGACTTGATCCGGATACGGGACATATACGAAAAAGCGGGATATCGATTCCCCCTGGAGGTTGCTTCACCAACGCCGGTTACGGGGCAAACCCGCTAATATCCATGGCGGCAATGCCGAAGATGCCGTCCAATTTTCTTTCGGAGGACAAACCAATGAGATTTTTTTTCGCATTGTTTTTTTTCGCATCCATCATTTTCTTCGGCTCCTTTGGCCATGCCCAGACCATGATGGAGATGAAGGAGGAAGCGGGGGTGAAATACAAGCAGGCCGATGGGGAGATGAACCGAATCTATAAGCTGGCCAGGGAGGCCTGTGACAGCGCCGGTAAAGAAAGACTGAAAAAGGCGCAACTGGCATGGATCAAATATCGGGACCTCTGCTGCGAGGCCGAAGCGTCGATTTATGAAGGCGGGTCGCTGTACGGGTTGGCATATACGAACTGCATGATAGCTTTGACCAAAGAGCGAACCGGCCGCTTGAGGGTTTATGATGTAGAAAGTTCGTGGAAATGAGGGGAGGAAATAAAATGACGATACGGCTGATGAAAGAAGGAGGGACAATGAAAAAACGTGAAGGCATGGAAATAACAGCAATTTTCATGGTTTTATTCCTGACGTCGCTCTTCGTTTTCTGCCCGATAAATGTCGTGGCGAAAACCCCTATGGATCAAGACCTGATTTATTTGACCGAACAGTATCCTCCCTTTAACTATGAGGAAAAAGGACTAATCCAGGGTATCACCGTCGATCTGCTGGAGGAAATATGGAAAAAGAACAAGCTCGGACTTTCCCGTGAACAAATACGACTGCGTAGCTGGACCGCCGGTTACCAGGCTGCCTTGAAAAAGAAGAATACCGTGCTTTTTTCTATGACCAGAATACCGGAGCGGGAAAAACTCTTCCAATGGGCCGGACCTATTGCACCCACCAAAGTTACCGTCATTGCCAGGAAAGACAGTAGCGTAAGAATGGAAAAAATCAGTGATTTAAGACGTTACAGAATTGCCGTTATTCGGGATGACATTGGTGAGCAGATATTGGTTAAACGGGGGATCAAGCGCAAAGCGATCATCGTGAAAGAGAAAGCCCAAGACATCATCCGCCTGATGGAAGAGGGCGCCATTGACGCCTGGGTTTATGAGGAAACGGCAGGACTGTGGCTCATTAAGCATATGGCGGCCAATCCGGCCAATTATGAGAGTGTTTGCCCTCTCTATGAAGGAGAACTCTACTTCGCCTTTAACCGGAAAACCCCCAAGGCGGCGGTTCAATCTTTCCAGCAGTCTTTAGACGACTTGAAAAAAGAAAAAACAAGAGATGGTTTTAGCGTTTATGAAAGAATATTCGATAATTATCTTAAGCCACGTTATGTCATGGACGTCATTACAAACGAACAGGCAACGCGCAGAGTAGAGGAAACCGCCGCCGATCTCGCCATTGACGTTTCCGGGACCATAAAGAAGATCAATGCGGGAGAGCATCCTTACCGCGATAAGGATAATCGCGCTCTTTATGTCTTTATATACGATACGGACGGAACGATGATCGCCCATGGCGACAATATCAAACTCGTGGGCAAGAACTTCAAGGGCAAGACGGACGTGAACGGGAAGGCGTTCCGGGATGAAATCCTCGCCAAGGCGATACAAAACGGGAGCGGTTGGGAGGACTATGTCTATACCAATCCCGGCGAAAGCGGTTTGTATTATAAAACCACCTACTTCAAGCTGGTGAAGGGAAGTGACGGCAAGGATTATATCGTCTGTTGCGGGAAATTCAAAGACAAGCCCTGAAATATCAGGGAGATAATCGTTATTCGGAAGAGAAGGAGGGAAGGCAATATTATGGAAGGAAAAGAAAAGAAGGTCCTCGAAGCGATGAAAAAGGAAGGGAAGCCCTTGCGACCTGGCGACATCGCCAAGAAAGCCGCAATGGACAAGGACGAAGTTGCCAAGATCATCGACAAGCTGAAGAAGGAAGGCAAGGTGTCCTCGCCGAAGCGATGTTTCTACGCGCCGGCGGATTGAGGCAAACCCATGAAGCTGCGCACCGGATCTATGGCGCCGGAATTCTCGGCAACGGATATGGAAGGAAAAGAAGTCTCCCTTTCCGGCTTGAGGCAGGGGGGGGCTGTAGCCCTTGTTTTCCTCAGGGGCTTCAGTTGACCATTTGCCAGAAGGCATCTGGGTCAGATGAAAAAGGATTATCAGGGATTCAGAGACAGAAAGGCCACTATCGCGGTGATTGCCCCTCATGGAAGCGAGAAGGTCAGGAGCTACTGGCATAAAGAAAGCCTGCCCTTTATCGGCATCCCTGATCCGGATGGCAGACTGGGACAACTCTACGGCCAGGAATGGAGCCTGGTCAAGCTGGGACGCATGCCGGCATTATTCATCGTTGATCAGAAAGGCGCCGTTGTTTTTTCTTCATATGCAAAGAATATGGCCGACATTCCTGAAAACGAGCAGCTATGGCAATTGCTGGAAAGGAATGCTCAATAAGGAAGTGCCATCCGTCGTCTTAAAAAATCATTTTTGCTCAATTTTCTGAGCATTTCAAGCGATTGTCAGCTAAAGCTCCGCCGATGGCAGGATGGCTTTGCTGTCTCCAAGTACCGCCGGGAGAGGCGGGGAGGAAATCATTATATCTTGCTTTTTATCAATATAAACAAATGGTTGAACGCTATTGACCATCATGAAGGCAGGCCGTTTTCCGTTGTTTTTTACCACCAGGACAAGTCGCAATCTGACGCTGCCGGTAGCCGGCGACAGGACAAAAACCCCTCTTTTCGGAAGACAAATATCTCGCAATGTCTCTAATTGCTCAATAATTTCATGCTATTAACAGATATTACCGCGATAATAATTTTTCCCGGATGTTTGCGATGACACTCATGGAGGAATCACCCCAATATTTCCAACATCTCGGCCACGACCTTGATACTACCTTCGTCTTCACAGGTCGGCACGATGGGCTCGAAATCCAGGTTAACCGGCTTGAGCAAAACGTTTACATGCCGCCAGGTTCCATCTTCGGAAGCTGCCTTTTCGCTCTCGTAGCGCTTGACCGTGAAACGCTGGACCGTTTCCGGGTCGGCTGTGTCCCGTAGAAGAACAACCACCGTCCTGCCTTGGCGAGTCCCTTCAACCGGTGATCCAAAGAGGCAATAGGCGCCATCGGGAATTATCGGTTCCATAGACTTGCCTACCACCTGAGCCACAAACATTCCTTTCCTTATCTTTCCCGCAGGGCGTCTCTTATATCGCCGGCATCGAGATAACAGGCCAGCCGCCGGAAATGGCGAGTCATAGCGCCTTCATCAGCAAGGTCGCTCACGGCGATTTCGATCACTTCATAGCCATTATCACGCAGCCAAGTCCTAATGCGCTGATCATGTTCCGCCGTTGCCGCATTCCCGTGGAGATGGCCGCTCAAGCCGTCAAGATAGATGCACACGCCTTCATTCTCCTCGTGGTGCGGTGCATGGTAGATGAGATCCGGCGTCGTCGTGCCGATAGCGCGGTCAAGGCGGATCTGCCGCCCTCGAATCCCTTCTTCAAAACCGGCCGCCAGCAGAAGATGCCCTATCCGCCGTTCCGCTTCATTGACCGGGTGGGTTCCTTCTTCCGGCGCCTTTGACGGTTGCTTGGCCGGGATTTCATGGTTCAATGTCAGTCGTGTCCCTCATGCCGTAAGTCGCTCCCGTGCGGCTTGACGATCGAGATATTTGTGGTAGTAGCCATTGCGGAAGGTCTGGAGGCAATCGATGCAAGATTTTTCGCAGGCCGCCGGACATTGTTCGACAAGCTCTTGCGCGACCGCGGCGATCTCCTCAAATCGTTCGCAGATCTGATCGAGAAGCCCTGAGCCGCCGGGCATGGGATCCCACAAGAGGGCATCCACTTCGTCGCGATCCACATGTCCGATGACCAGGATCTGCCGGTCATCAAGATTCATGTCCATTATGCGGGCGGCAGCGAAGCGCAGCGTCTCAAGCACGCTGTAGGCTATTGTTTTGTCCGGACAGGCCGGCACAGACAAGGACATCCGCTACCACGTCGGCGTAGAAGCCAACGGGGGAAATCGGTTTCCCTCAGCGTTCCTGGTGGGTCTGTTCAAAATGTTTGCGCTGTCGGTCCGATGAGAGAGGCGAAATACTCTGACCGTAGACCCGGCAAACAGGATAGCCGAACCTTTCGAATCGGTCGATGGCGGTAGAAGCGCCGACATTAACCATACGCAGCCGCACGCCACGACGATGATGCAGGGCCTGCGAGCCCCATTGGTATGCCCGCCCGCCGTTGTGCCGGTCACGTTCCAGCCCGAACACGGCCACCCCCATCTGAAATCACAACTCTTCCTATGCGAACATGCCAGGGCGGGGAACTTAAGCGGTTTCGGCGGCTTTCATTGCAGAAGGGTTTCCGTGAAGATCATCCGTCTTCTCCAAAGGCAACTATATTTCTGCATGAACCAATACATTATTTGCTCTGGTAATACAAGCAGTTAACGAAAATACTTTCTGCCATGCAGCGACGGCTTGCGCAGGTTGGCATTCATGTATAGAGCTGTCCGGCGCTTATTCTTGGAGATGGTGCGGCAGCCAGCCGATGCATGGCATGGCATCGACGGGAAGAAGTCGTCCGAAATTCTTGCCCCGTCCTGACTCCTCCTCCAGAGAGGCCCGCGGGGAGAGGAGCTCTTGATCCTCCAGACGTTCCCAGTCGATACCCCCGGGATCGACCAGGCAGGCCTCCAGGTAGCACCGCCGGGCTACCTCCCGTTCGCCCCGGCGGAGGTAGACGTCGCCCAGATAGGAATAAATAGCCGCGTTATTCGACGTCGTGGCAAGGCAGGACTGAAGGGAGACGATAGCCCGGTCCCAGTCCTCCGCTTGGGCGAAGCGCAGCTCCTTGAGATCGGCGATTCCGCAATTCCGCTCCAAATATTCAACATCAAAAAGATAACCTTGATCCGTCACCATGAACATTTCCTTCCTTGCCGCAAGCCTCGAGCCGGCGGCATATCTTGCCCCGCCTAAAGCATCTTGTGGAGGAGTTGGACCGAATCTGCCAAATCCTCCGGCGTATTTTTCTGGACATATTCACCCATGACCCTTAAAGTGGAAACACTCCGCCTGCCGCGGTGGGCGCCGCCGGGGCCGGAGATATTCTCGCGAGGGGAGGAGGGGGCGATGAAGGTCCTTGTCGTACAGGCCCAACCGGCGGATAGGGAACATCTGGTCAGGATCGTCAAGGACCATGGCGGCGAGGCCGTCGCGGCGGTGGACGGCATGACCGGTTTGGAAGCGGCGGCGGCCCATCGTCCCGATCTGATCATCTCCGGGGCCCTCATGCTCCGCATGGACGGCTTCCATATGCTCAAGCACCTCAAGGCGCAAAAGGAACTGGCGGCGATCCCCTTCATCTTCTACGCCGTTCCCTATACGGGAAATCGGGAGGTGGAGCTGGCCTATGCCCTCGGCGCCGACGCCTATATCATCAAAAAACGTCCCCTGGTGGATATCTGGCCCGAGGTGGAGGCGGTCCTTCGCAGCCCACGGATCGACGGCGCCGCCCGGGGAGCCGGGGAGACAGCCGGGGCCGACGAAGGACTGCTGACCGGTTATGCCCTCAGCGTCGTCAAGGAGTTGGAAGACCGGATCGCATTTCTGGAAAAGGCCAAGGCGGAGATCGAACAGAGCGAAAACCTCTACCGGGTCGTGGTGGAAAACGTCAGCGACGTCATCTGGATGATGGACATGACCTTTCGCTTCGTCTATATCAGTCCCGCCAGCGCCCGCATGCTCCAATGCAGCATGGCCGAGGCGATGGATCAGGCCATCGATTCGCTCTTCACCCCCGAGTCCCTCCAACTGATGGAGGCCATCCTCGCAGAGGAACTGGCCGCGGACGCACAGTTCAGCAAGGACCTGCTGCGGTCGCGGCTCCTCATCGTGGAGTTGCGGCGGCGCAACGGCACGACGTTTTTTGCCGAGGTCCGGGTCACCTTCCTCCGCGATCCCGAAGGCCGGGCCATCGGCATGGTGGGTGTGACCAGGGACATCAGCGACCGGGAGGAGGAACTGAACCGTCAGCCGAGGATCATCACCGAGGTCTGACTCGGGAGGCTGTTGAATCCCACACGGAAATGGGGCAATTTGACAGACCCATCCCCACCTTGGACCCCTAAAAGGGGAGGAAATTAATTATTCAATAAGTCAAGCACATAGGAGCGCATTTAAGGTGATAGATGTATCTCCGGAAGGCCCCTCATCGGACCCCGTTGCCGTCCCGGATTCAAACTACGCAGCTTTTTCGGTTTGTGTTGAGGACGGCGTCGGTCTGCGGGTCATGACTTGGTGGCCGAAACAACCCATAAGCGACAATCCCATCATCTTTGTGGCCGGATGGGTGTCCGCCGTAACCGGATGGGCGCCTCTGCTGAAAGTCATGGCGGCCCGAAGGCCCTTCTTTTTATATATAAATTTTCATGCCGGTGCGGCACCCGCGAAGGATAAAAATGGTTTTTAACATCCCTATCGAACTTCTGGCCAAGGCAGCAGCGTTTATTTTCTGACTAACTCGTGAAAAAAGATCAGCCCTTATTAAGAAAAAGAACTTGCAGACGGCGGATTTCAGCATTGCCCGCATGGCGGAAGACCTGATCAGCGTGTGCCCCCAATTGGGCATCTCGTCGCCGTGCGCAACGGCAATCGGCAGCTCTCTCGGGGCGACCGCCCTGCTGGAAGCCCTGAAAGGGGGAAGGCTGACGGCAGGGGCGGCCTTTTTAATCGCCCCCAACAGTGATTTCAAGGCGCCGTGGTATCTGCAGTGGATGTTGTTTCTGCCGGAGTTTCTTTATCACGGCCTCAAGTATTTTATTCTCTGGTATATAAAGACCTTCAAGGTCGATGTCAAAAATGAGCCGGAACAGATGCTCCGTTACCAAGAAACTCTGCATGCGGCCCATCCCCGGAGAATCAAGCTCTCGGCCAAGGCGGCCATTTATATGAACTATGAGGTTTGGCCGCACTTGGACAGCGTGCAAATACCCGTAGCCTTGGCTTACGCCCCTACGGATACCCTTCATTCCGCCGCGAATATTCAGCGCATTGCGGACCGGCTGCCCCAGGCAACCATCATTGTCTGCCCGTCGAAAAGATACATGCACAGTGCAGAGGTGGTGCAGGATATCGAGGATTTTATCCTCAGGTCGGAGCCGCAAGGGACCTGACGGACAGCGACGGATTGCGGAAGGACATTGAGGAGACGATTACATGGCGGCGGCAGGGAAAAACTACGGCGGGCTGGGAATATCGCTTCTTTTCTGCACCGTTGTCCTGCTTTTTTTTGCGCCGGCCATTCATGGCGCAACCATTTCTACACCGGCGGGCGATTCCGCCGACCTTACCGTTTGGCCGAACAGGGTAAGCCGCGCTAACAGCGATCAATGGTTGGCCAAGCATCACGATTCGATTCGCCTGATGAAGCCGCGCCTGCTGGTACTGAATTTTTCCAACCGGGCACGGCGCGATTCTCTCGATCGGATGCTCGACGCCCTTATTGTAGCTTTTGCCGAAGGCAGCCGCTATCACGGTTATAAGAATCCCAAGGCGCCGGTCTTTCTCCAGTATTCGCTATTCAAGTTCATCGACCTGCGAGATAGGACGGCCGGGGGGAACAATTCCGCATATCTTCCCATCAAACCGGGTATGCACAACGGCTTCAATCTCGACTACAACCGTTTTTTCAGCGAGGAATTCGCCCGCCATTACGGAGTCGTCGATCCGAAAAACCCGTCCCGCTTCCTTCGCCTCGCGGAACTTGTCGAACAGGGCTACGTGCACGAACTCTGGTTTTTTGTTGAACATGACCAGGATTTTCGCGCCTATGAAGTGGTGGAAGAAAAACCATGCTACGACCATAAGTTTCGCCGCCTCGGGAATCAATGGGTACAGGCGGGCAACGGCGGTGACAGCGAGCAGAAATGGACGGGCCGCAGCTTGCGGATAGGATTCATCAATGCCTCACGGGGCATCGGCTGCTACCTCGAAAGTCTCAGCCATGGCATCGAGGGGATGGCGAAATCAGGGGCGATTCCCTATTTCACCCGATATTTCACCGACTATGCCGATATGAACATAAACCGGCGCTATCCACAGTTTCCGTGGGTTTCCTTCTATGCCCTCAGCCCCGCAGACCGGATCGCTTTTCCCAATCCCCACACCGCCATCGTTTCCCGCGACGGTGTCAAAATCACTCTGGACAACTACGTTGCCCACGGCGGCAACGTCCATTTCCTTCCCAACGGCCGCTTTCATTACGACCTCCAGGGCGAGGGCAGCGTAATGTCAACGATAGAAGACTGGCGCATCGGCAGCGGTCCGGGCGGACGCGACCTTGCCCGGCCCTGGAGCAGCTCGGCCTTTGCCCCCTACCGCAAACTCGCGCCGGACTGCATGGGGCCCTGGCTTATCTATTGGCGGCAGAACTTTCCCGGGCTGGATAACAAGCAACGGGACGCGGAGGGCAAGGCCATGAAAAACTGGTGGCCCTTCCTGTTTTACTGACAAAGGAGCTTCCTTGGCCGTTTTCCCCTTGCGCAGATAATTCCCTGCCCCGAGGCGCCGCCCCTTTCTCAAGGGCAAATTATCGGAATTCCGATAATTCCGATTTTTCCGATAAGGCATAACATATTGATATTTATTGGCAATAACGAAAGGCGAACCTTGCTCTCCCTCCTCCCGCGCCGCTAAGGGTCTAAACAGACCCTAAACGCCGGCAAACCAGGCGACGGACCGGCGGGGGGGGAAACCAGTGCGGGATGGTCCCCCATATACCGACCATCAAGATCGATGAATTCGCAAAAAGTCACGATGTCGTCAAACATAAATGTATGGCAAAAACATGCAACTGTATGGTATAGGCATACGCTATGAAGCTACTGGCTGAAATCTTATCATCAAAGATCAGAGCGGGCATCTTTCGCATTCTCTTCGGAGTCGCTCCCGATACTGAGCTCCACATGCGCGAGATTGAGCGACGCACAGGTTTTGCCATCGGCACCGTGCAGAAGGAACTGAAAAAGCTTCAGCGGCTCGATATTATTACCAGGCTGCAAGATGGAAATCGAGTTTATTACCGAGCCAACACTTTGCATCCCCTTTACTCCGATATCCGTAACCTTGTTCTGAAGACAAGCGGCTTGGCGGATGTGATAAAAGAGGCTTTAACCAATGACAAAGGCATCAGAATAGCCTTTGTATTCGGATCGCTTGCCAGGCAAGAAGACAAAGCTGCCAGTGACGTGGATCTCATGGTCATAGGCAGTATCGGCCTGAGAAGATTAACCGGCCTTTTGATGGATGTAGCCGGTAAGATCGGTCGTGAAATCAATCCCCATGCTCTTACGGAGAAGGAATTCGCAAAGCGGAAAGCGGATCAGGACCATTTCCTTAACCAGGTTCTGGAATCACCAAAGATCTTCATAATCGGCGATGAAAATGAGCTTGCAAAAATGGGTTGAATACGGCTGGCTGCGCTCTCATAAGTCCAGCAACAAAGAAATCGCCGATCTTCTCCGGATCATCGACCGCGATCTGCAGGATGCTGCGGGAGAAATTTCCTCCGACTGGCGGTTTGGAATTGCTTACAATGCCGCCTTAAAACTTTGCACCATTTTGCTTTATGCGGAAGGCTATCGGCCTGAAAAGACCCTGCAACACTACCGTACCATTCAATCCTTACCC
>CAZNDG010000034.1:0-30935 GCA_964571695.1 uncultured Syntrophus sp.
CGATTCCGGATGGAACTGAATCCCCTCTACGGGAAATTCCCGGTGGCGAAGCCCCATGATTTCGCCCTCCTCCGTCTCCGCGCTGACTTCCAGGCAGGACGGCAGGTTGTCCCGCTGGACGATGAGGGAATGGTAGCGGCCGGCGATGAAGGGATTGGGCAGCCCCTGGAAGATCGTCCGCCCGTCGCTGTAGATGGAAGAGGTCTTGCCGTGCATGACCTTTTCCGCCCGCACCACCTCGCCGCCGAAAGCATAACCGATGGCCTGGTGCCCCAGGCAGACGCCCATGATGGGGATGTCCTGATAAAACTGGCGGATGATATCCACCGTGACGCCGGCCTCCCGGGGGGTACAAGGGCCCGGCGAGAGAAAGATGGCCTCGATGTCCCTTCCGGCCATGTCCGCCGCCGTAAATTCGTCGTTGCGGTAAACGGCGACATCGCGCCCCATCTGCTTCAGGTACTGGACGAGGTTGTAGGTAAAGGAATCGTAGTTGTCGATCATGAGGATCATGGCTTATTCTCCTTATAAATCCATAAGTTCAAAGTTTGACGCGGCCAGGCGGATCGCCTGGAGCATCCCGGCTGCCTTGCTTAGCGTCTCCCGGTATTCCGTCTCCGGGTCGGAGTCGGCGACGATGCCTGCCCCGGCCTGGATGAAGATCCGACTGTTTTTCAACAGCATGGTCCGAATGGTGATTCCGAAATCCATGTTGCCCGTATAGCTGAAATACCCCACGGCGCCGCCGTAGGGGCCGCGCCGGCAGGGTTCGAGCTCTTCGATGATCTCCATCGCCCTGACCTTGGGGGCCCCGCTGAGCGTGCCGGCGGGAAAGGCGGCCCGGATCACGTCGAAGGCGTCCTTCCCGGCTTCAAGTTGGGCCTGGATATGGGAGACCAGATGCATGACGTGGGAGTAGCGCTCCACCGCCATGAGCTGGTTCACCTGGACGCTGCCCGGCCGGGCGATGCGTCCCAGATCGTTCCTCCCCAGATCGACCAGCATGACGTGTTCGGCCTTTTCCTTGGGATCCTGGAGGAGTTCGTCGGCCATTTTCCGGTCTTCCTGTTCCGTTCCTCCCCGGCGGCGGGTGCCGGCGATTGGGCGCAGCTCCGCGACCTCATCCTCCAGGCGGACCAGCACTTCCGGAGAAGAGCCGATGAGGATAGTTTCCCCGGCTTTGAGGAAAAAGAGGTAGGGCGAGGGGTTGATGAAACGAAGCGCCCGATAGAGGTGGAGGGGGGCGAACCTGTTTTCCACCTCAAAACGCTGGGACAGGACCGCCTGGATAATATCCCCGTTCAGTATGTACTCTTTTGCCCTGCGGACCATGTCCCGGAAGGCCTCCGCCTCCATGTTGGGGGTCACGGTGATTTCGTCCGGCGCCGGTCCGGCGGTAGGCAGGATGGCGGCCTTTCCCTGGAGCTCTTTAAGTATCCCGTCGATCTTGGCCGTGGCCTCCCGGTAGCTTTCCTCCGGGGTAACGCCGTCCTTTTCATCCACGAAGGCGCAGGCGACGATCTTGATGGTGTGACGGACATTGTCGAAAACGAGAATGGTGTCCGTCAGCAGAAACACGGCCTCGTCGGTGCCGAGATCGGCCGCGGCCCGGACGGGGAGCTTCTCGAAGTAGCGCACCATTCCGTAGCCCAGATAGCCGACGGCGCCGCCGTAAAAGCGCGGCAGTCCCGGCGCCGGGACGGGACGGTATTTCTTCAACAATGCCTGCAGGTGCCGCAATGGGTCCCCACCATGTCGAAAGCGCCGGATATCGCCGTTGTTGCAGATTTCAACCTCATCTCCGCGGACGCGGAAGATGAGGTGTGGATCGGCGCCCAAAAAAGAGAACCGTCCCCATTTTTCGTTGCCTTCCACACTCTCCAAAAGAAAGACGTGGGACTTCGCGGCCAGCTTGCTCAAGGCGGTGACTGGCGTCTCTACGTCGGCGAGGATTTCCCGGTAAACGGGAATCAGGTTTCCTTCTCGGGTAAGCTTTTTGAATTTCTCCAAATCCGGATAGTACATATGCCTCCTAACGAAAAAAGGCCGTGATCGCTCACGGCCTTTTTGTTGCAGATAAAATAAAAGGCCGTGGAGTCCTGGGAAGATCTCCACGGCCCTATTGGTTTATGTCAAGTGTTTCAACCGGCGGCGCGCAGACCCCTCCCCATGTTTCGCCGCCACCACCAGCCATTGTTGTTCATAAAAGATACGTTGCGTTTCATTTCAAACCCGCTTTTTTCATTTGGGCGTTGCTTATCAGCTTTTTTCTCCCTTGTCAAAGGCTTTTTGCCCGTTCTCTTGTCAACGATCATGCCGGGGGAATCGGAGAACCATGGCATCCGATTTTTTATTCATGCCCCCCACTGCCATGTCTTTGTTCTATATAGTTTTTCCCTCCCACCAATCCCTCTTTTCCGGCCTGACCGGCCTTGAGGAATTTATCGACCATAAGCAGATGGGCTTCCCCGGGCAGTTCCCGGTAATTAACCTCATCCAAAAAGCGGCCCCCGTTATTCTATCGATCATTCCCCGCCGCTGTTTATCGAGCCGGAAGGCCTTTTCTTTGGCTGTCTGGTCTTTCAACGTCTCGGGATTCACACCGTAAAAACCCTGGCTGTTATGTCCCCAAAACCAGACTTTCTTGTCGTTAATTAGCCATTAATGTCAAATATTTAACCTCTACCATAGCTTCGGAAAAGATTTTTCCCCAGCGAAAAACGAGCCGAAAAGTCCGATTCTGAAATTGAATTATTGAACAGGATTTAATATTGGAATAAGTGGAAGAACATTACATCTACATGCGCTGATACGATGGAATATTTTCCGACGCGCTCCGCCTATCAAGGCCGTTCGAGCAGACCCCGCCCTTTCGGGACAGCTGCGCTCCGCTTGGTTTTTGGCACGGACAAGTGCAATTTCCGATTGAATTATTGATTGATTGATAAGATTTTGCTTTTGACGGTTCGGAGTATAGAGAAGCAGTCTTGTTGCGTCAAGGGGTATTTTTCACCGAAAATCAGGCACGACGACAGAGTTGGGCATGGCATGTGGATCGGTGGAGGTTCTTTTTAAGCAATCGGCTCATCATTGGGGCGAATCGCACGCCAGGAAGGCATTTTTGAGCTCCAATCGGGCAGACATTTCCGGCACGCCTCTTTATTACGATGCGTCATGCCTGGATGTAATCGTCCCAGGGGTATTGCGGATCCCCGTAGAAGTGATCGCCATGAATGTGGATCTGCGAGACGTCATCCGTGATGGATGTGGCAGCCGACCTGCCCGAGCCATAGAGTGGTGGGTCATGGATTTTGGGCGGCGGTCTGGCGCGTGCGAGCCATAACCCCAGGTGTTCGAGAATGGCCCGGATGACGGAAGGGTTCTCGATGCTGCCGATGACCCGCATTTTCCCCTGACACTTTGGGCAGACCAGGGGATTGACCTCGTATATCTTCTGAATCAGGCGCGCCCAGTTACGCCGGAAGGTCTTTTCATTCCCCTGCGCATCGAGGATGCAAGGGATATCCTCATCCGTTCCCGCCTCTTTCCTTTTTCCCCGTGAGACGTTGCTGTAATGGCCGTAGTATCTGACCATCTGCTCGCCTTTATTTGGGATATGGGAACACATGGCGGCAAGCCCTTTGTGGTCTTCCCGTCTTTGGACGTATAGACAACCTTTCCCTTCTGCTCCAGATAGTGCATGCGCTCCTGAGAGAAAGAGGCCCGGATGATGTAGCGGGCCAGGTTCTCCATGTCCGTATCATTTTTTGGAGATATGCAGTTTCCGCAGAAGACGTTGAATCCGGAATGCCGCCATGTGGAGAGCATGGTGATCATCTCCTGCGTGACCTTTCCCTTGGAGAGCAGCATCCTGAACACCTTGTGCCGGAAGATGGCCTCCAGCTTTTTCAGTTCAAGAGGAGGAGCGACGCGGAACATGCCTTTGTTGCCGTAGAAGCAACCGTCCGTAACGAGGATGTGGCAGTGGGGATTGAAGCCGAGGAAGTCGCCGAAAGTCTGGACGGCGATCACCGCGCCGGGGATAGGTTCTTTTTCAGGCACCGCCTCCTGCATAACCAAGATCGAGGAGACGAATTTTTCCGGGGCCGTTGTCCGTTCCGTCCATTTTATTGAGACAAAGGGCAGTAAAGTCAATCTTTCCGGTGCGGATATGTACAACTCCAGGCTTTTCAACGGTTCCGCCATGACGGAAAGCAGGTTTGCCGATGTAAAGGCCGACAAGGTCTGCTGGATCAAATCCGATCTCTCGGGAAGCGATTTTCAGGGCGTGGTGATGAAGAGGGGGCTTATCCAGGACTGCAATCTCGCCGGATCGAACCTGGCGGGAATCGCAGCGGACCGGACCCGGATTACGAAGACCGATCTTTCCGACGTGAATATGGAAAAGGCAAATCTCTTCCAGGGGTCGTTGAGGAAATCAAAGCTTGTCCGAACGAATCTGGGCAAGGCAAACCTTTACGGCGCCGAGTTTTACCGCACCGGTGTGGGAGATACAAATTTCGAGGGGGCGAACCTGAAAATGACGAAACTGTATAAACGCACCGACCTCCTTCCGGAAAAGAAGGGCAAGGGGTAGGGGCGCGAGAAAATTCCAAAAGACACTTTACCGATGCCGTGGGGATTAAAGGAGGCAAGTGATGAATACTTTGGCAAAAACAATCGAATATCTTCAGCCCGTTCTTGAATGCTGCCTGGTGGTTAATGAAAAAGACGGGCGATGGACGGTGGCGGCGGGCAAGGCCCGGTACGGGGCAAGCTTGGCCTTAAGCTGTCTCGTCAGACCGGAAATAAACGATACCGTCCTTGTTTCCCTGGATCAAGGCGGATCCGGCCATATCTTGTCGATCCTGGAAAGACCGGATCAAAAGGGGATGCTGACAACCCTTTCCCTGAACGGTCAGGTCAACCTGGAAGTCAAAAATGGAGCCCTGCGGGTTGCGGCGGGGGACGGGATCGCCTTTTCCACGCCGCAAAAACTCTCCATGACCTCGGCGGACCTGGAAATCAACGCCCGACAAGGCAAGGCAAGCATCGAGAGCTTTTCCTTTCTCGCCGGGATTTTTTACGGTCAAATAGAAAAGGTCAGGATTGTCGCCGATGCCCTGGATTCAATATTCCGAAGGGCCGTCCAGCGGTTCGTATCGTCATATCGATATATTGAAGAACATGAGGAAATCAGTCGGCTTCCACCCGCATGCTTGTTGACGGCACCCTGACTATGGAGACAAAGAACACTCTGCATACCGCCGAAGGGCATGTAAAAATAGACGCCGAACAGATCCATCTGGGATGATTAAAGAAAGGAGGCAAGCATATGTTTCAATCCACAGCGGGAGGCGGCATGAATATGGGATTCCCTGATGTCTGCCTTACCCCCACCCCCGTGGGGCCAATCCCCATCCCCTATCCCAACGTTTCGACAGGGGCGACGACAAATCCCGCCACCACGGCCCTGACGGTGCTCACGGACGGCATGCCCTCGCTGAATCAGATGTCCATGATGACAACAAGTTCGGGCGACAATGCGGGCGTCAATATGGGGGTCGCCTCTGGCATGGTCATGGGGCCAACGGAGTTTATCCTGGGCAGCTTGACGGTCTTCAAGGAGGGCGCTCACGCCCAGCGGCTGACCAGCATGACGGGACATAACGGGCTGAGCATGAACTGCCCCGGCGCCTCCCTTGTCCCCAGCCAGGTAACCGTATTGGTGCTCGGATAGGAACGGGAGAAAACCCGCAAGGCAATACCGGTTTTTGGCATTCAGGGCATGGTCATTGCCTTTTATACCATCCCCTCCCATCCGATTATGCGGGAAGGATGTATTGATTGTTTGCCAGTAATTTCAGACATGCCTCGACGACATCGGGATCATACAGGATGCCACGACTATTCGCGATCTCGTCAATGGCCAGATCGAGTCCAAGCGCCGGCCGGTAGGGCCTATGGGAGACAATGGCCTCCACAACATCGGCTACGGCCAGAATCCGCACCTCCGGCAGGATTTCACTTCCTTTGAGCCCCAGCGGATAACCGGAACCGTCCAACCGTTCATGATGCTGCAGGACGATCTGCGCCACCGGCCAGGGGAAATCTATATCTTTGAGGATGTCATATCCCGATTGAGGATGAGTCTTGATAAGATTCATCTCTATTTCCGTCAGTTTTCTCGGCATGCTCAAGATTTCCGCCGGAACGGATATCTTGCCGATGTCATGAATAGAGGCCGCTATGCAGAGGCCATCAAGCTGATTGCCGGGAAGACACATTTCCGTGGCGATGGCCCGGGCCAGATCGGCCACGCGTCGCTGATGGCCCGCCGTGTATGGGTCTTTTCTCTCTACCACCGAGGCAATAGCCTGAACCGCCGCCTCCAGGGTTTTCCTCAGCAGATCAAAATGCTCCTTACGTTCCGTGATGTCCTCGTCTATGCCCTCATAGTAGAGGATCCTTCCTCCGGCGTCACGGACCGCCCGCATGGTCATGGAAACCCAGAAAATGCTCCCATCCTTCCGGTAAAGCTGGGTTTCGTGGTTTTTGATAAAACCATTTTCCTCAATTATTTGAATTATCTTCGTTCGTTCTTCCGAATTTACATATATCTGACGGGCCGCATCGGTCACGGCAGCCGTCAATTCATCCGGCGATTCATAGCCGAATATCCGTGCCATGGCGGCGTTGGCCATGAATATCTTTCCTTCCGGCGTAGAACGGAAGATGCCTTCCTGGGCATTCTCAAATATGCTCCGGTATCTCTCTTCCGCCAGTTTGCGGTCGGTAATGTCCTTTCCCAGCACGGATATAGCGGATATCCTGCCGTCATGAATCACGGGATTGAATGACATAAGGAATACCGATGTTCCTTGGACCGTCTCATATTCCATTTCATACGAACCCTCCATTACGGCCCGCCGGTAAAAATTCCTCCACTTGGCTACCCGCTCGGGAGGGAGAAGATCTTCCGGCGTCATGCCTTTTTGGATGCAGATGCCGGCATTATGCATGAAATATTCTTCCATGGCCCGATTGAAGATCAACAGCCCGAAGTTATCCGTGTCCACGGACCAGATCCAGTCGTTGGAGCTGTTCATGATCGCGGTAAGATTTGCCTCGGATCTGAAGAGTTCATGCTCATAAATCCTGCGCAGTCTCCGCGATTCAGCTTCCTCCAGTTCCCGTGCGATGGCGGGTGCGATGCGGGACAATTTGTCCTTCATGACATAGTCCCGAGCGCCGGCCCGCATTGCCGCGACGGCCGTTTCCTCGCCAATGGTGCCCGAAACGATGATGAAGGGAATGTCGAGCCCGCTCTTATTGAAGAGCGCCAGGGCTTCAAAACCGCTGAAGTGTGGGAGCTTATAGTCACACAGAACGACATCCCACGATTTCTCCCGAAGGGCTTTCTCCATGGGTTCGGCCGTCTCCACCCGTTCATACTCCGGATCATAGCCACCCTTCCTGAGTTGGCGAAGCACCAGAAGAACGTCGTCTTCCGAGTCCTCGATTATCAATACCCGCAACAACTTGCCCATATCTTGATATTCCTTTAGTTTTTTAGCGATGGTGGCGGTTCATTCCAGAGCAACCAGTATAGCCCCAACTGCCTGACCGCTTCATTGAATTGATTGAAATCAACCGGTTTGCGGATATAACTGTTTGCGCCCAGGCGATAACCATTGATCAGATCTCCTTCTTCCAGCGACGAGGTGAGGATCACTACCGGGTAAAGACAGGTGCGTTCGTCCTCTCTTATGCGCCTGAGCACCTCTATGCCATTAATCTTAGGGAGCTTCAAATCCAGGAGAGTCACTAACGGTTTGACTCCCTGTTGAAAGAGATAATGCAGGGCCTCCTCTCCATCCCGGGCAACGATTACTTTGTTAAGGATGTTGTTCTTTTTGAGCGCCCGGATCGTCAGATCCACATCATCGGTATTGTCCTCCACCAGCAGGATGATTGTTTCCGCCATTAGCTGTTCCCCCTTTTCCTTGCGCGTCAAGCGCGGCGCTCTTCCCCTAAAAACTTATAAGAACTCACTTTTTACTGATACTTATAAGAACTTGCTTGCGTCAAGGGATATTTTTCATCTGTCCTAGGACCGGGCGCGGGCGTAAGCGAAGATCTGCTTGCGCCAACTGCCCGTCGTGAGCCATTCGATGACCTTCTTCTTCAGGACGGGTTCGGTGGGGGAGAGCCCCTGGCCGTTGATGATCAGGACCCCCATCCCATTGACATGAATTATTCAAGGCCGGCGCCTGGTCAATTGACTTTTCCGAAAAATCGCTTATAAATGTTTTCATACTTTTTTCAAGATATTTGCCCTCGAAACAGGCTCAGACAAGGTGTGAAGAATGGAAGCGCAACCCAAGTCCCACCCCTTTCCCCGGCATCTCGTGGCGATCTTTCTGGGCATTGCCGCCATCATTGCCGTTACGGGGTCGTTCTACTATGAGAAACAGAAGGATGACCTTTTGCAGACGGAATTTCGGCAGTTGGCCGCCATTGCCGATCTCAAGGTAGGTCAGCTTGTCTATTGGCGGCGGGAGCGGCAGGGCGATGCGGAAGTCCTGATGAAAAGGCCGTATTTTGTCCGCCGGGTCCATGAGTGCCTGAAGAGTTCCGGGATGCCGGCCCTCCTCCGGCAGTCGGTCCGCGACGATCTGGAAGTGCTCCGGAGTCAGTATGGCTATCAGGACATTCTGATTCTGGATACGGAGCTGAAGGTCCGCATGGCCTTGCGCAGCAGTGGCGATGCCGCCGTGGGCGCCCATACCCGCGCCGCCGCCGCCCGCGCCCTGGCGACGGGGGAGGTCGTCTTTACGGACTTGTACCGCGACGATCCGACGGGGCGCATCCATATGGAAGCTATCGCTCCCCTCTTCGTTCCCCAGAGCGCCGTGCCCGTGGGGGTGTGCGTCCTGCTGATCAACCCTTATGATTTCCTTTTCCCCCTCATTCAGAGCTGGCCCACGCCCAGCGCCACGGCGGAAACCCTGCTGGTCAAATCCGACGCCCGGGAGGTCGTTTTTCTCAATGAGCTGCGCCATCGGAAGGACACCGCCCTGAAGCTCCGTTTCCCCGTTGCCGACGATGAACTCCCCGCCGCCATGGCGGCCCGGGGCGTTAGGGGCAACGTGATGGGACGGGACTACCGCGAGGTGGAGGTGCTGGCGGTTATCAGGAACGTGCCGGGCTTTCCTTGGTCTGTCATTGCCAAGATCGACCGGGACGAGGTATTGCGGGACGTCCGCCTCCGGGCGCAATTGATGACGATTATCGTCGCCGTCCTGATCCTGGCGACGGCCGTGAGCCTTGCCCTGATCTGGCGTCGCCAGCAGGTAGCTTTCTACAAGGGGCAATACGAAAATGAACTCCAGCGCCACGCCTTGACGCGACATTACGAATACCTTACAAAATACGCCAACGACATCATTTTCATGATGGACGAGGACTGGATAATTCTCGAGGCCAATGAACGGGCCATGGAGGTCTATGGCTACAGGCGGGAGGAATTGATCGGCGCCAAGGTAACGATCCTTCGGGACCCGGAGACCCTTGCCGAGATGGACGGCCAGGCGGCCCGGATCGCCGAGGAGGAGGGGAGCATCTATGAAACGCGCCACCGCCGCAAGGACGGCGCGATCTTTCCCGTGGAGGTGAGCGCCCGGCGCATTGCCGTGGAAGGGAAGACCTTTTTTCAGACCATCGTCCGGGACATCTCGGAGCGCCGGGCGGCGGAGGAAAACCTGCGCCAAAGCGAGGAGAGGTATCGCAACATCTTCGACAACGCCGTGGAAGGGATCTTTCAGAGCACCCCCGCGGGGACCTATCTGACCGTCAACCCGGCCTTTGCCCGGATGTACGGATTCGCCGCGCCGGAGGAGATGATCAGGGAAGTCCAGGATATTCAGTTCCAGCTCTATGTCCGTCCGGAAGACCGGCAGCAGGTCAAGCAGCTCCTCACGGAGGCGGGAATTATCCGCGGGATGGAGGTGGCCTTCAACCGCAAGGGCGGGGGGACCTTCTGGGGCTCCATAAACGCCAAGGCCGTGAAAGACGCCGCTGGGACCATCCGCTATTACGACGGGACCGTGGATGATGTTACGGAGCGGCGCATGGCCGAGGAGGCGTTCCGGGAAAGCGAGACCCGGTTCCGCAACCTCTTCGAACGGATGAACAGCGCCGTGGCGGTTTATGAAGCCGCAGAGGACGGCGCGGATTTCATCATCCGGGACTTCAACGCCGCGGCGGAGCGCATGGAAAAGGTCAGGAAGGAAGAAATCCTCGGCCGGCGGGTGACGGAGGTCTTTCCCGGCGTAAGGGAATTCGGCCTCTTTGCCGTCTTCCAGCGGGTCTGGCGGACGGGTCTGGCGGAGGATCATGATATTTCCTTCTACCATGACGACCGGATCTCGGGCTGGCGGGAGAACCGCATCTATAAGCTTCCTTCCGGGGAGATCGTGGCGGTCTATGAGGATGTGACGGTTCGGAAGCAGGCGGAAGAAGCGGTCCGCGTCCTCAACGAAGAGCTGGAGACGCGGGTCCGGGACCGGACCGCCCAGTTGGAGGCAGCCAACCGGGAACTGGAGGCCTTCAGCTATTCCGTTTCTCATGATCTGCGGGCCCCCCTGCGGAGCATCGACGGCTTCAGCCTGGCCCTGCTCGAGGATTATGGAGGCGTCCTGGACGACAAGGGCAAGGAATATCTGGATCGGGTCCGTCGCGCCGCCCAGCGCATGGGGTGTCTTATCGACGATCTTCTCAAACTGTCCCGGGTCACCAGGGCGGAATTCAAATGCGACGTTGTCGATTTGAGCAAGCTGGTCAGGGATGCCGCCGCTCCGATCCAGCAGAACGAAAATCCCCGGCGTCGCGCCGAACTGTCCGTTCAGGACGGTGTCGTCGTTCGCGGGGATCGGTATCTGTTGATGGTTGCCATGACGAACCTTTTGGACAACGCCTGGAAATTCACCGGTCGCGCCGCGGCGCCCCGCGTTGAATTCGGCGTGCTGAACAGAGATAGCGAGTCCGTCTATTTTGTCCGGGACAACGGCGCGGGCTTCGATATGAATTATGCCGAGAAACTCTTTGGGGCCTTTCAGCGTCTCCACAGCGAGGAAGAATTTCCCGGGACGGGGATCGGTCTGGCGACGGTAAGGCGGATTATCAACCGCCACGGCGGCCACATATGGGCGGAGGGTGAGGTCGGGAAAGGGGCGGCGTTTTATTTTACCCTGCCGACCTGAACACCGCTTGTTATAGTGCCGGGCATAATACGCGCCGGCTATTTTCTTTGCTGTCGCTGATTCTGTTTTACCGGCGGTTGCGGAAGGCTCGACGTTGAGGCTCCGGTGCGCGTCAGCGTAAACAGGTAGGCATTCGCGGAGAATGTTCCTTCAGATTTCTGGACGAGCACCTCGGGCCCCCATTTGGACCACCTGAGGATCAGCTTCTTGCCGTCAAAGGACCAGGCGCCGCTTTCACCGGCTCTGGTGGCGCATTTGAAGGTGCCGTCGGCGCTGATGATGATATTGTCGGTCCAGTATCGGTGCTTCGCAAGATACACGCCGGCGATCTTGTTTGCCGTCGCCGTGTCCGGTTTTCCGGCCAAGGTGGAAATGTTGGCCCGTGTCAGCTTGAAATTGTATATATTCGACGAGAATACCCCTGCGGACTTCTGTTCGAGAATTTCGGGCGGCCATTTGGACCACCTGAGGATCAGCCTCTTTCCATTGTAGGTCCAGGCGCCGCCGTCGCCGCCGTGGGCGCGTTTGAATGTGCCGTCGGCTTTCAGGATGACATTGTCGGTCCACTGCTTGTGTTCACCCAGATACTCGCCGGCAATCTCCGAGGCGACCGAGGCCGCTGGCTTTTCATCGGTATTGCCGAAACTGGCCGGCTGGGATGACAATACGGGATACCCGCCGTTTGTTCCGTCAATGACCCATTTGCGGTACATGCGGTCGATTTTGTCTTCAACCATCCCGTTGAGATTAGCGAGGAGGGTGCCCTTCAGATTCCCCCTCTTGCCTGGACCATCATCGGATCGCGTCATCACGGTTGCCGTGGGGCTATCGAACGAATAGACTGCTCCGTAACGGCCTTCAACCATTTTATTCGGGTCTTCCTGCTCAGAGGCGAAGATTTTAAGAACCTTGCCGATATTCGTTTCCTTTTTCCTAATATCGCCTGATTTCATGTAAAAATAGGAACCTTTGGCATATTTAACGTCACTGTTGATACCGCCTGCCTGGGGCTGCTTGAGCCAGAAGCCGTTCAAGGCCGCATACCTGGTGCTGTCTGTTTCCCCCCATGCCAGGCTGGCGTTTCCCAGAATGCCGCCCACGACGTTGGTCCCGGAACCTTTTCCGCTTACCGCGCCGATGTTATAGCTGTTCTGGACATAAACCTCACTGCCGCCCAGGCCGCCCAGGTTCAGGGTGGTTCCCGGTCCCGAGGCGCCGCTGATGCGGCCGGCATTGTAGCTGTTGACCACCATGGATCCGTAACCGGCGATACCGCCCACATCAAGGGCATCAACCTTTCCCGTTGATGAAACAGCAACGGAACCGGTGTTATACGTATTGACGCATCCCGAGATCCCTTCCCAACGGTAGGATTCGCCGAAGGATCTTCCCAGGATATTGCCGCCGATAACGCCGCCGACGTGGATGGCGTTTCCCGTCATTACGGTTACGTCGATATTTCCTTTGTTAAAGATATACCCGGTCTCGACCTGTTTGGGTTTTCCCACAAATTTCGGATATGTCACTCCATATCCCAGTACGCCGCCGACATAGGCGTTTTTGATCTCGCCGGTGGCGGCAAGGGTCACTTTCCCGGCATTATAAAGGTCCGCAGCTTCGCTTACATTGTGCTCATCGGCTTGAACGCCGGCGACGCCGCCGATGCTCAGGTTTTCGCCGGAGGCTTTGATGGTAATTGATCCGGTGTTGTAGCAGCCTGAGATCTTTTTATGAGGCTTTGCGCAGACACCGCCGACTGTAAGCGTTCCCGGTCTGATAATACGCTGACGGTTTTTCGCCCGGGCATCGAGAACATTCCCCACAAATAAAATGGGGCCGCCGTTGTGGGAATTGGATATCCAGTTGCCCCCGGCCGCCAGACCGCCTACATCCGCATCTCCTTCTCCTTTCACCGTAATGGTCGCTTCGCTGAAACAGTTGTCCATCACATCCACTTCAATGGCAATGGCCGCCGCGTACACCCTGTAGAGGTAATCTTTTCTTACGCTGTTGTAGGCGATGATCGATCTTTTGCCGATGCCGAGATTCTTTATTGCCGAGGCGCCGCCGAAAAGGGCCAGATGCATTTCGACAGTACTGGAAGCATCATCGGAAATCGGCTGCGTTGTTTTATCGGTGATGCGCAAATTGTCGATCACATGCCCCCCGCCGTCAAAGTTTACCCATGTGCCCGTTATGGTGGGAAACTCAAACTTTGTACCGTTCATGTCCAGGTTCGCCGTGAGTTTCACAAAATTGCCTTTAAACGACCAGGTAAGTCCGTTGAGCCCGCTTTGCTTGCCGAAGGCGTCCAGATCCTGGTCCCCTTTTGCGAGCCAGGCAAAATAGGCCAGCTTCCCCGCCGTATCGATGATGAACGGATTACTCTCGCTGTTCGTTTTCGTGGGATCGAGAAGTTTGAAGGGGTATTTCTTTCCGTCCCATTTTTTCCCGTCGGCGGCGATGACAGGGGAAACGTTGAAAAGAAATAGTGCCGATACACAGGCAAGGAATACTCCACAGGATCGTAACTTAGAATGTTTCATTGATGATCTCCAATGCTTGGCTATTTGGTGGGACCGAGAAAATGTTTATATTATTGATAATTGATTCAATTGAATAATTGATTGATAAGAACTTGCTTTTGATGTCCCGAATTATAGAGAAGCATTTTTCTCGCGTCAAGGGATAACTGGAGGGGATTGACCTCGTATATCTTCTGAATCAGGCGCGCCCAGTTACGCCGGAAGGTCTTTTCATTCCCCTGCGCATCGAGGATGCAAGGGATATCCTCATCCGTTCCCGCCTCTTTCCTTTTTCCCCGTGAGACGTTGCTGTAATGGCCGTAGTATCTGACCATCTGCTCGCCTTTATTCGGGATATGGGAACACATGGCGGCAAGCCATTCCAGCGCGGGGAAGCCCTTTAGGGATTCCCAGGCGCACCGGCTCAAGCAGGCAAGAAGCTTTCTGTCATAGAGAAAATAACGGCGCAGCATCTTCGGGATGCCGAAGACAAAATGCCGGTGTGGGACCTTCTTGAGGACATCCGTGCAGAGCCATTCGCCGAACTCCACCACGCGCTTCTGATGACAAGATGGGCAGAAGTGGCGGTGCTTACACGAGAAGGCCAGCAGGTATTCATGGCCGCAATCCTTGCATTTGACACGGGCAAAGCCGTTGTGCGGATCGCCGCAATCGAGGTAGCGGTAGATGACCTTCTCGATATAGGGCCGCCAGAATCCGTATTGCCTGGAAAAATGATCGTCATAAATGCCGACGAATGTTTCGTGACCATGGCTTTTGCGGTATTGTTGCTCACGGCGTACAGTCCGTCTGCCGTCATGGCCCAGAAAGCGTCCAGGGAGGCGCCGGTGGACAAGCAACTGCTCAAGGCGCGTGCGGCCTTTGACGCCAACAAGATGGGCGACATGTCCGGGTACGATCCGTCCACCTGGGTCAGCCCGACGGGCGACACGATCCGGATTGGCCTCATAGTGTCATTTTCAGGACCGGCGGCCGTTAACGGGCAGTTCTACTGGACCGTGGTCACTTGGGTGGCCCACGACATCAACAAGCGCGGCGGCATCCTGGTGGATGGTCGGAAGAAACTGATCCAGGTGATCAAGGGCGATTCAATGGGCAAAATCGACCAAACCAAGAAGATCGCCGAGCGGTTGATTCTCCAGGAAAAGGTCCACGTGCTTTGGGGATGCGATGGCAGCCACATCATGAAGGTCATCAACGAGGTGGCGAACAAGTACAAGGTCGTTGCCCTGAACGCCGTCAATACCTCCGACGATATCCAGAATGCGGAGAATTTCGGGCGGTATGCCTTCCAAGGCTCTTTCTCCTGCGATCAGGTTGCACGGGGTCTCGCTTACTACTACTGGCAGATCCGGAAGAAGGAGCGGAAATTCTATATCCTTTGCCAGGACTACGCGTTCGGCCATATCTTCGCGGATGCCTTTAAAAAAGGCCTGAAGGAATATTTCCCCGAGGCGCAGATTGTGGGCGAAGATTACCACAAGCTCTTCCTGACCGACTATGCCCCGTACCTGTCCAAGATCAAGGCCTCCAGCGCCGACGTGATCTTCACTGGCGACTGGGTTCCCGATGCGGCCAACCTCGCCAAGCAGGCCCAGCATATGGGGCTCAAACTGCCCTTCGCCAATATCTGGATGACCGATGCCAACCTGATGCATGAGTTGGGCCGGAACGGTGGAAAAGACTGGGTTCACGTGGGGCCCTACCACTCGCCGGCGCCTTTCTCCGCGGCCCCGGGGTACACGAAGTTCTATCAGACTTGGCACAACGAATGGAAGAAGGAGACGCATCCCATCCCCGTCGATGGGATCCAACGGCATCTTATGGGACAACAACCGGATTTGTCCTGGGTCGTTCATCCCTGAACGCGGATTTCCTGTGATCGGTTACGGTCCATCGCCTCGCGATCAAGGTAGGTCATGCGCTCCTGTGAGAAGGACGCCGGAACGATGTACGGGCCAACTGCTCCATGGATGGCCTTATCATCTTTTGGCGCTGATCGGCCTTGTCTGCAGGCGAAGCGGCGCCCCTAACGTAGGCCCGCCGCCCCCTGCAGGATATAGAGGACCTCATCGAGCCCGATCCGGCCGGGCGCCTTCAGGGAGGCGGAGAGATTCACCTCCTCCCCGTCCATGCCGGCGAGGATCCGCAGGGCCAGGACGGCGTCGGCCAAGTCGAGATCCCCGTCGCCGTCGATGTCGCCCAACAGCGCATCCGTGCCCATCACGGTGAAGGCATAGGGGTTTTCATCGGCGTCGTTGCTGGCGATCGAGACGGTGGCGGTGCGCTGCCCGGGAGCCGCTGGGGCATAGGTCACCGTAAAGGTCGTGGAGCCGTTCGGAGCCAGGCTCGCGGCCTGGGGCTGGGTGACCGCAAAGTCCCCGGCGTGGTCGCCGCTGATTCCAATGTCGCCCAGGGTAAGTGTGTCGTTTCCGAGATTCCGGATCGTGAATGTCGCGGGGCTGCTCTGCCCCGGAGCGACCCGGCCGAAGGCGTAAGCGCCGCCCGAGGTGATCTCCCGGGTCCCCTGCTGGAGGGAGATTTCCGGCGCCGCGCCGATTCCCTTCACGGTGAAGCTGAAGGAGGGCTCGTCCGGGTCGTTGCTGGCGATCGAGACGGTGGCCGTGCGGTCGCCGACGGCGCCGGGCCTGAAGTCGATCTTAAAAACCGCCTCGCCGCCCGGCGGAACGACGGCATTGCTGAAATAGGGGGTCAAGGTGAAATCCCCGGGATGGGCCCCGCCCAACTCGATGAAGGGCGGGCCGGTCAGTTCCAGCGGTGCGGTGCCGGCGTTGACGATCTCCACATAGTCTGTTCCTACGGTACCGAGTTTGGTTTTATAGAAGAGGTCGTGGGTTCCGCCGTTGAGCAGATGGATCTCCCTGACATCAGATTCCTTGACACGGATGTCGGGCTTATAGGAGGGCCAAAAGGCCACGCCGCCCGGCCCCCCGGCCACCAGCGTGCCGTCGGGTCGGAACGCCAGGAAGCGGACGGCAAAGCCGGGTCCGTTTTCCAGGGCCTCCCACTGCGTCCCGTTCCACCGGGCCGCAGTGGCAACCTCGCTCCCGGCGGCGGCCTCGCCCCCGGCGTAGAGGGCCCCATCCGGTCCCAGGGCCAGGGCGGAAACGGCAAAGCCGGGCCCGTTCCCCAGGGCCTGCCATTGCGAGTTCCTCCAGAGCGCCACATTGGGGGCTGCAACGCCGCCGGCGGCAGAGAAGGCGCCCCCGGCGTAGAGGGCCCCATCCGGTCCCAGGGCCAGGGCATGGACCGCCCCGTTGAACCCGAGATCGGACCAATAGCATTCGCCGTCCGGGCACCGGTACTGGTACAGATTGTCGTCAGTCCCGACATAGGGCCCCACGCCCGGCACCGACAGAAGCGCATGGACGGGCCCATAAAAGTAGTACCATGGGGTGTCCATGCCTGGGCTGTGCGCGCCCCAGACAGTGCCGCATTGAAGCCACCTCCCCTCCGTGGTTTCCGATTTGCTCCATACATTTTGAAAATCCCCGCCCGCATAGTCAACGCTGGAGTTTTGTATGTATGCGGCGTCTGGGTGAAGGACGAAATGCCTCACCGGCCCGCTGAAATAGTCGCGGCCGGCCGACCATTCCCGATATAAAGGATCATAACTATACCAGACATAACCGGTCTGGGACTCGCCCCAATCATCTGTCAAATCGACGGTGAACTCGCCTCCGACATAGAGCGTCTGGTGCAGGCCCTTGGAAACCAGGGACTCCGTATGCGAGTCCAGGGCCAGGGCGTAAACCTTCCCCCCTTCCTGGGGGTCGTCCATCGTCTGCCACTGCCGGCCGTCCCAGATGCCCACGCCGCCGTCCCCACGGGCGGTCAGCACCCGGCCGCCGGCGTCGACGACCAGGCTGTAGATTTCGCCCTTTTCGGCCGGGTTCCTCAACGGGCGCCAACTTCCGGCACTCAGGCACAACCCCTCGCAGAACACTTCGCATCCGCTGTCGCCGCCCCTGCCCAGGGCCACGGAATGGGCCCAAACACCGTCATGGTCCCACTGCTGCCAGTTGCCGACAGCGCCCCAGGTTTCCGTTTCCGCGTTCCACACCGCCAGTCCGTCGGCCGACACGCCGCCGGCCTTATTGAAGCTGCCCGCGGCATAGAGCATGCCGCCCCGGAAGGCCAGGCTGGAGACCGAGCCGTTCGTGCCGGCGCCCAGGGCATGCCAGCTCCGATACTCGTCGGGGTCGAAACGGACCACATAGTTGGCTTCCTCGACGCCGTCCCCCTCGCCGGCCGAGGAGAATAAGCCCGCCACATAGACCGAGCCGTCCGGGGCGACGGCCAGATCCAGGACAACCCCGTCCGTGCCGCCGCCGAGACCCACCCAGCGCGTGCCACTTAAATAGGCTACGTAGCGGGGCGGCGCCGGATCGCCTGGATCGTCCGGATCGACGACTTTGAACCAGCCCCCGGCATAGAGAACCCCGTTGCCGCCGAAGGCCAGGGCGCTGACCCCGCCGTCTTCGAGGTTGGTCGCGAGGCCCTGCCACTGGGTCCCGTCCCATTTCGCCACGTACGAGATATCGCGCCCGCCGGCCGTGGTGAATTTGCCTCCGGCGCAAAGCGAACCATCCGGGGCCATGACCAGATCGTGAACGGTATCGTTCATGCCGGCCCCCAGGGGCTGCCACTGGACGCCGTCCCATTTCGCCACGCGTAGGGCATCGACCCCGCCGGCCTTGGTGAAGTCGCCTCCGGCGTAGAGGACCCCATGGGCGTCAAAGACCAGGCTGCGGACCGTGCCGTTCATGCCGCCCCCCAGAGGGCGCCAGGCCAGGCCATCCCAGCGGGCGACGTTATTGACGGTAAAGCCGTCAGCCTTCTCGAAGGCGCCGCCGACATACCACATCCCATCGGGTCCCTCCACGGAAGCCCCGATTGCATAGCGGAAGGGCTGTTCGTCGCCCGGCGGCCTCAGCCAATCGGCCCTGGCGGACGGAACCGCGGGGGGCAGCAGCGGCAAAAACAGCAGCAAAAACAAGGTCAGCAGAAGAATTCGTCCCCTAAACGATCGGAGCGGCGAATCGCCTGGGGTCATGGGCGCCAAGGGTCGCGGATACGTAGGTCTCATGCCGCCTCCTTTGCTTTTGATAGGCTGTAGTATATTGAGTGGTTATTATTTGTTAATCGATAGTATATTTCTTCTATCGGGAACAAGTATAGGAACGCAGTTTTCTCAAGTCAAGCAGTTTATTTGCCACGGTGGATTTGTTCTGTCAGGTTAAGAACGATTTTTTTCACTTTCGTATCAACGGCCATGTATTCGGCGACCAAGGGGTCCAATGAACCCTGGAATGTTGCATATTCTTAAAAATCACCACATGCTTGATTTCAGGAAGGATCGGATCTGCTCCAAAAGAGAGAAATTGGCTTTCAGATTTACGTGCGCGCTTTCGATCGCCATTCAATAATCCCTCAACATCTGGGGGTTAGCGCTTTGTATTTGAAGCCATTCATCACGGCGATAATGAAAATTCAATCCATCAGCAGGCTGATTTGAGAACCCCTCGCATCGACATCCGGAGCGGCAGCGGCGGAGGGGGAAATTTTTTCCAAATCGTCAATTAATTATTAATATCATGATCTTCCTGACCGCCGGATTTCGGCAATGATTTTTTTGGCGGTGGGTTTCCCCACCTCCTCCATCTTCCCCGGTCATGTTTGCGTCAGCTTCAAGGAGGCGTAAAGTTGATGACATTGAAGCTTGAGTAATAGTTTTCTATCCGATATTATTTGTTCCCGCGCAGTCATGGATTTTCGGCCCAATCCTTACAAATGACTTCCGCCTGCTCCAAGACAAGCTCGGTGGCACGGGCCTGTTTGTCCGGCGGGTAGCCGTATTTCCGAAGAATGCGCTTGATGATGACTCGCATCTGGGCGCGGACGTTCTCTCGAACGGTCCAGTCGATGGTGACGCTGCTCTTTACGGCCCGCATCAATTCCTGGGCAATGGTTCGCAGCGTTTCGTCGCCAAGCACGGCCACCGCGCTGTCATTCACTTCCAGGGCATCGTAAAACGCTACTTCATCCTCCGTCAAACCTAAGGTCTCACCGCGTCGGTTCGCCTCGCGTAGATCTCTCGCCAACGTGATGAGTTCCTCGATGAGCTGCGCCGTCTCGATGGCCCGGTTCTGGTATTTTCTTATGGCCTGTTCCAGCAGTTCTGCAAACGAACGGGCATGGACGATGTTCTTTCGGCCCCGCGCCTTAATCTCGCCTTCCAGCAGCTTCCTGAGCAGTTCCACCGCCAGGTTCCGCTGAGGCATGCCCCGCACTTCCGCCAGGAACTCATCCGACAGAATCGAAATATCCGGCTTCTTTAAGCCGGCGGCTGTGAAGATGTCGATTACCTCATCTGAAGACACCGCCTTCGAGACAATCTGCCGGATGGCATGCTCTATTTCCTCGGGGCTGCGGCGGCCGTCGCTCACACTCTTCGCCAGCACGGATCTGACCGCCTGGAAGAAAGCCACGTCGTCTCGAATTTCCAGCGCCTTCTCATGGGGAACGGCCAGAGCAAAGGCTTTTGACAGCTCGACGACGGCCCGCACCAGACGGTTTTTACCGTCCTCCTGGGCCAGGACATGCTCCTGCGCCGCCGGCAGCACGGATAGCCGCTCCTGCGGCCCGCCGGTTTTCCATGCAGACCATACAAACCCGTGCAAGATGCCGCAACAAACCTCGTAACGCTCCAGCATGACCGCCACGGCTTCTTCCTGGTCGATGGCCGTCTGGCCCTTGCCGCCGCTCTCGGTGTAGTTGGCCAATGCGTCTTTGAGCTGGTCGGCCAGGCCAAGATAGTCCACCACCAGCCCGCCGGGTTTGTCCTTGAAGACGCGGTTCACCCGCGCAATGGCCTGCATCAGCCCATGGCCCCGCATCGGCTTGTCCGCATACAGAGTGTGCAGACATGGCGCATCGAAACCCGTAAGCCACATATCGCGAACTATTACGACCTTGAACGGCTCCGCTGGGTCCTTGAAGCGCTTCGCCAGTTCCTCGCGGCGAGGCTTGTTGCGGATGTGCGGCTGCCAATCCATTGGGTCGGACGCCGAGCCGGTCATCACGATCTTTAGAATTCCTTTGTCATCGTTTTCATGATGCCAGCCGGGTTGGATCGCCGTAATGGCCTTGTAGAGCTCGACACAGATGCGACGGCTCATGCAGACGATCATCGCCTTGCCGTCCATCGCCTCCAGGCGCCGCTCGAAGTGCTTCACCAAGTCCTCGGCGATCAGCTTCAGCCGCGTCTCCGTGCCGACCAGGGCTTCGAGTTGCGCCCACTTGGTCTTCAGCCGTTCCTTATGTTCGACCTCTTCGCCCTCGGTCGCCTCTTCGAACTCCTCGTCCAGCCGCGGACGTTCCTCTTCCTTGAGCTCCAATTTGGCAAGGCGGCTCTCGTAATAGATCGGAACCGTCGCCCCGTCTTTTACCGCCCGTTCGATGTCGTAGATGCTGATATAGTCGCCGAATACCGCGCGGGTGTTCTTGTCAGTCAGCTCGATGGGCGTGCCGGTGAAACCGATGAACGAAGCGAGGGGCAGCGCCTCCCGCATGTGCTGGGCAAAGCCGTCGATGAAATCGTATTGGCTTCGGTGCGCCTCATCGGCAATCACCACAATATTCCGTCGGTCGGACAGTAGGGGCGAATCATGATTCGCCCCTACATCGGGAAAAAACTTCTGCACCGTCGTAAAGACCACACCGCCGGAAGCCGTTTTCAGCAACTCCCGCAGGTGCGCCCGACTTTGCGCCTGCATGGGCTCCTGGCGCAGCAGTTCGTGACAGCGGGCGAAGGTGCCGTAAAGCTGGTCGTCCAAATCGTTGCGGTCGGTGATCACGACCAGGGTCGGGTTCTCCATCGCCGGATTCAGCACGATGCGACCGGCGTAAAATGCCATCGTCAGGCTCTTGCCCGACCCCTGGGTGTGCCAAATGACGCCGACACGACGGTCGCCCCGCTTTGCGTCCCGCTGACCGCGCGCAAAGTAGGTCCCTTCATCCCGAAGTCCGGACACGTCCGCCGTGGTCATACAGGCGCGCATGGTTTCGGCAAGGGCCACATTCACAGCGTGGTACTGGTGATACCCGGCCATCTTCTTGACGAGAACACCGCCGCCGACATCCTCGAAGACGATGAAATATCTGATCAGGTCCAGGAAACGCCGCTTTTCGAATATACCCTCCAGCACGACCTGAAGCTGCGGCAGCCGCGTATCGGCCAACTCTTCGCCCTCGATGGTCCGCCACGGCATGAACCATTCGCGGTCGGCCGTCAGGGTGCCGATTCTTGCCTGTACGCCGTCGGAAATCACCAACGCCTCGTTGAATGCGAAAAGCGACGTAATCTGCTGCTTGTAGGTCTGAAGCTGATTGAAGGCCGACCAGATGGTGGCGTTTTCATCGGCGGCATTCTTCAATTCGATTACCGCCACCGGCAGGCCGTTTATGAACAGCACGATATCCGGCCGCCGTTCGTGCCGGTTCTCGACAACCGTGAATTGGTTCACCGCCAGAAACTCATTATTTTCCGGCTCGTCGTAATCGAACACGCGGACCAGGTCGCCGCCAATCGAACCGTCCTTGCGCTGATACTCGACCGGTACGCCTTCGACCAGATATTTATGAATCACATGATTGTTCGCCACCAGCGACGGAGAATCCGGTCGAATCAGTTTGCGGAAGGCCTCTTCCAGGGCATCTGAAGGTATCTGGGGATTGAGCCGTTGAAGAGCCTGGCGCAGCCGCCGTTCGAGCACGACCTGGCCATAGTGGTCCCGTTCCGCTTGCATCTCGCCGGGGGCGATTTCCAGTCCGGACAAGACCGCATAGCCGATGCTCTCCAGCCACGCCAACGCGGCCTGCTCGACGATGGATTCCGTGAAATTCATTAGCCTTTATTGCCTCATTTATTTTTGTTTACTTTTTTTCTTTTTATGGCAAAAGATTAACCAGAATTTATAAAGTACCTAAATGTGCAAAGGTTCCACCCCGGCGACAAGAGCCAAGTGGCTCTCTCGAAAGAGTAGCCGGGGTTGTCATGTTCCTGATATCAATTCCAATAATGCATCACGAAACACCTGGAAGCTTTTAGAACTATTCCGAAACGGGTCCATGTATTTTGAAATGTTTCTGGCCGTTTCCACTTTGGGCATTCCACTGGAATAATAACCGGACTTTTTTAGCACCCGTTCCAGAACTTCCCAGGTTCCACCAACTATGGCATCGGGATCGCGGTAGCGGGCCTTGCGTCTGATGGTCGCAGGCACCCGTGGATATGCTTGGACAAGCGCCTCGGGATCGCCAAAAAACCATGCCTCCAGTTCTTCGATGGCGAGCCGGTTAATGACCTCAAATCTATTGCGGCCCTGTGCATTGGATTTAGTGACAAAGCCAGCCTTTTTTGCTGCTTCTTCGAGTTTGGCTTTCAGTGTCCGGCAATTCTCCCGATCTTGATCAACCAGCACAACAATCCGACCATCCTCCGGAAGCCATTTTCGATAGCCTTTGAGGCGGTTCGGCACTTGAGACAGCAAGTCCGTTTTCCCACTGAAGGGATGGATGACATAGGATATGTCTTCTTTCAATATCCTGGGGAGGATGTTCGTCAAGGCCACCTCCGCCGAATATTCTTCTACAAGAAATTCGATGTGCATGGCCGGATCACTCCTTCACCCGACGTCGAAGGAGTTTTATCTTCTCGGGTCTGGTGCGGAGCTTTATTTTTAGTCCCCCTGCATTGGTCAAGGGATCGCCGCTGCTGAAATGTCCTTCCATCCACAAGTGGCCCAGTTGCGCCCCATTTTCCATGAACTCTTTGACACCATCCATGTCAAAAGCGCGCTGTGCCTGTGTAAAGCCCTTTCCATCCCGGTAGAGGACCCACAACTCTTTGGGTTGCAAACCATTCACGAAATAAGGTGAATGCGTGGTAATCAGAAGTTGGGAAAGTGCGGCTGCGTTTCGGCATTCTTCGGCTAATTCCGGCAGCAGCCGGGGATGAAGTTGATTCTCCGGTTCCTCGATCCCGATGAGTTGCGGCGGCTCCGGATCGTAGAGCAGGGTAAGGTAGGCCAGCATCTTCAATGTGCCGTCGGAAGCGAATTTTGCCAATATGGGCTTTTCGAACGGTGCATCCTTGATCTGGAGCAGAAGCCTGCCATCCTGCATCGGCTCGGCTTCCACTTTTTCCAAACGAGGCACACGAATCGAAAGAGTCTTTAATATGTCATCAAGCCGATCCGGCCGTTGTTCCTTGAGATATTGAATAACATTGGGCAGGTTGTCGCCTATGGATGAAAGACGCTCCTGTGGTCCGGCTTCCGGGAGTCCCCTTGTGGTATCGGCGCTTAGATAGGAAAGATACCAGCCGGTGATGAAGCGGCGCAGGGCGCTGACACGGGGATGCTTGGCAAACTGTCCCAAAGTGTTTACCGCAATCATCTCCGGAGAATCCAACTGCTCGTCAATACGCTCGTCCTGTTCGTCGGGCAGTTCACCCGAGATGACACTACCCTTACCTTGTTGAAAATAAAGAATCCGCAAGGGCTTTCCTTTGCTGCCGGCGCGCCATTGCAGCCATTCTTCGGCAACATAAGGGCCTTTCTTGCCTTCGTTGATGGCCAGATGATAGGTAATGATGGGATCTTTTGATTTTTCCCGGTATTTCAGCTCAATGACGATCGGACCGTCCTCACCGCGTGTCCGCAACTCCCGAAAACGCCCCCGTTTATCCCAGGCCCGGCGCAGACCTGTGATGAAGCACTCGGACAGAAAGGCAAACACATCGAAGATCGTCGATTTTCCGCTGCCGTTAGGACCAAGAAAGACCGTCAAAGGCGTTATCTCCTTCAATTCAAGATCACAAAGCGCCCGATAATTTTTCACCCGTAAATATTCAATACGGGGAACGCCATGGATAGTTTTGGATTTGATTTTCATGATCGGCTCCTATGTGTATTTCAAATATTTTATTCCATCACGGCTATGGTCGACATAGTTCTTTACGTCGGCGGCAGTTGTTTCCAAAATGGAAATAACTGAATCTTCAGCCAGCTCTCCGGATTCGAAGATGTTCTTGAGGTGCTTGTTGACGGCCGGAACCTTGACCCCGAAAAGCTCCGCCACGGCTTTTTCCGTCAGCCACACCGTTTCGTCCTTGAGAAACACCTCAACCTTCACCGCCCCATCCGGCGCTGTATAAAGAAGAAATTGCTGGTTTTCGCTTATTTTCACGGTTCGTCCTTTTGTATGGGCGACGCATGTTGGGGCGACGCATGCGTCGCCCATACGGGGTTTTCCCGGTCATACGCCCATTGCAGGGGATTATTGATGATGTATTCACGGATGCGGTTCATAGATTCGTAGTTGCGGACGATATGTTCGTAATAATTGCGTTGCCAGACCGAAACGCCCGGGGTGCGACGTATTTCATTGATGCGTTTGGTAACGGAGGATTTAAACGATCCAACGATTGCGGCGATCGAACGTGATTTGGGTCCGCAATGTTGGGGCGACGCATGCGTCGCCCCTACGTTGTCGGCAATCACCAAAATCCCATGGACATGATTCGGCATCACAACAAATGCATCCAACGCAACAACCGGGAAATGGCGGGGAATTTCTTCCCAGCATTCCGTCGCCATCCTCCCCGCGTCGCTTAGCCGCATTTGATTGTCCACAATGTCTCCGAATACGCAGGCACGGTCATGGGCGCATATGGTGATGAAATACGCTCCCGCCTGGGAATAATCGTAACTTTTCAACCGAATGGAACGGCGGTTTCGTCGGGGCGACGCATGCGTCGCCCATGCATGATCCATCATTAAAGTGTCCTCCCCACGATCCGTTCGGCGTCCGGCACCCGCAATTCGCCGGAGATCAGCTTGGGTAGCAGTGTGTCGCGGATGGCGGCGAGGATGCTGGTTTCTTGTTCGCTGGCACTTTGCCGATGACGGATGGTTGACGACTGAGCATCAAATATTTCGAGAATCTTGTGATCTGGTATTAGTATCAAAGATTTGTAAGCGATGTTGCGATTCAGGCCGGGAACGGCGGAATCCGCCCCTAAACTCGCAAGATTCAAGTTTTCAAGTGCATAAGCCAAGTAAGTAAACGGATAAACCAAAGAACGAGGCACAACATAGAATGTTGTATCGATTGGAAAGAAATCGGAATTGACCCAAGTTATGATGCCGGGATTACCTTTTCGACCTACAACAATGCCAGGCCCTTTAACTAACGCCTCATTATGTAAACCCACCTGGCCGTTTGATCCCATCACTGGCACTTGGCCTGCTTGCCGTTGATCGGCTTTCAATGCCTTACCATAAGCAAACTCGCAAACATGCCCTACAGACCATACCTTCCACCCCTTTGGGATCTTGCCGAGTTCGGAGTCATCAAAGGCGTCGGGAAACAGGGCGGCGATTTCGGGCTTGAGGCCAGGAGGTTGTTGGCCGGCGGCTTTGGCACGGACGGGGTCAAAGTCCACAAACCAGCTCTTGAAGATCGCCCGTGCCGTTTCCTCAAGCGTCCGGTTCATCCGCCGGTTCAATTCGATCTTGTCGTCCAGCGCTCCCAGGATGCAGGCGATGGCCTGCTGTTCTTTGATGGGGGGTAGTGGTATTTCGACTCTGTTGATATCTCTAATCGGCAACTGTGGTTGTGCGCTTCCGGTACACAGTGATTCAACCTGTACACGGAACAAGTACGATCGCAAGAACATATATAAATATCGAGGGTAAAGTTCTTGTTCTCGCGCTCTGAAAATGACCATTCCAGAGTTAATGCGAATGTGTTCGTGTTGAATCGAGTCATCAAAATAGGCCACGTTGCCAACTGTGCCCCTTGTCGTTAAAACGATATCGTAACGGTGCAATTTCCCTTTACGTAAGGCTGCATCTTTCTCCGCTGAAATAAATGCACAGTCAGAAAAATTAAAGCCAGAAGTTGTAACATTTCCTGCGTTCAAGAACAGACAGTGGCCAACTAATTCAAAGTCTTCCTGCTTAGGATAGTTCTTGCCTCGGTCGCCATCAATGATTTCGAGGGGACCATCACCAAGCGTAGTTATGCGCCAGTCACCCACCATAGCCGATGTCCTCCAGGTTTGCCGATGCCGGGCAAACCATTCGACGCCATGCCTGCGGATATGATCAAGCAGGGCTTGGCTTTCTATCCGATGGTGAATGAGAATGTCAACCCGCTGTGGGATGGAGAGTTCAGCCATGGCATCAGACAAGACGGCTTGATCATTCATGGTCAAGTCGTTTCCGAACAAGGCAATATCCACATCTGAAGTGGTCGTGAAAGTTCCCATGGCGCGGGATCCGAAGAGAACGATTCGATCGACTCGCGGATTGGCCGCCAGCTTCTCTATGATCGCTTCGCGATGACTGGGCTTGAGACCATCCGTCATGATTGCTGTTTCCTCAAAAGAAGACGGTCATACAAGACGCGAAATACAGGAGCATAAACCTGCTTAACCAGACGCTCAGCCTCTTCCGCGTTTTTCAGGTCGTAGGTGTGACTGAGCACATTGCGTTTGGTCAAGGCATCTAGCAAGGCTTCCGTATCATCTTCCGTGAGATATTCGGCCTCAAACGCCTTGCGAACGGCTTCCCGCGGGGTCTTTGTATCAAAGCCTTCGTAGAACAGCAGATCTTTCAGCGTATTCCACGCCAGCTCCATCGTAAACTCGAACATCTTGACGAGTCCGGCGCGTTCCAGGTCAGAGTACTCGTTTTTAACGCAAGCGGTCTCCAGTTGAGCCAACGCCTTGCCGTAATTTTCCAGCCGTTGCTGCCAACGGATTTCGTCACTGTTTGCCATAGCCTACGTCCTCCATCTTATTGCTGGGACAAGGAATTGTATTGGCTTGTGTCTGTTCTTTCATGTCCACGGCATGGACACGTCCAGAAAACGTGTCCATAAAATCCAAATACATGGATACGTTTATTTTTTGTGTCGATGTCATCGACATGTTATTTCGACAACAGTTCATACAGATCCACATTCAACAATATAATTATGTTCATGATTTATCCGAGTGAAAGCCGATTCTCCGTTTTGGTTTGACCGGCAGCGCCATCAATTGCCGGATGGCAATAACAAGATTACGGATGTCCACGTCATGGGCATCGAGACGTTTTTCCAGTTCTGTGAGTTTGCCTGCCATTTCCTTATGGGTAGCCAGCATCTCCCGAAGCTTAACGAACGTCCGGACCACTTGGATACTCACCTTGACCGCCCGTTCCGATTTGAGGACATTTGCGGCCATGATGGCGCCATGTTCGGTAAAGGCGTAAGGCAGGGTCGGTGAGAACTTCAATCTGTAGAGGTGGTCGCAAAATGCGACCACCTCGGATTTTTCTTGTCGGGTCAGTTGAAACATGAAATCTTCAGGGAAACGGTCTATGTTGCGCTTGACCTGTTCGTTAAGCCGTTTCGTGGGCACACCATAAAGCGTAGCCAAGTCCGTATCCAGCATGACACGCTTGCCGCGAATGATCAGAATGGCTTTTTCAATCTGCTGCGCTTGTATAATGGCTTTTTCATCGGTCATCGCTCTTCCCTCTTTTTCGACTACACGACGGTAATACTGCTATCCTCCATAGCCGATGTCCTCCAGATTGGCCCAGATGAGCTTATCGAGCTTGGCGGATTGGGCGGTATGCGCGCGGAGTTCGGCGGTCAGGCGGGCCATCTTTTCCTCGAAGGGCTCACCGTCGTCCTCCACCTCGGCGGCGCCGACATAGCGGCCCGGCGTCAGGATGTGGTTGTGATGACGGATATCATCGAGGGTAGTGCTTTTGCAGAAACCGGGAATATCGGCATATTCCGGTAGGGGCGACGCATGTAGGGGCGACGCATGCGTCGCCCCTACATGCCCCCGCCAGGCGTGATAGGTAGCGGCGATCTTCAGAATGTCTTCCTCCGTCAGTTCGCGATGGACACGGTCGATCATGGCGCCCAACTTGCGGGCATCGATAAATAGCGTTTGACCGCGCCGGTCGCGATATCCCTCACCCCCGCCTCTTCCAGAGGGCGAGGAGCCTTTTTTGTCCCGGGCGATGAACCAGAGGCAAACGGGGATCTGTGTGGCGTAGAAGAGCTGCCCGGGCATGGCCACCATGCAGTCCACCAGATCGGCCTCGATAATGCTCTTACGAATTTCCCCTTCACCGGACTGGTTGGAGGACATGGAGCCGTTGGCGAGGACGAAGCCTGCCATGCCCGTCGGGGCGAGGTGATGGATAAAGTGCTGAACCCAGGCAAAGTTGGCGTTCCCGGTGGGCGGGATACCGTATTTCCAGCGTTTATCGTCCTTTAGCAGCTCGCCCCGCCAGTCGCTGTCGTTGAAAGGTGGATTGGCGAGGACATAGTCCGCTTTCAGGTCCGGGTGCAGGTCGCGATGGAAGCTGTCGGCGTGTTCATTACCCAGGTTGTTCTCGATCTGCCGGATAGCAAGGTTCATCTTGGCCAACCGCCAGGTGGTATGGTTGGATTCCTGGCCGAAGATGCTGACATCGGCCTTTGCCTTTCCTCCATTGCCGTTGCCGCTGGTGTGGGCCTTCACGAATTCAACCGACTGGACAAACATGCCGCCCGAACCGCAACATGGGTCATAGACCCGGCCCTTATAGGGGGCCAGCATCTCCACCAGAACACGGACCACGCAGCGGGGCGTGTAAAACTGGCCGCCCTTCTTACCCTCGGCGCTGGCAAACTGTGAGAGGAAGTACTCATAGACCCGGCCGAGAATGTCTTTAGAGCGGTTTTCCTTGTCGCCCAAGCCAATATTGCCGATCATGTCGATGAGCTGGCCAAGCCGTTGCTTATCGAGACGCGGATGGGCGTAGTCCTTGGGCAGCACACTCTTGAGCGAGGGATTGTCGCGTTCGATGGCGAGCATGGCTTCATCAACAGTCTTGCCGATCGTAGGCTGCTTGGCATGGGCATTGAGGTGTGCCCAGCGGGCTTCCTTCGGCACCCAGAAAATGTTGACAGCCCGGTACTCATCCGGGTCTTCGGGGTCGGCTCCCTGGGCGCGTTCAGATTCCAATGCGGCATGCTGCTCTTCGAAGGCGTCGGAGATATACTTCAGGAAGATGAGACCGAGGACGACATGCTTATATTCGGCGGCATCCATGTTCGAGCGCAGGGCGTCGGCAGCTCGCCAAAGCTCGCTTTCAAAGCCGAGATTAGCACCGTTGTTGTCATTGGCCATTTCAGCGCTCCTCCACAAAGAATTCATCAAGTAAATCCTGTCCGCGATCTCCCAGAGACCGGAGCAAGTCTGCTATTTGCTTTAGCGCCAGCGGCGATGGCTTGGAGCGGCCGTTCTCCCAGCGGTTGATGGTCGGAAAGGTCACACCGAGCTTGGCGGCGAATTTTTCCTGGGTGAGTCCAGTGCGTTCACGAAGCGCACGGACCAATCGGGGTATGTCAGACTGTGCATTCAACATCGTTCTCCTGCCAGATCCTTAGCGGATCTGAATGAAATTTATTTTATATCACACGATATGTCATGGGATTTATTATCTGATGTGGAGAATGATGTCAACCATGATTTTGTTCCCGGGCCAGGCGGCGTTCCTCTTTCCTCCAGGCGTCGCCGTCGGTGTCCTTAATCCGGGTCCGGGTACCATCAACTCCATCATGAGTAAGAAGGTAAAAAAAATTATTTCCGGCGGCGATAGCCGATCTTGACAAGGGCGACAAAAACCAGGAAACCGAGGATGAACAGATAGGGAATGGGGGCGCTGGCGGCGGGTTTCCCCACCTCCACCATCTCATAGCCCGCCACCTGCCTGCCCGAGCCGTCGGGGGCCGTCTCCTTGCGGGCCCGGGAGCTATCCGGATCGACCTGGCGGGGGTCACGCTCATTGATTGAATTGAATTATTGGGGGAAGCCCTTTAGGGATTCCCAGGCGCACCGGCTCAAGCAGGCAAGAAGCTTTCTGTCATAGAGAAAATAACGGCGCAGCATCTTCGGGATGCCGAAGACAAAATGCCGGTGTGGGACCTTCTTGAGGACATCCGTGCAGAGCCATTCGCCGAACTCCACCACGCGCTTCTGATG
>CAZNDG010000035.1:0-30639 GCA_964571695.1 uncultured Syntrophus sp.
ACCGAAAGAATGTGGAGCTTTTTGTCCGTTCCGCAAAATATCGTTTGACATTCCCGGTCAAGGAGGTTAGAAAGAACCATCTATATTATTTTCCTGCTGATTTGGGTCAAGAGAAGATCAGAGCATCCTGTCTGCAAGGTGTGGAACAAGGAAGGCCACCGTGCTCCGCAGAGTCCGGTGGTTTTTTATATGCGATCAATGCCGATGGATGGCGGCTCTGCCGGGTATGGCGACGGGTCAAAAGGGGAAGCAAGGAGGAAGAAAGCATGGTAAAGAAGCTTTACATCGGCAACCTGGCGGAGGGCGTTACGGAAGATGATTTAATGGCCAATTTCAGTGAGATCGGCAAGGTGGTTTCTCTGGCAATAATTCGGGACAAGATCACCGGTCTGAGCCGGGGATTTGGATTCGTGGAGATGGCAACGGAAGCTCAGGCCCAGGAAGCCATCCAGACATTCAACGGCGGCGAACTGCTCGGCCGGACAATCCGGGTCAACGAGGCCAAACCGAAGGGAGATCAGGACGAACGTCCCCAGGGAGCGGGCCGCAGGCCCGGCGGTTTCAGCAGCCAGACGCCTCGAAGCGGCGGCGGCCCCCGGCAGGGGGGCGGCGGCGGGCGGGGCGGACGCCGGTTTTGATCCTACCTCCCCGCCTGAAACGTCCGGATTGACAAAACCGCACAGGTCGGCTAATCGTGGCCGGGAATGAGAAAAGAAGGAATATTCCGACCCCTATGATGCCTCCACGAAAACGCCGGCCGTTTTCTTTGCCCTTCCGGGCGGTCTTTATATTTCTTTTCCTCTGTTTAAACATCATTACACCTTCCATGACCGGCGCCGAAGAGCCGCGGCCGCTTCGGATCGGTCTGGTATTGAGCGGCGGCGGCGCCCGGGGGATTGCCCATATCGGGGTGCTGAAAGTCCTGGAGGAAATGCGGGTGCCCATCCACTGTATCGCGGGGACCAGCATGGGGGCCATAGTCGGCGGACTCTACGCGGCGGGGTCATCCCCGGAGGAGTTGGAGAAACTCGTAACCGGCATCTCCTGGCATGAGGCCTTCACGGACAAGCAGGCGGCGGATAAGCTCTCCTTCCGCCGCAAGCAGGACTCCATGGATTATAAAATCGATTTGAACCTCGGGTTCCGGGACGGCCGCCTGGCCACCTCCCGAGGCCTGGTCCAGGGACAGAATCTGAACCTCCTCCTGAAGAAACTCCTGCTGCACACCGCGGACATCAAGGATTTCGATCGCCTCAAGATCCACTTTCGGGCCGTGGCGGCGGACATCGAAACCGGTGATGCCGTTGTCCTGGGCAAGGGCGATCTGGCGGAGGCGCTCCGGGCGAGCATGTCCATTCCGGGGATCTTCGTACCCATGGAGATCAACGGACATATGCTCGTGGACGGCGGAATCGCCAACAACCTTCCGGTGAACGTGGCCCGCGCCATGGGTGCCGACGTCCTTATCGTCGTCGATATCGGCACCCCCCTCAGGACCAGGGAGGGACTCAATTCCGCCGCCAGTATCACCGCCCAGGTCATGACCATTCTGATCCAGAGAAATGTCCAGGCCCAACTCCGGACCCTGAAGCCGGAGGACATCCTCATCCAGCCCGATCTCGGCCCGTTGGGAACCACGGATTTTTCCAAAACCGAAACGGCCGTGAAGATCGGCGCAGCGGCGGCGGGTAAAATGAAGGAACGCCTTGCCGGTCTTTCCATCGCCCCGGAAAGATTTCAGGTTTATCTTGCCCATCAGCGGCGGCAGCCCTCCGAGCCGCCGGTCATTGATTACGTGAAGGTGGAGTTCAAATCAGCGTCCGCCGCGGCTGCGTCTCCCCGACCGCCGGTAAAAACCGGCGGCGAAGGAAAGGAGATCGACCTGGGAAGCAAACTGGCGCAGTTGCCGGGTGTCAAGACGATGGCGGGAAACCGTTCCAAGCTTTCACCCCGGGTACTCGAGGCCCAGATCGAAACCAGGGGGGGGGAAAAACTGAACATGGAAACCCTCGAAAAGGATATCACCCGCCTTTATGGTCTGGACACCTTTGAACGGGTCGATTTTCATCTCGAACGGAGAAACGACAGAACCGGCCTGGTTTTCGATCCCATCGAAAAATCATGGGGTCCCACCTACATGCGCTTCAATATCAGCCTGGCGGACAATTTCAAGGGTTCAAGCTCCTACACCATCGGTACGCGGATTACCCAGACCGAGATCAACGCCCTGGGCGCCGAATGGCGAAACGAATTGCAGATCGGCGAAACGACGCGCCTGTTTTCGGAATTTTACCAGCCCGTCGATTACTCTACACGGTACTTTTTCGCCCCCCGGATCGAATACCGGGAATGGAATTCCTACATCTACACCCCGGAACATACAGCAGATATCACGGCAAAATACCGGATCAAGGAATTTGTGGGGGGTCTGGATCTGGGTCGGCAGTTCGGCAACTGGGGGGAGTTGCGACTGGGCGTCCGCCGCGGCTACGGCGCCTACCGGGTCAATGTCGGGACCGACGACCTGCCCACGGACAGTTTCAATATCGGCGGTTTCTTTTCGTCTTTGACCTATGACACCATGGACAACTTCAATTTTCCCCAGCGGGGCTTAAGTGCCAACGTGACCAGCCAGTTCAATCTCCCGGAAATGGGTTCCGACTACAAGGTCGTCGGGATCAATGCCAACGTCCAGGCCGCCAAGACCTGGGGACGTCTGACCTTCATCCCTGGAATCATCTACGGTGGCACCTTGGACGGCGACAGCCAGATTCAGGATTCGTACAGTATTGGCGGGTTCTTGAATCTCTCCGGTTATCTGACCGATGAGCTGTCGGGTCAGGAGGTGGGCCTGGCACGGATTATCTGTTACCGGAACATGGGAGCCGCCGGCCTCGGAGATTTTCGCACCACCCTTTATATGGGTTTCTCCGTGGAAGCGGGCAACACCTGGCAGAAACGGAGCGACATCACCCTGGACTCCCTGATCTACGCCGGCAGCGTCTTTGTCGGTGCGGACACCTTCATCGGGCCGGCCTATCTTGCCTATGGGGTGGCTGAGGGAGGACATCAAACCCTGGGGCTATTTATCGGGCAACGCTACTGAGAAACTGATCGAGGCGTTCCCGCATACCGGCGAATTTGGGATTACAGGTCAGACGGCGCAAGGTGAAGGCCTGGAGATTGTCGTCGGATATCTCGCCCTGCCAAACGGTGTCTTCGTTCCGGCATATCCCCCTTTTTCCCTGATCGGCCCCGTAATGGAGACAGCTTTTGTACCCTCCCCGCAGGCCGTAGTGGGGATCATCGCAGGGCATCGGCAGGGCGACATGGGAAAAATCCCGTATCCGCAGTTCCGGCAGATAACTCCCCTCGCAATAAATATTTCCCGATCCGGCGCATATCGCCGGTTGGGGGTCTCGAGCATACATGATCACGACGTTATGTTCCGAAGAGGTGTAACGCCGAAATACCTCCCGGGCCCGCCCGGCATCGATGGTGACGTCCTCCGCGGATAAGACTGCGAAGACGGGGATTTCGATACGCTTACCCGCATCGAGAAGCCTGTCTATCTCCCCAGTCAGAAGGTAGATCTGATAGGCGGCATTCACCGCAAAGGTTTCATACTTCGCATAATCCACATCGTCCCGAACTTCCCCAACCCAATCCTTAATCCCCCGGAGCACTCCGGTTAACGCCGCACGCCGGTCTTTCACCGCCAGGGCCGGAGAAATGAGAATCAGTCCCTTTATGTCTTCGCCGCTCAAGACGGACAGCACACCAAGGGCGGCGCCGGTGGAAAATCCTCCCAGATAGAGTTCCTCGACCTCTCCTTTCATGCCGTCGATCCCGTATTGCACGGCCCGTCTCCATTCCTGCCAGCGCACATTCAGAAGATCTCCGGGAACCGTCCCGTGTCCGGGCAGGAGGATCGTCCGGACGAGGAAACCGCGATTCCGGAGGTGTCGGGCCAGGGGCTGCAGCATATACGGCGAGTCGGAAAGCCCGTGGACGAGAAGTACGCCCCGGCGGTATTTCCCATCATTACCCGGCGGGAAAAGGTTGACGTCCGGCACGAGTTCAAAGGGCAGGTTGGCATTGAGGACCATTTCCCGATTGCCGTCATGAATATCCACCCGGGCCCGGAGGATCATTGTTCGGGTCTGTTTGATATAGTCGGCAAAAGACATGCCGTTTTTTCCGGCAAAGACGGTATTGAGTCCCGAGGACTGGAGGCGGGGCGGCCCGGCGGCACAGCCGGACAACAAGCATCCCACGGCAAGAGTGATCAGGATGATCGATCTAACGTAACCTGACACAACGTACTCCCCAGCGACCGCGGCTCGTATCTCTAAGTTCATATCAGGTAGCTCCTCCTTGATATCATTCAGATTCCGGCATCGATCACCCCTTGATCCCCGATGTCGCACCTGATTTATTCATAGCCCAGCTCCGCGGTCCGGTCAAGGGCATCGATCCGGCGTCCCCTCTTCACGGGCATAATAATCCTTGCCATCCGGTACCGGATGAGATTATGATTCGCACAAAATTAGCCCATAAACGTCCCGCGGCACCAAGAGACCGCCGACAGAGAGAAGAGAGCCCTATGGAGGACAGAGAAAACCTTACGAAAACCATACCCTCGTCACCGGTACCCGAGGCGGTGGGAAGCGCTGCCGGCGGCGGAGCGGGATCACCGCCTTCGGAAGGGCGGCAAAAAGCCCGTCGGCGTCCCTCCCGGAGGGGGAAAAAACGGCCCGACGCTATCGACACCGACGCCGTTCCCGAACCCGCACCGGTTGCCGACGATTCCTGGGATCCCAGGCAGTTCAAGGTTCCCGCCGCTCCCGGCAAAACCAGGTTTCAGGATTTCGATCTGCCGGCACCGCTTCTCCACGCCATCAGCGATCTTGGGTTCCAGTACTGCACCCCCATCCAGGCGGAAATCCTCCCCAGCGCCCTCTCCGGCAAGGATGCCAGCGGCCGGGCGCAAACCGGCACCGGCAAGACCGCCGCCTTTCTCATCGCCATCATTACCCGGTTGTTCAACCATCCCCACACGGAAGAGCGCCTGTTCGGCACACCCCGAGTTCTGATCCTCGCTCCGACCCGGGAGCTGGTCCTCCAGATCTCCGCGGAAGCACGCCAGCTCGCCAAGTATTGCGGTCTCAGGATCGTATCCGTTTTCGGCGGCATGGATTACGAAAAGCAGCGGCGCCAGCTTGCCGCCGGGCCGGCCGATATCATCGTGGCCACGCCGGGCCGGCTCCTGGACTTCCAGCGCCGCGGCGACGTGGCGCTCAAAAAGATCGAGGTCCTCGTCATCGATGAAGCGGACCGGATGCTCGATATGGGGTTCATCCCCGACGTCCGGATGATCATCCACAGCACCCCCCCCAAGGAAAAGCGCCAGACCCTCATGTTCAGCGCCACCCTAACGGGGACGATCATCCGCCTTGCCTCCTCCTGGACCGTGGATCCTGTCATGGTGGAGATAGAGCCGGAGCAGGTTGCCGTGGATACGGTGGAGCAGATTGTTTACATCGTCACGGAGGAGCAGAAATTCGATCTCCTGCACAACATCATCGCCCGGCAGGGACTGGAAAGAGTCCTGGTCTTCTGCAACCGCCGCGACGAAGTCCGGCGCCTCGCCGAGAGGCTGACCCGCTTTGGCGTCAACTGTTCCGAACTTTCCGGCGACATCCCCCAGAAAAGCCGCATCCGCCGTCTCGAAGATTTCAAGAGCGGCAAGATCAGGGTCCTGGTGGCCACGGATGTGGCCGGCCGGGGCATCCACATCGAGGGCATGGATCACGTCATAAATTTCACCCTGCCCCACGATCCGGAAGACTATGTCCACCGTATCGGACGCACCGGTCGGGCGGGACAGAGCGGGACGGCGGTGAGCTTCGCCGACGAGGGAGACGCCTTTTACATCGCCCCCATCGAGGAGTTCATGGGCCGGAAACTCCCCTGCACCGAGCCGGACGAGGAGATGCTGGTCAAACCGGAAGCCCTCTACCCGGAAAAGAAAGTCCGTCCCCGAAGCACCCGCCGCCCCGGCGGCGGCAAGCCCCGTCCCCGCCCCCGGCGTCCTCACTTCTGACGCCGGCTCGGGGCTGCTTCACATTCCCGCTACTTGTTGTTGACATGGGAGGGATATTTTCCTATATGGGGGAGCGAATGATTTAACACCAAGGAGGCCGACAGCGTGAAGGTAGAACTGATATCGCCTATACCCGGAAAGATCATGAAAATACTCGTCAGCGCCGGTGAAGCCATCAACGAAGACGATGAAGTATTGAAGATGGAATCAATGAAGATGGAAAACCCCATTTACGCCCCGGCTACCGGAAGGGTTGCCGAAATCAAGGTCAAGGAAAACGACGAGGTAGAAGCGGACGACGTGTTGCTCATCATCGAAGCGGCGGATTGAAAGCCCATCAGACAAAATCCCATATCGTCATGGTTTCCGGGATGATGATCTTTTCAGCATCCTTCGCCATGAAGATCGGGATCGACGCCGATTGTGAAAAAAGCCCCTGTCTCTTATGATAGCCTCAAAGAAAAAATAAATATAAGGAGGCAGGGTATGGAAGCGAAAGAAGGCGCCAACGGCAAGGAAAATACGGTCCGGATGAAGGGGAAACTGTATCGGGGCAAGGATCCGCAAATTGCGGCCGCGAATTGCCGCGCAGACGGTGAAGTCCCTTGAATACGAACGAAAAAGTCGTGGAAAACAATTGAAAACCCCTCCGGTTTGCACCGCCGGCGGGGTTTTTTATTCTCTGGGCGGCCGTGGCCCCGGTGATGCGAGCCGCGTCAACCGCGGACATTTACGATGACCAGGGTATCGCCTACATCCACGGAATCGCCGGGTTCCACAAGAATGTCGGCCACTTTCCCATCCACTTCACAGATGACGTGGTGGTGCATCTTCATCGCCTCCAGATCCACCAGGACGTCTCCCACCATCACCTCGTCGCCTACCTCGATGGGGATATCCGTCACCTTTCCCTTGATGGAAGACTTGACTACCCCCTCTTTCTTGAGTTCTTCGATCTCCTGGGCGGTCAGGACGCGTTTGTACATCCACCAGCCGGGCTGGCGGTCTTTCTTCCGCTCTTCCCCGGACCGTCCTTCCATTCCTTCATGGGGGGCCAGCATCAGCTTATAGAGTGCATCGTCTAAAACGTAATGCTCCATATCCGGATATTTGAATAACTGGGGATGCTCCTCCAGGTAACCGGTGTGGAACCGGCGGCAGCGAAAATCTTCTTCGTCACATATGGCCAGATACAGGGGAATCGTCGTTTTCGGCCAGACGATGTTGAAATCCTTCAGGGCCCGCTGGAGGCGCCTTATCGTTTGTTCCCATTCGTAGCCCCAGACGATGAGTTTGGCCAAGAGGGAATCGTAAACGGAGGGAACGAGGTAGCCCTTGTAAGCGTTGCCGTCGATGCGAATACCCGGTCCTCCGGGGGGATGATATATCTCGATGAGTTTCCCCCCTTCGGGAAGAAAGTTGTTTTTCGGATCCTCGGCGTTGATGCGCACCTCCACGGCGATGCCGTTAAGGCGCACGTCCTCCTGTAGTATATGCAGGGGTCTCCCCTCGGCGATCCGGATCTGCTCCTGGACCAGATCCTCGCCGGTGATCATCTCGGTGACCGTATGCTCCACCTGGAGGCGGGTATTCACCTCCATGAACCAGAATTCATTGGTTTGGGAATCGACGAGGAACTCCACGGTGCCGGCGCTCACGTAACCAGCCACCCGGGCCGCCCGCACCGCCGCCGCGTGGACGGCTTCGAGAACCGACGCGGGCAGATCCGCCGGGGCGATCTCCAGCAATTTCTGGTGCCGCCGTTGGATGGAACAATCCCGGGTTCCCAGGTGGATGACATGTCCGTACTGGTCGGCCAGGATCTGGACCTCTATGTGGCGCGGTTTTTCGATATATTTTTCCACGTACAGCCGGTCGTCATGGAAGGCGGCGATCGCCTCCGCCCGCGCGGTGGGGATGTTGAGCTTCAGTTCCTGCTCGCTGTTGATCCGCCTCACCCCCCGGCCGCCGCCCCCCGCCGTTGCCTTGAGGATAATGGGATATCCGGCGTCCCGTCCAAAAGCGGCGGCCGCCTCCACCCCTTCCTGGCCCGCCGGCAGACTGTCCGTTCCCGGAACCACGGGAATGCCGGCCCGGATCATCATCTCCCTCGCCAGGACCTTGTTGCCCAAAGCGTGAATCACCTCGGGGGGGGGGCCGATGAAGACGATGCCCTCCCGCCGGCAGGCCTCGGCAAAATCGGCGTTTTCCGACAGGAATCCGTATCCGGGATGGATGGCGTCGGCTCCGGTATTCACCGCGGCCTGGATGATTCTTTCGACATCCAGGTAGCCCCGATTCGGTTCGTTGCCGATCTGGACGACCCGGTCGGCAAAGCGGTGGAAATAGGCATCGCTGTCGGGTTTTTCATAGACGGCGATCGCTTCGAGGTTCATGTCCCGCACTGTGCGGATGATCCGCAGGGCGATCTCCCCCCGATTGGCGATTAAAACCCTTTTGATTTTCTTCATATCCCGTTTCTCTCTGTCCGTTTTTTGGTGTCGTTGTTTAACCCACTTTCCAATCGCTGTCAACAACAAGGGAATTTGGGTAGTGTCTCAGTTTGAAAGAAAGAAATATTTCTTGCATATTTTCTTAGATGCTTTACAACACATTGCATATTTTTTTCTTCTAAAGAAAAAGGGGGGAAGATCATGGCTTCAATGGTAGATAAGCAAGATTGCCTTCTGGCTGCCGTAGAAATTACCAAAGAGTATGCAAGGGGAAGCAATGGCACAGTTGCTTATAGTTACATTCCTGAATTGCTTGAGGCAACATATATAAAACTCGTCTCGTTGATGGAGACTTCAAAGCAGCCTTAAAGCTTCTCGTTGTAAAGCGCCACAAGTTGACGGTAAATCTCTTTAACCTCAATCGCAGAATCTTTTCCGCGAAAAGGGTTTGATGTTACAACTCGCTCTGCAATCCGCAAAAGTTCCAACTTAATCTCTGTCTCTATCATTGTCTTTCCTCCATTGTTAATCTATAAAACAATTATGGTTGACAATTTATAGAACGAATGTTCTAATGTAGTCAAGAAAAAACAATGCTAAAAAATTTCATGTAAGTATAAGAATATATTGCACATTAAGTGACCGGGGTAAAATTTAAGCTTATAAACACAGAAAAAATATTAATAATGGTAATTATATTCATGCGTTATGATTTTAATTTGACAAGGTGTGGTATAATGTTCTGCAAAAGAAGCGACCCCGTACACATACAATGTTATGTAAAAAGAAAGGGGGTACACATCATGGCAACAGTCTGCGACGTTTCCAAATACATTCTTAAAAAAGCAGGCAGAATGACCACAATGAAGCTCCAAAAGCTTGTGTACTATTCGCAAGCATGGAGTCTTGTATGGGATGAAGAACCGTTATTTGATGAACCTATTGAGGCGTGGGCAAATGGTCCAGTAGTGCGTTCTCTCTATGATGCACATCGCGGGCAATTTAAGGTGGGAACGTCTGATTTCGTAGGTCGCGGGAAATGTTCTAACTTATCAAAAAAACAAAAAGAAACCATTGATGGCGTATTAAAATATTACGGGGATAAGTCAGCCCAGTGGCTTATTGATTTGACCCATTTAGAAGACCCTTGGAGGAATGCCCGTGGTAATTGTGGCCGTGGCGAATCTTGTGATAGTGTGATTAGCCATGATGCAATGATGGAATATTACAGTGGTCTTTAATAGATGGGTAAAAAGAATAATCAGAAAAAACCAAACGCAACTCAGCAGCCACAAATAAAAAAAGAAGCAACCCACACAAAAAATCCAGAAGGATATGAAAGCCAATATATAGCATGGCATTTTGAAAGCATGGACCACGCTGGATCATGGCCATGCGATATTCCCACTCTTCAGGGTATTGAAAAAAGACTCCATGAATTTGAAAAGAAAAGATGGTCTGAGCTTAGTGGTAGCAGCCATCCCTTACCGATAGATAAAATAATCCCAAAAGCTCGAAGACGACTATCTGACTTAGGTCTTGACGATTATGCAACCATATATCAGTTTGACATTAGAAATGGTATGCAAAAACAAAGGCTTTGGGGATTAAGGGTGGAAAATATATTTAGAATTTTATGGTGGGACCCCAAGCATGAAGTATATCCGGTTGAGAAACGCGGCACGTGAAGTTATCTGTTAGTTTATTAAACCAACAATCTCTTCCAAACTCCACGCATGATCCGCAATCCCCACTTCCATTGCCGGTGTTATCCGTAGCGTCTTATGAATCCGTGCAAAGTTGTAGTGCATGAAATGTAGGGCCACGGAGTGTTCAAGGTTTTCAATCTTCTTACTAAATCCATTAGTTAAGCGAGTGAAGCGGCGCATAGACATTCTCATGGTCAGGTTTTGCCGTTCAACATAGCTTGTGGAAATATCTTTCTTGTCAGGATTGCCATAAATGATGTTCTTTTCAATCCCGGTACATTCGGCGGGGCTGTATCTCCTTTGGTCTTTCGTTGATTCAGGTTGACCGTAGAGTTTAACCAGCATTGCATAATCAATATCGCCCCCGAAAGCATTTTCAACGGCGGTAAGATACGCCCTGTGTCCATCAGTGGTAAGCTGCACCCTGTTCTTAAGTCTGCTTTCCAGGTCAAGCATGAATATATGGGCGTAATGAGCATCACGACGCCCGACTAAAAACGAAAGGATTAGCTTGGTATCGGCATCAATCGCCGTCCAGGTGTAAACATCGCCATATCCAAATTCTCCTTTATGATCATCCGGTACGTTCTTTTCTTTGGCATAGCAGAAATTCCATATTTCATCACACTGGATACGTTTACAGGGAAGATCGCGTAGGGTCTTATCTTGGTATTCAGCACAAGCAGTTCCCACATCAATAAGTAGTTTGGTAACTGTATTGATAGAACAGCCAACCATGCGGGTAATGGCCCTCATGCTGTTACCTTCAACCAACATGCCTATGATTTGCGCTCTCTTTTCTATGCTCAGTTTGTTCATGGCCTTGCCCTCTTAAGCATTTTTGATTTACAAATATCACATTATACTTAAGCTGTCAAGCATTATATTCAGTTTAAACGAAATATCTCCCCGGGCACCATAATCATATATAATCAAATGTTTACCATGTTTATGGTGTCTTTTTCCCCTGCTCTACCAAATAATTATAATTGGAAGTTTTGCCACTATGCGGCTGTGCGGGGATCGGAATAAAAAGAGACAATTGAACTTGTTGCTTCCCAAATTGTATAGCCATTCGTTCTCTAAGTTCCCTCATGGACGTACAGGCTCTTGCCATGCCAATTAACATCCAGATCAATTCGACAAGTTTTCTTAAACCGTATTGACTCGTCAGCCATTGATGGTAATTACGACCATGCCGTGGTTCTGGCGCATGATTTTTCAACCATTCAGACACATCTTGGTCAAGATTGTCATAAATTAGCTCCATAACTAATTTACCCCAATACTTGGGACGTTGTGCTAATGGACCTCTCCAGTTTGTTAATCGTGAAAATTCGATCCACAATTCATCAGGGAAAACCTTTTCCCAGGGGCGCATTTCTTCTTCCAGGTATGCTCTCAGCTTAAATCTAAGAGCATCTTGTTCTCTTGCATATTGATAGCCAGTGGCTTCATCAATGAGGGCAATTAAACCAATTTTTGAACAGGCCGCAAGGAACATGGCGCATTTTATCGCTATTTCTCTCTGGCGATCTGTTATTCCAGATTCCAAATCTTCCATAGCGGATATATACCCTCGGCATATTTCAAGAAAAGTCTCTGCTTCAATACCACGAACATTTTTATTAACGACCCCAGGCAATTCAAAATCAATCATATGGTCTGCAATGTCCTGCGGCATGTACTTTTTTAAGTTTCCTGCATTTATATAGCTCTCAAGATTACCACCACCCTTTTTGTCGGTTATAATATCCGTGGCCCCCGTTCTGCTAATCACCCTCCTGCCGTCATTTAATACATAACACGGGATTCCCGGGCCATTATTTGTTGATAGCTCTCCAAACCATTCTGCCTTGGGTAATTTTATTTCTGTGGGAGAGGTGGTGGTTGTTTCAGCAGGAACAATTTTTTCTTTTTCAATTCCGGCAACTTCTGCAAGTGTTAATGGTATATTTTGCTCAGATGCCAATTTCAACAGATCATCGCGCCACTTAGCAGGTATTTTGCCTGCCTTTGACCAATACTGAATTGTGCTTTGCCGTTTACCAAGAAGCTCGGCAAGTTTCGTTTGTCCTCCAAACCGTTGAATAATTTGATCTACGTAATTCATTAGATGGTCCTCCTTTAGACAAAATTTGGTTTCGAGGATACATCATAACGAATATTTTGGTATTTGTCAAACGAAATATTTGGTATGTTGATTTAGGTATTGGAGGGTAACTTTTCCCACCTCGCTTTAGCCGCCTTCTTAGCAATCTCTGACCTCTGTTCAGGCGTAAGGCGTTCAGCGCGTACCTTGCCGCCCTTCTTGCCTCCGAGCCTTCCTAAAGCAACAGCGGCGGGGTTCTTCCCTGTCTCTGGTTCTTCAACGGGGTTCTCATCCGTAGCCGCCTGGACAATGGCGTAGGCGAGTTGGTTCAGGTCGGCATATTTTGGAATCTTGGCTTTTTTCATGGCTTAAGCGTAGCATAACCGCTCAAGCATTTCAAGAGACAATTATTTCAAACTGAGACACTACCGGAATTTGCCTATTTCAACAAATCCTGATAGAGTGAATGATCTTCAGGAAAAAGGAGGAACAAGCGGAATGATCGACAACATTCACATAATCGGCGCCGGGGCCGTCGGGGCGGCCTATGGGGCGCTCCTGCACAATATGGACCGGCGATGCGTCTCCTTCGTCGCCTCAGGCGAGCGCCGGGAACGGCTCCTTAGGGAAGGCATCGCAGTCAACGGCAAGGAATATCTGATCCCCGTTCTCGACAGCGGGAAAACTCACCCCGTCGCCGATCTGCTGATCGTTGCCGTCAAGCATTATCACCTCGACCAGGCCATCGCCGAGATGAAAAACAGCATCGGGGACGGGACCATCATTATGTCCCTGATGAACGGTATCGACAGCGAAGAGAGGATCGGCGCCGTTTACGGTGAGGAGAAGTTACTCCATGCGGTCGTGGTAGGCATAGATGCCCTGCGGCGGGGCAACCGGGTGGCTTATACCACCCAGGGCAAGATCTTTTTCGGAGAGAAGGGGGCGAAGGAGTCGTCCGACCGGGTGCAACGGGTTCAGGACCTCTTCGACCGCGCCGGGATAAACTACATGGTGCCCACCGACATCATGAGAGATATCTGGTGGAAGTTCATGATCAACGTGGGTATCAACCAGGCCTCGGCCGTCACGGGGGCAAATTACGGCATCTTTCAGCAGGCCGGTCCGGAGCGGGAGCTCATGGATGCGGCCATGCGCGAGGTCATCGCCCTGGCCCGGAAGCTGGGCATCGGCCTGTCCTCCGAAGATGTGGAAAAATGGTACGCCGTTCTGGCCTCTCTCGGCCCAGGGGGAAAGACCTCCATGCTCCAGGATATGGAGGCCGGTAGGAAAACGGAAGTGGAGATGCTCTCCGGGGTCGTCATGGCCCTCGGGCGAAAGCACGGCATGGATGTCCCGGTGAATGAACGCCTCTACGATCAGATCAGAGCCTTGGAAAGGAAAAGGGGAGCAAGCTGAAGAACCGCGGGCTCAGCGAAGGGGGAAAAGATACCTTTAACCGCCCCCTTCCATGAAGAATCGGGGGCGGTTTTTTTAATCCTATTTTCTGTCCTGGACCCTTTTCACCGCGCCGCTTTCGATTAGATCCTGGAGGGTCTGCAACAAAGCCCGTTCCTGGGCGTCGATCTTGTTGTCCTCACTGGCAATGTGAAGAATTTTTTCATACTCCAAAATCGTGATCTCGTGATCCTCGATCGCCTTGTCAATCATCTTCTTCAATTTTTCCGCCGAACTGCTCAATGCCATCTTCAATCCTCCCGGTTAGTGTATTCCGTTTGCCGCCGCTGATTTATATCAAGGCCGGTAAATTGTCAAGAACGGCCCTCCATTCATAGGCATCGATCAGGTGTCCCGCTGTTCATTTTCCCGGTCTCCCGTTTCCGCATCGGGGGCCGCCGGCGCTTCCGTCGTCACCCGACCGGCGCGCTTGGTGGCATCTCCGCCATCCGGAACCTCAGCGTGGAAGCTATCCTGGCCCTCAACCGCCGGCAATCTGCCCATGGGTTGCTTCCCTTCGCCCTCCCCTTCCATCTCCGCGATCCAGAGGGGATGGCGGCGGCGGGCGTAGTCCAAGCGCACCGTCCCGGTGAAGATCCCCCGGAACATCGGTCGGTTCGGCTTTAGAACCAGGGCGCCGATATGGGATGCGAAGGCCAGAATGAAGAGAACGAAGAAGACATTATGGATCCATGTCGCCCAGAGTACCATGGTCAGGGACATGTCGGGGGCATAAAGATTTTTATATGTCTTGACGAGTCCTGAAAGGATCAGCATGGCTATGATGACGGCCATACCCACATAGGCGAGGCGCTGCTCCGGCAGATACTTGTGAAACGGCGGCTCCTCCCTCTTGCCGAAGAAACTCTTGAGCACCAGAATCGATGTCTTGATGTCCTCCGGTTGGGGCAGCATGCCCCGTTCGCCGCGGATGCCGTGATAAAGCAGGTGGAACACCGAGGCCGTTATAAAGACCACGGATGCGGCATAATGGATGTAGAGGGACTTGATGAAATCCCCGGACCAGCCGAGACCGGGCAGGGAGGTGATGTAATAACGGTTCGCCATGGGCAGCTCGAACATTCCCGTCACCAGGAGGACGAGCCCGGAAATGGCGATCGCCCAATGCTCGCCGATCTCGACGATGCCGTGGCGCACTACGAGGCTTTTTTCCGGCAAGATCCTGTCATTCATTGTCTTTTTCCCCTCCTTTCCCACGGGCCTTTCTCCGGGAAAGGGAAAGGAACGCCCCGGCCACCCCGGCGGCGATTCCATAGAGAGGCGCCTGCAGTACCGCCTTGCCCATACGATCCGTCTCCGCCATCCTTCTCTGTTCCGCTTTCATGTCCGGCCGTCCCGGCTGTTTCTTCATCGTCGCGTTTAAGGCGTCAAAGGGAACAGGGGAAACATAAAGGGTGGATGTCCCGCCATTTTCCTTCTTCCCGTAGATATAGCCGCTCATCGCCTTGGCCCGTTCCTCCGCCTGAGCGAAGATCCGCCGGCGGGGACCGATGAGCATGGCCTGGCGCGGGCAGGCCTCGATGCAGCCGGGAAGCTTCCCCGCCGCCAGCCGTTCCCGGCAGAGGTCACACTTGTACATGACGCCGTTTCCCGCCAGATTGGGCAGAATGTGGAGGTAGATCCCCACGCCCGACTGTCGCTGAGGGATCTCCCAGGGGCAGACGGACTTGCACTTGGCGCCGCCGAAACAGAGCTCCGGATCGATAACCACCGCCCCGTTCTCATACTTGTGGTTCGCCGAAAAAGGACAGATCGTGGCGCAGGCGGGATTGTCGCAGTGCAGGCACCGCCGCGGTACGAAGACGGTCCGCGGCCGCCCCTCGACCTCGACCTCTGCCCGGTGTACATAGATGAAGTTATAGGGCGTCAGGCGGTCAAACACCTCCCGGCGCCGCGACCAGTCCTCCACAGCCTTCCTCGGCCAGGGAACGGGAATCGGCTCGTGAATCGGCGGGATTTTGTCTTTGTTGACATCCTTGCAAACGGCCACGCAGGCCGGGATCTCCCGGTCCACACAACCGTCGCAAAGGTTCAGATCGATCAGGGTCGCCAAGCGTCCTTCCCCGGCGGCGATCACCCTGCCGGGCCGGTACAGTCCGGACCCCGCCGCGGCGACGCCTGCCGCCGCCTTGAGAAACGACCGGCGGTTCAGGCCGCTTTTCCTTTCTTCATTCATCTTCATCCTCCTTCAAGCGAGATCCATGTAACGGGTCACGACTTTCCGAAAATCGGCCAGAGCCGCTTCCGGCTCTTGCCGGGCCTTTTCCAGACACTCCTCCAGATACGCCTGGACAACGGCGGCGCCCGCCCTCTTCATCGCGGCCGTCACCGCCGCCACCTGGATCAGGATGTCCTCACATCGCCCTTCGCTGGCCAACATATTCTGGAGACCCCGCAACTGACCCTCGATCCGCTTGAAACGATCCATTACCTGCTTGCGTTTGCCTTCCATATTTATACCCCTTGGGGGTATGTTAGGCATCGACCCCGCTCCTGTCAAGGGCTTTTTTTCATACCCATCCTTGACAAGGCCGGGATCGTGATTATATTGGCGTCGTGATTTTATTGGTTGGAATTTCAATAATTTAATACGCAAACAAAGAAATAAATTTTTCATAATGGGAGGTATGGCCTATGAACATTAGACCGCTGCACGATCATGTACTCGTTATCCGTCAGGAAAGCGAACAGAAAACCGCCGGAGGCATCATCATTCCCGACACGGCCAAGGAAAAGCCGATCGAAGGAAGGCTCGTCGCCGTAGGTCCCGGCAAGACAAACAAGGAAGGGAAGCGTATTCCCATGGAGGTCAATGAAGGCGACCGGGTCTTGTTCGGACGTTATGCCGGCACGGAAATCAAGATCGATGGCGTGGAACATCTAATGATGAGAGTAGATGACATTCTCGGCGTTTTGGAATCATAATAGGAGGGATAAAAGCATGGCAGCAAAAGAGATCAAATACGATACCCTGGCCCGGGAGCGGATCATGAAGGGTGTGGATACCCTGGCGGACGCCGTCAAAGTCACCCTGGGACCCCGGGGGCGCAACGTGGTCATCGAAAAGAAGTGGGGCGCACCCACGGTCACCAAGGACGGCGTTACCGTCGCCAAGGAGATCGAACTGGAAAACAAGTTTGAAAACATGGGGGCTCAGATGGTAAAGGAAGTGGCCTCCCGTACCTCCGACCTGGCCGGCGACGGCACCACCACCGCCACCATCCTGGCCCAGGCGATCTACCGCGAGGGATCGAAGCTTGTCGCCGCGGGCATGAACCCCATGTCCCTGAAACGCGGCATCGACAAAGGCGTGGCGATGGTCACGGAAGAGTTGAAAAATATCTCCAATACCGTCAAGGATAGAAAGGAGATAACCCAGGTCGGCGCCATCTCGGCCAACAACGATTTCAGCATCGGCGAGATCATCTCCGAGGCCATGGACAAGGTGGGCAAGGAGGGAGTCATCACCATTCAGGATGCGAAAGGCATGGAAACAACACTGGAAATCGTAGAAGGCATGCAATTCGACCGGGGCTACATATCACCCTATTTCGTCACCGATCCCAACAAGATGGAAGTCCGCCTGGAAGATCCCTACCTGCTTCTCAACGAAAAGAAGATCAGTTCCATGAAGGATATGGTTCCCATTCTCGAACAGGTTGCCCGGACGGGAAAACCCCTCCTGATCATCGCTGAAGACCTCGAAGGAGAGGCCCTGGCCACCCTGGTGGTCAACAAGCTCCGGGGCACCATCAAATGCGCCGCGGTCAAGGCCCCCGGATTCGGTGACCGGCGCAAGGCCATGTTGGAGGACATCGCCATCCTCACCGGCGGCAAGGTGGCATCCGAAGACATCGGCGTAAAGCTGGAAACCCTTACGCTGGCCGATCTCGGACAGTGCAAGCAGGTAACGATAGACAAGGACAACACAACCATTGTGGACGGCGCCGGCAAGAGCGCCGACATCCAGGCTCGGGTCAAGCAGATCCGTGCCCAGATGGGAGAAACGACTTCCGACTACGACCGGGAAAAGCTTCAGGAAAGGCTCGCCAAGATCGTGGGCGGCGTGGCCATCATCAAGGTGGGGGCGGCCACGGAAATCGAAATGAAGGAAAAGAAGGCCCGGGTGGAAGACGCCCTGAACGCGACGCGGGCCGCCGTGGAAGAAGGCGTGGTTCCCGGGGGCGGCGTCGCCCTGCTCCGCAGTCTGAAGGCCCTGGAAAAGGTCAGCCTCCCGGAAGACGAGCAATACGGACTCAACATCATCAAGCGGGCCCTTGAAGAGCCCATCCGCCAGATCGCCACCAATGCCGGTTTCGAAGGCTCCATTGTGGTGGAAAAGGTCAAGGAAGGGAAGAACGACTACGGATTCGATGCCGACAAGTGCGAATATACAAATCTAATGAAGGCCGGGATAATCGATCCCACCAAGGTGGCGCGCCTGGCCCTCCAGAATGCCACCTCCGTATCCTCTCTCCTTTTGACCACGGAGGCCATGGTCGCCGAGGCGCCCAAGAAGAAGGCCCCGCCGATGCCCCCCATGCCTCCCGGCGGCATGGGCGGTATGGGTGGTATGGGTGGTATGGGTGGTATGGACGATTACGATTATTGATCGGGCTGGAATCAAATCCCGAAGATGTCCGGAAACAGCAGCGGCTGGAGATAAAATTCTCCAGCCGCTTTTTTTCTTTCACCCGGGTGGCAGCGCTTTGACGACCTCGCAATAAGTCGCAATACACCCTTTATAAACTTATTGACCCATCCACTGCCCAACCTCCCTCTTTACGGAGGAGGAATAAACGGAACAGATCAAAAACGGGCTCATCAGCCGCGCCGTTCACTTTTTGGCGTACTGGGCCTCGATCTGGTCCTTGTATTTGTCAAGCACCACCCGGCGTTTCAACTTCATCGTCTGGGTCAAAAGACCGTTTTCCAAAGTGAAGTTCTCCTTCAGGAAGACGAACTTTTTGGGGATCTCGTAACCACCGTATTTCTTTTTCAGAAGTTCCGTAATCCCATTACCGATCAGGGATCGGATTTCCTCCCGTTCCATTAGGGTATCCATATCCTTGGGAAGCTGATGCTTCTCCGCGTATGCCTCGACGGCGACAAAGTCGGGCACCACCAGGCAGATCGTAAACGGCCGGTTCTCTCCATAGATTACGGCGTTCTGCACATAGGAATGGAGGCAGATGTCCTCCTCCATGGCGGCGGGAAAGACAAATTTTCCGTTTTCCAGTTTGAACTGCTCCTTGATCCGGCCGGTGATATAGAGATAGCCGTCCTGGTCGAGACGTCCCCGATCGCCGGTGCGAATCCCGCCGTCGTCGGTCATGACCTCTCGAGTCTGGTCAGGCTTGTTGTGATACCCCTTCATCACGTTGGGTCCGTAAACAACAATCTCACCGTCCGTGGCCCCTTCCTGAACGACCGAGGAGTCGATGACGATCTTGACCTTGTCGATAGCCTGGCCCACGGTGCCCAACCGGTAAGCATAGGAGGCGTTCATGGAAATGGCCGGCGAGGTCTCCGTCATCCCGTAGCAGTCGTAGATAGGAATACCGATGTCGAAGAAGAACTGGGCAATATCGGGGTTCATGGCGGCGCTGCCGCTCATACAGCCCATAAGGCGCCCGCCCATCTTTTCCCGGACCTTCGCGAAGACCACTTTGTCGGCGATCTTGAATTTCAGGTTGGTAAGGGCGCAGGATTTGCCCTGCACCGCCAATTCCCGCCTTTTCTGCGCCGCCGCCACTCCCATATCGAAGAGGGTCTTGGCCAGGCCGCCGGTATCTTCCATTTTTTTTTGCAGACCGTCATAAATGCGGTTGAAAACCCGGGGTACGGCGACAAGCCAGTTCGGTTTCACCAGGGCCAGATCCGCCGCTACGGTCGCCGCGCTTTCCGCCAGCCCCATGGAGGCCCCCAACCTGATGATGGCGTGCAGTTCCGCCGTCTGTCCGTAGGAGTGCGCCCAGGGCAGGATGGCCAGGGTACGGCCGTTCTCGTTCAATTCCGGATATTTCTTGATTCCCGCCAGGGTATTGCTGGTCAGGTTCGCATGGGAAAGGAGAACTCCTTTCGGATCGCCTGTCGTTCCCGAGGTGTAGATCAATCCGGCAATATCGTCCGGGTTGGGCCGGAGCGAAGGCGCCGGGTTGGCCGCTCCCGATTGCTCTACCGCGGCCATGCTGCCGACGCCGGTACTCTCGATAACAAAGATATTTTCCAAGGTATTAATATCCTTGGTAAAATCTTTAACGTTTTCGTAGATATCCGGTTTGGAAACAAAGAGGATCTTGATTCCGCTGTCTTTGATGATGTACTTCCAGACATGGAGAAGTTCCGCCTCGTACATGGGAACGAAGCGCCCCCCCAGTCCGCAGGTGGCAAAGGATGCGACGGCCCATTCGACGCGGTTGTTGGCAATGATTCCGACCGCGTCTCCCTTGGTCACACCTAATTGCGCCAGGCCGCCCCGGAGGTTGTCCACCCGCTTTCCGAATTCCCGATAGGTAATCCACTCGTAAACCCCCTGTTTGTTCTTGGTGCCAAACAGTTGGTTGTCGGGATATTTGGCGAGGCTCTCCTCCAGCAGCGCCACCAGGTTGTCCGGCTTGTCCAATTGATAGGTATGCATACTGTCTCCTTGGAAAAAGAATTCCCCCTCCTTCTTCCATTGCCATATCTTTTATATGACCAGGGTATTTATTTCAAGACCTTTTATTGTTCCCTGCCGCTCATGCCCTCTTGCCTCCGGCAACGCCTCGCCATGAAAAAGGAATAGCGGTCCACGCCACATACGGTGCTTTATCATGCGGTAACTTGAATGAAGTTAAACGGAAGACGAAAAGGCAAGCCGTCGGGAGATTCGCCTGTAGTGATTTGGCTTTGACTTTCCGGAGCAGGTTGCCTTATAGTCGCCGGGAAGAGCAAACGGGAGCTGACGACACAATAAGGATTTCCCCGGTCGCTGCACATCTTCATATTTTATTTCCCGCGGATGTCATTGTTTTTTCCATCATCATCCGGATATTGATGATCATCGCCACGAGCGGATTATAAAGCGAGGAGGGTTTCATTATGTTGAAAAGATTAGCTTTTATCGTTTTATTGGCTATACCGGCCCTGATTATCGCCGGCTGTGGCGGAGTCAGGGAACAGGCGACACGGAAAGGGGAAGCGAAAACCGTCTTCAAACTTGCCTCGATGACACCCATGGATCATACCTACAACCAGGGGGCAGCCCGCTTCGCCCAACTGGTCAGGGAAAGGAGCCGGGGGCGTATCGAGGTTGCCATCTATCCGGACGGACAGATGGCCAAAGGGGAGCGGGAACTCCTGGAGGCCGTCCGTCAGGGAAGCCTCGACTTTTACGTTGGATCCACAGGCCCTGTCAGCGGCTTCAGCCCATCCATGGCCATCCTGGACCTGCCTTTTCTTTTCCGCGATTACACCCATGCAGACCAGGTTCTGGACGGTCCGGTCGGCAACCGGCTCCTGACGGATCTCGATCAGGCCAATCTCAAAGGTCTGGCCTTCTGGGAAAACGGATTCCGCAACCTGACCAATTCAAAGCGGGCCGTAAAGGTGCCGGGCGACGCCAGGGGACTGAAGATCCGTACGATGGAAAACAAGCTGCATTTGGCCGCCTGGAAGGCCGTCGGCGTTCAGCCCGTACCGATGGCCTATGGCAATCTTTACGGTGCGCTGCAGCGGATGGAAATCGACGGTCAGGAAAATCCCATCGCCGTCATCTACGCCGCAGGATTCGAGAAGGTGCAGCGCTACCTATCCCTGACCCAACACGTCTATTCCCCGGCCCTGATCGTCATCAGCCCCAAAACCTGGCAGGGCCTCAGCAGGCAAGATCAGGAAATGATTTTGAAAACGGCCCGGGAAGTAGCCCCCTATCAGCGGCAATTGGGAAGGGAAAGCGAGGAAAAGCAGATCGCGGCTCTGGCCGCCGCCGGCATGACGGTGAGCAAAGATCTCGACAAGGATGCCTGGTACCGGGTCATGGAAGCGGCCATGGGAGACTTTATTCGATCATTAGGCAAGGACCAGGTGGCGGCGATCATCAACGCCGGAAAAGGCGGGGAAAGATAATTTCCACCGGCGACTTCGCTGTCCCGCTTCGGTTCCGGTTCCAAAACGAAGCGTCGCGGGGTTTATTATCCTCAGGGCAGGATTGCCGATTCATGGGGAGTGCAATTTATGACCTTTGACACATCCATCGTCCACTCCCGTTCCAAGAAGATATTCCTCACCTTTTTTGCTTTGGGTTCCCTGCTCCCCATTCTTATCGCCATTTTCATCATGCGCCAGTATGTGCTTCCCTACCTGCCCGCCGAAGACGCCGAGCATCTCAGGTTCATCCTCCAACTCGGCGTAAGCGCCATGCTCTTTTTTCCGCTGTTGAGCTTCTTTCTCGTGTTCCGCTGGCTTCATTCCCTCGAGAACATCACGACGGAAATAGTCTCCAAGACCCAGGCCGTATCCAGCAGGGAAGAGGAGTTTGCGGGCCAGAAGATCGACAGAACCGATCTCTATGCCGACCCCGTCACTCCGGCAAAGCCAGAGGAAAATGAAATCCAGAGTCTTATCCGTTCCTTCAATACCATCTTCCAAACCGCGGCCGATCAGCTTGCCGAACGGAACCACATCAAGGATCTTCTGGCCCGCCTGATCGGCATATCGGCCAACCTGACATCGGAGTTGGACTTCGATCGCCTCTTCCCGCTCATCATCGGCAATGTCACCCAGGCCATGGAGGCGGAAAGGACCAGTCTCTACGTAGTTGATTGGGACCGCCGGGAGCTTTGGACGATGGTCGCTGAAGGGGTGCAGCAGATCCGGCTGCCTCTGGGCCAGGGCATCAGCGGCCGGGTCGCCGCGACAGGAGAGACCCTCAACGTTCCTGATGCCTGGGAGCTGCCCTATTTCGACCGGTCCTTCGACGAGAAGAACAACTTCCGGACCCATTCCGTCCTGTGCCTGCCGATCAGGGGCCGTTACGGGAAGACCATCGGCGTTGTCCAGGTCATCAACAAGCAGGGAAAGGAACGTTTTGACGAGGAAGACGAAACGTTCCTGAAAGGACTGGTATCCCAGGTGGGGATTGCCCTCGAGAACTCCCTGCTGGTGGATGAAATGAAGCTTTCTTTCGAGGCATCGATAAAAACCCTCTCCGCCACCGTCGATTCCCGCCATCCAATGACCGCGGGACATTCTGACCGGGTAACTGAGTACTCCGTAATGATCGCCAAAAGGATGAATCTGGGCAGAGAAGAACAGGAAGTCATAAAATACGCCGCCATCCTCCATGATATCGGCAAGATCGGCATCCGGGACGATATACTGATGAAGGAGGGACGGTTTACCTCAAAAGAATGGGAGGAGATGAAAACCCATCCCCGGAAGACCTTGGCCATCCTGGAGCAGTTCCATTTTCCCCGGCATCTGCGCGATGTTCCGGAGATCGCCTGCCGGCACCATGAAAGGATCGACGGCTCCGGCTATACCGAAGGTCTCAAGGGCGACAAGATACCCCTCGGGGCCAAGATCATCGCCGTCGCCGATGTCTTCGACGCCCTGACATCGAAACGCGACTATCCGAAATACACTTCGGAAGACAACTTTGACAACTTCCCGATGCCGCTTTGGGAGGTCGTCGAGATGATGAAGTCGCAAACGGGAAGCCATTTCGATCCCCGGGTGATGGATGCTTTTCTGCATTGCCTCCCCGCGGCCCTGAAGCATTACCGCGGAAACCATTTTCGTGAGGAATACGTGGATAGCATGCTCCAAATGCTTCAATCCCGGCCCGGCCCGGATTCACTGCCCCGGCAATAGATCTTTACCGCGGTGAAAATCGTCGGTTTACGGTCAGTTGACAAATGGAAAGCCACGGATTCCAACCTTGCCGTTTTTCATCATCAGGCGTCCGATTTTGAGATATTATTATCCTAATATATTGATTTCGCCATTTAAATACATTCTTCTTGCACGGATTAACGCTTTTTTGTAATATTCCCAACAATCGTTTTTCTATATATTTTTTACAACTAATTGGTCCCATTGACTTTTTAAGCGCTGGCGAGAATTATATATATACATTGCCGGCATCATAACTCACCATAAGGAGCAGGATCATGAAACATATCCGTCACCAGACATTCCCCGTCATCCTCTTCTTCATTCTCCTTTTCTGCTCTCCTGCCTTTGCCCAGCCCGACGCGGGAACACTTCTCCAGGAACAACGGCAGCCCGCTACCTCCCTTCCCGATCGCCTCCCCAGTGAAGACAAACGGGATATCGCGGCGCCGCCGCTGACCGACACCGGCGTCCGGGTCCTCGTGAAGGCCTTCCGCTTTACGGGCCGCTTCGAGGGCATGGCCGCGGAGGCGGAGCTCCAGGAGATCGTCAAGGGAGGCATCGGCCGGGAGTTGGGCTTCGCCGAACTGCAGCAACTGGCCGGGCAGGTCACGAGTTATCTCCGGGAAAAGAAGGGCTTTCTCCTGGCCCGGGCCTATCTTCCCAAACAGGATGTTACGGAGGGCATCGTCGAGATAGCCGTCATCGCGGGGCGTATTGACGGCAAGGTCCGCATCGACCTCAAGGATCCCCACCGCATAGATCCGTCGCTTCTCCAGGGTATGGCCGACCGGGCCGTCCCCGGGGACAGTCCGGCCCGGATGGAGCGGATCGAACGGGCGGTCCTACTCATGAACGATCTGCCCGGTCTCAACGCCCAGGCTTCGCTGGAGCCGGGCGGCGCACCCGGCACCACCCGGCTCGTCATCAACGCCGCGGAGGGAAGGCTCCTGCACGGCGTCCTTTCGGGAGACAACTACGGCGACCGCTACACCGGCTCCTGGCGGGGAACGGGTCAGGCCGCCCTTAACGATCCCCTGGGCTGGGGCGACCAGTTGAACCTCACCTTCACCGGCGCGGCCAACCTCCTCCAGGGCCGGGCCGGCTATGCCGTGCCTCTGGGAACCTCCGGCCTGACCGGAAACCTCTCCTACACCTATCTGTCATACAAACTTGGGGAAGAGCTCAAGTCCCTGGACGCCAAAGGCCGGGCCGACACCTTTGCCGCCGGATTCAGCTATCCCCTCCTCCGCTCCCGCCGCGCCAGCGTCTGGACAGGGCTGGGCGGCGAGTACTTTGTGCTCGGCGACGAGGCCAACGACGTCAAGACCCGGGACCGCAAACTCTCCGTGGGGAACCTGAACCTGACGGGAAGCTTCTATGACGGCTTTGGCGGCGGGGGGCTAACGAATGTCAACATCTACTTTTACGGCGGCAGCGTGGACCTGTCGGGGGTGGAGAGCAACAAGGCCAACGACGCCACGGGTCCCAAGACGGCCGGCGGCTTCTCCCGGGGGACCTATTCCGTGGGCCGCCTCCAGCGCGTCACCGCCTGGCTGGCCCTCTTCGGATCGGCCCGGGGCCAGTTGGCCTCCGGCAACCTCGATTCCTCCCAAAAATTCATTCTCGGGGGCCCGGCAAGCATCCGGGCCTATCCGGTCGGCGAGGCCCCGGGCGATGAAGGCCACGCCGGCACCGTCGAAGCCCGTTTCGACCTCCCCTTCCTGCCCCCCTGGGCCACCACACAACTGGTGGGCTTTGTCGACGCGGGCTGGATCATGCTCCACAAGAGCCTCTGGACCGGCGCCGTCACCAGCGCCTCGGGACGCAACGACTACCTCCTGGCCGGGGGCGGCGGGGGATTGAATATCGGCAAACCCGGCCTCTACAGTCTCCGGGCCTCCTACGCCCACAAGATCGGTCCCAACGACGGCTGCAGCACCACCGGCATGGATGCCGACAACCGTAACGACAACGGCCGCTTCTGGCTCCAGCTCCTGATCTGGATCTGAAGATGCCAACCACCAACCGCTTGCCGCCAACATTTTTGGCGGTGATTTGCGCTCCGGGGCAAAATATGCAGTGATTTCAGAACATATGCATTGGCATGACAAATGCATTGCAATAAAAAAGCGGCATTTTTTCTTGTAAGGAGGACTCAGCGTCATGACCACCACCGCACCTCTTCCCCAGTTTTACCGTCAACCATCCGTTCTCGATCGGGAACGGCACGCCGATCTGACCATCTCCACAAGTCCCGGTCGTTACTCCTTCGCCTCGGGAGCGCAAACCGTGGTCATGGCCTGCATCGAGTTTTTTGACGCCTGCCGCCAGTTTCCCATCATCTTTGCTCCGGCCGCCGACGGCCCCATTGTCCCTCTGGCCCTCATGGGACTCGAAAGCGGAGAAAATCTTTTCATCGACAAAGACGGATACTGGCTGGGAAGCTATATCCCCGCCTATATCCGGCGCTACCCCTTCATCACCACCGACGGCACCGATGGACAGATGACGGTTTGTTTCGACGCGGCCTTCGACGGCTGCGACCGGGAGGGGGGGGCAGCGCTGTTCATCCAGGGAGAGCCAACCGAAAAGATGAAGGAAATCATGGCATTTCTGGAGGATTATTACCGAAGGATGAAGGAAACGGAGGGCTTCTGCGCCCTGTTGGCCGCGGGGGGACTCCTGCGCCAGATAGACGCCCAGGCAAACCTGGCCGACGGCCGCAGCTACGCCTTAAACGGCATGCTCGTAGTCGATGAGCAGAAACTGAACCAAATGCCGGACATCGACATCGTCCGCTTGTTCCGCAACGGCTCCCTGGCCCTGATCAACGCCCACCTGCTCTCGCTGCGCAACCTGGGCATTCTGGTGGATCGCAAGGGGGGAAAATGAGCAATGCCAGGCACATACGACAATTTTTGCGGGAAAAGCAATAGCCCTGATATATAATGCTGGGCCATGGATGTGGCTCAAAACATGGTGACGGGATAGGGATATGAACCCGGCATATCAACAGGCATTGACCCTCCTAAACGGGGGACATTGCGAAGAGGCACGGCGCCTCTATTCGGAACTGCTCCGCGGTCACGATGAGGTGAAATTCATCCTCAACGACCTTGGCGTGACACATTTTCTCCAGGAAGATGCGGGCAGGGCCTTGTCTTACTATGACGCGGCACTGCTTATCGATCCGCAATTCGCCATCGCCCACCAGAACAGGGGCAACGCCCTGATGAAACAGGACCGCGTAGACGAAGCCATCGCCTCTTTTTACGCATCCATGGAGTGCAGCAACGACAAGGGCTGGGTCATCCAGGTGGGGCACCAGATTTTGACCAGGCTCTCTGAACTGGATCGCAAAGAGGACATCAATGCCTACTGGCGTGTCCTTATAGAGCGATTTCCCAACGACGCGGGCATTCTGCACAACTACGCTAATCATTTATCCGAAGCCTTCTATCGCTATGACGAGGCCCTTGAGATATACCAGCGGCTCGAGAGCCATCCCGACGTCGACCTCCCTCAGCTCTACAACGATTGGGGCGTGGCGCTGAAAGGCGCCGGTCGGACAGTGCAGGCCCGCGAAATGTATCGACGCGCCCTGGCCATCCGTCCCTTCATGCCGGTCATGTACAGCAATCTGCTTTTCGATTCTCTTTACGACCCTGACCTTGCCCCGGACATGATCCTTGAACTTCATAAGGGATATGAAAAGAACCAGGTCCCCCAAGACATAACTCCCTTCAGCCATAATCATGCCGGCGGCGATCCTGACCGTCCCCTTCGCATCGGCTATCTCTCGTCAGACTTTCGTCATCATTCCATAGGTCTTTTTACCCTGTCCGTGATAAAAAATCACGATCCCCATCAATTTGAGGTCTTCTGTTACTACAATTGCCCGGTAAACGACGATTACACCGATGAGTTCAAGAGTTATGCAAGGCTGTGGCGGGTGGTGGACGGAATGGATCCCGGCAGCATAGCCAGGCTCATTCACGATGATCGCATCGACATCCTCGTGGAGCTCAACGGCCACACAAAGGGCAATGTTCTGCCGGTGCTATTTTATAAACCGGCGCCGGTTCAGATGACCTGGCTGGGGAATGTTCATTCCCTGGGCATCAGCACAGTAGACTGGTTTATCACCGATGCCATCGCCGACCCTCCGGGGATGACGGAAGGGCAGTTTGTGGAGAAACTCCTCCGTCTGCCCGGTTCCTTTCTGTGCTTTACCCCCTACAAAGAGACGCCTGACCTGCTGGACACGCCTGCTCTGGTCAACGGTTTTGTCACCTTCGGCCTGGTGGGAAATTTCGCCAAGATCAATCAATACATGGTTGGCCTCTATGCCCGGGTGATGCATGCCCTGCCGGGCAGCATGTGCCTGGTAAGATCGTCAGGAGTGACCGAGGCCGTCTGCAGGGCAGGGCTTACGGAGATGTTCTCCAGGGAGGGGATCGACGCAGACCGCCTGATTCTCAGACCACGAACCGACGATATCCAAGACTACCTCGCAACCTTCAGGGAGATCGATATACTGTTCGATTTCTATCCCTTCAACGGAGAGACGATCACCTGCGCCGCCCTCCAGATGGGGACGCCCATGGTGAGTCTTGCCGGAACAAGCCACCGTTCCCGGGCAGGTCTGAGCATTCTCACCGCGCTAGGTCATCCCGAATGGGCATCCGACAGCGCTGACGGTTTTATCGAGGCCGCTGCGTCTCTGGCCAAAGATGCAAAACGGTTAAATGATATTCACCACAGCTTGAAGGACGAATTTCTCTCCTCGCCGCTATGCAACGGATCAAGTTTCACCGGGCAACTGGAAGGGGCCTACAAGATGGTCTGGGAAGAATACATGAAGAGGTGATACGGTGAATTTAAATAACGTCGCTGCCATGCCGATAACCATGAGAGAACATTTTTACGGGAGCGCTATTCCCCGGAAAGGACATAGCCATGAACAAGATCTATAAACTGATATGGTCTAAGAAAAAAGAGGCGTGGGTGGCCGTATCGGAAAAAGTCGCGGCGGGATGGTTTCGGCGGCCGATTGTTGTGGGCGCTTTGAGCATCGCCGTGTTGCTGGCAACGGGAGGGACGGCAAAAGCCATCGATCCTAACGCCCTTCCCACAGGCGGCCAGGTGGTCGCCGGCCAAGCTAATATCGCTCAGAGCGGCAACGCCATGACCGTGAATCAGCAGACGGATAAAATGATCGCCAACTGGAACACCTTCAACATCGGCCAGAACGCCTCCGTGGCCTTCCAGCAGCCCGGGGCGTCAAGTGTGGCCTTGAACCGCATCCTCGATCAGAACCCCTCCCAGATATATGGTCGTCTCTCCGCCAACGGTCAGGTATTCCTCCTCAACCCCGCAGGCGTCTATTTCGGCCCTACAGCCCAGGTGGACGTGGGGGGGCTTGTCGCATCTTCATTGAGCCTCTCCAACGAGAACTTCCTTGCCGGCAAGTACCATTTCGAAAATACCGGCATCGCCGGGGCTGTGTCCAATATGGGCCAGATCCGGACCGCCGACGGCGGCTATGTCGCCTTCCTTTCTCCCAGAATAACCAATGAAGGAACCATCACCGCTCCCGGAGGAACCGTTACCCTTGCTGCCGGAGACAAGGTCAGCCTCGATTTTACCGGGGACAGGCTCGTAAACTTCACCGTGGATCAGGGCGCTATTGACGCCTTGATCGAGAACAGGGGACTTGTCAAGGCCGACGGCGGTCTCGTGAAGATGAACGCGAAGGCGGCGGATGAACTGATTCAGGCGGTGGTGAATAACGAAGGGATTATCGAGGCGAAGGGAATTGCCAATAAAGGCGGCCGGATCATCCTCGACGCCGACCAGGTCATCCAGTCAGGCAGCCTTGACGTCTCCCATGAAAGCGGCGCGGCAGGCAGCATCGACATCGCCGCCACAGGCATGTTGATGAACACGGGCGGCATGAGCGCCACGGGACATACCGGCGGCAATATTTCCGTTTCCGGACGGGCGATTATCGAGGCGGGTTCGCTTGACGCCTCGGGCGCCGCCGCCGGGGGACATATCCATTTGAACGCCACGGAAAGCATGGAACAGACGGCGGGTTCCCGGATCAGCGCGAATGCGACGCAAGGCCAGGCCGGAACGATTCGCGCCGAGGCCCAGGGCGGGGCCTACCTGTCAGGCGCCTACTCAGCAAGCGGCACGACCGGCGGCAATATTTCTATAACAGCGGACAGTCTGGTCCTTGCGGGAGCCACAGCTCATGCCGACGGCGCCACAGGCGGCGGCTTAATCCGCATCGGCGGCGGCTGGCAGGGCAACGATGCCGATCTGCCCAACGCCGCAACGACCACACTGATAAACGCCACGCTGACGGCCAACGCCACGCAAAACGGCAACGGCGGCACGGTGGCGGTCTGGTCGGACGAAACCACCTATTATCATGGCCGGATCGAGGCCAAAGGCGGCTTAGTGGAAGGCGGCGGCGGCCGGGTAGAGGTCTCCAGCCGCAGCCTTCTGGGCTTCGGCGGAACTGTCGATGTGACGGCGCCGCATGGGCAAAACGGTTCCCTGCTCCTGGATCCCAAGAACATTGAAATCGTTGCTGCTTCTTCGTCGGCCTTCGACGTCATCCCCCTGACATACAGTAATCCACAAACCGGTGATCAGTACGGTTCAGGAAACGTGGTCGAGTTGAAGGACGGCGGCGCCTCACTCGGTAAACTCGTCGTGTCCTCTTACTTGGACAACACAGCCGCCTCGAATGCAGGCGCCGTGCGGCTCTATAGCATAACCGACGGTGCCCTTCTTGCCACCCTGACCGGTTCCACCGCCAGCGACTGTGTGGGCTCGGACGGCGTCACTGCCCTTTCCAACGGCAATTACGTGGTAAGATCCTCCTCCTGGGACAACGGCACGGCCGTC
>CAZNDG010000036.1:0-29388 GCA_964571695.1 uncultured Syntrophus sp.
TTAATGGCAATAACGAAAGGTGAACCTTGTTCTCCCTCCTCCCGCGCATCTAAGGGTCTGTTCAGACCTTAAACGCCGGCGAACCTGGCGACGGGCCGGCGGGGGGAAACGGGGTCGGGGTAGTCCTCCACATAGCCGACCCTCAGGATGAACTGCGGCGTCAGACCCTTGAGCAGCGCCCCCACGGCGACCCGGACCGCCGTCGCCGTCGCCATGTTCACGTTCCACGCGTCGCCGTGGACGATGAATTCCCCCTGGCGTTTCGGCCAGCCCTCATCGAGGAAATCGCCCCGTTGCAGATAAGAGGCGGCGAGTTTCCAGAGCTCCCCCTCGGGAAGGGGCGCAGACGGTTCCGCCGCCGCCAGGGAAAAGCAGGCCAGGGCCCCGATGGAGAGATAGCGCCCCCCCCTCGATCCGGCAGGGATTTGCCAGGAGGGCCAGGTTGTCCGGTTTACATACCTTCATCTTATCCTATCTTCACGATCCCCCCGGCAAGCTGGACGATCGCCGGCGTAAGGGTCAGGTTGGAAGCCCCGGCCTTCACCTGGCCGGCGCCGCCCTGGACGACAAATAATCCCGGCGACTTCACGACCACACCCGTGCCGCCCTGGAGACCGGCCACCGTCGCCGCCTTGATGTCGATGGCGGGCCCCGACGCGGCGATCCCCGCCTTGGAGACGTTGACGGCGGCGGCCATCAACAGGTCGCTGGCAAGAATCCCCCCCGTCAACTGGAGATTCAGGAAGCCGCCGGTGGGATTGACGCTCATCCAAGCCCCTTCGCGCCCCAGGATCAGGGAACTCATGTAGCTCTGGTTAGTGGGGGCGTATTTCACGGTTTCGAAATAGCGATCCTGGACCTTGGCCATGATGAGGGCCAGGGCCAGGGAACCGCCGGCGATACCCATCCGGGCCTCCGCCGGGGCATGGAGGGTGGCGGCGGTGCAGCCCGCGGCGGTGGACGCAGCGGTGGCGGCGACGCTGAGGAAGAAGACGTTGGCAAGGGCCGAATAAGACGCCGCCTGGGGGGGCAGCATGCCTCCGCCGAGGTAAACTCCCGCGTTCGCCCCGATGATGCAATCGTTGCTGACGTTGAAATACTCCTGCCTGCAGAACCGGGAGAGCTTGCGGGCGCTGAATTCCGATCCCCCCCAGAGGTATTTGCGCCCGTGGGGACCGGCGGTCACGCCCATATCGGCGGCGAGGGCGAAGGAGTTCATAATCCCCATGGACAGGGCGCTGTGATTGCCCAGGGAGATGGAGTTGTCGGCAAGGGAGGAAATGCGGTTCACCGTTTCGTTAGTGGTCATATCGATGCCGTGGACCGCCCGGCCGATCCTGAACTTGCTTATGTCCTCCTGGACAATGGGAACCTCCGGGGCGGCGACGCCGAAGGCCTGGAGGGGCGTGGCGGCGGCAAGGATGAGCTCCCCTTGCTCCCCTTCGTCCTTCATCTGTAGGTACTGGTGGCCGCTGGCCGTCTTCATGACGACCCCCTTTCCGTCCGGATCTTTGGGTAAGACACCGTCCCCGGCGTCCCCGGCGTCTTTCAGGTCGAGACGGTTCCCTGCGGCGGTGCTCAGGGCGGCAAAGGCGCTCCCCTTCCGGTCGCCCAGGGTCAGGGAATTGTCACCCGCCGTCCGCAGGACGTTGTGGTCCCGGTTGGCGGCGGCGACGACGGAACGATGGGTAGAGTTCGGAGCGGCCCCGGCGACGCGGAGGAAATGGAGTACGGGCTCCATGAGGAGCGCCGTATGGGGGGTCCGGTAGGAGGTCAGGACTGTCCCGCCGGGCTTCAGAAGTTCCCTGGTGAAGGCGAGGATGTGTCTCCGGGCGTCGGGACCGGGAAAGGGGGAGGCGCCGGGCATGAGGAGGTAGTCGCAGGGTGGCATGTCCGGTTTAGAGAGTTCGGCGGGGGATATGGTCGTGAAAAGGAGGTTATTCACACCTGCCGCCGTCCGGAGTTCTTCCGCGTCATCGGTGCGGCCGGGATGGAAAGAGAGGCCGTAAAATTGCCCCGACGGATTTGCCGCCGCGAGGATCAGGAGGGGGAAACCGTTGCCGCAATCCATTTCGCCCCAGGTGAAGCCGGACCGGGTGTCGGGAGGGGGATAGCCGTTGACGGCGCAGACGTAGTCCAGGAGCCGGGGATTCGGCGGGGATTCGGCCTGCTCCGCCTCGATCCGGATATTGCTGTTCGACGGCGACAATGGAGGGCGCAAGAAAGGGTCGGTCATCAGTCCCCTCTTCATTTTCCGGAATCTCCCCGCCTGTCCGTCGGTGCGGGCCCGCCGGTTCCATCCCGGTTATTTCCGGCTCTCACTATACGAAGAGCCGTGGGGGGTGTCAATGGTTGAATGGCAGGGTAAATTTGTTCTCCGTAAAAGCAGTTGATATTAATTGATAACGAAAACAAAAATCCACTGTTTTCAGATTGTTTTGGCCAGAACAAATTTACCGTGGTGATAATGGACTCCGGACCGTCACTTTGTGATTGACCTGGCGGGGGGAGCTGTAATAGGACACAGAAACATTCAGCCGCGAAAGGAGATTTCCATGAAAGGCATCGTACTTGCGGGCGGACTGGGCACGCGGATGTTTCCCCTGACCAAGGTGACGAACAAGCACCTCCTGCCCATCTATAACAAGCCCATGATCTATTACCCCATACGGACCCTGGTGAATGCGGGCATCGACGAAATCCTTATCGTCACCGGCGGCAACAGCGCCGGAGATTTCCTCCGCCTCCTGGGCAATGGCAAGGAATTCGGTCTCAAACATCTGAACTATGCCTATCAGGAAGGGGAGGGCGGGATCGCTGCGGCCTTGAGCCTCGCTGAATACTTTGCCGATCAGGATAAGATCGTCGTGGTGCTCGGGGACAACATCATCGAGAAAAATATCCGCACCGCTGTGGATTCATTCCGGAAACAGGTGGAAGGGGCGAAGATCCTTCTCAAGGAGGTGTCGGATCCCCAGCGTTTCGGCGTCCCCGCTTTCGAGGGCGACCGGATCGTCCGCATCGACGAGAAACCCTCCGCCCCGGCCTCGAATTACGCCGTAATCGGGATCTACATGTACGACAGCAAGGTCTTCGATTTCATCAGGACCCTGAAACCTTCGGAACGGGGGGAACTGGAGATCACCGATGTGAACAACTACTACCTCCGCCAGGAGAAACTCACCTGGGATGTCCTCGAAGGCTGGTGGACCGATGCGGGGACCTTTGATTCCCTGCTCAACGCCGGCAACATGGTCCGGCAGACCGGGGCCAACAAGCGGGGCTGAGGGCAGTCCCGGACATCCGACCTCATCTTTCCCGGAGGGGGTGTCGATTAAGAAGAGTTTCCCAGGGGAGCGATTTTTTATACAGTATTCAGCTTCGCTGAATTGAGAACAGTATTCAGCTTCGCTGAATTCACTCCCGCCGATATTGGCGGCGAAAAAGTGGAGAGGACTTGATTTCCCCTATGGAATGGCTTGGAATCAGCGGCGTGATCTTGCTGGGAGCGGTCGTGGGCAGTTTTCTCAATGTCTGCATCTATCGCCTCCCCCGGGGGGAGTCCCTGGTTTTTCCCGCCTCCCGGTGCCCCCAGTGTGGACGCGGCATTTCCTGGCATGACAATGTCCCGATCGTCGGTTATTTCCTGCTCAAGGGACGCTGCCGTCATTGCCGGCAGCAGATCTCCGGTCGCTATCCCCTGGTGGAGGCCCTGTCGGCCGCCCTGGCCCTGGCGGCTTACGTCAAGTTCGGCTTATCACTGGCTCTGCCCGCCGTATTTCTGTTTCTGGCCGCCCTGATCGTCATCGTCTTCATCGACATCGAACACCAGATCATCCCCCATGAGATTGTTCTGCCGGGGATTCCCGTCTTTCTTTTGGCTGCCGTCTTCATTATGGGCGTTCCCTGGTTGGATTCTTTTCTGGGGATCATGGTGGGGATCGGAATTCTCTACCTGATTGCCCTCTATTACGAACAACTGACGGGAAACGAGGGCATGGGCGGCGGCGATGTAAACCTCATGGCCATGTTCGGGGCCTTTCTCGGCTGGCAGTCCCTCCTGTTCATCCTCATGATCGCCTCCGTCACCGGCGCCGCCGTGGGGATTTCCCTCATGATCAGGCGTGGCGAGTCTTTGAAATATGCCGTTCCCTTCGGCCCCTTCCTTTCCCTGGGGGCGGTTCTCTACCTGTTCTGGGGCAGGGATTTGACGAAATATTTCCTCTATCTTTTCTGATATATTTACAACTTTTCCGGCTCGTAAAAATCTTGACTTACCTGGCCGGGAAAATATAAGGTGCCCGTCGGCAAGGAAAAACGCTGCAAAGGAAGGAGTGGAAGCGGTTGCCCGATACCGGGGGCCCGAGGACCGGAAGGACCGGCGGGGCGCTGATGGTTGGACAATCGCTCCGGTGAAAGAAGTAATGAAGAACCGTATTGTGAAAATGATCGAGAGGGCGTTGCCGGAGGTCCTGGAGGAGGCCCGGGTAGGCGCCATGTCCCTGCCCCCCGTCGAGGTGGAGGCGACCCGCGATCCCGTCCACGGCGACTACGCCACGAACATGGCGATGATCCTCTCGGCGAAACTGAAGAAAAATCCCCGGCAAATAGCCCGGATGATCTGCGACCGGCTCCAGGATGAAAAAACCATCCTCGCCAAGATCGAAATCGCCGGTCCGGGGTTCATCAATTTCTTCCTTCGGGAAGATGTCTGGAAAGCGGCGCTAAAAGAGATCGAGGCGGCGGCGGATCGTTACGGGTGTTCGGATGCCGGCGGCGGCCGGCGGGTGCAGGTGGAGTTCGTCAGCGCCAATCCCACGGGGCCGCTCCATATCGGGCACGCCCGGGGGGCCGTGGTGGGGGATGTGCTGGCCAATATCCTCCAGGCGGCGGGCTACGAGGTTTACCGCGAATACTACATCAACGACGCGGGTAACCAGATGTTCAACCTCGGCCGCTCGGTGCTGTATCGTTATCAGGAACTCCTGGGTCGGGAAGTGGCTTTTCCCGATAGCTGCTATCAGGGAGACTATATCCGGGATATTGCCGGAGAGATCTTGTCCCGGGACGGGGAATTGCATCTGGACCGGCCGGAGGAGGAGCTCGTGCCGGTCTTTACCGACCATGCCGCCGCGGTCATCCTGGCGGGCATCAAGGAAGATCTGGCCGCCTTCGGGGTGGTCTTCGACGAATACTTCAGCGAACGGGAGCTTTATAAGGATGAAGGCGTGGCCAAGCTTCTGCAGCGCCTCGAAGAAAGAGGCCACATCTACCGTGAGGAGGATACCCGGTGGTTCCGGACCAGCGCCTTCGGCGACGAGAAGGACCGGGTGGTCGTCCGCCAGAACGGCGAACCCACCTATTTTGCCGCTGACATCGCCTATCACAAGAACAAGTTTGAACGAGGCTTCTCCTGGGTGATCGACATCTGGGGGGCCGACCATCACGGCTATCTGCCCCGGATGTCGGCGGGCATACAGGCCCTCGGCTATCCTCCGGAATCCCTGCGCGTGGTCCTGGTCCAACTGGTCAACCTGTTGCGGGGGGGTAGGCCCGTGGCCATGTCCACCCGTTCCGGGGAATTTGTCACCCTCCGGGAGGTCGTGGACGAAGTGGGTAGGGACGCGGCCCGGTATAACTTCCTCATGCGCCGCACGGACAGCCATCTCGACTTCGATTTGGAGGTTGCCAAGCAGCAATCCAACGAGAATCCGGTATATTACGTGCAGTACGCCCATGCCCGGATCGCCAGCATCCTGCGTCTGGCCGCCGAACGGGGCATTGACCTTCCCCGCTATGAAGAAGTAAATGCCGGTCTCCTGGTCGTTCCCGAGGAGATGGCCCTCATCAAGGCCCTGAACCGTTTTCCCGAGCTTGTCTCCGGGGCGGCCGCCGCTCTGGAGCCCCATCGGCTGACCTTTTTCGCCAACGATCTGGCGGCGCTTTTCCATAGCTATTACAATAAGCACAAGGTGATTTCGGAAGACCCGGAGCTGTCTCGGGCCCGCCTTTTTCTCATGAAGACGCTGCAGATTGTTTTGAAGAATAATTTGAAATTGCTGGGGGTATCCGCACCGGACAAGATGTAGGATGAAGCCAGAGAAGAAGACCCGCTTCAGGGAAATGAGATTGGGAAAGATCGGGCTGCTCGTCCTGGTGGCGGGGATGGGAATCCTGGTCACAATGGCTTTTCTCCTGGGCGTGCAGGTGGGGAGAGACATCGACGCCTATCCGGAAAAGATCGCCAGGGGGATCCCGGGCCGGATCGCTGCCGGTATAGGGTCGTTCTTTGCCAAGGCGTCCCCGGAGGGAAATGGCGATGGTCAGGAAAGCCAGGTTACGGAGCTCACCTTCTTTGATACCCTGACGAAAAAACAAGGGGATGCCGGCAACGGGCTCCTTGTGGAGGAGAAAAAGGAGACGCCGGCGCCCCCGGCGGCGGTGATCATGGTTCCGGGAGCGCCGGCCAAACCGCCGGGGGCGGAAGAGGAGAAGGCGCCTCCACCCCCGCCCCCGCTCGCTCCGGCCACCGTGGCTCCGCCACCGGTAGCTCCCCCGGCGGCAAAAGGCCTGAACGCCGGTAAAGGTTCAGCTCCGGACCCGATGAACGTATCGCCGGCGGCGCCTCCCCCGGCGCCCGAGGGCGGAAAAGAGGTAAAGAAACCGGGTGCAGGGACATTTTCCGTCCAGGTGGTGTCATACCACGAGCGGGACAAGGCGCAGCAGTTGAAGGATAAGCTCCGCGGTCTGGGATTTCGGGCGGAGATCGTCGATACGGAAATCCCCGGCAAGGGCAAATGGTACCGGGTGGTTGTCAACGGCTACCAGACGCGGGTGGCGGCGGAGAAAGCCGCCGGTGAAATGGCGGGCAAGGTCAAAGGTTTGAACTGCGCGATCAAGAGAAACTGATACAGGTTGCCAACAAGGTGGTTTATGTTTGAGAATCTTACCGAAAAACTCGATGCCGTCTTCAAGAAACTGAAGGGCCGGAGCCGCCTGGATGAAGAGAACATCCAGGGCGCCCTGAAGGAGATCCGCATGGCCCTTCTGGAAGCGGATGTAAATTTCAAGGTGGTGAAGAGTTTTATCGAGGACGTAAAGACCCGCTCCCTGGGCCAGGAGGTCGTCGAAAGCATCAGTCCTGGGCAGCAGGTGGTGAAGATCGTGCATGACCGCCTGGTGGAACTGATGGGGGGGACGAGCAGCCAGCTCCGGTTCGGAAGCCGCTTCCCCGCGCCGATCATGCTGGTGGGCCTCCAGGGGAGCGGCAAGACGACCACCGCCGTCAAACTTGCCAAATACATTACGAAGCAGGGAAAGAGGACCCTGCTGGTCTCGGTGGATGTCTATCGTCCCGCCGCCGTGGATCAGTTGCGGATCCTGGGGAAAGATGCCTCCATGCCGGTATTCGAAGCGGGAGATGTCAAGGAGCCCGTGACGATATGTCGCCTGGCCGTGGAAGACGCCAAGAGCCGGGGCTATGAGGCGCTCGTCATCGACACCGCCGGGCGGCTCCATATCGACCTGGAGATGATGGCGGAATTGAGCCGCATCAAGGAGGTCGTCCAGCCCGCGGAGATCCTCTTCGTCGCCGACGCCATGACCGGTCAGGAGGCCGTGAATGTCGCCGCGACCTTCAACGAGCGCCTGGGGATCGACGGTGTCATCATGACCAAGCTCGACGGCGACGCCCGGGGAGGCGCCGCTTTGTCCCTGAAGGCCGTCATGGGCAAGCCCATCAAATTCGTTGGTGTCGGTGAAAAGGTGGAGGCCCTGGAAGTCTTCCATCCGGATCGCATGGCGACGCGGATCCTGGGGATGGGAGACATCATCTCCCTGGTGGAAAAGGCCCAGGCCACGGTAGATGAGCAGCAGGCCCGGGAACTTGAAAAGAAGATCCGGAAAAATGAATTCACCCTGGAGGACTTTCGGAATCAACTGCTGCAGATCAAAAAGATGGGATCCCTGAAGGACATCTTTTCCATGATTCCGGGTATGAACAAGATCAAGGCCCTCAAGCAGATCGATCCCGATGAGAAGGAACTGGTCCGGGTGACGGCGATCATCGATTCCATGACCAAAAAGGAGCGCCAGAACCATCTCCTGATCGATGGCCAGCGACGGAAACGCATTGCCCTGGGGAGCGGTACCACGGTTCAGGACGTCAACCGCCTCTTGAAGAACTATGGGGATATGCGGAAGATCATGAAGAAGATGACTTCCAAGGAGGGAATGAAGGCCCTCCGTCGGGGAAATTTTCCCTTTTAAATAAGAAAAAGATATGATATATGGTCCGATCTTTCGATCGGCAAAATGCCGGCAAGAACAACAACAGGAGGTGATCGGTAAAGAGGATGGCGGTAAAAATAAGATTGACCCGCATGGGTGGACACAAGAAACCGTTTTACAGGATTGTGGCGGCGGATTCGGAATCGCCGCGTGACGGCCGTTTCCTGGAAGTTTTGGGGTATTATGATCCCGCCAAGGACATGGAGGGCGTAAGTCTCAAAGACGACCGGATCAAGGATTGGCTGTCCAAGGGCGCCAAACCTACCCTCACCGTATCTCAGCTTCTGAGGAAAAAGGGTTAAAAGCAGGGCAATGGGCTCTTCGAGTCGAGATCTTGAAAAGGTTTAACGGACTAATCCAGTGGAGGTGAAAGCGATGAAAGAGTTGATCAAATACATGGCGCAGGCATTGGTGGATCACCCCGATCAGGTCGAGGTATCCGAGGTGGTCGGCGAGCAGACGTCTGTCATCGAACTGAGGGTAGCAAAGGAAGACCTGGGCAAGGTTATCGGCAAACAGGGGAGAACCGCAAAAGCTATGCGTACGGTATTGAGCGCGGCTTCCACCAAGATCCGGAAACGGACCGTTCTGGAAATTATCGAATAGGGTGACGGAGTTCTTTGAAATCGGCGAAATCGTCAAGGTCCACGGCTGCCGTGGCGGCGTCAAGGTCCGCTCCTATCTGACGGATCCGGGAAGCCTGCTGCCCCGCCTGGAGGCGGTCTATCTGGACGGGCCGGGACGGGAAAGGGAGCGTTTTCCCATACGCCGGAGCCGCTGGGGAAAGTCCGGCCTCTTTTTGGAGTTGGCGGGCGTGGACAATCTTTCCGACGCCGGGTCCCTGGTGGGCTGCCGGATCCTATCGCCGATGGGCGATCTGCCGCCGCTCCCGGAGGGCGAATATTACTGGCATGAACTCATCGGTATGGAAGCGCGGACGGAGGAGGGTGCTTCCTTGGGCAGGATCGCGGAGATATTCCCCACGGGCGGCCATGACGTCTATGTCTGCCGGAGCGGGAGCGAGGAGCGGCTGCTGCCCGCCATCGAGGAAGTGATAAGGAACGTGGACCGTACCAATCGGGTCATTACGGTAAGGCTGCTTACAGGTTTGTGAGGCCGGCGGATGCGCTTCGATATCCTCACCCTCTTCCCGGAGATGTTCGTTTCCCCATTCGCGGGCAGCATCCTCGGGAAGGCCCGGGAACGGGGACTAATCGACCTCCAGGTCCATGACATCCGGAGCTACGCCCCGGGTAAGCACCGGGTGACCGACGACGCCCCCTACGGCGGGGGCGGGGGCATGGTTATGAAGGTGGAACCCCTGGCCCTGGCCCTGGATGCCCTGGCGATGCCGCCGGAGTTGGGCCCGGTGATCCTGATGAGTCCCCAGGGCGCGCCGTTCCGCCAGGAAATTGCCGCGGAACTCGCCGTATGTGAGCGGATCTTATTGATCTGCGGCCATTACGAGGGCGTCGATGAGCGGGTCCGGGAGCATCTGGTGGACCGTGAACTTTCAATCGGCGACTATATCCTCACCGGGGGCGAACTCGCCGCTATGGTGGTCGTGGATGCGGTGGCCCGGCTCATTCCCGGCGTCCTGGGCAACAGCGAATCCGCCCGTGCGGATTCCTTCGCCGCCGGACTCCTCGAACATCCCCACTATACTCGACCCCAAAAGTACCGGGGCTGGGAAGTTCCGGATGTACTGGTAAACGGAAATCACCGGGAAATTGAAAATTGGCGCCGCCGGCAATCTCTGTTGCGGACCTGGCGCCGCCGTCCCGAACTGCTAACCGGGGTGGACCTTTCCGAGGCCGACCTGACATGCCTCCGGGAACTGGAGGCGGCGGAAAAAGGAGAATCGCCGGTAAACACGTCCGGGGAGGTGACGGTTCAGCCCGTAAAGGTTAAACAGGCCCGCCGATAACGTCCGAGCAGAGATCCGTGTGGCAGGCGGGGAATGCATATCCCGGGGTATTATCGTGGCGGCGCAGCCTGAATGTTATCTCGCTCTTTTGCATTATCCGGTTCTGAACAAGCACCGGCAGGTTGTGACCACCGCGGTGGCCAACCTGGATATCCACGATATCGCCAGGGCGGCCCGGACTTACGGCATCGCCCGCTATTATATCGTGACGCCCATCGCGGCGCAGCGGTCCCTGGTCGAGACCATTATCGATCACTGGCGGCGGGGATACGGGGCGGAGTACAACCACTCCCGACGGGAGGCCTTTTCCGGGGTGTGCGTCCGGGAAGATTTCGAGCAGGTCTGTCGGGAAATCGGGGAGTACGCCGGCAAGGCACCCCGGGTGGTCGCCACCGGCGCCGCTCTGGAGAAGGGGTTGATATCCTACGGAGAGTTGCGGAAGTTGCTCGCGGAAGGAGACACCCCCTGGCTGTTGGTTTTCGGCACCGGATGGGGTCTGGCGGACGGCATCGTCGCCCGGGCTGATTACTCCCTGGCCCCGGTACGGGGCGGTTCGGACGGCTATAACCACCTGTCCGTGCGCTCCGCCGTGGCGGTGGTGCTGGACAGGCTCTTCGGGTGCTGAGTATCCGCGTCGGGGCCGGCGGAGGGTAAGCGAAGCTTAATGCTCATCATATGCCGTCCGATTGGGTAAGCGCCGGCTTTCGGCCGTGTGCCCGGAGAGGACGGCAAACTGGGTCGTATTTTAGATGGAAGACAATAATCACGCGAGGTGTTGAGAGTTATGAATGTAATTGAAATGATTGAGAAAGAACAGATAAGGACGGATCTGCCCGTGTTCAAGCCGGGGGACAGCGTCAAGGTCTTCGTCCGGATCATCGAAGGTCAGAAGTCCCGCATCCAGGCCTTCGAAGGCGTCGTCATCAGAAAGCGGCGCGGGAGCAGTTGCAGCAGTTTTACCGTAAGGAAGATCTCTTACGGGATCGGCGTGGAGCGCACCTTCCCGCTTCATTCCCCGATCATTGACCGGATCGAGGTCGTCACCCGGGGCCGGGTCCGACGTTCCCGCCTGTATTACCTCCGGGGCCTGAAAGGCAAAAAGGCCCGGATAAAAGAGGAAGGGAAGTCGTGACCACTGTCTTCAAGGCATGAATTATTTTGAAGAACGGGCCCGGCAACGAGGATTCAGGCTCATTGCAGGGATCGACGAAGCGGGCCGGGGACCCCTGGCCGGTCCCGTCGTTGCCGCCGCCGTCGTTCTTCCGGATCGATATTCCCACCCCGAAATCAACGATTCAAAGAAACTCACCTCCCGGAGCCGGGAACGACTGTTCGAGGTGATACGCGCCGACGCCCTGGCCGTGGGGATCGGCGTAATGGACGCCTGGGCCATAGATGAGCTAAACATCCTTCGGGCGACCCTCCTGGCGATGCGGGAGGCCGTCGCCGATCTCCAGGTCGTTCCCGACTGCCTCCTCGTGGACGGAAACCAGAGCGTGCCCCTGGAGATTCCCCAGGAGACGATCGTCAAGGGGGACGCTCGGAGTGTATCCATCGCCGCCGCCTCCATAGTCGCCAAGGTCAGCCGGGATCGGATCATGGAGATCTATCACCGCCAGTTTCCCTACTACAATTTCTTCAAGAACAAGGGCTATGGAACCGCCGAGCACCGCCAGGCGATCCGGGAGCACGGCTTCTGCAAGATCCATCGCCGGTCCTTCCACATTAAAGAGACAACTCAGGAAAATTACGAGCTTATCCTCCAATGACCAGGGATAGGATCAGCGCCGGACGGCAAGGGGAGGAGATTGCGGCGGACTGTCTTGCCCGGGCCGGCTACAGGATTCTTGCCCGTAACTGGCGTTGCCCCCTGGGCGAGCTGGATATCGTGGCCCGGGACGGGGAGACCCTGGTGTTTGTGGAAGTCCGCACCCGCCGGTCCGCCCGTTTCGGATCCCCCGAGGAAAGCGTGGGATTTGCCAAACGGCAGAAACTGTCCCGCCTCGCTGCCTTTTATCTCAACCGTCACGGCCTGTTCGACATCCCTGCCCGGTTCGACGTGGTGGCGGTGCATCTCCTCCCTTCCGGTCCGGAGGTGGAGTTGATCCGCGACGCCTTCGACCTGATTTCCTGAATATTTATGAATATATGGATAACTGTTAGCAGGCACGGCGCCGGCAATGGTAGAAAAGCATGACATCTCAGGAGATAGGAGCTTCCGGAATGATTTGCCTTCCCGATTATTGAACAGGCCCGTTTGCGTCAGGAGGAGGCAGGCAGGTCGAAACCCGGCTTGCCCACCGGGATTCCTCCCCACCAGGTGTCGCAACGGTCGGCCATCTCATTCATCCGGTCGGTGACCAGGCGGCGCAGGCGCTCGCATTCCTCTTCGTCGGCATCCACAGGAACGAAAACCGGCTCGCCGTGAAGGACGACGATGTCCGTAAATGGACAAGGTAGGAAATATCGGTCCCAGGATTGAAAAACGATGCGCCGCTTGGCGCCGTACATCATGGGGATGATCGGCAGTCCGGTTTCCCTGGCGATCTTGATGGTTCCCATCTTGAGCTGTCGGGGAGGCCCGTTCGGGCCGTCCGCCATCATCCCCGCCTTGTGGCCGGCCCGCTCTTTCAGCAGTTCCACGAGATAATACATGGCCTCGCGCCCCTTCAGGGAATTGCTGCCCCGGACGGAATAGAAACCCAGGCGCAGGGCCACGGCGTTGGCATATTCGCCGTCCTTGCTGCGGCTGATCATCATGGTGACGTGGCGGGAGCCGAAGTCATGGAAAAACCAGAACATTCGCTGATGCCAGGTCGGATAGATGCAGCCGCCGTTCTCATGCAGGGCGGCGAACTCCCGTCCTTCGTTTTCCCGGACGACCACCCGGCAGGTGCGGTTCCAGAGCTTGATTGCCCCGGCGGCTATGGGCGGCGCCAGGCGCAGCAATAGCTTTTCCCAGAAACTGAAGGTATATTTGTCTCGCTTAGCCATAGATCTTATTCAATGAGTCAGCGCCTGCCGGTTAATCCCCGAGCACTGCTTATAGGAATAACAGCGGTGGATGTCAAGTGCCGCAGTCCCGACGGCGTCTAAAAATCCTTGACAGGGCTTATGGGAATCGTTAATCGGGGCACGGGCGGTTATTTCATTCACTGCTCGGTGAAGGAGGGGTAGATCATGAATCAACTGGAACTGGCAAACATGGTCAAGACATTGGAGTCCATGGCGCAACTGGAACTGGTCATCGCGGATTTCTACAAGGTATGCGGGGAGGCATGGGACAGCGAAGCCGAAACGTGGCAGGCCATCGCTGAGGCCGAGGTGCAGCACGCCCGGAACATCGAGGCGATGATCCGGCTTTTGAAAAGTAATCCCGATGCCTTTGCCGTGGGGAGGCCCATCAGCCCCGCTGCCGTCAATACGGCTGTGACCGGTGTAAAAAACAACATCACGAAGATGAAAAAAGGGGATCTGTCCAGAAAACAGGCCCTGTATATCCTTCGGGATATCGAGCAGTCCCTCCTGGAGTCGAAATACGGGGAGATGATCAAGACGCAGGAAATGGAGTTCAAAATGCTGGTGAAGGAAATCATCAAGCAGACGGAGGGCCATCAGAAGATGCTCGGCAAGAAAATCGAGGCGGCAAGCGCCGGTGCTTGATTTCACAAGCGGTGGCGGCGATTCCGGCAGTGCCGCCGCTCGCTAATATCCGGGTGGGAGTCTTGCCTGCCCATATCCGCCCTTTGTTCAAGGTCTTTATCACCCCTCCGTCAGTTCACGCCAGGAGCACCGTTCCAGGAATGGCCCGGCGACATGGTCCGCCACCTCTTCAAACAGGGAATAGAGGGCAGCGAAACGCAACGTATGGTCTTCCATCTGCCTAAGGAGGCAACACCCGGGCCGAGGTGTCCGTAAGGCCTACCACGGCCCGCGGATTTGCCGTTTTGGCCTCCCGGTAGGGGTAGATGCCGATGGTCTGACAGACGGCGTCCTGAAGATGTTCAATGCATTTGGCTGTCGGCTCCAAATAAAAAACTGGGGACGTGCCGTGCTGGTCAACATTAAGCCCCGGTTCCGTTCACCCGCCGTCGGCGTCCTTCACATGGCGGGTCAGCGCCGCGGTCAGCTCGTAATAGGAAAACGGCGTCATCAGATAAAATCCCCGGAAACACTCCCGGGCCGCATCAAGGAGTTCCCGTGCCAGGTCCAGACCTTCCCGGCGGGCATCGGGGCCCGCGACGGGGTACTTGGCCATGCGCTTGAGCACCCCGTCGGTGAGGCGGATCCCCGGCACCTCGTTGTGCAGGAATTGGGCATTGCGGGCGCTGGTGATGGGCATGATGCCGATGAATATGGGCACGGGCAGATGCCGGGTCCGCTCGGCGATCATCTCGATGGTTTTCACGTCGTAAACAGGCTGGGTTAGAATGAAATCAGCCCCGACTTCGATCTTTTTCCCCAGGCGATTGAAGGCGCCGGTGAGATTGGCGACATGGGGATTGAAGGCGGCACCGACCACAAAACGTCCCCGCTCCCGAAGCGGCTGGCCGGAAAAAGAGATGCCGGCGTTGAGCTGCTTGACCATGCGGATCATATCGAAGGAGGAGACGTCGAAGACGGAACTGGCGCCGGGAAGATCGCCGAAGCGCGCCGGATCGCCGGTAACGACAAGGATCTGATGGATACCCAGGGCGTGAAGCCCCATGAGGTGAGACTGCTGGCCGATGAGGTTGCGGTCCCGGCATGCGACGTGGATAAGGGGATCGATGCCCAGGCGCATCTTGACGATGGCCCCCAGGGCCAGATTGCTCATCCGCGTCTGGGCCAGGGAGTTGTCGGCCATGGTGATGGAGTCGGCCCCCGCATCCTGCAGCGACGCCGCCCCGATCATGTATCTCTCGATATCCAGGTCTTTAGGTGGGTCGAATTCCACGAGCACCGTGGGGCGTTCTTTTACCGTGTCCGTTATGGTGCCGGTCCCCACGCTTGAGATAGCGGCGGGACGGAGCGCCGGCGCCGGTTCCGGTGGCGTTTCCGGATTGATGCGTGCCAGGGGCCGCAGATCCTTGAGGACCGAGGAGACCGCCCGGATGTGATCCGGAGTGGTGCCGCAGCAGCCTCCGATGATCCGGATGCCCTGGGCGTGGAACTGCCGGGCCCGATCGGCGAAATAAGCTGGTGAGGAGGTATATCCGAATTCCCCTTCCATGATGCCGAGGCGGCCGGCGTTGGGAAACACCGAGAGGATCGCGCCCGCGGGGACGACAGCCTGTTCCATGGTGCGCAGCAGCTCGGCGGGACCAAGACGGCAGTTGAGGCCGATGACGTCGGCCCCGGCATCGGTCAGGAGGCGGAACGCCTCCGTGACGGAATGGCCGTCCCGGGTCTTTCCCACCTCCATGCAGGCCAGTTGGGCGATGATCGGCAAATTGGTGCGGGGCCGCAGGGTCTGCAAGGCCAGGAGGAGCTCTGCCAGATCGAGGAAGGTCTCCAGGATAAGGCCGTCCACGCCGCCCGCCAGCAAAGCTTCGGCCTGCTCAATGAATATATCCCGGTGCCCCGGCAGGACTTCATGACGCACCCGCCCGGCGCTGATGGCGGTCATGCTGCCCATTACCCAGGCGTCGGGCCCGACCGCCTCCCGGGCCAGGCCGGCCGCTTTCCAGTTGATGCGGTAAACGCTGTCGGCCAGACCGTGGCGCGCCAGGGCGTCGCGGTTGGCGCCGAAGGTGTTGGTTTCGATGAGGCGGGCGCCGGCGGCGTAATATGCCCGGTGGCTTTCCCGGATGAGATCCGGTCGCGAGAGATTCAATTCCTCTCCGCACCAACCGATGGGAACGCCTTGCTGGTGCAGCCAGCTTGTCATCGCCCCGTCGCCCACTATTAGATGTCCCCGGACATATTCCTTGAGACTGCCTCTGTCGTTCATATTCCTCAACTTCCAATAAAGATAACTGCCCTTGATTTTTTGCCCTTTAGTTCTAATTATTTCGCTTTGCCGATCAGTTTCATCATCGCTTCCGGATAGCGGGCGCCGGCGGCGACATCCTTCGGGAAAATTTCCTCGATACGCTTCATATCGTCTGCCGTCAGATCCATTTCTATGGCGGCAATGTTCTCTTCCAGGTAGGATCTCCTCTTGGTTCCAAAGATCGGTACGATGTATTCGTTTTGGGCCAGTATCCAGGCGAGCGCCAACTGCCCCGGCCGACATTCCTTTTCCGTCGCCATTTCTGAGATGTGGCTTACCAGTTCCAGATTCTTCTGAAAATTGTCTCCTTGAAACCTCGGGGTGGTTCGACGGTAATCGTCTTCAGCCAAATCACTATATTTTTTGATCCCCCCGGTCAGAAATCCTCTTCCCAGGGGGCTGTAGGCAACAAAGCCGATATCAAGGTCACGGCATAAGGGGAATAGCTCTGCTTCCGGATCTCGCGTCCACAGGGAATACTCGCTCTGTAAAGCCGTGATCGGGCTTTCGGCGTGAGCACGGCGAACTGTTTGCGGACCGGCTTCGGACAGACCCAGGTAACGAACTTTGCCCTCTTGGACGAGTCTTGCCATGGCGCCAACCGTCTCTTCTATTGGCGTCTCCGGATCAAGGCGATGCTGATAGTAAAGATCGATTTCATCCACATTTAGGCGTCGCAGACTTGCCTCACAGGCAGATCTTACATATTCCGGCCTTCCATTTACACCGCGGTAATCCGGATCTGCATTGCGGACGATGCCAAATTTTGTTGCCAGAAAGACATCATGTCTCCGCCCTTTGATCGCCCTTCCCACCAGTTCCTCGTTTATGAATGGTCCGTACATGTCGGCAGTGTCCAGAAAATTGACCCCCAAATCAATCGCTTTCTGGATGGTGGCAATGGATTCTTTATCGTCGCGCTTGCGACCATAGAAATCTGACATGCCCATGCAACCCAATCCCAGTGCCGATACCGCCGGACCGTTTTTACCCAGGTTTCTTTTCTCCATATCCCGTCTATCCTTCCGTTAGCGGTTTTGAATAAACATCGCCCTCATGACCGCAATATACCGGTCAATACTTGATTTTGTCAATCATCCTTCCGGGAAAATGAGCACACGCCTTCAGCCAATTCAAAGGACGTTTTTCGATAGAAAGATCGTTAGTTTACTGAATAATTACAATATTTTGAGTAAAATATTGCCGGGAGCGGCAAACAAACGGCATTGACAAAGAGAGATCTTTGCGTAACCGCGGAAAAATGGTTCGCAAGCAGCGAATCAAATGTTCTTCGCCGTTTCGTGATAGAGTTTAACACCTCGTAAAGAATGAGATTTATACGTTAACTATTGAGAAGCGAAAAAAATTTCTGATCCGCGGTGAAGCCCCTTTTCAAAGGTCTAAAAGAAAAAGGGGTCAGCCGTGTTTAGCCAACCCCTTGATTTCATATGGTGGGCGATCCGGGACTCGAACCCGGGGCCTTCGGCTTCGGAGGCCGACACTCTATCCATCTGAGCTAATCGCCCATGCCGGAAGCTTCTACTATATTCTTTCAGAATCTTCAATGAATAAAATCACCTCTTTTGCCGTGCGCCTGATCGGCGACTCATGCTGTCTCGGGAGTCCGGATACCTTGGGCTGTTCAAAGAAGATTTTTCACTCACCACGGGATTGATGTGCTGCTGATTCCGCGTCCTGCCTTCTGGAGGCGTGATCCTTCCCGAGATAGTAATTGATCCAGGATGATGACTGATAAAGATCCCAGTTGCAGGGGGGGGTGATGTCCTCCTCCAGTTGACCTTCCCCGCCGTGCCTCTGCAAGCGGTCATAGGCCCGGACGTAAATGCACCGCCTCTTCCCGGGATAAACCTCGCACCAACCCTGGAAACTGCCGCCACAGGACCCGTTGCGCTGGTTTTTCGGGCATTGGGACATGGGGCATAGGTAGGCCACGTCGATGAGGGCGCAATCCCCGCAGTCGCGGCAGTCGAAAAGGGCGACCTTGACCAAGTGCTCCAGACGGTGAAAAACACCTTCCATGCCGCTTCCCTGCACCTTGTTGCAGAGTATCTTCATCATGCCGTAGAGATTCTTTCCCGGCTCGTACAGTAGTTGATGGATGAAGCGCGCAAAAAGATAGGCGCCTTCACCGCCGGACTCATCGGGCCGGTGCCGTCTTTCGACCGGCTTCTCCCGGTTGAGGCCCGTGTCCGGATCGCGCTCATAGTAATAAAAGCCATCCGGAAGTGGATAATCGAAGTGCCTGATAAGACTGGTCCATTGGGAGGCAAGGGCTTCCCCTTGCAGGATGATATCCATCACCTGGTCATATTTGATGTTGTGCCCGCCGATATGAACCCCGCTGTAACCCATGCCCTTGAGGATGGCATACAGCCGGGCGGCGCGCAAGTTTCTTGCCTGTAAACCTTTGTCAGGATCGTTTCGCTCCCGGTCGATATCCGTGAGGAGCTTGTCCGTCACGACGGAGCCGGGCAGCTCGTTGCGGTTCATCATTTTGGCGGCGCCGTACGGCAGGATGTAGATGTTGCCCAACAGCGGAATTTTGAAGCCGTTTTGCTTCATGAACAGCAAAACTTCATGAAACTTCCTCACGTCGTATCCCAGTTGGGTAACGATGAATTGAGCCCCCGCGGCGATCTTCTTTTTCAGTTTGTAATACTGGGCCATCTGCTCCGCCTCGGTTGCCTTGAAGGGCGAAACAACGGCGCCGGCAAAGAAATCGCAGGGGTGGTGCCGGATGACCCCTTTGCTGCCCGGATACTCCAGCCCCCGGTTCATCTCCGAGATCAACTGGAGGATATGAACCGGGTCCAGATCGAAGACCGGCGCTGGTCTCCCCTGATGGCCCGAAACCGGATAATCACCGCTCATCACAAGAAGATTCCGAACTCCCGCCCGATCCAGGGCGTAAAGCTGGCTTTCGATGGCATTGCGGTTCTTGTCTTTACATGTGAAATGGACGAGCGGCTCGATGCCTATGCGGACGATTTCACTTCCCATGAAATCGGCGGACATGGCCGGGGTTCCGCCCGGATTGTCGGTCAGGGTCAGGGCATGGATCATTCCCCCGGAGGCCGCCTGGCCGGCGAGGGTTATGACCTTCTCCTGGGCCGCTTCCCTGGCGCCCCGGCCCGGCACCAGTTCCCAAGTTACCGGGAAGACCGCGGGATTCGATAATGCTTCCTTAAAATGATTATCCGGCATTGTCCGTTCGTTTTTCCTTTTTGTCGGCTGCGCGCTGGAATCGCATTTACCGGCGGGCTTGTCAACAATATTTAACGGTAAAGTAAAGGTTGCAAACGGACAAACGCCGGTGTGTCTCCCTACCCGCAACCTTTCCTTGCAGTAGCCGAGGAAATTTGTTAGTTGCTAACCATGCTGACGGTAAAGGGAAATCCATGGCGGAGGCTGATGTTCTTATGGGCGATACTGGTTGTGGCCGTATGGTCTTCGCCGGGATGCGCCGAGACTAATGTAATGAACATAAGACATTGGGCGGCGCCGGATCATACCCGTGTCGTTATCGATACGAATGAAGAGGCCCGGTATCGCATCGTCAAGCAGGACATGCACCTCGGCGTCGAGATCGACGACGCCCAATACATCAAGACCAAACCGCGGTCTATCGTCATCAGGAAACCAGGCCTTGAGAAGATAACCGTCTCTGCTCCTACGGAAAACCGGGTGCTGGTCGATCTCCATTTGACCGCCCATACCGAAACCAAGGTATTCCGGGTTAAAAAATTCGAAGGCAAGCCGGACCGCATCGTGATCGACATCATCCTGCCGGAGGTTGCAAGGAAGGAGCAGGAGGACCGGGAACGGGTAAAGGAGTACACCAAGGACAAGGTCATCGTCATCGACCCCGGTCACGGCGGGGAAGATCCGGGGGCGATCGGCCGCCACGGCACCCAGGAGAAAAAGATCGTCCTGGAAATCAGCAAAAAGGTGCGGGACAACCTCAACGCCCGGGAAGGATACTATGCCTTTCTAACCCGGGAAGGGGATTATTATGTCTCTTTCAAGAAGCGCCTGAAGATCGCCAGGGAATACGGCGCCGATCTCTTCCTCAGCATCCATGCCGATGCCGCCCGGAGCCGCCAGGCCTGCGGCAGTTCCGTATATGTCCTGTCCCTGCGCGGGGCCAGCAATGAAGCGGCGAAAATTCTGGCCAGAAACGAAAACCTGGCCGATATCGTCGGCGGCGCCGGGAACGGAGACGGGGCCAAGGAAGAATCTGATCCCATCATTCTGAACATGTTTCAGACCCAGACTATGAACTCATCGAAAAACTTCGGGAATCTCATCCTGAAGAACATGGCTGCCGTAAACCGGGTGAAGTTCTCCGCCGTTCAGGAGGCCCCGTTTATGGTCCTCAAGCTTCCGGAGGTCCCATCCATACTTGTAGAGACCGCCTACATCACCAATCCCGCCGAGGAAAAGAAACTCCGAAGCCGCAAGTTCCAGAACGAAGTCGCCGCGGCGATCGCCGAATCCGCCGTGGAGTTTCTCTCGACGACGACGCCGCGGACCCTGCCGATTGTGGTTGCCAAGCAGGATCCGGATCCTCCCGCTCAATCTCAAGTAACACCCCGGGCGGAGGAGAGCGTCCGGAAGACGTCGCCGTCTCAAGCGGAGGTTCCTCCCAGGGAAGCGGAACCGCCAAAGCCAGAAACAACCGGGCGGGAAGCAGTTTCATCACCGAAGAAAACCGCGGCGAAGATCACGGCTTCTGTCGAAGAAGAACCGGTGCCGGTACGGAAGGCAGTGAAGGGGACCGACAAGAAGACCGCCCCCGTCTTCCATATGGTGAAAAGAGGGGAAAGCGTGGACCGGATCGCGAGGAAATACCGCGTCTCCCCGCTGCTTATCCTGAAAGCCAATAACATGAAGCCCCGGGACCCCCTCTATGTGAACCGGAAAATTATCATTCCTTCGCCCGCCGGCGGCAAGCCCGGCCGCGGGGAAGGACAAGGGGAGCGGGGGAAAAGACCGGCCGGGGATGGAGGGGACGCCATCAGCTACTATACCGTCGTCAAAGGAGACAGCCTCGACAGCATCGCCGCCCGACACGGCACCACTTACCCGGTATTGATGAAGATCAACGGGATGAAGGCTAAAGACACCCTTTATGCGGGGAAGAAGATCAAAGTTCCCGCACCGGAGACTTCGAAGGACGAAGAGAAAGAGACGGGACGACCGGAGCGGAAGACTCCCGAACGGGAGCCATCGACCACTGCCCAGGTAAAATACCGGGTAAAAAAGGGAGATACCCTGGAGGCAATCGCCGCCCGATACGGGACAACCATGACTTCCCTGCTGAAACTTAATGGTATGAAGGCCAAGGATACCCTTTATGCCGGCAAGGTCATTGTCCTCCGGGAGCCTGCCGTTAGAGATGCAGGGGACTCAAAAAAGGCCGTTAAGCGACCGAAACGTTCAAAAAAGGCCTCCTCCGTCTATATCGTGAAGAAAGGGGATTCTCTCGAAGCGATTGCCCGCAGGCACCGGACCACGGTTGGTGTCCTGAAGAATCTGAATGCGGGACAGCGTCTCTCGCCGCTTTATGTGAATCAGCGTCTTAAAATGCCCGGGGCCGCGAAGATGTGAACACCAGCCTCCGGCCGACAGCGGACAACAAACAAACAGGTGGACTGCTTCGGGGCGGGACAACGGCCGGCCACAGATTGTGGCGGTGGTACAAAAAAAACAGGAAGGGACGGATCTGATGAAGATATTTGATGGTTGCCGGGCCTTCATATGGAGGCACTATCAGGAAAACAATTGTAATGCTTATTTGATCGATAAGGATAAACGTATCTTGATCGATCCGGGTCATGAACACCTCTTCCGGCACGTCCGGCAGGGGCTGGACGAAGCTGGTGTCGCTTTGGCGGCGGTGGATCTGGTTGTCTCCACCCACGGCCACCCCGACCATCTCGAAGGGGTAAGGATGTTCGGCAAACCGACGCTTTTCGCCATTAACGATGAGGAGTACACCTATATCCGTGACCTGGCCGGCGGTTATCTCCGTATCCCGGAGCCGGATTTCTTTCTACGGGAAGGAGAACTGAACGTCGGATCGATTTCATTTCAGGTCATCAGGACCCCCGGCCACACCCCGGCTTCCATCTGCCTGTACTGGCCGACGGCGAAGGCCCTGTTTACCGGGGACGTGATCTTCAATCAGGGGATCGGCCGGACAGACCTGCCGGGCGGAAGCGGCGAGCAGCTAAAGGCGAGCATCGAAAGACTTGCGGAGTTGGACGTGGAATTCCTCTTCCCCGGTCATGGGGAACCGGTGATAGGCAAGCAGGCGGTGGAGGCCAATTTTCAGGCCGTCAGGGACTACTGGTTTCCCTACTTGAGCCTGTGAAGCCTTTCCTGAAACTGTTCCCGCGCCGATTCCAGATCGCGGCGCCATTCCGGGTCAAGGCTCGGGTTGGGAACGATGGCGCTGCCGTTGATTCCCCGGGTGTACAGGACGGCCAGGGCCTTGCGGCCGGAATCGATCTTCAGTCGTTGCGCCTCCGCATGAAAATCCGCTATAAGATCCTCGACCGGAGTGGTGTTTATCGCCAGGGCCGTTTGCAGGAGTGAAAAGATCTTCCCGTTGTCTCCCTCCGGGTCCACCTGGGTCAGGCATTCCTCCCGGAGCAGGGCGGCCATCCCGGAAGCCGCCGTACCTTCTTCTTTAGCAAGATATTCCCTGATGTCGTCGCCGGTCAGCGACCCGTCGCGGTATCGCTGCACCCAGCCCCTGATTCGGGCCTGCCGCTCGCGGCCCTGGATGTCCCTTTTCTCTTCTTCCGTCAAGACCAGGTTCTTGGTCCTTTCCATGATCAGATCGAGGGTGCTTTTTATTTCTGCCATGCGGTTCTCCTTCCGGATAAATAGGATGCGTCTCATAGCAGAGATTCGTAAATAAGTCAAAAATGACGGAAGCTTTTGATTGCCTTTTCAAACAATATCTGTTACATGCTGCGGCGGCAGCGGCACAGCCGTCTTTTTGGACAGGAAATCGCGAGCGGTACTGTTTGTGCCGACCACAACAAGATGCACCTAAGTAAATCTTTTAGGAGGTTATATGAGCAATGAAAATTTAGAATCAAAAAGATGGTTGATCGCCGGTGCGGCGATCGTCATGCAGCTCTGCCTCGGGACGGTTTATGCCTGGTCGGTTTTCAAAAAGCCGCTAATGACCGCCCATGGTTGGGGAGAAACAGAAACGCAGTTGACCTTCATGTTGCTTATGGGCATTATCGGTTGCGCCGCTGCTTTTGGCGGTACCCTGGTGGATAAGAAGGGACCGAAGTTTGTGGCGACCATCGGTGGAGTTCTCTTCGGCGTGGGTACCCTCATTGCCGGATTTGCCGATCAGGTGGGGAACATCTACCTCCTCTACCTGGGCTTCGGGGTCATCGCGGCGCTGGGAAACGGGTTCGGTTATGTGACCCCTATCGCCACTTTGATCCGATGGTTTCCGGATAAAAGAGGCTTGGTCACCGGTCTTGCCGTCATGGGTTTCGGCGCCGGCGCCTTTTTCATGGGGCAGATCGCCCCTGGTATGATCGCCGGCTTCAAGGCCGTCGATGCCACGGGCAAGGTAGTGTCCTCCGGTGTGGCCAATACGTTTTACATTTGGGGAGCCATATTCCTGGTCCTGGTTACCGGGGCCGCCCAGTTCTACAAAAACCCGCCCGCAGGCTGGATACCGGCGGGGTTCAAGCCGGCGGGGGGCAGTGTATCCGCGGCGGGTTCCTTCATGTTCGGGGAAGCAGTGAAAACTCCGCAGTGGTGGATGCTTTGGGCCATGCTGGCCCTTAATGTTTCGGCCGGATTGGGGTTGATCTCCCAGCTTTCGCCCATTTCGCAGGAACTCTACAAGCCCCTGGTGGATCCTTCCATAACCGGTGATCAACTGGTCAAGGTTCTTGCCGCGGCGGGTGGGACGGTCGTAGCCGTGTCGGCCATCTTCAACGGTCTGGGACGTCTTTTTTGGGCCAAAATTTCTGACAACATAGGCCGGAAGGCTGTGTTTGCAACGATGTTCATCACCCAGGCGGTGTTTTACATCCTCGTGGCCATGGGCATCATCGGTAACTACTATTTCTTCCTTGTGGTCGCCTGTTATCTTCTCGCCTGCTATGGTGGTGGATTCGCCACCATGCCTGCCTTTGCAGCGGACTCTTTCGGTCCGGGCTATATCGGCAAGGTTTACGGCTTTATGCTGACGGCATGGAGCGTGGCCGGAATCGTGGGGCCGCTGGTTTTCGCCCAGATCCCCAAACAGGCCCTGTATGTGGCGGCGGGCCTCCTGCTCGTGGGGTTTGTCATAAGCCTGACATACAAACCTCCGGCGGCAAAGAAGGCATAGACGACATCATAATAATGGAAATCGGCGTTCACGCTTACGGTGTATGACGCTGCGAATGAGAGCAGGACAATTCCGGGCGGGTCGATAACGACCCGCCTTTATTTATATGGCGCACTTAAGAATCTATAAGTGGAGAATGCGAAGAGAAAAACGATAAGATCACGCCGCACCGGGTCGTCTCCGTGAGGAAGATGTTCAGTACCACGAATAATAATGCGGTGTCCCGTCCCCGGAATAACGATAAATTTTCTGAATCAAACGCGCCCAATTCCTCCGGAAGGTCTTCTCATCCCCCTGCGCATCGAGGATGCAAGGGATATCCTTATCCGTTCCCGCCTCTTTCCTTTTCCCGGCGAAATATCTTCAGCGATTCCCAGGCGCACCGGCTCAGATTGGCCAGAAGCTTTCTGTCATAGAGAAAATAACGGCGCAGGATCTTCGGAATGCTGAAAATAAAATGCCGATGGGGGGACCTTCTTGAGGACATCCGTGCAGAGCCATTCGCCGAATTCCACCACGCGCTTCTGATGGCACGATGGACAAAAATGGCTACGCTTGCAGGAGAAGGCCAGCAGGTGTTCGTGGCCGCAGTCAATACATTTCACACGGGCAAAGCCGTTGTGCGGATCGCCGCAGTCGAGATACCGATGGATTACCTGTTCGACATAGGGCCGCCAGAAACCGTATTGCCGGGAAAAATGATCGTCATAAATGATCACTCTGAGAGTGTGAAGTCGGCCACACTTCGGCACGGTTTGTGCTTGATATGGGCGTTGGAGTCTGGTAGAAAAGAAGCCGAGGCGGGCTATTTTGCCGTAACGCATCAGAATGTGAAGGAAAGTCAACAAGATCAAGTCTAAAATGGGGGAGGAATCCTCTCTTCTTGAAGTCGTATCCGAATTTCTCGAAGGCTAACGGTTTTTGGAGGTGTCAACATGTTTCAGAAAATACAAACGGACCGGTCATCGACCCGAACGCCCCTTCCGCCGGTCATCGGCAAACTCGTCCTGACGCTGTTTATCGGCATTTTCCTGCTCCTCGGGACGGCGGGAACCACGGGAGCCTTCTCTGTGGATGTGAAGAATCTCCAGTACACCGACCCGGATCGAAGCATCAACTTCGATTTCTCTCAGGTAGTGACGGGCTCTCAGCCGCCGCCGCCCAACACGATCCATATTCCGGATTCGTTCGTGTTCCCAAAACATGCATCTGACCTGTCCTTTCTGATCGGATATCTTCCCGGCATGGGAACCATGACCCTTGTACACAACGCGGATATGCAAGCAGGCGTGCTGACGGCCACGGATGGAGGGGCTGTTCTAACGGGCAGTTCGGTTCCGCCTGAACCCCTTCCGCAGAACTCCTGGATTTACGATGTGACCTTCAGGAATTTTGCGGGCATGACGGAGGCAGGCAGGGAGTATGCTTTCGTTGTCGGCATGTCGGTGCTGCCTGGCCTGACGATACAAGGCCCGGAGCCACGCTACCTGGGCGTCTGGAACAGCGCCGGGCGCCTGGAACTGACGCCGCAGATTTATGACGCCGCCAGCGGTTCGGCGACATGGTCCGGTACTGCGGTCGTTATAGACGGGCTGACGCCTGCCGCTACGACGATTCAGTTGCGCATCGAAAACAACGTCAGCGGAAGCGGCAAGGTCAGTTTCCATTATAAAAGGGACAATACAGGCGACTTGAACCTGGCCGGCGAATACACCATTCCCGGCGGCGCCGGATTCCAGAGCCTGCCTGCCCGTTTTCCCTATATATATCTGAAGGAAGGCGCGGGCGGCGGCACATCGGGCGGCGTCAACCGCGAACTGGTCGCCACCGGGCAGCCGCCCGTCGGATTCATGTTTGCGACCAATCAGATAGCCGATATGGCGGGTGATTTTCAGATCACCGGCTACCAGGGCGGCCCGCCCTATTCGGCCTATGGGTGGCTGGGAACCAACGTGGCCATACAAAATCTGGGTTTCAAGACCCTCGATCAGATCACGGAGATCCCCACCACCGGCTATGAAACGCCCGAGTATATCCTGCTGACGGAAGGAAACGCCTATGCCTTCCGTCTGGCCGACGGATCCTACGGCCTGCTCTATGTCCGCTCCGCCGCGCCCACGCCGTCGCTGGGGGTTTATGCCGTCACGATGGTTTTCGACTACCGCTACCAGGGTGGGAGTGTGCCTCCACCTCCGCAGACCGTATCCTTCTCCGGGTGGGTCCGGAACACCGGCAATACCGGTTTTATCGATGCGCAGGTGCAGGCCTGGGCATTGACAGGAACGCCTCCGGGAACGCAAATCGGTGTGGCCAACGCAGGAGGCATAGACGGCGTCTTCACGGTGACCGGCATCCCGGTCGGACAGATGTTTTACCTTTACATCCCGCAACCTTCGGGAACCGACTTCAAACCGGTTTTGAGCCGTCACATGATCCTGTCGCAGAATACGCAGGCGCTGCGGCCGTTTGTTCTTTGCACGACCAGCGAATATAACGACATCGGTAACAACATTGAGAAGGGTCTGATTCTTGGCCGCGTGGTCATGGGCAGCAACCCGGATCAGCGCATGGCCGGCGCAACCGTCACGGTCCGACAATGGACGCCGGACGGACTGGTGGGCGATCCGCTCCCGGTGACCTACACCGGCGGCGGAGCGGCCACCTCAGAGGACGGCATGTACATGGTCAAGAACGTGACCGTGGGTGAGTACACGCTGTATCAGGTCACAGCGTCACTGCCCGGCTACACCTTCAGTTTCAATGACGCCGTCGTACCCGTCAGAGCCGGCGTCATCACAGAGGAATCCTTCTTCGCGACGGCGGGCGGCGGCTGTGCCTATGCCCTCAATCATGAGGTGGCGACCTGGCCGAAGGAGGGGGGCAGCCATGAGGTGCAGGTCACGGCCGGAAGCGGTTGCGCCTGGACCGCCGTAAGCAACAACACCGCCTGGCTCACCGTAACCTCCGGCGCGAGCGGAACGGGCAACGGCACGGTGAACTACGCGGTCGCAGCGAATTCAGGTGCGGCCCGTCTGGGTACGATCACGATCGCCGGCCGGATCTTTGGTGTCGTGCAGGGCGGCACGGAGACCATCACGAGCCCCATCATCGGAACCTGGGGCGCCGCGGCGCTGCAGTACGAGAATGATCCGAAAGTCTGGTATGCGGAGGCCGCAAAGGCCACATTCTACGCCGACGGCGGGGGGCTGCTCGAGGGCGTCAAGAACGACGGCATCAACCAACAGGGCCAGCGCATCAAGCCATTCACGGAGCCGTTCACATACACGGTCGCCCTGAACACGGACGGCAGCACCAATTTGACCATAAATATGGGGCAGGGCGCGTTTCAGAGCCGGATCGTCTTCTCCGACAACGGCAACATGGCGATTCAGGACGGAACCTCGAGCGCGCAGTGGGAAAAGCTTCAGGTCATGGCGAAGATCGACACGGGCAAGACCTATTCCAATGCAGACCTGAGCGGCGACTATTACTTCCTTGGATTCGAGCGCAATGTCGCCGGGGTCGCCGATCCGCCCGACGGCAACGGCGGCTATATGGCCATTTCAGGCATCCATACCTTCAACGGCGCCGGAACCTACAGCTACAGCGGCAAGGCCAATTCCGTGAAGCTCGATGGCAGCAATTATGTCTGGGACGATCCGGGCAAGACGAACCAGGCCTACATGGTTGCTCCGGACGGCGGTATGACAGCCGGCAGCGGCGCCTTCCAGGGGGCCATTGCCGGAAACGGCAGAATCGCAGGCGGGTCGGGGTCGTATCTTTCCGACAACTGGATGGCCTATGTCTTCATGAAGAAGGCAGACAAACCCTACGCCACGGCCGATCTGGCAGGCAAGTGGGCCGTGGTCGGCTTCGGCCAGGAAAGCGAAGCGGGCAAGCCCATGCTTTTCATGTCCGAGATCGGTACGATCGCCTGTGACAATGCCGGCGTGTGCGCCTTCAAATTCAAGCAGCGCCGCAGCGACGGCACGATCGCCTTCGACACGGGCAATCTGACCCTGGCGGTCAGCGCCGACGGCAGCTTCGGCGCATCGCTGCCGGGGGGCGTCGCCTTCGCAGGCGCCATCGGCAACGACGGCAACGCGATGATGGTCAATTCAAGCTTCAATGCGTCAGAACCCTGGCAGCGGCAGATTCTTGTGGGCGTCCGCGCCAACCAGATCGGCGATCTGGCCGGTGACCCGACGGCCCTCAAGGGCGACATCAACGGCGACGGCAGGGTCGATCTGGCCGACGCCGTGCTGGCTTTGAAAGTCATGGCCGGACTGAAGCCGGCGGGCATCCGGGAGAACTATTCCACCTCCGGCGCCGACGTCAACGGCGACGGGAAGGTCGGTGCGGCTGACGTCGGTTACATCCTGCAGTACGCCGCCGGCCTGCGGCAGTAGTAAACTATATGCACCCGGCCTTCATTCTTGACAAATGAAGGCCGGGTCACTCTAGGAAGGAATTGGGGACAGCCACTAATTTTTCTCCAAATAATTAGTTGATAAGGAATTGTTTTTGATGGGTTGGAATATATGGGGGATGTTTTTGCCTGTCAAGGGATATTTCCGTCGGAAAATCAGGGTTGGCGATACGGTATGTGGGTCGGTGGTGGTCCTTCAGTCGTCAGCGGCTTTATTTCCGCGCAACTTGCGCGTCGGGAAGGCAATTTGAATCGTGTTTTGAGCAGACCTCTCCGGCACGCCTCTTTATTCGCCGGCATTTCCTCCTAACCCATCCCGTAACCCTCATCAAATGCTTGGAGATTGATCGCCAGTTGTTTTGTTGCCAAGC
>CAZNDG010000037.1:0-28335 GCA_964571695.1 uncultured Syntrophus sp.
TGCCGCCGCAAGCGCGGCATGTAGTAACCAATGCGCTCGCCCATCATGTCCAGGGCGACGCGCAAATCGACTTCCATCATCCGCTTGCGGGTCTTGCCGTCCTTGTCGGTCCCATAAACCGGATAAGCCACCGTGGGAACCGGCCGCCCTTCCGCCTGCGCCTTCTCCACAATCCGGCGCAGCGGTTCGGACAGCATCATGTATTCGTTGAAGGCCATGGTGCGGTAGGCGATCAGGGCTTGTTGCGCCGCTTCCGAGAAGGGCTTGTCCAACTTCGCCATATCCGCCGCTTCCTGTTGGAAAGCGAACGCCCAGGCATCTTCCCACTTGGCGTAACTCTTCACCGCCTCACCGGCGGGGTTGTGTACTTGGAAACGGTCTCCATCCCGCCGCACGGTGTAGCCCACGGCATTCCGGTCGCGGTCCACAATGTACCCCGCCCACCGTTGGTATTCTTTCTTGAAAGCCTTGCGGAACTGGCTGATACGGGCGATATAGGATTCCCCCTTGCCGCCGTCCGCGTTGAAGAGCGTGTTTTTGAAAATCTCGACGTTGTCGAACATTTCCAGGGCGGCCTTCATCACCCGTTGCAGTGCGGGCACCTTGCCGAAATAGTAGGCGGGCGTGGCGAAGATGCGCTCCAGCCAGGTGGTCTCCGGCCGCATGGTTTTCCAGTCCTTGTGCTCGCGCATCTCCCGAACCCAATCCCGCAAAATATCCAGACCCTCAGTGATGGATTCGGACCAGGAACGCTCATGATCGGCCTTAGCCTCGCCGGGCTGGGGCTTGATGCTCGTCCTAATCGCCGGAAAATCGAACGTCGGCTCGGCCGCATTCGTTTCCCCAGCCGGATTGCGCCACGTCACCGCCTCCCGCGAACGCCGCACCAACTCCACCAGTTCGGCTTTCCCGAACTCGATGTTGAAGCCCAACTTGCGCAACGCCTGCTTGATGAAATGCACAAAACGGTTCCATAGGGTAGGCTGAATGGTGCCCGCCTCCACCTGCTCGGCGAACCACTCGTCCGCCGCCTGGGTGATGTCCTTGTAGCCCCGCTCCCGCATCAACGCCTTGATTTCGTCCCCGTATTTCCCTTCCGCCATCCGGCGTAGGAATTGGTTGTAATCCTCGCCCAGCACCTTGCGCAGACCGGCGTGGCCCACCACCTCGTGCAATACCACGGTAAGGGCCTCGCGGCGGTCGTCGATGCCGTCCGCCACTAGGTAAACGCCGCCGCTTTCCGGGTCATACACCCCCCGCAGAATATCGCCCCGCTTGGATTGCCGGCGGAACTGGCGTTGCAGGTGGGCGGGCAGATCAGATACGCTTTGCACCACGTCGATGGGCACGTTGAACAGGCGGGCGAGCGACTTGACGTAGTTGCGCACCGTCTCCACCTTGGAACCGAGGCCGTGCCCGGGCTTCCGGGACAGGAGGGCAGATTCGTTGAAAACGGCGTAGAACGCCTTCCCCCGCCGGTCCCCCATCACGCCGGAGAAGCCCGCTTCCCGGGCGGCCTCGAAAATCACCTCGCCGTCCACGTGTTCCCACGTATCCCCCCGGGGATCCTGAGACAACCTCTGCATGTGCTCGGTGAACGCTTCCGGACTTTCCGCGATATCACCGAAACCGATGGTCTCTTGCAAGTCGTCCCAAATACGGAGGACATGTTCCAAATTGGTGGGATCGAAGAAATTGGAGGTGTCGATTTCTTGCGCCGGGCCTTCCGCCAATCCCTCTTCTTCCGAGAAAAATTGAACCCCCCGGAGATTGCGCGCTTTGGAGAAGGGCATCGCTCGCGCCGTGGGAGATCCCGGCTTCGTGGAAAACCGCACCCCGGAAGTCCCGGATTCTGATACACCAATCCGCTGACGAGCTACGTCCAGATCAATTTTTAAGGCCTCATTTTCCTCGATAAGATTCAGATTGATAGGAAGAACGATGGCGACTTGTACACCATTTTTGAAGAAGCGGATCGTGTTTTCTTCTGGGTTATTTACCTTCCGTATTTCATCAAATTCAGTTTGTTCCTGAATAAACGCCGCGGCATCCCCTTCGAGAATGAGATAATTCTTACCATCGTCGAGATAGAGATAACGTTCTTTTTCACCGTTAATGGTTCTCCACCCCAAAGAACGCAAGGTGATCAGTTCTTCTCCGGCGGGAATATTCCAAATCCTTTCCACTTGATCAACGGAAATCGATTGCCTGTGCGCTGGCTTGCGCATTTTTTCTTGGCGCTGTTCGACGGTTTCCTTCTTTCCCGCCACGATTTGTCGGGTGTCAAATACAATCGAATAATTGGAAACCAATGTAGTTCCTGATTGAACCACATTCGCCCATGGGTATTTGACTTTTTTCTTGGAGGGGGTGAGAGGTTGCAACTCCCGGGCCCGTTCCGCTTTCTCACTCTCTTGTTTTTTTACCTGATCACGGGCAACCGACAAATCTATTGATTCTAGATCTTTGTCATCCACTTTCAATATTCTGCTACTTGCAACAAATTCACCTTTTTTATAAAAATATATGAAATATCCATTTTCATCCGTTCTCATCTCATCATAATCGGTTAACTCTTTTATGAATGCAGCGGTATAAGCTGGCATTGTGTACACAACATTACTTCCATCGTCAAGATATACCCAAGGTTCCTCATATGTTATCCTCCATCCCAAGAACTGTGCAATTTTCCCCTTCTTGTGTCCCTGGATACGACTCCGCAATACCTTATCATCCATTGGAAAATCTTCATGTGGATGCGGTTTGCGTAATTTCTTTACACGTTGCTCCGCCGTCTCCCCATTGCCGGGTATGATTTTTGTAGTATCAAAAATGGTTCGTGTGTCTGTTAGATAAGTGACACCCGGCAGCATAACACTGCCAGCCCATACATCATCAGGAATATCGCCAAGTTCTGATAGTTTTGATAACGGTTTTAGTTCTTGAGCCCGTTTCGCTTCTGGCGTTTGCGAACCCTTCGTGTGAGGTTTTAACGTCACCGATCCCCGCGGGGTGGTTTTTTGAACCGTGGGATTCTTAGCTAAAATCTCATTGACTTCATTCTGTGGCAGTTCAATATTTCCCTCTTGATTCACATAGGTGGACTGGAAGCGCTCAATCCGATTCTCCAGCTGTTTGATTTCCTCGCGAATCCTCTGTTGTTCGTTTTCCAGTCGGATGAGAGATTGATTCTCGTCGGCAATCTTCTTTTTGGTGCTCTCGATCAGCTTGCGCGAATGCTCCTTGGATTTTTCAAAAGCGACCGCCCGTTTGTCCGCATCCTTGATTTCCAGGTTAGGACTGGCATCCTTCAGACTTTGCTCACGAACCTGTAACTCATGATTCAGCAATTCCAATGTCGTTTGCTTGAGACGGATTCGGCCGGTGACAACCCGCAGATTTTCACGGTTGACATCAATTTCTTGGTATCGGGCATTTTGTTCAAATTCCAACTCCAACATCCGGCGGCGCAAGGGATCGGATTCCATTTCGATGAGGATCCGTTCCCGCGCGGGAATCACACCCTCCATCATTTCTTCCTTGGTGCTGATGGTTTGAGCGACTTCTTTATCCCAGATCGCCTCGTTCCAACCTTTCTTGTGCGCCACCACCTCAAAACTGATCAGGTCGTATGTGCCCTTCATAAAGATGTAATGCACATTGACCTTTTTATTTTCATTCCCAAACCGGATGCCGCGCCCGTTGCGTTGGCGGTAGGCGCCCGGCGTCCAGGGAATATCCAAGTGATAAATATCTGTGGTCTTGACTTGCAGATCCATCCCCTCGCCCATACTCTGGGTAGTGCCAATCAACACCTTGATCTTTCCCTGATTGTATAGATCGGCAATGTCCTGCTTTTTCTGATCCACATCCCCGCCCGATGTCTCGTTGCCGGTCTTGGGATTGGTAATCTCCTTGCCATTGATGATGACCACTTCCGTTGCCTTCAAGCCATTCTTGACCAGTTCGTTCTTGATCTCCCGGTGAAGATTTTCGGCCAAGACGCCACGCTCCGCCTGCTCGTGGCCGGCGTTATCCAAAAATACGAGTTGCCCGGCTTTGGGGTTGTTTTTCCAAACCTTGGTAACGGACTGGATAGTAAATTCCACTTTATCGTCATCGACATTGAAGGTACGGGAATCAACGGCGATTCTGGCATGTGCGCCTCCATAGAGACGCGGATCGGTGGAAGCCGCCCGGCCGCCGGTATAAATCGCCACGAGGGTATCATCGCCTTTGCCCGCCGGTTTGGGCAATCTTTTCTGTCGTTCCTCCAAATCCTCGGCGATCAGAGCGTATCCCGTGGAACGTTCCAAGAAATAACGGTGTTCCGCCTCTTCCGGAATAGTGATCCACGGCATATCTTCGATGGAACGTTTGTCGATGAACCGTTCGATAATCCCTCGCAATTCAGGAACATTGATAATATGAGTCAGGATGTTTTTGGTTTCATCACGCCCAGGTTTCCGCTCTGTCCCCAGAAGAAAGAACGTGTTGGAAAAATCTTGATCATTGCGAATCCCGTATTCCTTTAAGATGTTCATGGACAGGTGGCGCAACATGGTATAGAGTTCCATGGGTTTATTGGGCGTCGGGGTGGCCGTGAGCATGAAAACGTTTTTGTCATTATTTTTCTCGATGATGTGGTTGGCCTTGAACCGGAAATCATACGCCCGCGCCGATGAAATCTTCCCGTTTTCGCTGATACTGAAAGAAGTTCCCAATCCAAATTTCACCAATTCGCCGCGGATACCGATGTTTTTGTAGGCGTGGGCTTCGTCCGCCACGATCATGTCGATACCCAGTTTATCGAATGTCAGCCTAGTGTTCCGGCCATCGTTGCGTATCGCCTCCTTGTAATCCGCGATTTTTTGCAATAACTTGGCTTTCTCGCGCCCCGCCAAATCCGGATTGTCAAGATGTTCGTGCAGCACATCGTCGATGTAACGGACTTCGGTCTCCGGGTCAAGTTTGATCTGCTGGAAGCCTTCATGGGATATCAAGACATAATCGGCATTGGTATTCGCCAGTTTCATCAACTGAGACTCTCGTTCCTCCTTGGCTAATTTGCCCAGATTGATGATCTTGGCGTTGGGGAATAGGGTCTTGATGTCACGTTCCCATTTTTTGATCGTCTTGGCGGGAACAATGAACAAGGGCTTATGCGCCACCCCGCGCTTTTTCAGTACTCGCGCCAGGGCGATGGCCGCGAAGGTCTTTCCCCCACCCACGTCGTGGGCATTGATTCCCTTGCCTTCGTACACTGCTTGGATAATCCATTCGATCTGGTTCTGGCGCAGGCGAATGGGGGTACTCTGCTCGATTTCATTCAGCACATCTTGAATCAGGTAGCGGGCTTTGGAATAATCGGGATTGACGTGTCCGCGAAATTGGGAATTGTACGCATATTCCACCTTGCGTAACAACTCTGGATTTTCCTTGATTTTATTGCGGATGCGTTCCTTTACATCCGCTACCCTCTCCTCCGCCTCGTGCATCCGTCGCATATACAAACCGATGGATTCATCTTCATCACGTTTGATTAAAACATGATTGTTTAGGTATTTTTCAAATGCGTTGTCGGCATAATGAAAAACATTCTGACCGCTTTTTTTATCAGTTTCCTGCCAAATGCCGACCCAGTCTCCAATCAAGGGAAAGATCCATCCCTCATTCCCCCGAAAGTGGAATTCATCGATTGACTTGGGCGTAGGACGCAAATCGTTTAGCTGTTCGATTTGCCGTTTCAGAGCATCCAGGATAGGCTGTTGTTCTTGAGCATTCCGTTTCGATAAGGTATCATGTATTTTTTGAGCCGCTTCCCCTTTGCGGTACACGTTCCCGGAATAATACAGAATATCATTCTGCAACACAGCATGGTTTGAACTGTATTCCACCAAGGAATACCCGTTATGCAATAGCTGTGGGACTTCGCTCAGGGATAGGAATTGAGCCCCGGGCAACCGGATGATTCCTTGGTTGTCCTCGTGATAAAAAGCCCTCTCCACCAACGGGGATTGCGGTGTAACCTCCCCCTTCCCGCTGCCGGTATAGCGTGTTTTGACTTTGAATACATCCGCCGGTTCGAAGTTTTCATCAAAGTAACTTGTCAACTCGCTGAAAAGAGTGGTTTCTTCCAGCCGCTTGAATAATCCCTTGAGAGCAGAATCCTTGTCGGGTGCTTTCTTGAACGTTTCCTGGTATCGTTCAATGGCCGCCGCGCCCTGGTCGGCAAAATAGGTCTCTTCCTGTTCCTGAAACCGTTCGGCCAGCTTCTTGATTTCGTTCAATTGCAGGATTTTAGCCGCATTGTCGCCTGTCAATTCCTGGAACAACTTGGCTTTGCCATTGATATTCGAATAATCGATGGTTCGTTCCGCCGTAAAAACCTTGCCATCTTGAATAAGAATATTTTCCTTAAACCAGTTCGGCTCGGCGTTGCCCGTGTACTGCCGCACCATAAAGCCATTCTGAGCGGCCCATTCCTGCAATGCCGCGCTATCCGTGGGGGCCTCATCGGCCTTGTTTAAAGTTTTCCCCTGGCTCGGTTTGGTTCCTTTCCCATAAGGGTGATATTGAATATTGATCTTACTCAAGTCGGCTTCGCCCCGTACTTCATAAGCCGGCCGGCCGCCGTACAGTTTATTCTTCCCCTCTACCAGTTCGCCCAGGATGTGTTCCGGATGCACCTTGTAGTACGAGTTGATTTGCAGATCTTTCTCGTCTTTTTTGCTTTCCACAAACGCCTGGTTGTCCACCGCCTGTTGCTCGGATGGCACGGCCCCGGCGGGTCGTTTCTGCATAAAAATGATGTCGGTGGTGACGTCTGTGTGGGCGTTGGCGGCAAAATGCCCGCCCGGCAGGCGGAACGCGCCAATGATATCCGCCTTGGCTACGATTTCCTGGCGGACGGAATCATCCAGTTTGTCCATTGTACCGGTGGAGGTGATGAATACCACCAGCCCATTGTCCTTCACCTTGTCGAGGGCATGGACAAAATAGAAATCATGCAAAGTCTTGATGTGGGGCAAAGGCTTGTTTCGCCGGACACCCCGGTTTTCCAGGAAGGGCACATTTGAAATGACTAGATCAAATCCGCCTTCCTTCAGGTCTTCAAAGGAAATATTGTAATGCTTGGCGTCGGGGTAGAGCAGTTTGACAATTTGATGGTTGGTTTCATCGATATCCACCGTGGTCCAATCGAGCCGCGGCTGATTGCCGACAAAATTCCCGCTGCCTACGGCGGGTTCTAGAGCCTTGCGGTACTTAAATCCTGCGGCATCCAAGGCATGGTAAATGGCCCGGATGGTTTCGTAGTCGGTATAGTGTTGGTTGAGGGCCTCGACGGTTCCGGATGCCAGACCTCCCGCGCCGGTGTACTGGCGCAGAATATCCCGCTCCTCATCCGTCAGGGTTTCGGGGGCATTGGCTCGGCGGGCGAGGATTTCTTTGACTTGCTCGTTGACGTCGATTCGTCGAGATCGGGAAAGAGAGATGCCGTCTTTATCTCGGAGGTCATAATTATGTTGACCCACGGATGGTTCTGTTGGCTCAACATCTGGCCCAGTTGCCACTGGTACCAGTTCGTCAGGGCGATTCCCTCCCACACCCATCTCATCACGTCCAACGGGCGGCCGTCCTTCCATTCCGCTTGATTCGGTGGGTAATCCAGTTCCCGGCAGATTATTCCCAGCTGGCGGTTCAGGACGTTGTATATCTTCGTCAGCACCCTGATCAGATCCGGATACCCCGGATTCCCCTGGCCCGTGTGGCGGAACAGTTCCTCCCCCTTGGGAAGTTCCTGAAGGTGGCGGTCCCTTTCGCGGGGGGGTACCTTGGCCTCCAGTTTCGGCCTGATCCTCTCCACTGTCTGACTCATTTTCTCCTTCATGGTCCGGTCCCTCCGGCTTTATTGTAGCATCATTTTTAGGTTTTTCCTCGGATTTATTTTTCCCTAGAATACTATTTACAATTTCCAAACGCTCAGGGAATGTCATCTCGTCCGGGAAAAACCATTTCGTCTGGATGGCGATCTTCCGGGGCGACAATCCTTCGGCGTGATGGCGTTTAACTTCTTCCACCAACCGCTGGCGCTTCTCGGGCGCGATGCGGGCGAGAATGGCGGATTCTTGCAGGGGCGGAACGTCCGCCTTGCCACTCACAGTCCCTTCCGTTAGTTCGGGATCCCGGTTCTTGGCGACGATCTCATCCAGCCACTTCTTCACCTCGGCGTTCGGCGCGTACTGATTTCCGGTCACCGCCGCGTACAATTTCTTGAGCAGGTCGGCCGCCTTCTTAAAGAACTTCTCGACGATGGATTGGGGTTCGGCTGTGCGCGACAACCACTTCGACACGTTGTCGGCAAACCATTCATTGAAATGAGACAAATAAATGGCTTCCGCTTGCTGTCTTAAGGGCTTGTCCGCTTGCGATGCGTTGCCGCCCAGAATCATTTGCGCGAGTGCCAGGGGCGATCGGCTCTCGATTACCTCTCGCACAGTGCGGTCCCCGATGTCCTTAGCCCATTGATTATATTCCCGAATAATGGCGGTCTTGACTTCCCGGGATTCATTGTCCAGCAGGATCCTTTGAATCCGGTGGCCGATCTCATGCCCCAGGATCTCCACCAAGGTGGCCTCGTCCTTGGCGGTATTCAAGGCGATATAGGCATCCTTCCCGTCTGGCCCAAAGATGCGGGTTTCCCCGGCATTCCGTTCGAAATTGATATTCGTGCTGCGCGCCGAGGCATAATCGCCATACAGTCCATAATCTCTAAAACCATCACCTTGGATATCCTTGGGATCATATAAAAAGATGCGGGCATCCTGCAGGCCGAGCAGTTTCAACCATTCCCGCGCCACATCCACCAAGGCCTGAGGAACCGACCGGCTGCCCACAATATTGCCCTGAGCGAAGGGCCCTTCGGGTTTTTGAGCTTGGAGATCCTTCTCCAATTGCACCACTTTCTCGCGAGCGGTTAGCAAGGTTTTCAATTCGTTATCGGTGAGTTGCTTTTCGGTGTTTGCGAACGATGAGACATCCATCATGGAGCGCAATACCCTATTCTCTGGCGTCCGCAACACAAAGGAATAAAGAACGTCCCCACCCAGAATGCTGTATCCTTCCAGCAGAGCTAGATTCCCTTTGGACCAGACAATCCGCCCTCCGGTGCTACTTTCCATGCTCTTCGCCCAATCCGGATGGACTTGATTGGGGCCGATCAGTTCCTCTTCATAGCCCCTTATGCGCGACAATTCGGCTAGTGCGTCAAACACATGTTGCAGGATTTCCTTGATCACCTGCTCTTTTTTCTTGTTGGCGCCCAGCGGAACCTTCCAGTCCTTGGCGTATCCCAGCACCTGCAAGGCGGGCATGGCCTGCAACCGCGCATCGGCCGCTTCCCGCCCCATGGCCTTCAGGTCATCCACGGTCAAGGGCTTTTCTTCGGTTTTCGGGGTGGACTTTTTCTCCGCCTTGGATTTCACCTTGGGAATCTCGAACTTGGGCTTGCCCCAGGCGGACGGGTCGCGCTTCACGCCTTCCTTGATTGGAGCGGCTTTGATGCCTTGATCGGCTTTTGCTGATTTGGTATTCCATGAAAATTCGATAATATGAATCCCATTTTCATTGCGCTCATCAACAGCGGTATATCCGTGGACATCAGAGAGAACATTCAAATGAAGTTGAATCCGTTCTTTATACAATACAGTGTCTGCATTGGCCGTTTTGAAGGTTAATTCCTGTGGATACTTTTTAGGATCCTGAAAGGCTTCATCATTACTGGTTTCCCATACCCCTCGTAATTCTTTGGCCATGGATTCCATTTGACCAAGCAGTAAGTGGTTGGGATTTCCTTCCGGCATAATGCCTTTAGGAACAGGCGCGGCAAGGCGGGCGTTGTGCTCTTCCTGCCAATTGGTGGGCTCGGGCTGAGCAGGCGTCTCTGACGCCGTCTCCGCTGGCGGCACGGGTTCCCCCGGCGTTTCCCCCGTCGGCGTGGTTGATTCAGACGGCGGTGTCTCGCCCGAAGGCGCGGGTGGCGTGGTTCCCGTTCCCGCCGCAGCCGGCGTCTCCGGTTTTACTTCTTCCCCTTCTTGTGCTTGAACCACTCCACCTGCCGCAACCGTTTGGCCGCCGCCTCCCGGCTGGGATACGGTCCGCCCAGGTTCTTCCCCTCTTCCGACTTCACCACCCATCCCTGCTTGGTCTTCACGATCACTTGGCGTCACCTCCGGTTCGATGCGTTGCAGGCCGAATCCGCCCTCCACGGGCACCGGCCGGGTTCGAATGCCCCGCGCCGCCAATTCACGCGCCCGGGCGGTGGTGGCCTTTTCCGTTAAAAACGGCTTCCCGCCGCTGGTTAAATAAATCGAGGGCAGTGTTTCCCGGCGCTTGCCGCCCTGGGCTTGGGTTTGCCGCAAGGCTTGTTCCCGCGCCCAATCTGGGCCGAACGCCTCCTCCAGCATCCCCGCCGCTTCCTGCAAGTCCACGCCGAATAGTTGCCGTACTTCCTTCTTGGCGGGGATCAGGCCGCTACGCCGTTCCAGTTCATGCAACGCCTCGATTTGCAGACCCCGGGTCTCATCGGCGTCCATCTCCGTCAACGCCCGCCGCAACGCCTGGTTGCCCTGCGGCGGCTTGCCGGTCCGCGCCGATTCCAGGTAGGCGTTCACCAGTTCCCGGCGGCTGGTCTTCAATTCCTCCGCTTGAGCATGCAGACCCGGAGAGGGGATGGCCTTCTGCGGCATCTCCCGTTGCGGGGGGAACATTGCCTCCACCTCGCGCATGTTCTGCCCGGCCGCCGCGCGATCTTCCGCCTCCAATTCTGCCAATTCCTGCCGGCGTTTCGCTTCTTCCAGAGGCGACAACCGGGCGCTGGCGATAGCCTTCTCCCGCTTCGCCCGCAACTCCGCAATCCGTTGCCGCCGGATATCCGCCCGTTGCTTGGATGCCGCCAGGGCCTCGGGTGATTGTGTTTGGCTTGCCTCAATGGCCGCTTGCACTTCTTCCCGGTACAGACGGGTTTCTGCGTCCTCCACCCGCCCGATGGCCGAACGCAGCCGCCCGCTTTCCTGCGCCCGGACGCCGCGCATCCGTTCGTAGGCGTCCACGTCCGCCTGGGTCAAAGGCGTCCCCTGGGCGGCCGCCGGAGTTTCCACGCCCGGTTGTTCCACGGGTTCCTTGAGGATGGTGTATTTCTTTTCCGGCTCGGTATCCGGTTGTTCCACTTCCGGCTGGACGGATTGCGGTTCCGGCCCGGTCCCCGGCTTGGCTTCCGCCTTCTCCTTGGGCAGGTTCTTGATCCGCTCCAGTTCCGCTTGCATGGCAATCTCGGCCTGGAGGCCGAGCATCTTCTTCTTCTCGGGATCCTTTTCCTTCCGGAACGCCTGCAATAACGTCTGATAGTCCGGCTGGGTCTCCCCCAACTGGCGGTGCAACAGCCGGTTCACGATCTCCTGCTGGTCCTTGTTTTCCGGCTCCTCCGCCAGCAATTGAGCTTGCTGTTGGATGGTGGGAACTAATTGATCCGGGGCCAGGTTTTCGATCTTCTCTTGGATGAGTCCGTACCGTCCCTGGGCGGGTACGGATGCCATACCCATGCCCCCGCCCGCCGCGCCGCCCCGGGCGGCCACGTCAACCAGGCGCGTCAGGTTGTCCTGGGTGAACCATTCGAACGTGGGGTCGTTGATGGCGATGTTGGCCAGGTTGGAGATTTCCTGGGCGGCTTCCTGCAAGGCTTCCTGCGGGGCCGTGGTGTACAACTCATGCGCCAACCGTTTGATCACTCTGGCGTCACCGGCTGAAATTGGCTTGCCGGCGCCCACGGCTTGCTTCATGCGGCCGATTGAGGCCCGGTAGATCTTCCCCTTGCTGATTCCCAGCATCCGGTCGAAGACATTGGTCATGCCGTCCGCCAACTCAATGAAGCCATTGGCGGTGCCGAAGGCAATGGCGGTCACGGGGTTGTCAAACCCAGCCTGTTTGCCCTCCCCCCACATCCCGCCGCCTTCCAGGGCTCCCGTGGTGGAGACCATGCCAACCCGCGATCCCAGGCGCTCCAGGGTACCCAGTGCCAGTTTTCTGCCGGTCAGGTATTCGAGCACCTTTCCGATCGCGCCCGTGGCGATCTTGCTGCCGGTGATTTTCCCCAGAATCCCCGCCCCAAAATTTGCGGCCATATAGGGGGCGGTTTCGGCCATGGATTCCCACGTCCACCAAGCCGCATCAACCGGATGCACCAGCAATCCCCACGAGGTCTTGGTTTCCGCCGGATGCAGTTCGGCCTGGCGTCCCATTGATTCGTAGGTCTCGAAACCCCAATCCCGCACGGGTCCCGCGATTTCTTCCGGGACACCTAATTTTCCAGCCAGGGATCCGACGATACCCACCGCGCCGCTCGCCATGGACCCGAGTTGGTATCCCCCCCGTTTCAAGGCCCGGGTGGTTATATCTTCTTCCGCAAGGTTGCGTTCCTTGATTTTCGCGTCGATCTGCAACTGGATGCGCTCGCTCAAGGGCAGCGCGTTGTATTCCTTCGCCGCGTCAATCGCTTCCTGAATGCGTTCGGATAAGGTCGGCATAAAATAGTTCCTATGGATTCGCTAGCAACCTTACATCATCCGGCCGCCAACTCCGGGCCGCTTGCCTAAATCGAGCAGTCTCTTGGTTTCCTGCGGTTTTTCTTCTTTTCTGTACGAAGAGGTCCGGTTTGAGGCTTCCGGTTCGCTTCCCGCTTTCGGGGTTGTTTTGGATGATTTCTCCGTCGCCTTCTCGTTCTTCTTGACGATTTTCTGGAAGGCCTGCGCCTCTTCCAATTTCCCGGCATTGATCAATGCCTGGGCGACAGCCGCGCGTTCCTCATCCGTTTGGGTGGCGTCATACACCTTCTGCACGTTATCTGCCGTGATGCCGGAAATATCGAAGTCCTCGCCGCCTTCCTCTGGCCCGCCTTCCTCTGGCCCACCTTCCTTTTGGCCGTAAAACTGCCTTTCAAATTTTTGGATGTGTTCCTGCAAGGGAGGGGAACCCGCCTTCACCCCGGTGGTCTGCCCCAACGAATTGACTTCCCCATACCGCGCGTAATAATCGTTCGTGGCGGCTTCCCGCACATCCAGGCGGTCCTTGATGGTGGGCGTGGAATAATCCCGCAGGCCGGACGCCACGCTGTCGATCACCCTCTGGTATTGATTCCATTCCGGAGAATTGGGCTCATACCGGCTTCGTTCTTGAATCATCTTCCCCAGTTCGCTCGGCGCGTATTCCGGTCCCCGGAAACGCGAACTACCCAACTCTTTTTCCAGGCGCAACTCTTCCAGATTTCCCCGGGTACGAGCTTCCTCCAGAGCCATCTGCCCCTTGTTGCGGGCCTCGATCTCCTGCATCGACAGGTCGTGCTCAAATTCCTTCATCTGTTTTTGCGCATCGGCCTGGATGCTTTGCAACCGGGTCAGTTTTTCCTTGCGGGCCGCCTCGAACTGCGCGCCTTGCAGGTTGGGGTCCATCACGAAGGGCATGGCGTATTTGTCCGGCAATCCCTGGTCCCGTTGCATTTTGGCGATGACGGTGTTGTATTCCTGGGCATTGTTCGCCATCCCCAGCTGGTTCAGGGCGAAGGTGGTATAGTTGTTGATCCGGGCGTATTCTTCCGCCTGGTTCTTGTACCCCCATTCCTTCTTGGTCTGCGCCCGGGACGCCAGTTGGAATTGCCGGTCCTCCGGCTCGTGCTCCACCGCCAACTCGCTCAGTCTCCGGCGCAACTTGGCGTTCGCCAGTTCCTCGTTGAACAACTTCTGTTCCCGGTATCCCCGCAAAAACGATAATTCAGCCATGGGCTTCACCCCTTAAAAAATCGATCCGACAATGCCCCCCAGCGCCTCCCCGGCATAATTCGCCAAATTGCCGTAACTGCTGGCTCGTGCCGCGGCCTTGTCCACCTGCAGGCCGGCCACGCCCTCTGCGGCCCGCGCCCCGAACTGCCCGCCCTGCACCACGGCGTTTTGCCCCATGCCCGACAGGGTCTGCAAAGGTTGCAGGGATTGGTAGTAACGGTTGAGGAAGTTCTGGTAGTCGTTGGTGGCAATGTCCTGCCCGTACTGCATCAAGGCCTTCTGATGCGCCCCGCTGCCCAAGGCCCCCTGCGAAGCGTAGTTGGCGTTCAGGGCGCGTTGCCCTTCCTTGAAACGGAAGTCGTATCCGGGACTCTTGGTGTAATCCCCCGGCCCCGCGAATACCCGCCGTTCCAATTCTCCCATGGCGCGGGTGCCCGCCTCCCGCCAAGGCGCCAGGTCTTCCCGGGTCTGCAGGTACTGGCCCCAAATGGTGTCCATCGCCCGGTTGTAGCCCTTGTCCTTCTCACCCATCCCAAAAATTTCACCAACGGCCTCGGTCATGATTCGTCAACCTTTTTCATGAAGTGGTGTTGCAGGTGGCTGTATCCGAGACGCCGGTACCACCGGATCATGGCGGTCTCCCCGTCGAAATCGCGCGTCCCCATCACCACGAACGCCACGCCTTTTTTCCGTCCCGCTTCCTCGAACTCCCGGACCAACTTTCCCCCGATCCATTCCCCCGCGTGTTCCGGCTCCACCCACCACAGTACGTGGTAGAGCATCAATTGGGACATTTCCCCCATCCACGGGGAAATCACCCCGGCGATCATCCCCACCGGCCGCCCGTCTTTCACCGCCATCAGCAGGATGGCAAATTCACTGGACACCAGATGCGTCAGGTAGGATTCCGCGCTGTGCGTGTGAAAGTGCAATCCTTGGCGGCGGATGTCCTGGGTCTGGTACATCCGCATCGCCATACTCAACAATGCGGGCAGGTCGTCCACTCCCGCCCGCCGGATCACCACTTCACTCATCCGCCATCACCCCCGCCGCCTTTAACTTGGCGATCAGCCCGTTCACCACCGCCACCAGGGCGTTCAATTCATCCGTCAAGGTCCCAAACTGGCCGCTGAACCAGGTTTGACTGTAGGTAACGGATGCCGTGGGACGCGTAATGTCGGCCGCCGCGCTCTGCGCTTCCGTCTGGGTCCACGAGGCCGCTGGAATCACCCCGCCCTGGCTGGTTTCCGTATGGTCGTGCACGGCCCCGGCGAACACGCTGGGCGGCACGCCCCCGTCCCGGATGCGGCCGTCACTCTCCACCACCGCCAGGTTCCCGCTTACCGCCTCGCTCACCTTGGGCAGCACGTCCAGCCGCAGGTCGTTGAACCACATTTCCCAAGCCCGCGACAACCGCCCGGATGAATCAATGATCTCGTCCTTGGGCATCTCCCGGATATAAACCGTCATCACGCCACCCCCGGCCGGCCGTTGAAATACGCCGCCAAAATCACCACCTTGATGGGATCGGTGATCACCACCCTAAACGTGCGTTCCCGCGACACTCCCAGCCGGTTCCATTTCACCCGGCGGGAATATTCCCCGATCTTGCCGATGGACTTCCAAAGTTCATACGACCACGTGTGTCCGCCGTCCTTGCTGAACTGCAACATGGCCTGCGGATCCTCCCCCGGCATCACGCTGCTGGCCGTCCCCACGGTGAGATTCCCGGCGCTGTTGTCGTCGATGGATACCTGCGTCACGGTGGCGAACTTCACCGCGCCCTCCACCGTAGTCGTATTCGGCCCCGTGATCGTTTCCGTGGCCGCCACGCCGTATTCGTCCGTGCCCGTAACGGTGAATGTCCTCCCCGAATCGTTGGCCGTGGACGTGATCGTGACGTGCCGCGCCGTCCCCAGGTCCGCCACGCCACTGGAGGCCAGCGGCCCGTTGATCGTCAGGTTTTGCGCCCCGCCGCTTCCCGGTTTTTGCGACAGGCATACGCCGTCCGCGTCGGCGTCCGATACTGGGGTCAGGCCCACGCCCGCCTCGAACTCGATCTCCAGCGAATCGAGCAGAAAGTTCACCCGGTTGTTGAGAATCGGTATCCCCACCGCCACCCGCCGGATGCGGTGCAGGTTGTCCGTGTAGGTCTCCCGGTCCATCTCGTAGAGGCGGCCATTGCTGTAATCCCCGGCATAGTGCTTTCCGTTGAAGAAGGCGTAACAATTCGCCCGGTGCCGCCCGTCGTCCGTGTCCGTGGAGAAACTGTCCTTGTAACTGGCCCGCTTTGACCAAAGGCTGGTCGAGACCTCGTAGCACCAGGTCTCGTTGGCCGTGGGGAAGGTGATCTGATAAAACTTCTTGCCCGCCTCCGTGTAGGTGAAGGCCGAGGCGTCGCTCACCGTGCTGTAACGGTTGAGCCAATAGGCCATCTGCGGCGAACTGATGATCTCCGGCGTGAAGCCGTTGGCCCGCCGGATGGTGCGGTCGTCCGCCAACCAATAGAGGGTGTTGTCCAGGGGAACCACGCTGTGCGGCGCCGCGCATCCCACTTCCAGGTTCCCGCGCGGCATCCGCCGGAACGTCAAGGTGGAATCCCCGGAATTGTAGTACACCTCGGTGGAATACTGCTTGAAAACCCACAGTTCCCGGTGATCCGAAATCAGCCGGACGATATGCCCCGGCTTGGCGTTCGCCACGTACAACTGCAACGGATCCCAAGGTTCCAACGCATCGCTCTCGTTTTCCCCGTTGAAGGATGAGATATAGAATTTGTCGTCATCCACGGCCGCCGAGATGAAATACCCGTCCTGGTAGGCGATGTCCAATCCGCCCAGAAACGAGTAATCGTCCTCGTTGATCCGCGTCCACGTCCCCGCTTCCGCGTCGTACACATGGGCCAACTTATCCAGCCCGTCGGCGATCATGAGTTGACGCCCGTTGTCGGCCATGGTGACCGGCCCGGAACTCGTGGACAGGATGGCGGTGCTGATGACGGTCTTGGTTAAACTGGAATCGAAGCGCACGGCGTAGTTGCCGCACACGGTGTAGAGATAATCCCCCATCACGTGCAGGCCGCGCACTTCCGTGGTGGTGGACTGGCCGGACAGGTTCACCCCGTCCGGGATGTCCGCCACGCGCTTCAGCCCCGGATACCCGATGTGCGCCCCGCGCCCGCCGACCCGGTCCGGCTCGTAGTAGAGGTTCACCAACTGCTGCGCGTTGGCGTTTTTGGATACACCTTCGGAATGCCCCGACAAAAAGGGAATCTGACGCATACCCTACCACTCCACGGCCGGAATGAACTGCACCGGCAGCGTCCCCCGGTCGAATCCCACCGCCGCCGCCTTGGAAACAATGGCCATTTCCTTCACCTCCGGCATCGGCACCACCCCATACTCGGGCGCGAGCCGCAGGGCCAGGTTGTAGATGATCGCCTCCAACCATTCCACGGGGAATTGCGCGTTATCGGTGATCTGGTCCAGGTCATCCACGGGTGTTTTGACGGTCATCTTGATCCGCGCGCTCACGTCGTCGCACACCGGCCACACGTACAACACGCTGTTGGTCAATTGCGGATCGTAGTAGTACTGCAAGGCCTGGCCGCTGGTGGATTTGATCGTCAACCATTTATAGGCGGCCGCGTCCATCGGGGTGAGCGGCCGCTCGTGATTCTCGCTGGTACAGTATCGCGCCTCGATAATGTCCAACGGCCGGCGGATCTTGTCCGTATAGGAAAACACCGCGTTGCCGGCCGCCGCGTCATCGTCCAACGTCCCCGCAATCGGCAGGATGATCGCCGCCAGCACAATATTCACATCCCCAACGCCGACCTCCACGAAACCCGAACACCCGGCGTTGGTGGATACGGCGGTGACGGTGCCGAAATATTTCGTCCCGCTCACCGTCTCGCCCGCGTTGGGTCCGGTGATGGTGTCCGTCAACGCCGCCCCGGTATAATCCGTTCCGGTGATGGTGAAGATCTGCCCCCGGTTGTCATTGGCCGAATAGACGGTGATCAACCGGGGTTGCCCGCATCGCGCCACGCCACCGGTGGTCAAATCCCCGTTGATCACCAATGAACCCGCAAAAACCCGTGCCTGGGACTCGCATACCCCGTCCCGGTCATTGGCGGGCATGTACGCCATATCCCATTGCAGCGTCCCATCGTCCAACTCGATCCCCACGTAATCCCCATGGGCAATCCCGCTGGTGGAAGTCACGTAGAGATAATCCGCGTCCTCCGACGCCGGATACGAGGCGTGGACCGTGGTCTCCACCGGCGACGCCGTGCAATGCGCCCCGCCCGGCCCCAGCAGATAGGACTGCTGGTCTTTTTGCAGGTAGAGGGTCACCTGCTGATTGAGCCACAGGCCCATGCCCTCGTTCTGCCACGCCTTGAGCATCAGGTTGAGCGATTGCGCCCCGTCGAAGATGTCCTCGGCGTCGGGCGTCTCGCCCTTGGCCAGCACCCCGATCTTGTTGAGGGCCTTGCGGATGATCGCGTCGCGGTTGAGGGTGAAATCCGCCGAACCGGAATACGCCATGCCTCACCTCATAGATCATCCGGGGAATGATCCCCCGGGCTGATGAACACGTCGGGCGGCTCGGGCAAGGCGTCCGGCCGCGCAATCCGTTCCTCCACTGCCCGCACATCGAGTTGCGGATGCCGCGGATCCCAGCACTTCGGGCAGACGCGCAAGCCCGTCCACTCCTTGCGGATGGTGCTCAGACGCACCTTGAAACCGCAACGCTGGCAGATGGCCCACGGATCGCCGGATACGTAGCCCATGGCTACCGCCCGTCCCGCGCGAAGCGCACGGTGATGGTCAACCCCGTGTCGTTGATGGTTTTCTCCAGGGCGGCGTCCGGCGCGAAAATCCGCAGCACCAGGAACCCGGCGCGGTTGGGTAGATAATAGTTTCCGTAATCGTCGAATAGGGTTGCCAGGTCGCCGTAGGCCGCCTTGTACGTGATGCTGGTCGTGTCCATGTAGGGCACGAAATAAGACGGCATGGATCCCAAGTCATGATGATGGTTCACGTAGAAATCCGCGTCGTCCTTACGCGTGAATAATCCCGCCTCGACCCGGATGCCCATGGTTCCCCCGGCGATAGACGAGGCCGACGCGATATAAGCGGTGGATGTCCCGCTGCGGATGCTGACCTCGGCATAGGCGGTTTCATCCGGGATAGTCAACGGCAATGTGACATAGGACGTGGCCGCCGTGAGTGGTTGGTGGATGCCATGCGTGGTGGTGGCTGGACCGATAACCACCTGGGAAGCGTTGTAGGCCGGCAAACGCTCCCACGCAAACGAGTTGAATGGATCGGACGCCGCCATCGCCCACACCGGCAGGCACAACACCAGGAATGAATACAACGCGATTCGTCTCATGATTCTCCCCGGATACGGCGGGGCAACCCGGTCTCCCGGGCCGCCCCGCGCCCTCAACCCGATTTAGGTGGTGACGGTTCCGATGCCGCCCGCTCCCGCCGCCGTGGCGTAGCCGCTGACAAAGCAACGCGCCGTCCAGGCGGAAATATCGGAAATGTTCATGGAATGGCATCCGCACAGGAATATGATTCCATTGGTATTGGTGAACTCCGTCCCCGCCACGACCGCCGCCGGTTCGGTGCTTCCCGGCACCGCGGAAAAGATGCAATCCTGGAACATGATGGTGCCCACCGCCGACGTCGCGGCCGCCGAACGGATGGGAGCCAGCGTGTTGGCCGAGGAATACATGTACGTGCGGCAACGCAGAAAATAATCCTCGGCGCACGTATTTTCCCCATCTCCATTGATGAGGATGTTGCACGCCGCCGCCCCGCTGACCGCCGTGGTGTTCGTTCCGAACGCGCAATCCACAAACGTGTTGTTTGATCCGGTCAACCATAAGTCGCGGATTGCCTTCGTCACGGCCCCGTGGCATACCAGATAGCAATTCCCGAAATAATTTCGGTTTCCGGAAACCTTCACGGCCGACAGGGCCGTGTCGCCGGTTCCCCAATTGGCGAACTGCACGTTGTAGAAGGCATTGTTGTGACCCTGCACATCCACGATGTACGCCAGTGCCGTGGACGCGCTCGCGTTCGCCACGCGCGCCCGGATTCCGAAAGCGACGGGCGCGGCCATCCCCCATACCGTGATTCCGCATTTACTCCAGTCAATGACGGCGCTTTCATAGACCGTTGTGGAGGACGAGGCTCCCGTGTCCGTGCTCACGATGCAGATGCCATCGCCCGCCCCGCTGGTGCACAGGGAATACGCCTTGCTCAACGTTTTTACGGGATGCTGTAGTGATGTCCCCTTGTTGCCATCCGATCCCTTGGACGGATTGACGAAAAACCATTTCCCCGCGATGGCGGGCATGGATCCCGGCAGGGGAATGCCGAGACTGGTGAGTCCATTCGGAAAGTTCGTGTAACCCATGATCTAGCCACCTTTCAAGAAGGCAGGGACGGGGCATAAAGCCCCGCCCCCAGCTAATATCCTTACGCCCCGGGCGATCCGAAGATGCCCTTCGGATCCGTCCAGCCGAACGCGCAACGGAAGACCGCCTTGAACTTGGCGTTATCCGTGTCGAAATCGTTGTCCGTGCTGAACGTGTCGGCCATGCGCTCGATGTACTTCAGGCCGTTCGGCACATTGGTGATGATGAACCAGGCGTCGGAATCCGTCAGGTAATGGTTGACGAACGCCCCCTCCGGAATCACTCCCGCCTCCCGCACCGCGTTGATGTCGTTGTTGGCGGTGCCCGGCTCCTGCACCGTCTTCAGGATCCGGTCGGCCTCGAACTTCAACGCCGGCGGAATAATGAGCCGCCGCGGCTGCACGGCGATCTTCAACCCCCGGTCGTTCTCCCAGGCCGCCAGGTCGATCCACACCTGCTCCAGCGCGTCGTTGCTCAAGTCCATGGCGTTGGCCGGCTCGTTGGAGTAGGTGCCTCCCGCCCCGCCCGCGTTGGGGTGGTTGGTGGCGCACAATTCGATGCCGTCCGCGCCCGTGTAGTTGCTGTCGAAGGCCCGGTTGAGGACGTTGGCCCCGAGGATCTCCTTGGTCTGGCGCATGCTGAACGCCAATGCCCGCGCCCGGTTCTTGGCCGGACGCCGGTACTGGTCGTCATCCACCATGTTGCGGGTGATGATGAAGCCCAGACCGTAGTCGATGATGGTGTAGTCCTTGACATAGCCCTGCTGGGCGCTGTCGTACCGCACCCCCTCGCCCTCGCCCAACTGCGCCGCCAGCCCGAAGCCCGTCACCCCCACGTCCCGCACGAACGCCTGGTCCGTGGTCTCCGTCTCGAAGATCCGGGTGTACTCGATGGGATGCTGCTTATACTCATCCCCGAAGTGCTTGTTGATTCCCGGCCACAGGTCCAGGGCAAAATTCCCTCTCGTGATAACTCCCATGATTTTTTACCCCCTGGGCGACCCCCCCGGACCGCCCAACCCCCGTTCAGGTTAGATTCCCACCGTGCCCGTGCCGCCCTTGAACACGTGATTGTTGATGGTGACGAGCACCTTGTTGTCCGCCGCCGCCGGGGTGTTATCCGGCCGCTGCGGGAACCCGATGATCTTCAGCTGGTACGTGGCGTTGGCCCCCACCGTGCCATCCACTTCCTGGCCGGAAGTCCCCAGGCAAGACGCCTGCGCCGTGGTCTGCACCATGTTGGCGTTCAATCCCACGCTGGCCACGGCCACCGCTTCGTCCGCCTGGGCTTCCAGGATGACGTTCGGATCGACGCAGACCAGCACGTAACCGCTAGTCGCCCCGGGCATGTAGTTTTTATTCAGGTTCTCGATGGAAGACGGTTCGATGCCCACCACCACCCCCACGATGGCATAGGTGTCTCCCGCCGTGGCGATCACCACTCCAGGAACTCCGGTCGTGTCCGACGTGCCCGACAAAGTCACCAAGTCCCCGACATTCAGATTCAAACCCGTCCCCGCGGCGTGATGGCACCGCATAAGTTGCGCCGTCCAGGGCGTCCCCGACAGGGTGCCCACCGGACGGAATCCATTCACTCGATCCACATTTGCCATGATTGATTGCTCCTTCATCCGAAATTACATTTCACTGAATGTAATTTCACCGCTACCGATTGATCGTGATCCCCCCGTACCGGCCCTCCACCTGGCTGGCCGATTCGTCGATCATGCCCTTCTCCTGGGCGTCCAATTTGTCCCACTTCTTCCGCTGGTCCTGCTCGTACAACTCCTCGGGGATTTCCATGAGGTACGCCTGCACCCCCGCGCCCACCGAGCGCCGCACTGCGGCGCCCACCTGCGACGGCCGCCCCGCTTCCCCGTCCGCCGCCGTGGTCACGTCCCCCTCCACCATCCGCCACCCGGCGTCCAGGAACATCTGGATGCGCGCCCCGTCCCGGATGTCGTTCACCACCCGCCGCCGGTAGCCCGGCCGCGTCGCGAACTTCAACGGGTCGCGGGTGGCGATGGGCGTCCGGTGGGGACGTTCGCCCTTCACGGGTTTCACCGCCCGGCCGCGCAAGCGGTCCAGGCTCCCGTCGATCTCCCGCACCCGGTCCACGTCTTCCCGCTTGAGCGCCTGGCGGCGCTCCTCCACCAGGCTTACCTCCTCGGCCTCGCCGAGTTGCACCCGGCTGTACGGGCTGGCTTCCTTTTCCTCCACCTTCCCGTACTCGATGATCTTCTTGAGGCGCTCCACCTCGGCCCGCAGCGATTTCACGTCCGGCGCGGATTCCCCCTGCACGGGCTCCGCCGCCGCCTCGCTCACCGGCTTGCGCTTCTTGGGTTCCTCCGGCGTCTGCGCCAAACTCGTCATCTTCGTCTCGATCATGACAACACCCCCGCTTCCACCAACGAATCCACGTATTCCTGGTTGTTGTTGAACGTCTTGTCCTTGACGTAGTCCCGGCAAATTTTCTTCTGCCGCTCCGTCAGGTCGTTGTAGGTGAACCGGCTCTTGCGGCCCGAACCGGACGGCCGCCCCGTCCCCACGTCGGCGTTCAATTTCGTGGAAGCGTTGCTGTCGTTCTCATCCCCGCCCTTCGCATTTTTACCGTCGAACTTCTTCGCCACCTTCTCGGAAATGACCTCCAGGATTTCGTCCAGGGGCTTCGTGTACTGCCCGTTCTTCTGAAACGTGGCGAACAATCCCTCGGCGTAAATCGTCTTGTCCTCGTCCTGGCCGAACCAGGGATTGTCCGATTGCCATTCCTGGAAGATGGCGCGGTCCTCCTCGTCCTGCGAGGGCGCGGCTTCGGTTTTCTTCCCCCCCGATTTCAATTCAAACAACCGGTCCTGCAATTCCTTGGCCCAGGTGGTGTCCCCCTCCTCCACCGCCTCGTGCCACTGCGCCTCCAGTTGTTTCAAAATGTCCTTTTGCTGCTCCTTCGTGGACTGCTCGTAATGGCCCTTGAGTTCCTTGATCGCCTTGTTGAGCGTGTCGATCTTGCGCTCCTGCGTCGAGATGTGCTTCTTCAGGCTCTTCGTCACTTCCCGCTCGGCCTGCACAAACTCGGCGTAGTCCACGAATTTTTCCGGGTCGCCCTTGTAGTCCTCCTTGGGCACCCAGCCCCATTGCAAGGCCAATTCCCGCACCGTCGGCTCCCCGGTCTCCTTCTCCGGGTTCACCGCCGGCGTTCCCGCGTTATACACCGCTTCTCCCCCCATCTCTCACCTCTCGATCTTGGCGACCAGATCCTCGTCGTTCAGGATCCGGAACTCGTTCCCGTCCTCGTCTTTGAGCAGGAATCCGCCGTACTTGGCGAACACCACCTCGTCTCCCACCGCCGCCCACGGGTTGCCGTCGTCAAACGCCTTCCAGGCCGTCTGCCCCACGTCCACCACCGTGCCGTAAATGTGCTCCGCCTGCTTGCGCTCCAGCGTGTGCTCCGGCACGAACAGCCCCCCCCGGGTCTTCTCCTCGACTTTTTCGGGCTTCACCAACACGCGATGCCCGAGCGGAATAAATCTCATGTCCCCGTCTCCTTATGCGATTCTTTCAATGGTCTTGCCCGCATCGTTCAAGATGTAGGCTTCCTGATCAAACACAAACATTTTTTCCGCATCATCCTGCATACGGACTATCGCCCAATGAACAAAATTCCTATCCGATTCCAGGGTGGCGTTGTAATGGAAAACATCGGGATCGGAAATGGGTATGATCCCGCAGGATGTCACCATCCTGAAAAAATGGATTTGCGCGGGCACTTTTTCCGAACAAACCCCATCGGCCTGGTAAAAAACCTGCTTTTCCCATTTCGTCCCATAATGAATCCGATCAATCCCGCCATACAAATGCCAACTCAATCCATCCGCATCACGAACTTTGAGATACATGGTTTTCTGCCTTTCTGCCTGTCTGGTTATGGTATGCAGATGTCAAGTATTTTTTGACAACTGACTTGTAAGTATTCCTTACATGTTCCCGGTCTTATTATTTTTGCCTACCCGTTCTCTTCCTTTACCGCCCTCTCCAAACCGATCCCCATCGCCGCCTCCAGCCCCTCGATGTACCCCACCGCCCGCGCCGTCAGCGCCAGCGTCCGGTCAGACCGGTCCGGGTCCAGGCTGTCCCCCCGGCCCAGCGACTCCCGCCGCCGGTTGACCTGCTCCCGCAAAACCGCCAGGTACTCCCGCGTCACTGGACTCGCCAGCCACGCCTCCCAATGCTCCGGCAACAGGTCCGGCTTGATTGCCAACATTCGCCTTCGCCTCCTCGATCTGGTTGAGCAAATCCATGATCTTCTGCGTCTGCAACAACTCGTCCCTATACTGGTCGAGCTGCGGACCCGCTTCCGCCGCCTCCGCGTCCGCCACCGACTTCAAGGCCCGCGCCCGGGCCTCCAAAATCTTGGCCTTGCTCTCCGCCATGTCCATCGCCATGCGGTGCTCCTCCATCGTCACCCGGCGGTTCTCCAACTCGAGGCTTGCCTTCTCGAGCTCCACCTTCGGATCGATGGGCGGCGGCGCGTCCGCCGGCGGCAGAATCTTGTCGATGTTCTCGAAATTGGCCGCCTCCAGGTACACGCGCAACAATTCGTTGTCGTTGAGACCCATCCGCAGCAACTTCACGCCCAACTCCGCCTTCATCATCTTCTGGACGTTGGTTACGCTCTGCGGATCGCTGACCGGAATCACGTCAACCATCCCGTCATCATCCAAATCGCCCGGAATGATGTCCTCGTAAAACCCGTTGGCCCGCTCGAACTTCGTGAAATCCTGCTGGTTCCTTACGATCAAGCGCCTGATCTTGGCGAACTCCGACTTCAGCGCGCGGTGCAGACGGGCGTAAATCGCGCTGAACTGCTGGAGCCCCTGCTCGATCAGGGCCACCGTCGTCGTCGGACTCGCGTTCGCCCCCGGCGACGCCCCCATCAGCACTTCCGTGATGTTCGCCAACTTCTCGGACGAACCGATCATCAACTCCAGAGCGTTGAACAACACCGGCGCGGGGCCTTGCGAACGCCGCTCCCACAACACCTTGTTGATGTCGTCTCCCGCGAACTGCAACGGCTTGTACTCGCCCAACTTGAACTCGATCTGCCGCCGCCGCCCGCCGTCGAAATCCACCGCCCCGGCCTTGAAAAAACCGCCTCCGGCGTTCTGCAGCGATCCCGCGTCGATCACTTGGTTGATCAGCGCGTTGATCGTCCGGTTGGGATGCCCCAAGAGCAGCCCGTACCCCACGGCGTACACCGAATCGCACGGAATGAAGGGAAACCACGTGAAATATTCGTTGGGCACGATACGCACCAGACGGCCCTTCTCCCTCATCTCGATGCCGTCCTCGTCGTACCGCGCCTTGATCCGCAACACCGTGTGCGTTTCCTCCTCGATGGTGACGATGTACGGCTCCTCGTACCCGTCCCCATCCAAGTCCAACCAGCGGTGTTGCTCCAGAAGGGTGTACGGCCGGTTCTCGTCGCCCGGGTCACTCTCCCCCCCGCCCGACGGTTCCCCCAACTCCACATCCGAAAACGCCCCCGACCGCACGTTCTCCACGATCTCGTTGAAAAACAACTCGTACTTATGCGTGATCCGCGGCGCCCGTTCCAAATCCCGGCAGGCGTAATGCACCACCAGGTCTTCCGCCTTCACCCAATCACTCACCACCCGGTTGCGGCGCGGGTCGAACCACGTCTTCTTGAAGGCCGTCCCCACGATGGCGTAGTCGAGCAAGAGCACATCCATCTCGCTCTCCCAACTGTCCATCTTCTCCAGGATGTAATAGGACATCGCCTCCCCGCAGCGTTGCGCCCGCGCGGACTTCTCGCCCCGCACATCCGCCCCCGTCACCTTGCCCTTGACCACCTGCCGGTCCTTGATAAGGTTGGGATAGGCCCGGGAATGGAAATTGAGCGCCGCCTGCGCCACCATCGGATAAATCACGTTGGACGCGTTCGGCCAGGGAAACGTCTTGGCGGGCGCGATCAACTTGAACAACTTCCGCGCCTCCTCCGCCTGCCTCTCCCATTCCTCCCGGCTCTTCCGGTCGATGTCGTACTCGCGCCACACCGTCTCGCCGATGCGGGTGAGTTCATCCTCCTCCAGGTCCACGGCGAGATTTGCCCGGCCGATATTGGCCACGAGATCCCACTCGCGCCGCTTCAGTTTTTTCTCGCGCCGCTGCTTGGTGATAAACTCGCCGTGGATGGGCTTGGCAATGTAGTCAGGCTGCTCGTTCTCCACTACCACCGATACCATGCGTCCCCCTCGCCCCTCAATACCCCGTCACCGGATCGAATCCCCCCAAGGACCGCCGGTCATCGTGCTCGTGAAAGTAATCGTAGTAATCGTTCCTCGGTATCTTCGGACCCACCGGATACGCAAACGTCAACGCCAGCGCGTCGGCGCAGTCCGGACTCGCCAGACCCCGCGACTTCATGTCCTTCTTGCGCTCCAACTGGATGGCGTTCGCGCTCGTGTACCCGTACACCGGCCCGATCAGGTCGTCCCGCAACTCCTCGTCCCGCGGCAGGCAACCCGTCTCCAGCCACGCCCGCGTGTTCCCCCACATCTCCGCCCGCAGATTCGCCCAGTGCTGCTTGTCCGACGCCGAACGCCCCGCGTTCACCCGGATGATCGGCCTCTGCAAGGCATCCAACTGATCGCAACAACTCACCCCCACGCCCGCCTCGTCCACAAACACCGCGTCCGCATTCCATTCATCCTGCGCCCGGCACACCAACCCCGCCAAATCGATGCCGTTCACCTCCCGGTATTTCCGCAACTCGTGCACCTTGCGCCCCTGCCGCACGCAAATCACACTCTGGTCATCCCCCATATAAGCCACATCCACGCCCAGAATAACCGGAAAACCGGATACCTCCCGCGGCGCCACCTGCCTCTCCATCGCCGCCTCCACCAGGTCCAGCGGAATGAACTGATCCACCGCCGCCCGGGGAAACTCTCCCAACACCCGCACCCGCACATAATCCGAATCCAGCCCATAATCCTCGATCAGCTGATCGCACCACTCACGGTTCGCCTTCTTCGCCTCCCGGCTGTCCACCGTGAAACCCGCCCAACGGTGACGGTGCTTCCCCCAACACTCCCGGAACATCCCCGTGTTCCGCGTCGGATTCCCAAACACCAACCACACCGCCCCCGGCGTCGTCATCGCCCCCGACGCCACTTGCCAAATAATGTCCGGAACCGCCGAAGCTTCGTCGAACAAAACCAGCACGTTTTCATCGTGCGCCCCGGCAAACGCCTCGCTGTTCCGCTCACTCCACGGAATCGCGCTCGCGAACCACGTCTCCGGATGATCCACGCTGGCAAACTTGGTGGCCGCCCAATTGAACCAATCGTGATTGATCGCCATGTTGTGCCACTTCGCCACCTCGCGCCACGTCTTCGTCGTCAACTGCTTCTCGGTGTTCGCCGTACAAATGATCTGCGGATGCCGCCGCGTGCTCATGAACCACTGAATCACCCACGACACCGTCGCGCTCTTCCCCACGCCGTGACCGCTCTTTACCGCGATCTGCACCGGCTTGCCCTGCTCACGGCCCTCCCGCGACTTTTCCCCCAACAAATCCAAGAAGCGCTTCTGCCACGTATCCGGACCATCCTCCCGCTCCAACGGACCGCCCGGCTCTCCCCACGGATACGTGTACATCACCCAGCGGTACGGATCGTACTCGAACCGCATCATGTCCGCCGCTATCTCATCGTGTATCCGTGTATCGACCGCCGTTTTCACCATCCGGCCGCACCCCAACCGAATCCCGTGTTTCCACCACCCATGAACACACGCGCCGACCGGTACTCGAACACCCCCATGTCCGGCGTCACCCACGGCACCCCCAGGTAATCCGACGCGATCACGTTCTTGATTCCCGCCGTCCCCGAATCAATTCCCGCCGATGCCGCCGTCAACCGGTAATTCACCGCCTCCCCGTTCGATGCCCCGGTGAACACCGGCAACCCCGCCACGTTCCCCGCCGCTATGTCCCCTCCGCTCTCGTTGCTGTTGAACGTGGCGACCGAAATCCCGTACTGGTTCCGGTAAT
>CAZNDG010000038.1:0-27430 GCA_964571695.1 uncultured Syntrophus sp.
TTCCCCTCCTGATCCAGGTACTGCATCCGTTCCTGGGAGAAAGACGCCCGGATGAAATTGTCGATGCTATCAAGAAATTCAGAAATACCTACATCGCCCATCAGGAAAAGGAACTTGCAGACGGCAAAGAAGCTCATCTTGCTTTGAAAATCTGGGTGAACGGCTTGTTACGGATCTATGAATCTCACCACAAATCGCGATAGCCGGCGGAAGGTCGTTTGCAAAATTGTCCCCGGGGACAGTTTCCCCTGCATATTCCGTCCGGCACTTAAAAAACACAAATAAAATCGACTATTTTACAATTTGCAGCCCGTGGCGGTGGTTTACCATGCGGACGTCGGCGCCGTAGAGGGCGCTGATCACCTCCCCGGTCACCGCGGCGGTGGGATGGACCATGACCCGGCGGTTGACGCAGATGACGCTCTCCACGTACTGGGAAACGAAGCCCAGATCGTGACTGACCACCACGATGGTGATGTCGGCGCTCATGGCGTGGAGGAGTTCGAATAATTCCGTTTCCACTGCCATATCCACGTTGGCCGTCGGTTCGTCCAGAAGCAGGAGTTCCGGCTCCGCCGCCAGGGCCCGGGCGATGAGGACACGCTGGCGCTGCCCTCCCGAGAGGTCGGTGAAAGGGCGCCTCCGGAAGGCTTCCATCTCCAGGCGTCGCAGGGCCTCCAGCGCCGCTTCCCGGTCGGCTCTCCGGTAGGGACCGATACCCGCGCCGGTGCCGAGGCGGCCCATGAGGGCCACATCCAGGACGCTTACCGGGAAGCGGGAATCGAACTGGACATGCTGGGGCATGTAACCGATGCGGGGACGGGCCTTCACCGGGGGCAGGCCGAAGATTTCGATGCGGCCCCGGTCCGGTTTGAGGAGGCCCAGCATCAGTTTCAGCAGGGTCGTCTTACCGCCGGCATTGGGTCCGACGATGGAGATGAAGGTCCGGGCGGGAACGGCGAAGCGCACCCCTTCCAGCACCGGGGCGCCGTTGTAGGAAAAATCGACATCGTTAAATTTAATAACGGTTTGGCTATTCATCTTTCTGTGTACCCACGCCGGCCATGGCACTCAGTGGCCAAGACCTTGTTCCACCGCCGTGGCGATGCGGTTCAGATTGTCCAGGTAATCCCGGGCCAGGGGATCGATGGGCACCACGGCCCCCCCGATTGCCCGGGCGACGGCGGCGGCGCTCTTGGCGGGAAACTGGGCCTGAACGAAGATTACCTTGACGCCTTCTCTGCGTGCGGCGGTGATGAGGGACGCCAACTGCCGGGCGCTCGGCTCCCGGCCGCCCCGTTCCACGGGCGTCTGGATCAAGCCGTAGGCGGCGGCGAAATATCCGAACGCGGGGTGATAGACGTACAGCTTTTTCCCCTTGAGCGGGGCGAGCGCCCGGGCGATCCGGGCGTCCACCCGATCCAGATCCGCCTGGAACGCCTGGAGATTTGCCCCGTATTCCTGCCGGTGGTCCGGGTCCAGGCGGCAGAGGGCGTCATGGATGTTCTGCGCCTGGATCTTGACCAGCCGGGGGTCCAGCCAGATGTGCGGGTCCGGCGCCTGCCGCCCCTCCGCGGGATGCGGGGATGCCCTCTGTTTCCCGGCTGCATCCCCGCTCCGGCCTGTGGATCGCCCCTCTTCATGAACCGGGGCGCCGGTTTTTTTCTTTGCCTCCCGCGGCGTCCCGCCGCTGCCCCCGTGGTCATGCCCTTCCCCGTCGGGATAGCGGTAGGGTACGCCCTGCTGGGTGGCGACGATCTCGATCTTCCGGTGGGAGGCCCCGATCTTGCCCAGTACGGCTCTTTCCACCGGCACGCCGATGCGGAAGTAGGCCCGGGCCCCGTTGAGTCTGGCCATCTGCCGCGGCGTAGGTTCATAGCTGTGGGGAGACTGTCCCGCCCCCACCAGCACCGACACATCCACATGCCGGCCCCCGATCCGCTCGACGAAATAGGCCTGGGGAAGGATGGTGACAAAGACGGGGAGCCGCGACGGCGGTCCGGGGGTCGCCGGCCGACCTGTTACCGCGCCCCCGTCCTGCCCCCGGAGGAGCGGCGCCGGGACCGCCACCAGGATGACGGCCAGGCAGCAGCAAAGCAAACGTCCGAGGATAATTCCGGACCGTTTTCTATTCAGGCTTGCCGGTGGAATTCGCACATTCGATAATGAGTTCATGGCAATCCTCACAGCGCCTGACGGCATGGTTTTGCGCGAAACCTTCCCAGTGTTCCTTCTGTTTCGGTGACAGGATTCCCGTACCGTTGCAGAGAGGACAGACATTGTCGAGGGCCGTCATGATCGCCGCCCGGATAAACTCCGAGCGGTTGGGGATGTTGCTGATCACCTCCCGGAGGTCCTCGTTGACCTTGAAGGTGATAATGGCTTCCTTTTTCTTCATCGGCCGCCCTCCCGGCACTTTCTTTTTATATTACTAAGTAATACCAGGCTTGTCAAGGAGCACCGGCGCATACAAAGGGACGGAATCTCAACGAGTGCGATTCGTAATACCGATCTCGATCCGGCATCCAATGCCTGCATATGGTTTTGCTTCCCCGGTGCCGGGAATGATTTGCCCTCCCGATCCAGAACCGGAAGAAATGCTTTCCTCCCGCCTGCACGGGGATGACAAAAATGGGTGTTGCGCAACGATTCAATAATATTGGGAAATCTGTCCAGCCATCCCCTGGGGGCGGATTTTTTCAGTAGAGGGGGAGAACCGAGCCGGAGAAGAAGAGACTGAAGACGCCCAACCCCGCCAGAAAGGCCCCCAGGGCCAAGGGCTTTCTCATGACGGCGAAATTGACGGCGAAGAGGGCGACGACGCACGCCCCGAAGGCCAGGCACAGGGGGCAGTAAGTATCGTTGACGATCTGGAAGCGAACCAGCAGCACCTCGCCCCCCAGGGCGCCGGAGATAAGGGCCGTGCGCAGATATTCACCCATGTTTCCACAGCGGTTCGGAAGGGGGAGATTGAGCGCCAGCAGGAGGCCCATGAAGATGATCCCGACGTCCTGAAGCTCCATGCCCAGCAGGTCGCCCTTCAGGTAGCGGCAGGAGGTGTCGCAGAGGGAGTAGAAGATCATCAGCCCCATGCCGAGCAGCGGCAGGATGACGTTGACACTACCGCGGATCTTCGCCCCGGCGGTCACGGCAGCTTCTTCAGGGCCTTGATGACCTCATCCGTGCCGATGAAGGTCTCTTTCTTCCCCGCCTTTACGATTACGCACGTGGGCGTGGAATGGACGCTGTCTTCCTTGATCAGCTCGTTGTAACGGGCAAACAAGGCCTTGGGATCGAAGCTCGCAAAGGCTATCCCCTTGTTCTTGAAGGCCGTTTCGATTCGCTCCGGCAACGATTTTTCCCTCGCCGCCGCCGTCTCGAAGAGGAGGCTCCGGACCTTCAGGGCATGTTCCAACTCGTTTTGTTCCTTCAGGGCGTAGAGAAAGTAGCGGGCGTAAAGGACGCTGTTGCGGGTAAGGGGGACGTCCACCAGGGTCAGGGAGATCCGTTTCTTTTTCACCAGGTCCCGCAGCAGCGCCTCCGCCGCCGGCTCGATGGAGCGGCAGGGACCGCAAAAATAGTCGGTGTAAAGGCGGACTTGAATCGCCCCGGTACCATATAGGGGGAAGGCCCCCGGTTCGTCGCCGGCGACGCGGCCGGGAAACAGCGACCAGGAAAGCAGCACAAGCGCCATACCGATTACGAACACTGAGCTTCGCTTGCCGGTAGGAACGTCAAGCTTCATTCTATGGACACTAAGCCTCGTTTTGCGAGCATAAAAATTCGTTTTCGCCACCCTCCTCAATGCCGATTCGCCACCGCTCATTTTTTCAGCCATCTGACGACCTCGTCTTTTGTAGGGATCTTCCCGGCGCATTTTACCTCGTTATCGACGATCAGGGCCGGGGTGATGAAGACGCCGTAGGCGGCGAATCTCTTTACGTCTTTGATTTTCTCTATCGTCGCGGGAATTTTCTCCGCCGCCAGAACCTCCGCGACCAGTTTCTCCACGTGGTCGCACCGGGCGCATCCCGGCCCCAAGATTTTGATATCCATCGCGATTACCTCCTTTAGCCGCTTATTGCAAGGGCAATTTCACCACCTCCACGTGCTTCAGGGTCCGACCCAGGAAGCGCTCGGCGATGGTTTGAAACCGGAAGGGGACATCGGAGACGCAGAAGCGATACTCCGGGGGAATCCGGAGGGGATTGGCCAGCCCCTTTTTCTGCAGCAGCCGGGCGGTGATCTCCGCCATGGCCTCGGCGGAATCCACAAGCTTCATGGCGGTTCCGACGACATCCTGGAGCAGGGACTTGAGGAGCGGGTAATGGGTGCAGCCCAGAACCAGGGTGTCCACGTGTTCCGCCAGGATCGGTTTCAGATATTCCTGGGCGGTCAGGCGGGTCACCGGATGATCCAGCCAGCCCTCTTCCACGAGGGGGACGAACAGGGGACAAGCCTGGGAAAAAACCCGAATTTCCGGGTCATGGCCGTGGATCGTTCGGGCGTAGGCGTTGCTGTTCACCGTCGTCGGGGTGCCGATGACCGCCACCTGTTTGGTCTTCGTCGCCGCGGCGGCGCAGGAGGCCCCGGCCTCGATGACGTCCAGGACCGGTACGGGCGAGCGCTCCTGGATCGCCTCGTAGGCGGCGGCGGCGATGGTGTTGCAGGCGACAATCAAGAGCTTGACCCGCTTTTGCAGAAGAAAATCGGTTATTTCTATGGCGTACCTGGCGATGGTTTCCACGGATTTGACGCCGTAGGGCACCCGGGCCGTATCGCCGAAATAGACGATGTTTTCAAAGGGTAGGCGCTCCATCAGGGACCGGACCACCGTCAGCCCGCCGATGCCGGAATCGAAGACGCCGATGGGGTGGACGAGGCTCAGATCCATGCCGGGTTTCCTTTTATGCACATTAAGCTTCGCTTTCCGATCGTCGCCGGATCTTTATGCCGGCCTCTCCGGTCCTCCCGGCGGAAGCCGGGGGCGGGGAGTTTCCCGCCCGCCGCCGTCTTATCATCCGGGGGACGGACGGCCGGACGATCCGGGCATAGCTTTTCGCCGCCCCGGGTGTCGCCGCATCCGGCGCCGCCGCTGCGTTTGATCCACCCGCCTCTTCCCCGCCCGCCGCCGCGTTTGATTCCACCTCCGTTGCCCGAGCGGCCGCCGATTCTTCCTCCCCCTGGCCATGCTTTTTGCTGCCCTCGTAAAGGGGGTATTCCAGGAGCCGGCTTTCCAACTCGCCGTTGAAAAAAATCAGTCGCCGGGCGGTGCGGAGCCCCACCTTCTTTGCCAGATCCAGATTGGCGGTAAAGATATAGCCGCGATAACCGCCGCATTTCGTCTTCAGGAAATCCCCCATCTCCCCATACAACCTTTCCAGTTCTTCCTCCTCGCCCAGACGCAGGCCGTATGGGGGGTTCATGATCACGACCCCCGGGGACTGCGGCACGGGAGTGGCGGCGAAGGGACAGACGCGAAACTGGATATGGCGTCCCATCTTCGCCCGCCCGGCGTTGATCGCGGCGCCCCGGACCGCTTCCGGGGAGATGTCCGTGGCGATGATCCGTCCCGGAATTTCTTTCCGCTCCTCCTTCCGTACCCGGACCCGCAGGCTCTGCCACCGGTCGTCATCGAACCCCCGGAGGTGGTAAAAGCCGAAGTTTTCCCGCAACAGTCCCGGGGCCCGCCGCCGGGCGATCAGGGCCGCCTCGACGGCCAGGGTGCCGCTGCCGCACATGGGGTTGATCAGCGTCTCTTCCCCCGTCCACCCCGTGGCCATGAGCGCCGCCGCCGCCAGGGTCTCCTGCATGGGCGCCGTTAGAGGGATCTTCCGGTAGCCCCGTCGGGACAGGGGTTCTCCGGAGGTGTCGGCGAAGATCCGGTAACGATCGTTTTGCCAATAGAGATGCACGACGGCGCCGGTGCGGTCCGACCCCGAGTCCGGGCGCCGCCGGAAAAGCCCGCGGAGGCGGTCCACGACGGCGTCCTTGACCCGGACGTTGGCGTAGCGGGGATCGCGGATCTCCGGGGTATCCACGGCGGAGGTGACGCAGAAGTAGCGGTCCACATGGAGCACCTCTTCCCAGGGCAGGTCGATGGCGCCGGCATAGAGATCCCCGGGGGACCTGGCCGTGCCTTCGTGAAGGAGAAAGAGGACGCGCTGTCCGGTCCGCAGGGCCAGATTGAGGCGCATGGCATCCGTCATGTTGCCCGCCGTTTCCACGGCCGCTTCCGATACCTCCCGCACCGGCAGCCCCAGGGCGAGGATTTCCTCCCGCAGGTAAAATGCGATCCCCCGGGCGCAGGTAACAAGGATCGGGTTTGTATCGTTCCAGAGGTCAATCATGGCTGTTGTCTAACACAAAGAGGTTCATTTGGCAAAGACCAGCTTGATAAAAACCTCCGCCGGGAAAAGGCCATGCGGACAGGCATGGGCAAACGGCAGCTTTAAATGCACAAAAAAAATTGCCAAAAAAGGTAAAGTTGGGTAAAACCTTCACCTATGGAAGCTAACCTTAATAGTCATAATCCGGAAAAAACGCGTCACGCCATCTTTTATCTCCTTCTCGGCCTGGCCACCCTCCTGCTGCTCTATCTATTGAAGCCCTTCTTCTATCCGCTCTTCTGGGCGGCGGTGATCGCCGTCGTCTTCAAACCTTTCCACCGCCGTCTGGGCGCAAGGATCAACTCCCCCAGCCTGGCGGCCACGGCTTCTTTGCTTTTGATCATGACGGTCATCATCCTTCCCGCCGGGATGGTCGGCAGCCTTCTGCTCAACGAATCCATCCATGTTTACAATTCCCTCAACGTGGACAGCGCCCGCATCGAAAGTCAGATCAACGACATGATCGCGAGGATTGCCGCCGACCCATACCTGAGCTATTTCCATATCGATATGGCCCTTATCGGCAAGAACGTCACCGCCCTGGTGGAGGAGGCGACGAGCTTCATCTTCGACAGTCTCAAGAATCTTACGCAGAACACGATCATGTTTCTCGTGAACTTCGTGATCATGCTCTACACCCTCTTTTTCTTTTTACGGGACGGCAAGAACTTCGTGCATATGACCATGCGGGTCTTCCCCCTCGGGGCCGCGAAAGAAGGACTGCTGCTGGAAAGGTTTGCCGCCATGACCGTGGCGACCTTGAAGGTCACGTTGATCATCGGGGGCCTCAAGGGGATCCTCGGCAGTATCGTCTTCTTCCTCACCGGCGTCCACGGTGCCATCACCTGGGGCGTCCTCATGGTTTTCACCTCCATCATCCCCGCCGTGGGCTGCGCCATTGTCTGGGGCCCCGTGGGGGTGGTCATGATCATCCTGGGCCACGTCTGGGAGGGGCTGATCATTCTTCTCTGCGGCTTCACCATCATCAGCCACGTGGATACCTTTCTGCGTCCCCTGCTGGTGGGGCAGGCGATCCGGATGCACACCCTCCTCATCTTTCTTTCCACCCTGGGGGGGCTTTCCCTCTTCGGGATCTCCGGGTTCGTCATCGGTCCGGTCATCGTTTCCCTGGCCCAGACCCTCTGGGAGTTTCACGACGAGCTGTTGAAGAACAATAACGGTTCTTAGTCATGACCCTTACATTTATCGACGACCCCGACGGGAAACAGTTTGCGGCCATCTTCCGCCTCTATGAGACGGCCGGTTGGTGGACCGGTCGGACCCGGGAATCTCCGGAACTGGTGCGGCGGATCGTGGCGGGAAGCCATTGCTTTGTCCTGGCGGAGGAAGGCAATGAAATCGTCGGCATGGGCCGGGCGATCAGCGATGGCGTCAGCGACGCCTACCTCCAGGACGTGTCCGTCCGTCCCGACTTCCGGAAACGAGGCATTGGGTCCCGGATTGTCCGGGAGATACTCCTGCGCCTCCGGGCCGACGGCCTGCAGTGGGTCGGTCTGATTGCCGGGAGAAATTCCCTCTCCTTTTACCGTCATCTGGGTTTCGAGGAGATGCCGGCCGCGGCGGCGATGCTCATGATGATAAATTTCGAGCGAGCGTTGCGGGAGTAAGGATGAAGCGAATCTCCTGGGAAGATTATGGATCGCTAAAGTCCTTCTTCAAATGTCAGCCCTACGGACTCTGTAGCTATTCCCTGCCGTCCCTCATCGTCTGGAGCAACCACGTCTTTCAGACATCCTACGCCCTGGAGAACGGCCGCGTGATCATCGCCAACCACTGCCGCCACCGGCCCGAAGACAGTCACCTCCTGCTGCCGCTTCTGCCGGAAGGATTGCCGGCGCCGGAAGAACTGGCCGCCCTAATGGTGCAAACCGGTTACCACCGGTACGAATCGGTGCCGGAGGACTACCTGGAGCGGGTCGGCTGGGACCGGATCTCCCGTTACTTCGCCGTCACCGCCCATCCCGAATACGACGATTATGTCTATCTTACCGACGATTTGAGCCGCCTCAAGGGGAACCGCTATGCCAGGAAACGCAATCTCCTCCACCAGTTCGACCGGGATTATCTCGCGGCGGGGCGGGTTGCCGCGGGGGCGATAACGCCGGCGGTCGTTCCCGAATGCCTGGTCTGCCTGGAGAAATGGTGTGCAACAAAGAACTGCGACGTCGATCAGGACCTGGATATGGCCTGCGAAAAAAAGGCCGCCATCAATGCCCTGCTCCATTTAGACAAGCTGGAAATGCGGAGCCTGTACATACGCATCGACGGCGAGGTCTGCGCCTTCTGCATCTCCTCCCACCTGGGACCGGACATGGGGGTCATGAACTTCGAAAAGGCCCTGCCCCACATCCGCGGCCTCTACCAGTATCTCGACAACGAATGCGCCAAGACCCTCTTTCCCGGCTACCGCTATATCAACAAGGAAAGCGATATGGGCCTCCCCGCCCTGGCGGAGTCCAAAAACTCCTACCACCCGGTCCTGAAGGTTAGGGCCTACTGCCTGGAAATCAGATAGCCACCGGATCGAAGTTGCAAAGAAACCGTTAGACCTTTGAAAAATGGCTTTGCCGCTTGCGAACCATTTTTCCGCGGTTACGCAAATCTCTCCCCGTTAGATGCGGGTTACGTCAATCCCGGCCTTTATGGCCAACTTGTAGGATTCCCGCTTGTAATAGATCCCGGCGGCCAGAAGGCAGAGGGACAAAGCCAGCCCCACTCCCATTCCGATCAGGAACAATCCGGCGCCCCACTGGGTGTAAACGACGAACACCAGTGGCATAAACATGATGGTCAGAAGCAGGCCCACCTGGAAGAGGCGGTCGCCCAGCAACCAGTAGCGGGCCGCCCGGGGCGCCTTTTTCCGCATCACCTCGAACAGGGGATAATCCAAAGAGGTAAAACCTTTTTTGTTCATGGGAGCCATACCTTCCACTGAAACGGCTCAGTCTCTTTCCCGGGACAGGGCCTCGCCCATGACCTCGCGCCAGTAGGGATCTTCACGCATCTGGGCGAGTTTCCGTTGCAACTGCCGCACCGTGATGCCTAGGACCGCCGCCGCCTGCCTCCGGTCGGAGCCGGTGTTCATGAGGACATAGGCCACCTGGATTTCATCGTTTTCCTTGAGGCTGCACAGGCGCCGGGCGAACATGGACTGCCGGGTGGGTTGTCGGCCCAGGTGATGGGGCAGGATGATTCCCCCTTCACAGAGGAGCACGGCGTTCTCCACGACCTGCGCGAGCTCCCGGACATTGCCCCGGTATTCCCGACGGGTGAGAACGTCCATGGCCTCGGGGCTGAAACCCATGACCGCTTTGCCGTGGCGGTTGTTCGCCTCGCGAAGGAAATGGTTGGCAAGCAGGGCGATGTCTCCTTCCCTCTCCCGGAGCGGGGGGATGTGGACATGGGCGGACTGGAGTCGGTAAAGGAGATCCAGGCGGAACCGGCCCTCCTGACAGGCCCGGTCGAGATCCATGTTGGTGGCGGAAATGACCCGGACGTCCACCCGGATGGCCTTGGACCCGCCCAGAGGCGTGAAGGACTTTTCCTCCAGAACCCGGAGGAGTTTCGCCTGGAGTCCGGGCGGTAGTTCTCCGATTTCATCGAGAAACAGCGTCCCGCCGTTGGCCTGTTCGAAGAAGCCCCGGTAGTTGGCCTCGGCCCCGGTGAAGGCCCCCCGGACATGTCCGAAAAACTGGGTTTCGAACATGGTATTGGGGATGGCGCTGACGTTGACGGCGATGAAGGGACCTTCAGGGGCGGGTCCGGCCCGGTGGATGCCCCGGGCCACAAGTTCCTTGCCCGTCCCCGATTCGCCGGTGATCAGGACGGGATTGCCGCTCCGGGCCATGACCTGGGCGTAGGCCAGCAGGGACTTCATGAGGGGGCACTGGGTGATGATCTCCGCGAACGCCCCGGGGATTTCCCCGGCCTGGGTCCGGCTGCCCGCCGACAATCCCTTGAGGAGCCCCTTGCGTTCATAGGCCCGCTCGATGGTCAAAAAGAGCAGCTCGTTGTCCACCGGCTTGACGAGGTAGTCGTAGGCCCCCAGGCGGATGGCGCGGACGGTGGCGGGGATGTCGTCCACGGCCGTGAGGATGATGAATTCCGTCCAGGGCTTGAAGGACTTGGTCGCTTCCAGGACCTGCATGCCGTCCGTTTCCGGCATCAGGAGGTCGAGAAGGACGATGTCATAGTCCTTTTCCCGGATGCGGCGGATGGCCTCCCGGCCGTTGTCGCAGATCTCCACGTCCCGCAGCCCCCGCCATTTCAGCAGCCGCTGCACCGATGCGAGGGCGATTTCCTCGTCGTCAACGATCAGGATCTTCATAAGCGTTGCCTCCCGGTTTCTTCTATCAGCTTCACGAGTTCCTCCATAGCAAAAGGCTTTGCGACGGTAAAGGAGGGAGGAGATGCCGGCGGGAGGCCGTGCCGGCGGCCCCGGACGCCCGGCCCGTATAAAACCGAATAGAGGAGCGGATGCCGTTCCCGGACGGCGGCGATCACCTCTCCCCCGGTCAGGACCCGCAAGTCGGCGGCGGCGATCACCCAGTCCACCTCCGGGGTCTCGTCAAGAAACCGGATGATCCCCTCCTTGTCGGTTGGTGATTCGATCAGCCAGGTCGCCGCCGCGACGAAATGGGCCTGCAGATCTTTGAGGAAAGAGGCGTCGGCGTCGATGAGGAGCAGGCGGGGTTGGAGGCGCGGCAGTTGCTTTCCCTCCGCGGGCAGGTAGATGCTGAAGCGGCTTCCCCGTTGCGGGTGGGAAAGGACGCCGATGGTGCCCCCGTGTTCCTTGATCAATCCGTAGGAGATCGACAGTCCCAGCCCGGTGCCGCCGGAATCACGGCGGGTGGTGAAAAAGGGGTCGAAGACGTGATTCAGGGTCTCCCGGTCCATGCCCCGGCCCGTATCTTCGATGGCGATCATGACGGCGTCGAGGTGGGGCAGGTGACGGGTGGTGATCGTTATTTTTCCCTTGCGGTCCTCCGGCATGGACTGGTGGGCGTTGATGAGCAGATTGCCGATCACCTGCTCGAGCTTCTGGAAGTGTCCCCGGACGGGGGGGAGGTCACCGGCGAGCCTTTCTTCGATGATGGAGACGGTTTTCCGAACCTGGGCGCCGACGATGACCAGGGCGCCCCGGATGACCTCGTTTACCGGCAGGGCCTTCTTCTCCGACCGTTCATCGCTCCGGGAAAATTCCTTCAGTCCGGTGATGACCCGGCTGATGCGGGTGGAGGCGATCTTGAAGGCATGGATGATCTGGTCCATGTTGTCCATGACCTCCTCGGGGCTGAGGCCCCGCCGGGAGCAGTTCCTCGCGAAGTCGTCGTTGTCATTCAACACCGGCGCGAGGGTGTTCCAGATCTCTTCCAGGAGGGGGATGTTGTATGAGATGAAGCTTACGGGGTTGTTGATCTCATGGGCGACGCCGGCGACCACTTCCCCCAGGGCCGTGAGCTTGTGGGTCTGGATAATCTGCTGGAGGCGCAGTTCGTTTTCCCGGCGGATTCGCTTTTCCTCCGTCACGTCCTGCCAGATCCCGACGAAATGAGGGATGGGCGCGTCGGGCATGCGCACCGGGCGCCAGAAATCGGAAAACCAGCGATAGGTCTGATCGGCGGCGCGGAACCGGTACTCGCAGTGATAGGTGTCGGCCCCGCTTGTTTCCCGCAGGCACTTGATTACCCGCTGGCGGTCGTCGGGGTGGAGCCGCTCCTGCCAGAAGGTGTGGTTCTCCGTGAAGTCGCCGGGATGGTAGCCGGTGATCTCCGTTACGGAGTGGCTCACGAAGGTGATTTCATATCTTTCCGCGGCATTGCGGGTGTAGGAGACTATGGGCAGGGACTCCAGGAGCAGGGAGAGCTGATCAGTGGTGCGCTGGAGGATCTCGTTGGTTCTGCCCAATTCGAGGGTCCGCTCCCTGACCCGCGCTTCCAGCTCTTCATGGGCCTTCAGCAGGGCCTCCTCCGCGTCCTTGCGCTCCGTTATGTCTTCCAGGGTCTCCACAGCCCCGAGGACCGGTCCCTGGGGCGCCCGGAGCAAGGCGGCGGTAAAGCGAAGCCAGCGGCCGTTATCCCCTAATTCAGGGAAGAAGTCCGTCGCCTCGTAGGCGTCGTCGATGAGGGGTGATTTTATGTATTTTTTCCCATACCACCGGGGGATGTCCGCAACGGCCCCCTCCACGAGCAAATCGGCCAGACAGGGCCGCCGGCTGCTGTAGAAGGCGCGCCAGTGCTGGTCGGTGCCGATGACCTCCGCGGCGCCGATGTCGCTCAACTCTTCCAACGCCCGGTTCCAGTGGATGAGACGATGGTGGCGGTCGATGACGAAGGCGGGGATGGGAGAGCCGCCGATGCAGCCCATGAGCAGGTCCAGCTCTTCCCTGGCCAGCGGTCCTTCCCGTTTGTGCCGGCAATGATCGGCACCGCTATTTATCACCCGGCAACACCTCACGATTCATATCAAAAGAAAGAGTGGCTTTTCTCCGTAAAGCTTGTTAAGGTACTATACACAGGCCGTTTTCTTGCGGACAGGTGCGGTTTCCGGCATACGGACATTTCCGACCAGGAGGAACAGGGTATGGACCTCGGCGATATCGTCATGGTGGACAATCCCCGGCATCCGTTTTACGGCCGGAGGGGTAAGATTATAGGCCGCCGCGGCCTCTACAGGGAAGATGACCCCTGGTTTCTCATCTATGTCCCTTCCCACATGCGCAGTTTCCTCGTTCCCCAGTCGATGCTCTGCCTGGAGCAGGATGCCGCCGTCACCGTGGAAATCTTCACCGAGCGCATACAGTAGCATGGGCAACCGGTCTTTACCGGGACTACCTGCGCTCGATGATCTCGCAAAAACTCAAAAAATGTCCCATTTGATTGTTGACGATCGATGCAGCCCGCGGCTCCATGTCCCTTTCGTAAAGCCTATATGCCTTATATAAAAGGCATTATATTCTAATTAGGGCCTGCCGCTTCCCTCGAGACATCTTCTCCGCGGCTAACCGTCGGCGATCTCCGCGGGACTGAATACCCCGCCGACGGTGACGATCCCTGTAATCAGCTCCGGAGGAGTGACGTCGAAGGCGGGGTAGTAAGCCTTCACCCGCCCGCCGGAGATGGGAGCGCCCTGAAATTCCAGCACCTCCCGGGAGTCCCGCTCTTCGATGGGGATGTCGCTTCCCCGGAGCGTGCGGCGGTCCGGCCCGCCGTAGCCGAGGATATAGAAGGGGATATCGAGCCACCGGGCGCAGATGGCCAACTGCAGCGTCCCCACCTTGTTGGCCGCCGATCCGTCCATGGCGATCCGGTCCGCGGCGGCGAACACCTTGTCCGCCATTCCCCGGGACATACACCACGCCGCCATGTTGTCCGTGATCAGGGTCGTGTCGATCCCCATCTCGCTCAGGGACCAGGCCGTCAACCTCGCCCCCTGGAGGTAGGGTCGGGTTTCCGTGCAGAGCGCCTTAATCTCCTTGCCGTTTTCCCGGGCGTATCGGAACATGTACAGGAGGCCGGCCCCGGCAAAACAATGGGTAAGGACGGTATCACCCGAGACCAGAAGTGTTTCCGCTTGTCTTCCCGTCGCCTGGGAGATCTCCCGCTGCCGGGCCAGACTCTTTTGCAGGGCGGCCAGGATGATCTCCGAGGCCAGTCCGTCGGGCTCCCGCCGGACCCGCTCCAGGAGTTTTCCCAGGAGGACGGCGAGGTGAAAGCCCGTCGGCCGGGTGGCGCACAGGCGGTCGGCGGCATGCTTGAGAAAGGCCATGTCGCGACCGCCTCTTTGCCTTTCCGTCTCCCGGGCGGCCAGATAGAGGCCGTATCCCGCCGTGATGGCGATATCCCCGGCGCCCTGGACCATCATCTGTTCAATGGCCCGGGCCACTTCCACGTGATCGGTGCAGTAAACCTCCGCCTGGGACCGGGGGAGCTTTCGCCGGTCGATAATGATCAGGGCGTCTTCCCCTTCAAGATAGACGTTGTTTTCCAGATGCATGAGCAAAGGTTCGGCAGTCATCGCTCCTCCCGACGGTCCGGCGTTCGTTGCCGGCCCGCCGCCGTTTGGAAACGCCATTCCGGCGCCAATATGAATTGAAAAATAATACCTTATGCCCCCTCCGGTATGCTGAAGCGCCAGGCGCAGAACCATTCCTCGGGATGATCGTCCGGGGGACAGCCGATGCATTCGCAGAGGATGCGGTTATCAATGTACTCCCCGAAATGGCGGTATTCCACCAGTCCCGCGGACTTGCAGGGATAATCTGCCAGCCCCCGGCGCTTTCTCGCCGATTGGACCCGGCAGTCGTTCATCTGAAAGATGAAGCTGTTGGGACCATCATCGACAATGGACTGGACATTGACCCGGGCGTACATCCGGAAACGCAGGGCCTGTTTCAGTCCCTCCAGGCCCGCCTCATGGGGCAGCCCGAGGAACTCCTTGATGGACCAGGCCTCGAAGGGGGAATATCTTGTCCAGCAGGTGTCGTTGCACCGTTTGGCGTCGTACATGTCCCGCGTGGATTCCACGGCCTGGAACCAGACGCCGTCGTTGGCCAGCCAGTTTACCCCGAGATTGTTCATGATATTGATGAGCTTTTCTTTCGGCATCTCCAGGAACGGCTTGGGAATGCCGTCGATCATTTCAAATCCGAAGACCTTGGCCATCCGGTCCATCTGGATGTCATAGCTGTTCTTTCGCGCCTTTTTCATGATTTCCAGCGCCCGGGTGATGCCGAACTGATGCTTAACCGCGGTGAACCACAGGGTGTAATGCACCATGTTGCGATGGAACATGTCCACGATGAGGCGAGCCATGTCCTCCTGGCTCAAATCCTCCGGTTTTTCCGCCGTGATGACCCTTTTCGATCTTATTTCCGCCATTGCTGTTTCCCTCCTTCAATATAAATTTTCCCCGCCGGCGGGGATTCCCCCCCAATTTGATGATTGCTGATGATGGAAAAACGCGCATTTTGGCTGTCGGAATGTTCATGGCAGCATGGCGGCATATTAAAGGGAAGGGAGGGCGAAAGTCAATAAAACAATTTCACGGCCATGCGCCGTCTCCGCCTGCCGGAACGGCGCCGGCCGGCATCTTCCGCATAACCCCATGCCCCTGCCGGGCGCACCGAAAGGTAAAAATATTGAGCTATTTGCGGACATTTTCATATAACGAATCAGAGAGAATCGCTTGGGGCGATTCCGGCGACCTGCCTGTCATCTTCCGGCGACATTTGTGTCGTGATTTGTAAATATATGTAATCACTGATTATTGTTTCTTTAGGAAGGTTCGGCGCCCCGTTGCGCCCGGATCGGGGCGACATTTCCTTCGTCCATGGAGGAGCGCGACGGGGTTTGTAGAATAATTTGTACATATATTCAAGTAGATACATAAATAAAGGCCTTGAGGGGATATGGCACGTCCCTTGCGATACAATATGTCAAAAGCGGGATAATTCTTATGAAGGGAGGGATCCAAGATGGTAGCCTCGATGAAATTGATCGATCTGGTCGAGAATCACGCGGAAAAGATCGCTGCCCAGTGGTCCAAGCTGGTGGTGAAAAATCCCTTTACCCCTTTTTATCATGACAAACAGGCGGAGCGACTTATCCCTCAGGCAGTGAGGTTCTACAGGAATTTCCGTAAGTTGTTTATGGAGCCGAAACCGGTGGAGGCCTCCGACGGATATTTCACCAGTTACGCCGACAAGCGATACCGGGAAGGGGTCCCCCTGCACGAGGCCGTTTACGCCCTCATCCTCATGAGACGGCAGATCTGGCTCTATGCGGAATTTCAGGCCATTTTTTCCACCGCCGTGGAGAGGCAGCAGGCTATCGAGAGCGTCACCCGCACCATGCTCATGTTCGATTACGCCGTATATTTCATCACCAAGCGTTATCGGGAATTGATGAAACTGGAGTGGTTCGAGGCGCCGAATACCTGAAGGTGCGGACAGGTATCAAGCGGTGCCGAGAGACGACCCCGCCGAGGAAGCGGCGCCGGTGGAAAACGGCCGGGGGTCGCTACCGGCGGAGGGGAGCCGGCAAGGCAATTTATGAACATGGAGCTTCGCTTTGCCGGCGCCCCGGGGATGCGGCCTTGGCGGCGGTGACAACCACAAGCCTTCCCTTCGCGGGATAGACAGGAGGGCAGAGAATATGTCCGGTTCGCTCAAGCTCGTGAATCTTATCGAATCTCACGCCGATCCCATCGCCCGGCAATGGGCCCGGGACGTGAAGAGAAACCCCCGGACACCGTCTTATCACCACGTTCCGGAGGAAAGGCTCGTACCGATGGCCATGCGCTTCTACGACCACTTCAAACAGATGTTCTTTACCGACCGTCCGGCGGATGTCTCCCAGCAATACTTCGCCCGTTACGCCGAAGAGCAACATGGCCGGAACATCCCCCTCGACGAGGCCCTCTACGCCCTGATCATGATGCGGCGCCACATCTGGCTCTACGCCGAGTTCCAGACGATCTTCATCTCCGCGGTGGAACAGAAGCATGCGGTGGACAGTCTCGTCCGCACCATCCTCATGTTCGACTACGCCATCTTTTTTATCAGCCGGCGCTATCAGGAACTGATCCGGCAACGCATCGAGGAAAAATTAGGCGTCGTGAACGTCCTGCGCATGGAAAGCCCCCACGGGGCGAAACTGGGTCCCTACCGGGGCTTCATAATGACCGCCCTCGTCCTTGTCGCCTTCGGCCTGACCTATTACTATCATGCCGTCTTGGGCGTGAACGTCATCTTCACCCACCTGCTCTATATCCCCGTCGTCCTGGCGGCCATCTGGTGGAAGAAAAAGGGCGTTATGATCGCGGCGGTTCTGGGCGGGTTCCTCCTTGTCAGCCATCTGGTGTTTCTGGGCGGGATGCCTTTTACCGATGATGTCGTTCGGGCGGCGATGTTTCTTGTCATCGGGAGCGTCGTGGCCTTCCTGAGCGAAGGGGTGGCCCGGGCGGAAGAGATGTACCGGGCGCTGCCGGCGGCGGCTAATTGCGAACATTAAGCTGCGCTTTATAAACATTAAGCTGCGCTTTGATTACAGGAGGAAAGGGAGCCTAAATGATTAGACAGGAACAATATCAAGGAACCGTCGTTTCCGTTCGGGGCAGCGTAGTCGATGCCCGCTTTCCCGCGGGCCGTCTTCCCGCCATTCGCAACGTCCTCCGTGCCGGCGACGACGGCGGGATACGTATCGAGGTCATGGTGCAGCTCAACAACGAGGTGGTCCGGGGCATCGCCCTCAGGCCCACCCAGGGCCTGGCCCGAGGCTCGAAGGTGGTCGACACCGGCGAGCCTTTCCTGATTCCCGTGGGCAAGGAACTCCTCGGTCGGGTATTCAACGTCTTCGGAGACCCCATCGACAATATGGAGGGCCTCTCCGAAGAGCAGCGCCGGCCTATCCACGGCGTCCAGATCCCCCTGACCCAACAGTCCACCGTCTCGGAGATCTTCGAGACGGGGATCAAGGCCGTGGATATCCTGTGCCCTCTGGAGCGGGGGGGTAAGGCCGGTCTCTTCGGCGGCGCCGGTGTGGGCAAGACGGTCCTCCTCACGGAAATGATCCACAACATGGTGGGGCACCATCACGGGATCAGCATCTTCTGCGGGGTCGGCGAGCGATGCCGGGAAGGGGAGGAATTATACCGGGAAATGAAGGAGGCGGGCGTTCTGGCCAACACCGTCATGGTCTTCGGACAGATGAACGAACCGCCCGGGGCGCGTTTCCGCGTGGGACACACGGGGCTCACCATGGCCGAGTATTTCCGGGACGAAGAACGCCAGGACGTCCTCCTCCTCATCGACAACATCTTCCGCTTCATCCAGGCGGGACAGGAGGTGTCGGGACTCATGGGACTCCTCCCTTCCCGACTCGGTTATCAGCCCACCCTGGCCTCGGATCTCGCCGAGCTGGAGGAACGTATCTGCAATACCTCCACGGGGGCCATCACGTCCATCCAGGCCGTTTACGTCCCCGCCGACGACTTCACCGATCCCTCGGCCTCCCATACCTTCAGCCACCTCACGGCTTCCATCGTCCTTTCCCGGAAGCGGGCCAGCGAGGGTTTCTATCCGGCCATCGATCTCCTCCAATCGGGTTCCAAGATGCTCATGCCCACCATCGCCGGGGAGCGGCACTACCGGATCGCCCAGGAGATCAGGCGCAATCTCACCATCTATGAGGAACTCAAGGACATCATTGCCATGCTGGGCATCAACGAGCTGTCCCGGGAGGATCAGCGGACGGTGTATCGGGCCCGGAGGCTGGAGAGGTTCTTCACCCAGCCATTCTATGTGACGGAACAGTTCATCGGCAAGGCGGGTAAGATGGTGGCCCTCACGGACGCCCTGGACGGGTGCGAACGGATTCTGAACGACGAGTTCGCCGATTATCCAGAAAGCGCCCTCTATATGATCGGTACATGCGATGAGGCCGTTCGGGAATGCTGAAGCCCCGGGCGGTCCATGGATAATACTTGCGTCCGGGAAGGAAGGGAACGAAGAAAACCGGATCCGGAAGGCCGGATAAGGATCAATTAAGGGTGTATAGAGGGGAAAGAGATGCAACTGAAGGTTTTGTTACCGGCAGAGGTTCTGCTTACCGAAGAGGTGACGAGGGTGGTGGCGGAGGCGGAAAACGGCTTTTTCTGCCTCCTGTCCCAGCATGTGGATTTTGCCGCCCCCCTGGTTCCCGGTGTCTTTTCCTTTACCGCCGCCGATGGAACGGAGCATCACCTGGCGGTGGATGTGGGCGCCCTGGTCAAAAAGGGTTCCGAGATCTTCGTCTCCACCCGGAACGCCGTCCGCGGCCGGGAACTCGGGGAGCTCAAGGAAGTCGTCGTCGCCCAGTTCCGGGAGATCGACGAAAGGGAAAAGAAGGCCCGAACGGCGGCGGCCCGCCTGGAGGTGGACCTCCTGCGGCGCTTCATGGAGTTGCGGCATGAATGATTACCGGGGCCGAGCCGTAAAGCGGGGCGTGAAAAAATATTCGGATAATCTGCGAGGACATTATGACGGACGATAACCTGACGCCCAGCGAGCGGCGCCTCAAACAGGCGGAAGAATTCACCCGCAAGGTAACCCTCAAGGAAAAACGGCGCCTGAAGGGAAAGGCCCAGAAAGATGAGGGCATCTGGTTCGGCCTGGGGATGTTCGGCATCGTCGGCTGGTCCATCGCCATCCCCACCCTTATCGGAACCGCATTAGGGTACTGGATCGATCAGAACTGGCCGAGCCGTTTCTCCTGGACCCTGATGCTCCTGATCCTGGGGGTTGGGGTGGGCTCCTTCAATGCCGGGTATTGGGTCAAAAAGGCCCGGGACACGATCATCAAAGACTGAGGATGCGTCCATGAACCATTTCCTTCATCAAATCATGATCCCCCTTGCCGCCGGCGGCCTCATCGGTTTTCTGTACTTTCTCGGCCTTTGGCGGACGGTGCGGCGTCTCCCCGTTACGCCCCGGCCGTGGCGGTTGCTTGCGGGCAGTTACCTCCTGCGGATCGTTTTCGCCCTGGGCGGGTTTTATCTTCTCATGGACGGGGCCTGGGAGCGCGTCGCCGCCGCCGTCGCGGGATTCATCATCGTCCGGACCGTAATGACGAAGAGACTGGGAACATTGTCATCTCTTCCCCGGAAAGGAGCCGTCGCATGGAAGTCGTAGCCATCAATCAGATCAGTCCCGATCAGGTGATCCTGTTTGCGTGGAGCTTCGTCACCATCAACGCCACCCTCGTCTATACCTGGCTGATCATGGCCCTCCTCGTGGTCGGATCCCTCCTGATCACCCGCAATCTCTCCACGGACCGGACCTTGAGCCGCTGGCAGAATCTCATGGAAGTCATCGTGGCGGGTATCCGTTCCGAGATCGGCGACATGGTGAAGGAGGGGGTGAATACCTATTTCCCCTTCGTCGGGACCCTGTTTCTGTTCATCCTGGCCTCGAATCTCTTCACCTTCATCCCGGGTTACGTGGCCCCGACTTCGTCCCTGACGACCACGACGGCCCTGTCGATCATGGTATTTTTCGCCGTGCCCATCTACGGCATCGCCAAGCAGGGGATCCTGGAATATCTCAAGGAATACTTCCGCCCCACCTTCATCTTTTTCCCCTTCCATGTCATGGGGGAGTTTTCCCGGACCCTGGCCCTGGCCGTCCGGCTCTTCGGGAACCTCATGAGCCACGAGAAGGTCATCGCGATCCTCCTGGCCGTCACCCCCCTGTTCTTCCCCGTGGTGATGCAGATCCTGGGGCTTCTCATCGGTCTGATCCAGGCCTACATATTCGCCATCCTGACGATGGTCTATATAGCTTCGGCGACCCAGTCTCACGAGGAGACGGAACATAAACCAACGTAAACCAATTAAGAAAGGGAGGAATAAACATGGACAGCATCAGCATCATAGCAATGGCATCGATTATAACTTCCGGATTGTGCATGGGAATCGGCGCCATCGGACCGGGACTCGGGCAGGGTAGGGCCGTACAGGGGGCCTTGAGCTCCATCGCCCAGCAGCCCGACGAGAGAAACTCACTGACGCGGACCCTCTTCGTTGGCCTCGCCATGATCGAATCCATCGCCATCTACTGCTTCGTCATCTCCATGATCCTGGTGTTCGCCAATCCGTTCTGGGCCTACGTCATCAAGAAAGCAGGAGGATGATCCATGCATATCGACTGGTTCGTCTTTTTCTCCCAGATCGTCAACCTCCTGATCCTGATGTTTCTCCTGAAGAAGTTTCTCTTCGGGCGGATTGTCGGGGCCATGGACGCCCGGGAGGCCAAGATTGCCGCCCGGTTTGCCGAGGCGGAACGTTCCCAGGAGGAAGCCGAAACAGCGGCGGCGGCCTGTGAACAGAAGCTCCGGGATCTGGAGACGCGCTATGAGGAGATGCTCAACCAGGCCCGCCGGGATGCCGAAACCTACCGGGAGCGCCTCCTGGAAAAGGCCCGGGAAGAGGTGGACTTCCTGAAGAACCGATGGAGCGAGGCCCTGCGCTCCGAACGGGAGAATTTCCTCCAGGAGCTCAGGCAGTTGGCGGGAAACCAGATATATGCCATCACCCGCCGGGTGCTGAAGGATCTGGCCGGTCTCGACCTGGAGGAGCGGATCGTCAATGTCCTCCTGGCACGCTGGGCCGCCCTCGACGAGGGGGAACGGAGCCGGTTCCTCTCCGAGGGCGCCGAGGGACAGCGGATCACCGTCTCCTGCGCCTATGAGATTCCCGCGGCCATACAGCGGCGCTTTCAGGAGAGCATCGGTCCCTATCTGCCCGAAGATGTGGAGGTGGCCTACGAACGTTCCGAGGATGTCCTCTCCGGCTGGGAACTCCGGGCGGACGGCCACAAGATCGCCTGGAGCATCAAGGATTATATCGATTCTCTGGAGGAGCGTTTTTACGGGGCACTTCAGGAAGCGGCCACGGAACGAAAATAGGGACGGGCATCCGGGGAAGAACTGCCGGAGAAGGAATTTCGCGCCGGCGGGAGTTAATTTGCGGTAGCCGCCACTGGTCAAGGAGAGGGGAACATGAACAATACCGTGACAGAAAAGGAAGAGTTGAAACAATTCTTGAACGGCGCCTTCCGGACGATGGACGAAGTCCTCGCCGATCAGGAGGCCGAACTCAGGGATCGGGAGGTGGGGGTCGTCACCTATGTCGGCTACGGCATTGTCCGGGTGGCGGGGTTGCCGAATATCAGGGCGGATGAACTGGTCCTGTTTCCCCACAATCTCCAGGGGCTGGTTTTCAACATCGATGCCGAGGAGATCGGGGTGATCCTGCTGGGGCCCAGCGAGGGCATTCAGACCGGGGCCGAGGTACGGCGCACCGGCCGGGTCCTCGATGTCCCCGTGGGGGAATCTCTTGTCGGGCGGGTTGTGGACGCCCTGGGCCGCCCCCTGGACAACCGGGGAGAGGTCCGGACGGTGAAACGCCTCCCCGTGGAGCGGGAAGCTCCGCCGGTAATGGCCCGGGATCCCGTTACCGTGCCCCTCCAGACCGGGATCAAGGTAATCGACGCCCTCTTCCCCATCGGCCGGGGCCAGCGGGAACTCATCGTCGGGGACCGTCAGACGGGGAAAACGGCCATTGCCATCGATGCCGTCATCAACCAGGCCGACAAGGACGTCCTGTGCATCTACTGCACCGTGGGGAAGAAGGCCTCCGACGTGGCGAAGGTGATCGCCGACCTCAAGCAGTACAATGCCCTGGACTATACCATCGTGGTGGTCGCCACGGGGGACGATCCCCCGGGCCTGCAGTTCATCGCCCCCTATGCCGCCACTTCCATGGGAGAGCACTTCATCTCCCAGGGGCGGGACGTCCTGATCATCTATGACGATCTGACCTACCACGCCCGGGCATACCGGGAGCTGTCGCTCCTCCTGCGGCGGCCCCCGGGCCGGGAGGCCTTCCCCGGCGACATCTTCTACATCCATTCCCGCCTCCTGGAGCGCTCCACCCACCTCCGGAAGGAACACGGCGGCGGCTCCCTGACCTCCCTGCCCATCGTGGAGACGGAGGCCCAGGATATCTCCGGGTACATCCCCACGAACCTCATCTCCATCACCGACGGGCAGCTCTATCTTTCACCCCGGCTCTACCAGAAAGGTATCCTCCCCGCCGTGGACGTGGGGAAATCCGTCTCCCGGGTGGGCGGCAAGGCCCAACTGCCGGCCTATCGGGCCGTGGCCGGCGACGTGCGGATCTCCTACTCCCAGTTCGAAGAGCTGGAGACCTTCTCCCGCTTCGGCACCCGGCTCGACGAGGCGACGCGGAAGGTCCTCGAACGGGGCTGGCGGGTGCGGGAAATACTCAAACAGCCGCAATATAAGCCTATCCATGTGGCCGAACAGGTCGCGGCGATCCTGGCCGTCACCTCGGGGATGTTTGACGGCGTGGCTACGCATGACGTCCGGCCGGCAGAGGACTCCCTCCGGGAGTATGTGCGTGAGCAACACGGCGCCTTCTGCGCCCGCATCGCCGCGGGGGAAAAGCTTGGCGACACGGAGCGGGATCTGCTCGTCCAAGCCGCCCAGGCAACCGCCGGCAACTTCATCAAGGAGAACGACCGTGCTGACCGCTGAAGCCCTGAAAAGAAAGATCCAGAGCGCCGATGACCTCCTGAGCGTCGTCAAGACCATGAAGGCCCTGGCGGCGGTGAGCATCCGCCAGTACCAGCGGGCGGTGGAATCCCTGGCCGACTACAACCGGACCGTGGAGATGGGGCTCCAGATCGTCCTCAAGGATCGCCGGGGCGTCCTCGCCACCCGCCCGGCGGGCAACCGGGACGCCCTCCTCGGGGCGGTCGTCTTCGGTTCCGACCAGGGTCTGTGCGGCCAGTTAAACAACATCATCGCCCAGCATGCCCTGAAGGAAATGGACCGGACGGGGATTCCCCGAGAGCGCCGGATCGTCATCGCCGTGGGTCTGCGCGCCGCCGACATCCTGGAAGACGCCGGTCAGAAGGTCTTCGAGATCCTCACCACCCCGGGCTCGACGGCGGGCATCACCGCCATGGTTCAGGACATCACGATGGCGATGGAGAGCTGGCGTTTTAAAAATTCCGTGGAAAACATGCACCTTTACTACAACGAATATCTCTCCGGCGCGACCTACCGTCCCCAGACCCTGAGGCTCCTGCCGGTGGACAAACAGTGGCTTGCGAACCTGAAAAAACAACGCTGGGAATCCCGGACAATCCCCATGTTCACCATGGAATGGGAGGGGATCTTCCGCGCCATGATCAGGGAGTATTTCTTCGTCTCCATCTACCGGTCCTTCGCCAACTCCCTGGCCAGTGAAAATGCCAGTCGCCTGGCGGCCATGCAAAACGCCGAGAAGAATATCGAAGAGCGGCTGGAGGAACTGGATGTCCAATTCCATCGCCAGCGCCAGATGACCATTACGGAGGAACTCCTCGACATTGTGGCCGGCTTCGAGGCCATGAAGGACGACGTGGTCGGAAAAAAGAAAAAAACCAAGGATAAATCGGATGCCGGAGAAAGGGGGTAAAGGTTATGGGAATCGAAAAGAGGCTTTGTATCATCTGCGCCTGGCGGCAGCATTGCCAGAAACGGTTCTCCGTCGCCAGCGACGGGACGCTGAATATCCATTGTCCGGATTTTACGAGAGATTATACGATCAAAGACGTGGAGCCGGACAAGGAGCTTGTGGAACAGCAATTGGAAAGGTGGCGTCAGGAGGGAACGGCCAAGGCCAAACCGTGCATTACCGTTTCCCGGGATCCGGGGGCGGGGGGAAGCGAAATCGCCAGGATCCTGGCCGCGGATTTGAATATGGATCTCATTGGCGGCCAGATCATTTCCCGTGTTGCCGAGAGTGCCAAGATGAGCGAAAAGGTCGTCAAGACCCTGGACGAAAAGAACGTGACCAAACTGGACAGTTGGATCAACTCTCTTTTCACATCCCGCCATCTCTGGCCGGATGTGTATCTGCAGCACCTCACGAAGGTCGTCGGTACCATCGGCGAACACGGCAACGCCATTATCGTCGGCCGGGGGGCCCAGTTCATCCTGCGGCCGAATCGGATTCTCCGGGTCCGGTTCATCGCCCCCTTCGACAAGCGGGTGCTCCGGGTGATGAAGAATCGCAACTGCACCAGCGCCGAGGCGGAAAGTTATCTCATCAAGACGGACAGCGACCGGGCGGCCTTCATCAAGAAATATTTCAACGAGGATATCGCCAATCCCGCCAATTACGACCTCGTGGTCAACACGGCGATCCTCTCCTGCGAAGAAGCGGCGGAAATGGTCAAAAAGGCCTTTCAGGCCAAGAAGTTCTATAACAATGTTTCGTAAAGTATCCGGACCCGCAAAGGCAAATTATTTATCACAGGCAAGGAGGTCCTTATGAAAAAAGATGCGGTCAAGAAAAAAGGGGACGCCGGGCAGACGTCCCCGCCGTCGGGGCTGTTGCTGCACAGCATCGTTCAGGGCTTTTCCATCCCCACCTTTGTAATCGGCAGGGATCACAAGGTCATCTTCTGGAACCAGGCACTGGAAAAACTGAGCAAGATACCGGCCGGGGAGATCATCGGCACCAACCAGCAGTGGCGGGCCTTCTACGCCGAGGAGCGGCCCTGTATGGCCGATCTCATCGTTGATGGGATAACGGCAAGGATACCCAAGTGGTATGAGGGAAAATACGAAAAATCCTCGCTGCTTGAAGAGGCATACGAGGCCACGGATTTCTTTCCCGCCCTGGGCGACGGCGGTCTGTGGCTACGCTTCACGGCGGCTGCCATCCGGGATGCGGAAGGGCAGCTTGTCGGGGCGCTGGAAACCCTGGAGGATGTAACCGAGCGGAAAAATTACGAATTGAAACAGCGGGAGACGGAGCGGGAGCTGTTCAGTGTCATCGAAGGATCACCGACGCCCACCTTCGTCATCGGCATCGATCACAAGATCATCTACTGGAACCGGGCGCTGGAAAAACTCAGCAGGCTCCCCGCTGCCGACATGATCGGCACCAATGAACACTGGCGGGCCTTCTACGCCAAAGAGCGGCCCTGCATGGCCGACCTTCTGGCTAACGAAACGCCTGAAATCATTCATGAATGGTATCCAGGGGTGGCAAAGTCTCAACTCCTTGATGAGACCTACGAGGCGGAAGGCTTTTTCCCCGATCTGGGGCCGAACGGGCGGTGGCTGAGATTCGTTGCCGTGCCGATCCGCAGTTCCCAGCGGGTACTCCTGGGGGCCATCGAGACCCTGGAGGATATTACGGACCGGAAGGCCATCGAGCAGGAAATTTTTGAGAACGAGCGCCGTCTCTACAGCGTCATCCAGGGCTTCTCCATTCCGGCCTTCGTCATCGGCAAGGACCACAAGGTGATCTACTGGAACCGTGCCCTGGAAAAGCTTAGCAATATCAAGGCGGAAGAAGTGGTCGGCACGAACGGGCAGTGGCGGGCCTTCTACGCCAAAGAGCGGCCCTGCATGGCCGACCTCCTTGTGGACAGCGCCCTGGAGAAGATTCCCAAGTGGTATTCCGGAAAGTACTGCCCGTCGGAACTGATCGAAGACGCCTATGAGGCAACGGACTTTTTCCCTGACCTGGGCGAGAAAGGGCGGTGGCTGCGCTTCACCGCGGCGGTAATCCGGGACTCCCGAGGAGAACTGGTCGGCGCCGTGGAAACCCTGGAAGACATTACGGCGCAAAAGGCGCCGGGGGAAACGGCAGGCGCGGCGGCCAAAAAGAAAAGATAACCGCGGGCAGCCAAAACGGGGAAATCCGGCCCAAACATTTATAACAAGAATCACCTCCGGTGATTTGGGAAGATCCGTATTTTCGCAAGTATAAAAGGAGGGTCAGACTATGACATCATACGCCACCAAATTGATAGAGATCACGGAGGCCAACGCCGAAACGATTGCCCAGCAGTGGTACAACAATGTAAAGTTGAATCCCCGCACCCCGGCATATCATACCATGCCGGAAGAGGAGGCCAAACGGCAGGCCATGTATTTCTTCAAGAATTTCGGGAAGCTCTTTTTCACCGACAAACCCTTCGAAGAGGCCCAGGCCCTTTTTTCCCGGTTCGCCGAGGACCGTTACCGCCAGCGCATCCCCCTCGCCGAGGTCATCTACACCCTGACCCTGATGAGGAGGCACATGTGGCTGTATTCCTCTTCCCAAGCGGTTTTCATCACGGCGGTGGAACATCATCAGGCCGCGGAAAGCCAGAGCCGCACCATCCTCATGTTCGATTACGCCATCTATATCATCGCCCAAAAATACGAAGAACTCCTGAAAAACGAGATGGAAGAGAAGATGAAAGGACTTAAGATCAAAACTCCCCTGTCCTTCTGGAAATGAGGAGGGTTGGGCAGCTTCGATAAGGAACCATGCCGGCATGAATCTTTACCCTCCCCCAGGGAGTCGGGGGTTGGGGTGGTGAAACGAGCAAAAAAAGAAGAAAACACCGGCCGGGGGGTAAACACACAAAACAAAACAAAAAAAAAAAAACAACAAACAACCACACAAAA
>CAZNDG010000039.1:0-26830 GCA_964571695.1 uncultured Syntrophus sp.
AAATAAACCACATTCACCAAACATTCTTCAAAAAGTTCGATATCTCCCTTGAATCTCTCTCCAAAGCCGTCGTCTATCCCCATACGGAATTTTACAATTCCTTTCTCATTAAAACAGCGACGCTCGAACCCTTTGAGGTCGGCTTGATCGCCACCTTGCCCTGTCATTGGATTTATTACCGGCTCGGTGTAGATATGAAAAAATCAGGAGGAAAGGCCAACAACAAATATCAGGAATGGATCGACGGCTATGGCGGGCAACCTTGGGAAAACAGCGATGCCAAGAGATTTGTGGATTTGATTGATCGTTATGCCGCCGGGGCGTCGGCGGCGACCCGGGAACGAATGAAACAGACATACGCAACCGCCGTAAAGCTGGAATATCTGTTTTGGGACGGCGTCTATCGGGATGTGCGATGGCAGCCGTGAGGGGAGACGGGAAAACCCTTCTTATCTCCAAGGTGACGATCCAGGCCGCCGAGGCATGGGTCGAAGACATCCAGGATTATCCGCTGGCCCTGAAGACCATCGCCAAGGGACAGCCGGCGCGGGAACGATTCAGCACCTCGCCGGCAATGCTTCAATGGTCAAGTTTTTCCCTGATGAAGTCCTCGAGCATCTGGTAGGCGTCTTCATCGAAAAACTGCCGGGGAGGATGTTTCATGAAATAGGCGGAAGGAGAGAACAGCACCCCCCCCTTACCCCTGTCGAGGGCCAGCTTGCAGCACCGGATGGCATCGATGATGACGCCCCCGGAATTGGGGGAATCTTCCACGGAAAGACGCATTTCCAGATTCATGGGGATGTTGCCGAAGATCTTCCCCTCCATGCGGAGGAAGCAGACCTTGTTGTCCTTCTGCCAGGGCACCCAATCGCTGGGACCGATATGGATGTTCTCGCTCTCAAGGCGCTTTTTGGTCTGAGACTGCACGGCTTCGGTCTTGGATTCTTTTTTGGATTGCAGCCGGCTGCGGTCCAGCATGTTGAGGAAGTCGGTATTGCCGCCGGTATTCAACTGGTAGGTCTTCTCCAGTTTGACGCCCCGAGTCTGGAAAAGATGGGTCATGACCCGGTGGATCACGGTGGCGCCCATCTGAGATTTGACGTCGTCGCCGATAATCGGCAGATTCCGCTCCGTAAAACGGCGGGCCCACCGGGGATCGCTGGCGATGAAGACGGGAATGCAATTAATGAAGGCGACACCTGCCGCCAGGGCACATTCAGCATAGAAGCGGGACGCCTTTTCCGATCCCACCGGCAGGTAATTTATGAGGATTTCCGCCCCCGTCCGCTTCAGTTCGGCAACGATATCCTTTTTCGTCGCCTCTTTCCTCCGGGCCGGAACAAAGGTGTATTTGTCCTCATAATCGTTCATATGGCAGGCCATGCCGTCCAGAATCCGTCCCATATGGACGATGGCGCCGGCGGCAGGGATATGGGGGGTGAAAACCGTGGTGCAATTGGGTAACTGGAAGATGGCTTCGGATACGTTCCGACCTACTTTGCGCTCGTCGATATCGAAGGCGGCCACGACCTCGATATCCCCCGGACGATACTGGTCGATTTGCCAATGCATGAGACCGATCAGTTCCTGGGGCGATTTGTCTTTATAGTATTCAATCCCCTGGATCAGCGCCGAGGCGCAGTTGCCGACTCCGATCACCGCGATTCTGATTTTATTCATTCCCGTTCCGATATCCCCCTCGCCTCTTCTTGTCGTTGATCTCATATATCTTGGTATTGTCAGGTGTCAAGGGAAAAACCGGCGAGCCATACCGTAAGCTGTCGTCCCTTCAAAAAAATCGCCTTCAGATCCAATCCTGAATACCCTTGTGCATGGTTTTCCGGAGCGTCCGCTTCCGCCGACCTTGCCGCCGCCCCCTGTCGCACGCTGAAGCGAAACCATGAAGGGACAGGGGAAAGACAAGGTACGGACCTTTTTCTTTGCCATCGGGGATGGTTTATGATAGCGAGATTAGGCTTGCAAAAATGAGTGCCGATAGGAAATGAAGGTCAAAGAGCAAAAAGAAAGAAGACTTTCCGTAATCCTCACCCCCGACACGGAAGGGACAAAAAAGGTATTCGGCATCCCGGCGGCGCGCCGGCTCGCCCTCTTATGCGCTCAAATCGGCTATGGTGAAATCCATGTCGCCGGCGGCACGGATCATTTTAAAGAGCTGCTGGCCGATCTTGCCGCGCCGGAAGGGTTCCATCCGGTGGAAGACCGTGAGGGGCTGGAAGATGCGGCCGCCGCCATCCTGGCGAGCCTCTCGCGTCCGGAAGAGGTAAAGATCCTCGTCATGAGGGCCGACTTGGTTGTCGATAAGGCCAATCTGCAAAAACTGGCGCAGATGGGCGAGGAACCGCAAATACCCCGTCTTGGATCCGACGGGAACGGAGCAAGGATATTCCTGTCCTCTTCCCGGAACCTCGCCGCCGTAATGAAACAGGCCTGGACATCCGGAGACGACAGCGGTGATTCCTGTTTAGAATTCTCTACCCTCAGCGGTGCCAACGGCCTCCCCTGCCACCTGAAAGGCGGCGGAAACACCAAAAACGCGGAGAGCAAGCTGGTCGACGCCATCAGAGCCCAGACCAAGGCCACGGATGGATTCATGTCCCGGCATGTGAGCAGGCATATCTCCCTCCTGATGAGCACCCGGCTGGCCCTGACCCCGGTGACCCCCAACCAGGTGACCCTGGTGGGAGCGGGGATCGGCCTGCTGGGAGCCCTTTTTATTGCCCGGGGCGGCTATTGGCCCCAGCTTGCCGGCTGTCTCCTGTTTCTGTTCTGCATCATAATCGATGGAGTAGATGGAGAAATAGCGCGCCTGAAACTCCAGGAAAGCGAGTTCGGCCACAAGCTTGACATCGTCACCGACAACATCGTCCACGTGGCGATCTTCTCCGGTCTGGCCGCGGGGTTTTACCGGCAGACGGGGGATCATCTCTATATTCAGCTCCTTGCCGTCCTTTTGGGAGGTTTCGCCCTCTGCGGCGCGGTGGTGTATCTGCGCCTCCTCAAACCGGAGGTGGAAACTTTCCGATCCCCCGCCCTGGGGCGGCTCCTTACCATGATGAGCAACCGTGATTTTGCCTACCTGATGGTCCTGCTTGCCGTGGTGGGGATATTGCATTGGTTCCTCATCGGGGCGGCCTTCGGCAGCTATATCTTCGCCGCCGCGCTCTGGATCGCGACGGGCGCCGAAAAGCATGTCCCGGCGGCATCCCGAACCGATTCGGGAATGCGGACCCGCTGAGAAAACGAAGGTTGACGACCCTGACCATGGGAAAGAAACTCCTCATCATCCAACCGTCCCACTACCGGAGCCGTTCCGAACGGACGGTGGTGAAGATCGACAAGCGCAAGGTCGTCCCTCTCACCCTGCCTTATCTGGCGGCGCTCACCCCCGCCGGCTGGGAGGTGAAGCTCGTGGACGAGCAGTTAGACGGAATAGACTTCGCCGCCCCGGCCGATCTGGTGGCCATTACGGTCTGGACGATCAATTCCCTCCGGGCCTACGACGTCGCCGACCGGTTCCGCCGGCGGGGGTTGCCCGTCATCATGGGTGGCCCCCACATGTCCTTCCACAGCGACGAGGCGTCCGAACACTGCGACGCCGTGGGCATCGGCGAAGGGGAAAACATATGGTCGCAAATGCTCGCCGATGCGGAAAACGGAAACCTGCGGAAGCTCTACCGCTCCGATCTACTTTGCGACCTACAAGGGCTGCCCGGGCCCCGCTACGAACTGCTGAACATGGACAAATACGGATATTTCAAGACCTTTTCCGTACAGTCTTCCCGGGGATGCCCGTTCAAATGCGAATTCTGCTCGGAGCGTCTCTATCTTGGGTCCCAATACCGGTGCCGCCCCATCGCCGAGGTCGTGGAAGAGATCAGGAGGTGCGGTTCCCGCTACATCCTTTTTGCCGACAGCAACTTTGCCGGCAGGGTCGAAAACGCCATGAAACTCATGGAGGCGATCATCCCGCTGAAGTTGAGGTGGTCGGCCCTCTGGTCCCTGCGTCTCTGTGCCGACGGGGAATTCCTGAACTTGGCCCAGCGCAGCGGTCTGCTCCACGTCAATATCGGGATCGAGAGCATCAGCGCCGATACCCTGACGGAAATGAACAAGAAGATAAATATGGTCAACCAGGAGGAGATCCTGCGGGACCTGCGGAAGCGGGGGATAAGCTATTCCCTGAATTTCATCTTCGGTTCCGACGCCGATCGGGAGGATATCTTCCCGGCCACCCTTTCCTTCCTCATGAGGAACAAGGTGCCGGCGGCCTATCTGAACATCCTGACCCCCCACAAGGGATCGGCCCTCTATGACCGGCTCGAGGCGGAAAACCGGATCATCGACAGCGACGGCATCGGCCGATGGCCGGGGATGTCCTGCCACATCAAGCATCCCCATTTTTCTTCCGCGGCTCTTTTGCGGCATGTCGAGGAGCTGCACAATGAATTCTACAGTTACCGTTCCATGCTGGCCCGGCTGCCCATCCCCCTTACCCGGGCTGCCATTGCCTCCTGGATCGTCAATTTTTCGGAAAGAAACAGTTTCCAGATAGGAGCGGAAAATTTCAGTGACTATTGAACCCCGAGCATTTACCGATATACATCATGCCCTGATCATCGCCGCCGGCCGCGGCCGCCGGTTCCATGCGGATACGGAGCATCGTCCCAAACCGCTCATCGAAATCGACGGCCGGCCCTTGATCATGCATGTCATCGGGCGTGCCGCCCGGGCGGGGATAGACAGTTTTACCGTCATCACGGGGTACCGGGGGGACGATCTCGAGGCATATCTCGCCCGGGAAGCGCCGACCGGAATTTCCATTCGCTGTATCCGCAATCACGAATGGGGGCGACCGAACGGCATCTCGGTCCTGGCGGCCCGGGGGACCGTGCCCGAATCCTTTGCCCTCATGATGGCGGATCATCTCTTCGATCCCCGTCTTTTGGGAAAACTGCTCTCAGCCCCGATCACCGACGGCCATTGCCGCCTTGCCGTGGACTTCCATCCCCCGGGGGTGCCGGATCTGGAAGACGCCACAAAAGTACGGGCCGCCGACGGGCGCGTGCTGGACATCGGGAAAGAGATCCCCCATTACAACGGCATCGACACCGGGGTGTTTCTCTGCACGGAGGCGATCTTTCCCGCCCTGGAGACCGCCGTCTCCCGGGAGCGGGAAAGTCTGTCGGAAGGTGTCCGGGAACTGGCCCGTCAGGGACGGATGGAGGCAATGGATGTCACCGGCCTGTTCTGGCTCGACATCGACGACGAGGCCGGTCTGCTCGCCGCCGGAGCGGCGCTCCGGGAAAAATCGCCGCTCCGTACTTCGTAGCGGGGACCAGCGCCGGATGGACGACACGATGGGACATTGATTGATCATGGCAATACCACTGATTCAGAAATTGCGCATCTCCCGTTACATATACCGGCAAAAGGCCGCCGGCCGGAGCCGCTTTCCCCTGGTGCTGATGCTGGAGCCGCTGTATAGATGCAACCTCGCCTGCGCCGGGTGCGGGAAGATATCCTGGCCCGAGGAGGTGCTGGATCGACGGCTCTCCGTGGCTCAGTGCCTGGCCGCCGCGGAAGAGTGCGGAGCCCCGGTGGTCTCCATCGCCGGGGGGGAATCGCTCATCCACGACGATTTGCCGCAGATCGTAGCCGGCCTGACCGCGCAGAAGAGATTCGTCTATCTGTGCACCAACGGCATCCTCCTGAAAAGGAAACTGGCGGCCTACCGCCCTTCCCCCTATCTGACCTTCTCCATCCATCTCGACGGTTTCCGGGAGCTGCACGACCGCATCGTCGGCAAGGACGGGGTATTCGATACCGCTGTCCGGGCCATGCAACTCCTGAAAAACAGGGGCTTCCGATTTACTATCAACTGCACCGTCTTCAACGGTGTGAGCGCCGTCCAGGCCGGCGAATTCTTCGATTTTGTCATGCATCTCGGGGCCGAGGGCATCACCGTCTCCCCCGGTTACGATTATCCCGGGGCGCCCCAAAAGGGGATATTTCTCAAGCGTCCTGAAAGCAAGCAGCTCTTCCGGGAGGTATTCAGACTGGGCCGAAGACGAAAGTGGCGGTTCAACCACTCCCGCTTTTTCATCGATTTTTTGTCGGGAAAACGCGTCTATGACTGCGCCCCCTGGAGCACCGTGACGAGGAATATCTTTGGATGGCAAAGGCCTTGCTATCTCTTTGCCGACGGCTACGCGGCCAGTTTCCGGGCCCTCATGGAAGAAACGGCCTGGGAACGTTACGGTCCCGGCAATAATCCCCAATGTGAACACTGTATGCTTCACAGCGGCTTTGAAGGGACGGCGGTCATGGATATGATGACCCACCCCGTCCAGGCCCTGGCCGGTTATCTTAAGCCGCCCGGATAATTAATGGGCTTGAAATTGGCCGGCAAGATATGCAAGCTAACGGAAGGCGAATGAGTTTTTCCGATCACTACGAAACCGATGCACCGGGAGTGATTGCCAGGGAGCGGGGAGAATCAGGAAACATGCATGTTGCGGATAATTGCCGTCCCGATGTGGACTTCGAGTTTGAAGCCCTCAAGAAGGTGTCCAGATCTTTTGCCCTGACGATACCCGAACTGCCCGTCGATCTTGGCCGGGTGGTTACCAATGCCTATCTGATCTGCCGGATCATCGACACCATCGAGGACGACGAGGCCCTGCCTTTGGATGTCAAGGCACGCTTCTTCAAAGAATTCGTGCAAGTCCTTAATGCCGAGGCCCCGGCCGCCCCCTTCGCGGCGAACCTGACGGAGCGACTATCGGACGGCGTCCCGGAGGCGGAGAGGGATCTGGTCAAAAACACCCCGGTGATCATCGGGGGGACCTTCAGCCTGACCCCCCCGCAGCGGCAGGCGATAAGAAAATGCGGCGCCGTCATGGCCCGGGGCATGCTGGAGTTCCAGCGGCTCAAGAAACCGGGGGGACTCGAAGATCTGGAAGCCATGAACCGCTACTGCTATTTCGTGGCGGGAGTGGTAGGGGAAATGCTCACGGAACTGTTCTGCGACCACGCCCCCGCCATCGCCGGTCGGCGCCGGGAACTCCTGGCCCGGGCCGCCTCGTTCGGACAGGGGCTGCAGATGACCAATATCATCAAGGATCTTTGGGAAGATCAGCGCCAGGGAACCTGCTGGCTGCCCCGTTCCGTATTTGCCGGGGCGGGGTGCGATCTGGACAGGCTGACACCGGGCAACGGCGGGGAGGCCTTCGCCCGGGGGATCGCCGAGATGATCGGCATCACCAGGGGGCACCTGCAAAACGCCCTAAGCTACACCCTCCTGATCCCCCCGGAAGAAGCGGGAATCAGGAGATTCTGTCTGTGGGCCATCGGTATGGCCGTTTTCACCCTGCGCAACATAAACAGGAAAAAGGGGTTCCGCAGCGGCGTCGAGGTAAAGATCTCCCGCCGGACTTTGCGGTCCATCATCATGGTCTGCAATATGACGCAACGCAGCGATTTTCTCCTCGCCGGATTATTTGCCTGGATTACCCATGACCTCCCCGCAGCCCGAACACACGCAGCGGGACCACGCGGCGCACCACCACTGCCTTGAAGGTCCCGATTCTTGGACATTAACCAGCTTCGCTGATTTATGAACATCGATCAGCTTCGCCGGCTACGCCTTCAGATCAGCGAAATAAAGGCGAAAATAAAATAGATATGAACCATAACATGCGTTGGATTTCGACCATAGTATGCCTGCTCCTCCTGGCGGCTCTCCTCACCCCGGCGGCCCCGGGAAGCGCCCGGGACCCAGGGGCGGCAACGGGCGGCGATGCGGTCCGGGACATGCTCGATCAGGTGCTGGCCATCCAGACTGATCCCCGGCTTCAGGACCGGAGGCACCGTGATGAACGGCGGCGGGCGATAAAGGCGGTCATCGCCCGGAATTTCCATTTCGACGGCATGGCGCGACAGGCATTGGGAAAATACGGGGACGGACTCGACGCATCCCAGCGGGCGTCCTTCCTTGCCCTCTTCCAGGACCTGTTCCAGGATTCCTACACGAAGCTCGTCCTGGATTTCCTGAAGCGGGAACGGATCATCTACGATAGCGAAGAGGCGGCGCCAAACCGGAGCCAGATCAAGACCCGGATTGTCCGGATGAGCGAGGAGATCCCGGTGGAATATTCCCTGGCGCCCGTGGAAGGCAAATGGCTCGTCCAGGACGTGAAGATCGACGGGATCAGCATCACGGAAAACTACCGGCGTTCCTTCGCCCGGGTCATCCAGCGGGATTCCTTCCGGGTCCTCCTCGACAAGATGCGCCTCCAGCGGCAGGCCATGGAAAAGTGATCGTCCCTTGAATTCCGGCATGAAGAAATTCCATCTCACCGCCCTGATCCTCGGCATCGCCATCCTGATGTTTCTGATCTGGAAAATCGGTCCGGCGGCGCTCTGGCACGATTTTTATCTTTTGGGCTGGGGACTCGTCCCCTTCATCCTCATGGAAGGGATCGTTAAAATATTCCACACCGCCGCCTGGCGGCAGTGCCTGACCCATCCCCACTCGTCCCTGCCTTTTTTCCGCCTGTACAATATCGATCTGGCCGGCGGCGCCATTAACTACTTCACCCCGACGGCGACGGTGGGCGGCGAAGTTGTGAAGGGCATGCTGCTTGCCGCGGAGCACCAGGGACCGGGTGCGGCAACGGGAGTCATAATCAACAAGTTGTCCTACGCCCTCTCCCAGTTCGTCACGGCCCTCATCGGCTCGTTGATCGTCATCCGGCAAATCTCGCTGCCGGCATACGGTTACTGGGCGCTCCTGGCGGGAAATCTTTTTCTGGGCGCAGGACTGGCGGGGTTTCTGATCGTTCAGTACCAGGGAAAACTCGGTGCGGCGCTCCGGTGGCTCGCGACCCGCATGAGACTCGACAGCCTGAAGCGGGCAGCAGCGTACATAACTGAAATCGATCAGGATCTCCGGAAGTTTTACCGTGACAATCCCCGGGGGCTCTGGGCGTCCATCGGCTGGCACCTATCCGGTTTCGTTGTCAGCATGTTAAAAACATGGTATTTCCTCAGCCTGTTCACCAACGACAACTTTACGACGGCGGCGGCGGTGTGGTTGCTGGCCACCTGGCTCGACCTCCTGGTCTTTTTCATCCCCCTGGAAATCGGCCTCCAGGAGAGTATCCGCGTGATGGTCTTCAGCGTCCTGGGATTCACCACGGCCCTGGGCCTGACCTATGGGATCGCCCTGCGGCTGGAGCAGATCTTCTGGGGAGTGGCCGGTCTGGGAGTTTATTGGGCCATCATGCCGGACAGCCGGATAAAAGCCGTTCCTACCGGGGAGGGATGAAAGGTCGGATGCAATCTATTTCGAAGCGGAGGGCGGTCATGACCAATGCCAAATATCTGCTGCTCATCACGGCGATCATCCTGTGCATGGAGGTGATGCTGCCCCGGGGCGCCCTGTGCCGGGAACAGATCCGTCCGAAGGTCATGAACCTGGAGCAGATCGTCGCCCTAACGATAGCACAAAACCCGGAAATCGAGGAGGTGCAAAGCGAGGTCCTAACGGCCCGCAGCGATCTCCAACAGGCCGAGGCGGCCTACTATCCCCAAATCGAGGCCATCGCGGTGGCCGGACCGATGCGGGACGCCAAGGAGCCGTTGGTGGTGAACGGGAGGATAACCGATCCCTCTCCGGGGCTCAGTTTTTCGAGCATCGGCATCTTCGGCAAATTCGATATTACGGCCACCCAGCCCCTTTATACCTTCGGCAAGATATCCAACCGCAAAGAGGCGGCGGTTAGGGGAGTCAAGGCCAGGGAGCATGCCGTCACGGACAAAAAGGGACAGATCGTCCTCCGGGTCAAACAACTCTACTACGGGTTGGTGCTGGCGAGTTCCGGGCTTAGCTACGCCGACGAGTCGATGGATTTCTTCACCTCGGCGGCCCAGCGGATCCGCAAGCTCCTGGAACTGGAGTCCACTACGGTCAAGGAAAGCGATCTCTACCAGGTGGAAGCCTATCGTTCCGAAGCGGTACGCTTCCGTTCCGAAGCCGAAAAGGGCATGAAGACCTCCTATCTGGCCCTGAAGGCCATGTTGCGCATGGCGCCCGGCGAAGAATTCACGGCGGCGGACAAAAGCCTCCCGGTGTCTCCGGAAAAACTGACGGACCTGGCCGATTTCATCCAGGCCGCCAGGGCGAACCGCCCGGAATTCAAACAGCTTGCCGAGGCCCTGGCCGCCAAGGAATACCTGGTCAAAGGCGCGGAAAGCGACCTGTACCCCTCGTTCTTTGCCGCCGCCGTGGGCTCCTTTGCCGGCGCCCCGGGGCGCGACCGGCTGAACAGCCAATACCTCCCCGACGAGCTGAATCATTCATACGGCGGCGTGGTGGCCGGCGCCAAGTGGAATATCGACTTCGGAATCAGCAGGGCCAAAGTGGATAAGGCGAAAGCTGAATACCAGCGCCTGGTCAACACGAAGGCCGTGGCGGAAATGAACATTCCCATCCAGGTGACCAAGGTTTACCAGGATTGCCTGGAGGCCCTCGTCTCCGTCAATTCCTACCGGGAATCGGCCACGGCGTCACGGAAGTGGGTGCTGACCGCCATGACGGACTTCGATATGGGCGTCGGGAGCGCGGACAACATGCTCCGGGCGATCGACATGTACGGCCGCAACCAGGGTAAATATATTGAATCCCTGTACCGCTACAACCTGTCCCGGGCCGAACTGGAATATGTTACGGGGACGAAAACCTGGTGAATATCAAGAGGTTCTTTAAATCAGCGAAGCCGATTAATGTTCATAAATCGGCGCTGGGCAAACTGGTGGCCTTCCAGATCAAGCATCCCTGGCCGGTCCTCCTGTTCGTCGCGGCGATGTCGGTTCTGGCGGTGCTCTACACGGCGAACAACCTGGGCATCCAGGCCGGCCAATCCGACCTGATCTCCCCCCGGGAGAAACTGATCCAAATCGCCAAGCAGTTTCACGATTTCGAACAACTGGATTCTTTCATCGTGGTCATCGAGGGTCCCGAGGCACGGGCACTGGATTTTCTTCGTCGCCTGGCCCCCCGTCTCGAAGCGGACCGGCGTAACTTCGCCCAGGTTTTTTACCGCATCGATCCGGAGGTGCTGAAACCCTGGCTGCTTCTGTATCTCGAGGAAAAAGACCTGCGGCGCCTCTTCGAGAAGCTTGCGGAAAACAAACGCTTTCTGCGAGAGATCTCCCGCCTGCCCACCCTGGAAAATTTCTTTGCCCAGCTCAATTACGAGCTGTCCAGCCGGGTAGTGGACGAGCTGTTCACGGGATTCCTGGCGGATAATCCGGAGGAAGGCGAACCCCTCGATCCGGCTTTCCTGATCCGGATGCTGGAGGAAATGAAAAGGTCCCTAACAGGTCAGGGCCCCTTCAACTCCCCCTGGGAGGCACTGCTCTCCGAACGGGTCGCCGGGGACACCACCCGGGAAGGTTATTTCTGGACCGCGGACAAACGCTGCCTCCTTGCCTTCGTAACCCCGGTTCGCCTCGCGAACGACTTCACCGGCACGAAGCGCTCCCTGGCGTCCCTCCGGGAGGCGGTGGCGGAGGTCCGGGCGGAATTCCCGGACATCATGGCCGGGGTCACCGGTCCCGAGGCCCTGAACGCCGATCAGATGAGCGCCGCCATGACCGACATGGAACTTGCCACGCTCATTTCCCTGGCCGGCCTGACGGTCCTGTTCATCATTTTCCGCCGGAGCATCCGCCGACCGGTGTTCGAAATGATCACCCTGATCATCGCCCTGACGTGGTGCTTCGGTCTGACCACCCTCGTCGTCGGCCATCTCAACATCCTGTCCATCACCTTCGCACCCCTCATCCTCGGTCTCGGGATCGACAACGGCGCCCACTGGTTCGCCCGCTACCAGGAGGCCGAACAATCGGCACTTTTCTCCTCGAAAGAGGAACTGCTCCGGGAAACCATGGAGCGGATCGGCCCGGGGATCCTCCTGGCGGGAGCGAGCCTGGCCCTCTCCTTTCTGCCCCTGACCCTGACGGGCTTCAAGGGGCTGGTGGAGCTGGGCGTCATCTGCGGGCTGGGCATGCTGGTCATGACCCTCGGCACCCTCATCGTCCTGCCCACCCTGCTCATGGTCTTCGACAAGCCGTTCCGCGGGCGCTGGCGCACCGTCCGCGCCCCGCAAACCAAGCCCCTGCTCCCGTTGACCGGACGGCGCACCGCCTTCATCCTCGCCGGCAGCGCCGTGGCGCTGGCCCTGTCCGCATGGCAGGCCGCCGCGGTCCGGTTCGATTTGAACATGCTCCATCTCCAGTCGCCGCGGGTGGAATCGGTGATCTGGGAGCACAGGCTCCTCGCCGGCTCGGGTCTGTCCAGCATCTTCGGCGAAATGCTCGCCCCCTCCCTCGGGGAGCTAAGGGCCATCAGCGGCGCCCTGGAGTCCCTGCCCACGGTGGCCCGGGTGGAGAGCATCGATAATATCCTTCCTCGCAATCAGGAGGCGAAGCGGCGACTCCTCGAGAAGATGCGGCCGGTCCTGAAGGGGGTCGAAATCGCCGCCCCTCCCGAGCGGAAAGTGGAAATCGCCACCCTCACGGAAATCCTGGGAAGGATCCGCTTCAAGATGTCCGACACTCAGGAAGCGGACAAAAAACTCCGGGGGCAGATGGCGAAGGCAAGGGGTCTCATCGATGAGATTCGCCGGGTGTTGGAGCAGGCGCCCGCCGGGAATATCCACCGAGACCTTTCCAGATTCGAAGGCGACCTCCACGCCGATCTGGCCGACAAGCTAAACCTTCTGCAAGTCAACGTACAGGCCGGACCGCTTACCGTTGCGGAGCTGCCGCCGGCCCTCCGGGAACGCTTCGTCTCCCCGGACGGGAGATTCCTCCTCAAGATCTTCCCCGAGGGCGACGCCTGGGAGCCCCGGTTTCTGGAACGTTTCGTCCGGGAACTCCGCACCGTGGACCCCGAGGTCGCCGGGGATCCGGTGACGCTGAGCATCTTCACCCGGGAGTTTCGGGACAGTACGATTTTAGCCGCCCTGCTCTCCATCCTCTTCATGTTCCTCTTCCTGCTGGCCATGATGCGGGAGTTCAAAGCCGCCCTGCTCGCCCTGTCCCCCCTGCTGGCAGGCACGGTCTGGACCTTCGGCCTCATGCACCCCCTCGGGATCGATCTCAACCTGGCCAACGGCATCTTCCTGCCCCTCATCACCGGGGCTGGGGTCGAGTACGGAATCATCATCGTACACCGGTGGCGGCAGGGGAGACAGGGCGGGGAAAAGACGGCGGTGCTCCCCGCCGCCACGGGCTGGGGGGTGGTCCTGGCGGGCCTTACCACCACCTTCGGTTTCGGCAGTCTGATGATCTCGTCCCATCGGGGGATTTTCAGCCTGGGTATGCTCACGGTGATCGGCAGTCTGGCCGTCCTGGCCGCCGCGGTGATTCTTCTGCCCGCCGTCCTGGAGTTCATGGGGCGCAGGGACGTCGATTCATCCCCGGAAAGGACCGCCGATCAAAACTTTTCTGGAGACAGTGGATGAAAACACTCTTACTCAATCCCCCCTCGTTCGCCGGTTTTGACGGCGGCGCCGGCGCCCGGTATCAGGCCACCCGGGAGATAACCGCCTTCTGGTATCCGACCTGGCTCGCCTACCCGGCCGGCCTGATCGAGGACAGCCGCCTGGTCGATGCCCCGGCCCACGGCATTTCCCCCGAGGAGACGGTGCGGATCGCCGCCGACTTCGCCTTTGTCGTAATTTTTACCAGCACCGCGGGATTCGCCAACGATGTCCGGATGGCGGAGCTCATGAAGGCCGCCAACCCGGCGTTGCAAATCGCCATGGTCGGCCCCCATGTGACGGTCCTGCCGGAGCAGAGCCTCCGGGCCGGGACCGCCGTCGACTTTGTCGTCCGGAAGGAGTTCGACCATGCCGTGGCCGAATTCGCCCGGGGGAAGCCGCGGGCGGAGATAGCCGGGGTCAGCTACCGCCAGGGGGACCGGATCATCCACAATCCCGACCGCCCGTTCCTGGAGGACCTGGACGCCCTGCCGTTTGCCGTGGACATCTACCGACGGGATCTCGATTTCCGGAAATACGACATCCCCTTCATCAAGTACCCCTATGTCTCCTTCTACACCTCCCGGGGCTGCCCGGCCCAGTGCACCTTCTGTCTCTGGCCGCAAACGATGAGCGGGCACCGGATCAGGACCCGCTCCCCGGGCAACGTCGCGGCGGAATTGAAACAGGCCTTCCACCATTTTCCGGCGGCCCGGGAAATCTTTTTCGACGATGACACCTTCACCTGGAACCGGCAGCGGATCATGGAATTCTGCCGGGTCTTCAAACCGCTGGATTTCACCTGGTCGTGCAATGCCCGGGTCAATACGGACTACGAGATCCTCAAGGAAATGAAAAACGCCGGATGCCGTCTCCTGGTAGTGGGATTCGAATCCGGCGACCCGGTCATCCTGAAAAACATCAGAAAAGGCGCGACGGTCGAACAGGCCCGGGAACTGATGAAAAACTGCCGGCGGCTGGGCCTCCAGGTCCATGGCGACTTCCAGATCGGCCATCCGGGCGAGACGCGGGAGACCATCGCCAGGACCATCCGGTTCGCCATCGAACTCGACCCCGATACCATCCAGGTCTCCATATCCCACCCCTTCCCCGGCACCAGGTTCTACGACTACCTTGTGGCCAACGGCTACCTCGTGGCCGCGGAGATGGCCGACGCCCTGGGCCGCCAGCTCCCGGTAATCCGGTATCCGGACCTGAGCCGCGACGAGATCGTGGCCGCGGTGCAGGATTTTTACCGGCGTTATTACTACCGGCCCCGCATCATCTTCCGGATCCTCCGCGGGGCGATGGGGAACCGCGACGACCGGCGCCGGATCGTGAAGGAAGGGAGGGAGTTTCTCGGTTTTCGCTCCCAGAGCAGGAGGAACATCCGCAATCTGAAGGAGAACTCCTGACCCCGGCCTCGATCAGGCCGTCATGAGCCGATGGGCAAGGGAAGATCGGAAAAGCTGATCCGCCGGATGCGCAGATCGTCCAGGGCCCTGCGGAACTCCGGATCCGTCAGGGCGGCGAACTCCCCTTCATGGCGGGCGCCGGGGGCCTCGGCGCTCAGCTCGGGACAACCGTGGGCGGCGGGATGGAAATACATCTCCGTAACCCCGGCGGGGAGCCGGGGCAGCAGCCGCAGGACCCGCGCCGACTCCATCCGGCCGGAATCCCTCATCCCGAAGATGAAGTCGTTGGCCTGCAGCCCCGCCGCCCAGATCTTCCTCTTCAGGAGCCCGGTCCAGGGCAGGAGAAACAGCGAGGCCGCCAGTTGTCCGGCGCCACCCTTCCCGAGGAGATCCGGGGCGGCGCCGGAAATGGGCTCATAGGGCAAACGGACGGCCTTCAGACCGTAGGCGGCGCCGATCTCGACGATCAGGGCAAAGACCGTGGGGTGGAGATGGAGGTGCTTGTGGCAATTGACGTGATCGAGTCCCAGGCCGTACCCCCGAAACAGCTCGAACTGGGCGTGGATCTCCCGGGCAAGCTGCGCCCGGACGGCCGGGCGGAAATAGAAATTCACCCCCGCCCGGAAGAGGCGGGAGGAGAGTTTCCCCCCGGAATCGATAAGAGCGGGAATTTCCGATGGGGATAGAACGGGCGGCGCTCCCGCGACCACGATATGGAGACCCACCTTCAGACCCGGAAGCCGGGCCGCCCGGGCCACGGCGTCCCGGGCGGCCGGCGCCCCCACCATGAGGCTCGCCGTTCCCAGGACCCCCCGCCGATGAGCCTCCTCCACCGCTTCGTTTACCGCCGGAGAAAAACCGAAATCGTCCGCGGTGATAATAAGCGCCTTCATGATCAACCTGCCTCAAAAGCGGCCGTCTAACCGCCTCCGGGGCGGCGCCGCAATCATTTTAATCCGGCGAGCCGCCCGTGCCGGTCCAGTACATATCGGGCGCCGCGCCAGGCGACGGTCCTGCTGACCAGTGCCGACGCCCAGGAAAAAATCCCCGCCACATCGCGAACCGGGAGGAGCCACAGGGCGCGCCGTCCCTCCCGATCCTGCAATGCCCCCAGGAGGACGGCCGCGGACCCCAGGCGGATCACAATGACGGCAAGGAGAACCGTCAGTCCCACCACGTCGGCAAGACGCAGGGCAGCAAAGAGGGCGGCAAAGGGAACGGCCCGGGTCAGGATCGTGGCAAAAAAACCCGCGGGCTGGGCGGATCTGGTCTTCAGGTCCCAGCAGACCTGGCCCGACCACCACCGGGCCGGGCTCGGCAGATCCACGTTGATCTCCACGTCCCGGGGCAGCAGAACCATCCTTCTGCCCCCGGCCAGGAGGCGCCGCCCCATTTCGTAATCCTCGGTGAGATAACCCCCCAGGGAGGCAAATCCCCCCACGTCCTCAAGATCGCGGCGCCGCAGCGCCACGGAGGCGCCGATGCAGAATTTCGCCGCCTTGGTGACATAGGCGAAAATGATGTCGGGGACGAAATCGGCGTTGTAGGTGAGGAGACTCAGCTTTTCATACCAGGTCCCGGCGCCGGCGGCCCGGTAAAGGGTGCAGACATAGCCTACATTCCCACCGTCCGGACCCGCGAGGGGGGCGACGATGCGCCGGAGATAATCTTCGGGCAGGCGGACGTCGCTGTCACTGATCACCAGGATGTCATGCCGGGCGTGGCGCAGCGCCCCGGCCAGATTGTTTATCTTGCCGTTGAGCCCCACGGTGACGTTCTCCAGCGCCAGATCTACCCGGTCGGGGAATTCCCGCCGGATCGACTCCATCACCGGCACCGCCGGATCATCCCGGTCCTGGACCGCAAGGACCACCTGATACCGGGGATAATCCTGCCGGCAGGCACTGCGGATATTCTCCGCCAGTCCCTTGTCGAGGCCACAGAGCGGTTTGAGGATAGTAACGGGAGGCCAGCCTCCCGGCGGTTCCCCGTCCCGGCCGCCACGTCCGGCCAGAAATCTCTTTACGATCACGAGGCGGATGACCTCATAGACGGATCCCGCGATCACCGGAATCAAGAGGAGTGCTTGGAGGGCAGAGATGTCCATAATCCGTCATACCGGTCGGAGGCCCTTCAAAAAGCGCCCCCCGGCCTTCCTTCCGGGTGCGACCCGAAATCCTTCCCTGACCAGAACGCCCGGGATACCGGCCCGGGCCGCAAAGATACCTCGGCGGTACCCGGAACAATCACGGGAGGAGCCCCTGTTCCCGGAACCACGCAATGGCGTCGCGGAAGGCCTCCCGGACCGGCCGGATCGTATAGCCAAGTTCGCGCCGGGCCTTCGCAGTGGAAAAATACATCTTCTTACGGGCCAGCCGCACGCCCGTGAGGTTGACCCGGGGTTCGGTGCGGGTGACGAGGGAAAAGGCTTCGGATATCGCGGCCAGGGCCAGGACCAGGCCGTGGGGCAGACGTATCCGGGGCGGTCTGCAGCCCGCCAGCGCGGCGATCTCGTCCAGGGCCTCCTTCAGGGTCATGTTGACGCCGCCCAGGATATAGCGCTCGCCGATCCGGCCCCGTTCCAGGGCGAGAAGGTGTCCCGCCGCCACGTCGTCCACATGGACGAAATTGAGCCCCGTGTCCACATAGGCGGGCATCCGCCCGGAAACGGCGTCCACGATGATCCGGCCGGTGGGCGTCGGCTTCACGTCCCCCGGTCCTACCGGCGTGGAGGGATTGACGATTACCACCGGCGCCCCCCGTTCGGCGACGAGCTTCCGGACTTCGGCCTCGGCAAGAAATTTCGAGCGTTTGTAATGACCGATCATATCCGCGGCGGCCACGGGGGTTTCCTCGTCGGCGGGACGGCCGTCGGGATTCAGGCCCAGGACGGCCACGCTGCTGGTGTAAACTATCCGCTCCACACCGGCCGCGGCGGCCGCCATGACGATGTTCCGGCTCCCGGCGACATTCGTCTCGTAAAGCTCAGCCGGCCGGGGGACCCAGAGGCGGTAATCCGCCGCCACATGGAACAGGAGGCGGCAACCCCGCAGCGCCCGCTCCAGCGAAGGGAGGTCCCGCAGATCCCCGACCGCGGTTTCCACCGCCAGCCCCGAGAGGTTCCGCCGATCGCCGCCCGGCCGGACCAGGACCCGCACGTCGTGCCCCGCCGCCGCCAGTTTCCGCAGCACCGCACCACCGATAAAACCCGTAGCCCCCGTGATCAGGGTTTTCATAATTCCTCGTTCCTCATACGCGGAAGCTGCTCAGCCCGCCGGGGAAAAGACGCTCGCGTCCCCGCCCGCCACCCGCAACGTGCGGCAGGCGGCGCGGAAGCTCCAACCCAGAGCGACTATACCCATGACTTCCCCCGGATGACGGGCCAGACGGAGGAACATCCGCAGGGATCGCACGCGCCCGTATCTATCGACGGCCGTTAGGGCTCCGGGAGGAACGCTCATCCCCACGGGATCGGATATGGCCCGGACGGCAAGAAAAGGGACCCCCGCCTCGCGGGCCGCCGCCGCCACAGCGCCGCTTTCCATGTCCATGGCCACCGCGCCGGTGGCGGCCGCCAGGGCGATCTTGTCCTGTCGTTTCACCAGCACGGCGCGTCCCTGGACCAGCATGCCGTTGCTCACGGTCAGGAAGGCGCCAAGGCGTCCGGTTACCCGTCTTCGCCAGGCGTGGTCGGTTGCGAAGGTTCCGCCGTTGTCATCGACAACCGTCTCCGGGACGACAAGGCAGCCGGCAGCGAGGTCCGCCGCCAGTCCCGCCGCGATCCCCCAGCTCAGAAGCGCCCCGGCGCCGAGATCGATCAGTTTGCGGGCGGCGGTGGCGGCACGCCGCGGACCGATGCCCGACAGAATCAGCAGTCCGTCGGTACGGAAAGGAACCACGGTTCGCACCGGCGCCCCCTGCGGGGAGAGGATGCGGGCCTCGGCGCCCAAGGCTGCGACGATGCCCAGGCGCATCGATCCTTCTTCCGCCTCCATCATCTTCAAGGCACCTCCGGCCTGATGAGTAGATTAACGCCTTCCCCGCTGTCAAGACAAAAAGAGGTCAGGATTTGGCGAATCATGTCCGTGCCGGCGGGCGGCGTAAGCGGCGGCGGCTTCCCCGGCCACCCAGCCCGTTGAAAAGGCGGCCTGGAGGTTGAAGCCCCCGGTGTCGGCATCGACGTCCAGAACTTCTCCGCAGAAATACAGACCCGGCGCCAGGAGCGAGGCCATGGTCCGGGGATCCACCTCCCGCAGGGAAATCCCTCCCGCGGTGACAATGGCCGTTGACATAGGAAGGGAGCCGGTGATCTCGAAGCACAGGGATTTAAGGACCGTCACCAGGCGGTCCCGTTCCGCCGCCGTAACCTGGTGGGCCGGCTTGTCCGGGGGGATCCCCGCCTGGGCGGCCAGGGGCGTCACAAATTTACGGGGCAGGAGGCCGGCGAGAATCCCCAGGCACTGCCGCTTCCCATGGGCATCAAGATCCCTCTGGAGGCGCGCCCGGAGCTGCCGGTAATCCAGGGCCGGCTTGAGATCGAGAGCGACGCTCACCGGTCCTTCCTCCAAGGCCGTAACGACGGCCAGGCTGATCAGTAATGTCACCGGACCACCGATACCGAAATGGGTCATCATCATCTCCCCTTGGCGGCTCTCGATGACAGGACTCCGGACCTTTCTCCCTCCTGTTCCCCGGCCGACGTCCCGGTCGGGAATGAAGGCCGGATCGAAATCCCGGGGAAGCCCCCGGAAGGCCGTAAGCCGGATGTTGCGCAGGCTGACCCCCTGCAGGGACTTCGCCAGGGCGGTCTCCCGTACGACGAGGGGCACCAGGGCGGGCCGGAGCTTTTCGATCCGGTGCCCGACGCCGCGGGCCAGTTCGTAGCCGTCGCCGGTGGACCCCGTTGCCGGCCAGGTGGCGCCACCGGCAGCAACTATTACCGCGGCGGCGGGCAGGAGACCTCCCGCCGTCATTACCCCGGCCACCTTTCCCTCCCGTCGGACCAGGGAGAGGACCCGCTGCCGGGTCACAAGCTCCACCCCGCACTCCGCCAGATAACGCCGGAAGGCCTCGACCACATCGGCGGCCCGATCGGAAACGGGAAAGATCCGTCCGCCCCGCTCGGTCTTGGTCTCTACCCCATAGCGGCATAACAGGGCCAGGAGGTCTTCCCGGAAAAAGCGGTGAAAGGCCGCACGGAGGAATGAGCCGGCAGCTCCATACATGGGAATGAATTCCGGAAGCTCCCGGGTATTGGTGAGGTTGCAGCGCGTCTTGCCGCTCACGAGGATCTTGTTGCCGGGACGCTCCGTTTTCTCCAAGAGGAGTACCCGGGCCCCGGCCTCGGCAGCCCGGCCCGCCGCCATCATCCCCGCCGCACCGGAGCCGACGACGATCACCCTTTCCGCTGCTTCCTTCCGAGCCGTCACCGGTGAATCATCCCCTTTCCCATCACGGCGGGAACGGCTATCCCCCCTGTCCTGCCGTATTTACCCAGAAATTATCCCTTTTTGCCCCTCCCGTCAAGAACGGCTGCGACAGGAGACCAAGAAGGAAAACAAAATACCGGGGTCAAAAGGCGCCGTTGAACTCCTTGAGGGCCGCGCCGGTGAGGCGGCCGCGGATCTGATCGGGATTTTGGACGATATCGGCAATAATCTTTTTCATATCGTTCAGGTTATTGGTAAACCGGCGGTGCAGCAGGTTTTTCACCTTCCCCCGGACCAGCTTCATCAGGAAATCGGTGGTCTTGTTGTCCCCCTTCATGAAGGCCTCGAAGGTCCCCCGCACCCGCCGGCCGTCACCGGCGTAGCGAAAACGAAATACCCCCTCGGCGCTGATAAAGGACGGAATGGCCCAGTGATCGACGGATCCCCGGCCGTAGAAGCCGCGGCCGTCCGGCCGGGATTCGGTCATAACCAGCGTTCCTCTGATGCCGGATGGATCGATGACCAGAACCCCCTCCTTTTGATCCTTCACCTCGTAGGCCGGCTGAAAATTATAGACATTCCACAGCCTGGCCATGAGCAGCGGGTGGGCCAAAACCTTGTCCCAGATTTCCAGGGGCGCCTCGATGACATAATCGGTTTGATATTTGACTGTGGCCTGCTCCAGTACCTCCTTGGTCGGCAAATCGCGGTCGGCCCCGGCGCCGGGAGCGGGGAAGAGCAATATCAAGACCAGGATGAGCGGGCAAAGAGAAAAGTTAGCATGAAAATACATCCGCACGATCTCCCCTAAGCATTTTTCATCATTCGTGGGTGTTGGATAAACATTTCAATTCATTCAGGAATAGATATTCGAACCGCGGGAGAAGGGATTGAAGTTGGTCCGGTAATCGTAGAAGTCCTCCTGCTCCGCCTTTTTGAGGGCCCCGACGGCGGCGTAGGTCGCCGGGGTCATGATCACCTCGACGCCGACCTTGAAGATATAATTGGTCACCGCCAAGGTCACGAAAAGGGCGGCGGGAAAAACGCCGCAGACAACCGCCACGGAAACGAACGCCAGGGTGTCGATCCCCTCGCCGACCAGGGTGCTGCCCACGGTGCGGGCCCAGAGCCAGCGCCCCCCGGTGAGGACCTTCATCTTCGCCAGGACATAGGAATTGGAAAACTCTCCCAGCCAGTACCCCAGAAGGCTGGCCGCCACGATCCCTCCGGTGGTCATGCCGGACAAAACCGCATCGTAAGCCGCCTGCCCGGCCGTTTTCTCCCAAATCCCCTCCCCGGGCATGAGTTTGACGAAGTACAAAAGCAGGCTCGAAAGGATGAGGCAGGAAAAACCCATCCAGATCACCCGCCGGGAGCGCCGGTAGCCGTAAACCTCCGTAAGGATGTCGCCAAAGATATAGCTCACGGGGAACAGGATCGTTCCGGCATCGAAAGCCAACGGGAGCCCGAACAGGGAGATGCCCCAGTCCACGATCTTGGCTGAGGAAAGGATGTTGCTCATGATCAGGACCGTAACGAACAGGGCCATGATCATGTCATAGTATTTGAATGATTTTCTCTCCAAGCACCCTCCTCGGATCTTTGCCGGGGTAAAACCGCCGAATCTCGAAGAATCGGCCGCCCCCTTTGGCAGGCAGAGCGGACGATGAATGCGGCCGCCGTCGGGATGCGGTTGCAACCAGCCAAACCGCTCATCCCTTCGGAATTTCGCCCCCTCGCCTCTCCAGGCGGCGCGGGGGGAAAGGAATCACAACCCTACAGGCACCGAGGGCTAACATGAAAGCTCACCGGCGGTCAAGGGCATGATGCAAAATTCCTCAATTCATGGGGATTAATTCACCTTCCCCTCCGACAGTGGGAAAAAACTCCGTTAGATGTCCATCATGATATAGCCTACTATTTTCATAAGCTTAGAATGCTCTCGCGCCGGCCGCCACCCGGAACTGGCATAATATTTGCGTAACCTTAATGAAAAAGCAGGAGTTACCCTTGACACGCCGGCTGTCCATATTGTTGAGTCTTCTTTCCATCGTCGTTGCCACCTCCCTGGCCGTCGGCCAGCCCGAACCCGGTCCGGCCAAGACGGCGCAGGTGAAAACCGTCCCGATCAAACCGGCACCCAAGAAGGCTCCGCCCCGGGAAACACGCATGCGGGCCACGGGAAAGGTCATCGAGATCTCCCCGACGGCCTTGAAAATCGAACGGAATGTCAAAGGCACCGTGGAAACCATGGATTTCCTCCTTCCCAAATCCCAGGACAGAATCGCCGTGGGCGATGAAGTCGGCGTCAGCTACATCACGAAAGACAATCAGCATATCGCCAAAAGGGTCGGCAAGGTCGCTAAAAAAAAGGTCGTCTCTCCTCCCAAAGGCATAAAGTCCCCGCCGCCCTACCCGGCGGCCAAGTAACCGTCCGGTCTGAACGAAGGAATTTTGCCGCCGTCTCCCGGGGGGTAAAAAATTCTTGCAACTCCGGGAAGTTATGTTAAAGTCCCGGCCATGAACATTCGCACCCGCCTGATGCTCGTAACCGTCCTGGCCATCGCCATGACCATGGCCGCCTGGGGATGGGTGCAATTGCAGGTATTCGACAATCTCCTCACCGAACAACAGGCCCAACGCCTGGAAGAGCTGGCCGAAACCGTAAGCACCTATTACGAACACTTTCCCACCCGCCGCGGTTTGTCCATCCTAGATGCGACCTTGAAGGACCATGTCCAGACCGATCCCCGTCTGGCCCGTATCGACTTGCTGACCGTCGAGAAAGGCGTCGTCGAATTCGTCGCCGGGGCCGGCCGGATCGCCTACGACTGGCCGGAAAACACCATCGCCGGCGCCATCGAGACGATGAAGCCCCAGTATCTGAGCATCAATACCGAAGGCGGCCCCGCCCTGGCGCTGCTCTACCCCGATGTCTCGGAAAAGGACAGGAGCATCCATTTCGTGGGGATGATAAGTTTTTCCCAGACACGGACGGAGATCCTGGACCGGGCCCGGGTGATGCTGCTTTACAGCAGCGTCGGCCTGCTGAGCGTGATCTTCGTTGTCCTTCTCGTCAGTTACGACCGGCTGATCGGCCGGTCGCTGCGGACCATTATCAAGACGATCGACGAATTTCAGGAAGGAAACTACCGGCACCGCATCGACCTGAAAAGGCCGGATGAGTTGGGGCATCTGGCCACACATTTCAATGACATGGCCACGGAGATCGAGCAGGTCCTGGCAAGAAACCGGGAGCTGACCCAGCATCTGGAAAATCGCGTCCAGGAGGAGACGATCAAGGTAGTGGAGTTGCAGAATCAGGTCAACCAGCTCCAGAGACTCACCGCCATGGGTCATCTGACCGCCACCCTGGCCCACGATCTGGGAACGCCCCTGCATTCCATCGCCGGCCTGGCAAGGCTCCTCCTGGAAAGGGGCGGCTGGCCGCCTGACGTGAGCCGCAAGCTGGAGCTCATCGTGCAGCAAACCCAGCGCCTCCATGCGGTCATTCAGAACATCCGGCGGGTCACCCGGCCGCCGGAGCCCCACTTCGAGGCCACAACGGTGGAGGAACTCCTCAACGAAACCCTGCCGCTGGTGGAACCCCTGATTCAAAAAGCGAACATCGCCTTGAAGGTTGAGGCCCCGGAAGGACTGCCGCCGCTCCATGTGGATCGTTACCGGATTCAGACCGCCCTGATGAACCTTATCCAAAACGCCACCGAGGCCCTAACCGCAAGGGAAAACGGCGCGATAACCGTCATCGCCTCTCTCGACGCCCCGAACAGGCGGATTGCCATTTCCATCGGCGACAACGGGCCGGGCATCCCTCCGGAGCTGCTGGCCAGGATCTACGAACCATTTTTCAGCACCCACGTGGAAGAACGGCTGCGCGGGTTGGGGCTGGCCATCGTCCAGGACATCATGAAAATCCATTCCGGCGCCCTGGAGATCTCCAGCAGCCCCGGCGTGGGAACGACGGCCAGCCTCTACCTGCCCGTGTACGATCAGGCGGCGGGGTAAACCGTCGTGAGGCGGCCGGTCGAATCCCGTCTCCTGCCCCGGCAGACGCATGAAACGACTGATCCCGCCGATCGCCGCAAACGGGAAGTTCCCAATCTGCATCCGAAACAAGGAAGCCGCGGCGATATGACGCGGTTTCAGGAGACGTGGTTATCGACGCCCCTTATCAATCCATAGCGCTGGATCTTGGTGCGGAGGGTCTTGCGGTCGATGCCCAGAGATTGGGCTGCCCGGGTCTGATTCCAGGTCACCTGTTGGAGGCATTGGCGGATCTGCTCCCGTTCCGCCTCCTCCAGCGGCGTCAACCCCTGGATGTCCGTCTTCTTCCGCCGCTGGAACCGTTCGGGAAGATATTCCGGCAGAATCAAACCGAACGGGGACAAGAGCAGCGTCTGCTGGAGAACGTTCTGCAGTTCCCGCACATTACCCGGCCAGTCATAGGCGAGGAAAAGCTCCATGACCTCGTCGGAGATCCGCACCGAAGACGATCCCAACTTTTTCAGCAGAGACTCAACGAGTTGGGGCAGATCCTCCTTGTGCTCCCGGAGGGGCGGGATGTGGAGACGGACGACGAAACGGTAGAGGAGATCGGAGCGGAAGGTGCCTTTTTTTATCTCCTCGTCGATGTTCCGGTTGGCCGCCGCCAGGACCCGAAGGGAGACATGGCGCACCGTGTGGCCGCCCAGGCGCCGGACCTCTCCGTCCTGCATGAAGCGCAGCAGCTTTGCCTGGAGTCCCGTGGACATCTCCGTAATTTCATCGAGAAAGATGGTGCCGTCCTGGGCGGACTCGATCAATCCGGCATGGGAGTGGTCGGCCCCGGTAAAGGCGCCCTTTTCGTAACCGAACAGCTCCGACTCCAGAAGGGTGTCGGGAATGGCGCCGCAATGAACGACGACGAAAGGCTTGTCCCGGCGAATGCTCAACTGGTGTAGGGATCGGGCCGTAAGTTCCTTTCCCGTTCCGCTCTCCCCCTCGATAAGGACGCTGGCCTCGGCGTCGGCCACCCGGGCCACCTGCTTGTAGAAGTCCACCATTGTCGCCGACGACCCGATGAACTGATGGTCTTCCCTGAGTTTCTGTCCTCCCCCGCCGCGCTTCTGGCGCAATTCCCGGACGTCGAGGACCTTCTTCACCATCTCCCGGATGGCATCGGGGGAGAAGGGCTTGCTGATGTAATCCCACGCCCCCAGCCGCAGGGCGTTCATCGTCGTCTCCAGGGAACCGTAAGCCGTCATGAGGATCACGGGCAACTCTGGCCACTGATCCCGTACCCGCTTCAGAAATTCCAGTCCGTCGATCCCGGGCATGCGGATATCCGACATGAGGAGATCGTAACGGCTGAGATCGCTGGCCAGGGCGGCCTTCGCCGACGTGAAGTACCGCACCTCATAACCCTCGCGGCTCAGGGCCTCCTGGAGAAATTCACAGGCCACCTCGTCGTCGTCGATTACCAGGATGTGGACTTTCATCTCTTTCTACAGGCCTTTCTGGACGATAAAATTGGCCAGGTCGGCGACCCGGCACGAATAGCCCCACTCGTTGTCATACCAGGCCACGACCTTGGCCAGGTTTTCCCGGAGGACCACGGTAAACTCCAGATCGATTACGGAGGAATGTTCATTGCCCCGGAAGTCCGTGGAAACGAGCCGTTCCTCCTCGCAGGCCATGACCCCCTTCAGGGACTTCCGCGCCGCCATGACGAGGACCTTGCGGAGGTAATCCGTCGTGGTCTTAGTCTTCAGCTCCGCCGTGAAGTCCACGATGGAAACCGTGGGCGTGGGCACGCGGAGGGAATAGCCGTCGAAGCGTCCGGCCAGATCGGGAATGACGAGGGCCAGGGCCTTGGCCGCCCCGGTGGTGGTGGGGATGATGTTCTGGGCCGCCGCCCGGGCCCGGCGCAGGTCCTTGTGGGGCAAATCGAGGATCCGCTGGTCGTTGGTGTAGGAATGGACCGTCGTCATCATCCCCTTTTCGATCCCGAAGACCTGGTGGATCACCAGCACCGGCGGGGCGAGGCAGTTGGTGGTGCAGGAGGCGTTGGAGATGATGTGGTGCTTCTGGGGAACATACTGTTTGTGGTTGACCCCCATGACGATAGTGATGTCCTCCTCCTTGGCGGGGGCAGTGATGAGGACCTTCTTCGCCCCGCCCGAGAGGTGTGCCGACGCCTTGGGACCGGTAAGGAAAAGACCCGTACTCTCCACCACGATGTCCACCCCCTCGTCATCCCAGGGTATGGCCGCGGGATCCCGGAAGGCGAAGTTCCTTATCTGCTGGCCGTTGATGACGAAGCAGTCCTTCTTCACCGTCACGTCTCCAGGAAAGCGGCCGTAATTGGTGTCGTATTTGAGCAGATGGGCGTTGGTCTCCACGTCGAAGAGGT
>CAZNDG010000040.1:0-701 GCA_964571695.1 uncultured Syntrophus sp.
ACCTCATCGGAGGTAAACTCGAATTCAGACTACCCACATGAAACAGCGAGGAACCCTCCGATGCAATGCCGATTATCTTCGGGGTCCCGTAACTTCCTGCGGAAGTTCCATAATAGACCTTATACCCACTAATATTCGTGTTGGAGCTGGATGTCCAAGAAAGGTTAATGGCTCCGTTTTCTGGCGTTGCTGAAAAATTGGCTGGTTTTTCAATTTCTACGGCAGTAACTCCCACCCAAGGGTAATAATTCACTTTGTCACTAACCCTATTTCCCTTACCATTGGGATTATAAAGGCCACCAATGGCTCGATCATCGGAATCATCTAGAGGGCCTGAGGGGTCACCATAGGAGTTATTGGTTGCATTTATTTGAAGTTGAGTATTCACAACATTAATACCATATCCCGCATTTTCTTTGATTATACAGTCGGTGATCACAGGATTAGCATTCTCTCCATCGACACTAATTCCATCTTGGTTATAAATGAATGTAGTGGATGTGATTCGAGGGCTTGAACTATATGCCTTCAAACCAGAAGAAAAATTATCCGAGATTAAGCTGTTGCTTACTGAAAGGGATGATGTACTAATGTATAGTGCAGGAGTGGCCGGATAATAACCGCCCACAGAGCCCGCATATTTCAAGATGACATGATTGAGGATACTGTTTTTGCTTGTATTTCCAAATGATATATTACCC
>CAZNDG010000040.1:801-25909 GCA_964571695.1 uncultured Syntrophus sp.
GTCGGCATTGTGGCATTGCCATCTCCGTTCGTGTCTCCACCGTATGAGTCGTCTTTAGTCGATGTAAAAATAACGGGGTTATCCGAAGTTCCATCCGCAATGAGCGTACCATTAATTCCTAACGAAGATCCTCCCAGTTTTATGATAGCTCCCGGCTCAACGGCAAGCACTGCGCCTTCGGCAACTGTTGGCGAGCCAAAGGGATATCCTGTAACAAAGCCGTAAGGAAGATTATTGGTCAAGGTAACATTGGGCGACAAAAGTCCTCCTTCTATTAAGACACCATTCCACCCGGTGGTTGAAGGCGAACCGTTACCGGAAGCCGTGTTACCTCTAACGACTGTCCCCGCAGACTCTGTGCTTAAATAAATCGCCGCTTGCCCATTATTGGTAATGGTGTTGCCTTGAATCGAGGGTGTCCCACTATAAACATGAATACCTTTTGAAAAATTATCCGAGATAGTGCTGTTGCTCAATATAATAGATGATGTCTGGACATCGATAGCCGGGACGATATTAGGTGCACATCCATAGCAGCCTGGGGACTTGCCTGCATATTTTACGATGACATGATTGAGGATACTGTTTTTGCTTGTATTTCCAAATGATATATTACCCCAATCACCCTTCGTCGGCATTGTGGCATTGCCATCTCCGTTCGTGTCTCCACCGTATGAGTCGTCTTGATAAGAAGTGAAAACGATCGGGTTGCCAGAAGAGCCATTTGCTTTGAGTGTGCCATCAACGGAAAGACCGGCATTCTGAAATTTTATGATCGTGCCAGGTTCAATTGTAAGAGTAGCACCTTTTGAGACATAAATACTCCCCTGAACCATATAGATCCCACCTGAATACCAAGTTTCGTCATAATAGATTGTGTGTCCCTGAATGTAACGTGTGCCTGGACCGACAAAGATTTGTACTGTATTTGATACTTGCGTGCCGTCATCAAGCATCAATGTCAGAGTTACATTGTAGCTGCCAGAAGTAGGATATGTATGTCCCACGTCCTCACCCGTCTCACTGGGTGAACCATCACCGTAATTCCAGTGATAATGACCGGAATCAGGAACATGAAGGTTTGATGGAGTGGAAAAATGTCTATGGAGAGACTCTAACCCATTTGGGTAAGTCATATCAATTTTTGGTGGTCTCACCGCCACAGATTCCGTTTTAACATGAGAGGTGTTGAAACTGTCGGTCATTGTTAAAGTGACATTGTATTCTCCAGGCTGTTTGTAATAATGTGTTTTATCCTTACCACTTTCGGGCGTCCCATCCTTAAAGTCCCATGAATAAGTTGCGTTGGCATCGCTGGTAAGTGAGCCTGTTGCATGAAATGTAAATTCTACCGGCGCTGAATAAGGATATTCTATAGAGAGAGGAATAGGGTCATACTTTATTGCAAGGGGAAACTCAGTATTGAGGACATCTGTCAGTATGCTTCCCCATTCTGTCGAGTCCTTTTTATAGTAGGCGCGGTGACAAAGGCCGTCATCGAGTGCGGAAACATCAAACATATGATTCAGTGCAGCAGATATACTTCCTGAAAATAAATCACATAATATCCAGTAATTATGCCAGACTATAACATTCGGCAGGGCATGAATCGGAAAGGCTCCACATCTCATAAGCTCATAATTTGTTTTATCTTTTATAACAGGAGTAATTGTTTCTAATGGGGAACCCAAGGTTACCAGTTTATCAACAATAATATCTGGGTTTTGTTCAAGTGCAACATAGGCGAGAACAGTTCCCCAGCTATGAGCCACAATAATCAACGGTGCATTAGTTGCCTTAGTGTGTGTATAAGCTGACCTTAAAATGTCAGTTAAACTATGAACGGTAACCTCATTAATCTCATGCCAAAATGGATCATTGGACCAATAAAATGGCTGTATCGGCCCAATCTTGTCTGTTATCAATTCACGATTCGACGATTCAATTGCAGCGTACAGATAACCTGTACCTGAATCGCCAGTTAAAGAACCAATAGCAAAAAAATTCATGCCGTCTATAACAATTACTCTTCCGTCCGCAGCTTCTGAAAAATTACATGGGACGATCAGCGTAAAAAATAAAAGCGATATAAACAGCGTTAATCCTTTTCGCAGCAATTTTTCCCCCATAAATATCTTCCTCAATACTTAAAACATTTACTTGGGCAGCGGTGTGCCGTTCTGTAATAAAAAAACCCCGCACTTTTTTAAGAGAAACGGGGTTTTATCCGCTATCCATATTTTCCTCCAGAACGTTCGTACCGGATGGATCTTATTCAAATGCCTTTCATGTGTTTAGATAGCTATCACAATTTCCACTTAAAATCTACTACATCATGGAACTGCATCGGCCTACCGCTTTCAGGAAGGCAACAATACCACCTCTACACAAAATAATCACGATCAAAAGTTGGCACCTTTCTCCCCGTATTCATTGCCCTGACAGGATCATGTACCCTCTTGCTTTGTACATGAAAGAGATAAAATTATTCTTCAGTCGGATGATCGAGAAGTTGCGCCCAGGAGGATGTGTTCCATCGATCCGGCAGGGCCCGGGACTCCGGTGTCCCGGTGGCTAGATCATGAAGATACGGTCAGCAACGTAACGTCCGGTCGGCGGGGATGGCAGTGGTTTATTTGTGCTGAAGCTCTTTGTCCACCGCCATGTTGTCCCGGTGGATAACCTCGTCGTAATCCTTGTAGCCCAAAACCTGCTGGATCTTCGAAGTCTTGAGGCCCATGATCTTGCCTATCTCTTCCGTTCCGTAATTGGTCAGTCCCTTGGCGAGTATCTTCCCCGCGGTGTCCAGGCATAGGACGGGGTCGCCCACATGGAAATCCCCCTCCACGGCAATGATCCCCGAGGGGAGAAGGCTTTTCCCCTCCTCGATGAGGGCCTTTTTCGCCCCGTCGTCCAGGGTGAGCTTGCCCCGGGACCGGAGGGTGAAGGCGATCCAGTACTTGCGGCTGTTAAGATGATCCTTCATAGGCAGAAAGAGGGTGCCCCGCTCCTTGCCGGCGAAGAGGTCGCGGAGTATGCCCGGCTCCTTCCCCGGCGCGATGATGTAGGGGATGCCGAAGGCCGTGACCTTCTTGGCGGCCATGACCTTGCTGCGCATGCCGCCGGAGCCCACATCGGAGGTCTCGTCCGTGGCCGCCTGTTCGATCACCTCGGAGATCTCCCGGACCAGGGGTATCACCTTGGCCTTCTTCGACCGGTTGGGATTGTGGTCGTAGAGACCCTCCGTATTGGTGAGGTTGATGAGGAGGTGGGTTTCGGTGATGTTGGCCATCATGGCCGCCAGATGGTCATTGTCGCCGAATTTGATTTCATCGACGGAGACAGTATCGTTTTCGTTGATTATGGGGATAACTCCCCAGTCCATAAGGGTGGTGAGCGTATTGCGGATGTTGAGGAAGCGCTTCCGATCTGTGAGGTCGCTCATGGTCAGGAGGATCTGGGCCACGTAGATGCCATACTTTCCGAAGGCGTTGGAATAGACCCGCATCAGGCGTCCCTGGCCGATGGCGGCGGCTGCCTGTTTCTGGGGCATGCTCTTCAGGGGGCCCGTAAGGCCCATGCGGTGCTTGCCCGAGGCTATGGCCCCGGAGGTTACGATGACGATGTGGTAGCCCCGCTTCTTCAGTTCGACCATCTCCTCAACAAGCTGCTCGATGATGTGGAGGTCCAGACCGTTGTCTCCCGTAAGGACGGCGCTGCCGATCTTGATGAGCACCTTTTTGACGTCCTTGAGAATCTCTTTGCGCGTCATGATGTTACCAACCCCTGAATGTATGCTTCCCTGAGCTTGCCCATTGGAATGGCAATATATGGCTTTAAAAACCCTTTGCCTTGGCGGCCGGCCGGCGCGAAATCATGATCAGCCGCCGGTCCTTAGGGTCAACAAGTTGCCGACGCTCGCTCCATGGCCAGGACGATTCTTTGCATGACCCCTTCCATCCCCTCGCCCGTAACTGCCGAAAAAGCGGATACTTCTATTCCCTTTTCCCGAAAGATGTCAATTTCTTTTTTCAGACGCTCCCGGACTGCGGGCAGGTCGATCTTGCCGATGGCCACAACCTGCGGTTTGGCCAGCAGATCGGCGTTGAAGAGCCCCAACTCACGATTTACCTCTTCATGGAGCTGCGATGCCACCGGAGAATTATCTTCTGAAATATCAATTATGTGGAGCAAGATGGAAGTACGCTCCACGTGTTTGAGAAACTGCACCCCCATCCCGGCCCCGGCATGAGCCCCGGCGATGAGTCCGGGAATGTCGGCGATAACGAAGCTCTGGTGACGGTTGTAGGCGACGACGCCGAGATTGGGTGTCAGGGTCGTAAAGGGATAAGGGGCAATCTTGGGTCTGGCCGCGGACACCCTTGAGATGAAGGTTGACTTGCCGGCGTTCGGTTTGCCTATGATCCCGACGTCGGCCAATAGCTTGAGTTCGAGGATAAGCCAGAACTCCTCGCCGGGCATTCCGTCCTGGGCGAAACGGGGTGTGCGGTGGGTGGATGTGGCGAAATGGGAGTTGCCTTTGCCACCGATGCCGCCCCGAGCGGCGATGAAGCGCTGGCCGTCTTCGATGAGATCGGCCATGATTTCCATTGTTGCGGCATTCTTTACCATGGACCCCACCGGGACGGAAATGACGACGTCTTCCCCATTGCGTCCGGTGCGGTTGTTTCCTTCTCCGTTGCCACCTTTCGGGGCCAGGTGGTGGGGGCGGTAACGAAAGTCCTGGAGGGTGGAAAGATGACGGCCGGCCTGGAAGACGATATCACCGCCCTTGCCGCCGTCGCCGCCGTCAGGGCCGCCTCGGGGGACGTATTTCTCCCGGCGGAAGCTGACGCATCCCCGGCCGCCGTGGCCGGCCTGGATAAAGATCTTGACCTCGTCAACGAATTTCATGGGCAATAAAAATAAAGGCGCTTTGTGCAAGCGCCTTTCCTCGAATTATTTCCTTATCCCTATCCTCAGGAGCGGACAGGATGTAAATGGACGCGGTTTTAACAACTAAGCCGCGTAAACACTCACTTTCTTTCTTGTCTTGTCCAGTCTCTCGAATTTCACCACCCCGTCGATCTTGGCGTAGATGGTGTAATCTCTGCCGAGGCCCACGTTCCTGCCGGGATGAATCTTTGTGCCCACCTGGCGGATGATGATGCCGCCCGCGTTTATGGCCTGGCCGCCGAAAACCTTCACGCCCCGACGCTGGGAGTTGCTGTCCCGGCCGTTTCTCGAGCTGCCCTGTCCCTTTTTATGTGCCATGGTTTCGTATCCCTTCCTTAAAACGAAATATCCCGGATCCGCATCCTGGTTAGCGGCTGGCGGTGGCCGGTTTTTTTCCGGTGGCCCTTCCGGCGCTTCATGTGGAAGACGGCGATTTTCGGCGCCTTGGTCTGGGCGACGATCTCTCCGGTCACTGTAGCCCCGCTTACCACCGGGGTTCCGATGCGGATCTGTCCCTCCGCGGCCACCATGAGGACACTTTCGAACACCACGGTGTCCCCCTTGGCGCCGTCGATCTTTTCTATGGCCACCATGTCTCCCACGGAGACCCGGTGCTGCTTTCCACCTGTCTTTATCACTGCGTACATCGCTTCACCCTTGCCGAAAAATTTTGAACACGCAATCTACTCGAAAAGGTATTTATTTGTCAATAAAAAAAGTGGCTGTCTTGGTCAGATTCATCACCGCCGGCAGGGATGGGTCCAAACCCAGGGCATGGATGAGGATTTCTTCGGGGCGGACGGCGCCCTCGTTGGTGAAGCGGACCTCCATGAGTATGCGGCGGCCGGTCCGGTCCATGATCAGATCGGTCACCAGGGGGCGGATGTCCCGGATAATGGTGCGGTCCTTTACGGTCCTGGCCACGGGGAATGCCGCGGCGGCGAGAAAGGCGGCGATCCTGCCTTCCAGGGCGTCAAGGGCCGCCGCATTCAGCCGGGGTGGCAGCGCCGCCGTGTATTGAAAGCCCCGGAGAGAGGCGGTGAGGGACGGGGAATCAGGGGCCAGCTCCACCAACTCCGTTATCATCATCCCCTCGGGAAGAAAGCGGTTTATCTCTCCCGGAAGGGAAGCTGTCTCGTCCGGGGTTTTTTCCCAGACCACATCGCAGTACTCCCCCTCGCTGGCCAGACCGACGGCGGTGGCGACGGCAAAGGACATCCGGGGATGGGGATGGAAGCCCGCCGTGAAAAGGAACCGCCGACCACCGCGGACAATGCCTCTGGTCAGGGCGGCGGCGGTCTCCAGGTGAGACAGGTGTCGGGATCGGCCTTGCTTCGTGAATCTCAGCCGGAGCCTCTGGCCGTTCCCTTGCCCCGGATCTTCCCGCGCCGGCTGCCCCGGCCCGGCGAGGTGTATCCCGAACGCGCCGGTTTCCGAAGCGTTATTTGCCGTCGCCGGTGATGCGGCCCGGGCTTCGGCTACGTCCAGATCCACCCGCGATTCCGTCGTCATTTCCTCCGGCCCTCCGGTGGCTGCCGCACCATGGTCTTCCGGGGGTCCATCTTCCGCCAGGAGCGGCCGGATTTCTATATGATCGCAGGCGCCGCACCGATAGCAGCCCTCCCGGCGGCAGTCCGGGGTGAGTTCTTCCTCCCGGGCCTTTTGCCCTTCTGCCCAGAGGAAATCCCGTTCCACCCCGGCGTCGATATGGTCCCAGGGCAACGCTGCATTCCGGGACCGGTCCGCTAAGTTGGCGGCCACGTCGATGCCGAGGGTGCGGATGGCGTCATCCCAGATCTCGGAACGGAACTGGTCGCTCCAGCCGTCGAAGCGGCAGCCGCCGCGGTACGCCAGTTCGACGAGATCGCCCAGCGTTTCGTCCCCTCGGGAGAAGAGGCCTTCGAGACGGCTCATCCGGGCTTCGTGCCACTTGATCTGGATCTGGCGGTGGCGTAGCCGGGACTTGAAGAATTCCTGGCGGAGGGTGGTTTCCTCCGGACCGATCTGCCGCTGCCATTGAAAGGGGGTGTGGGGTTTGGGGACGAAGGTGGAAAGGCTGACGGTTACCTCTCCCCGCTTCCTTCCCGTGCGGAGTACCTGGTGTGCCAGGGTGGCGATCCCCTCCAGATCCGCTTCTTCCTCCCCCGGAAGGCCGATCATGAAGTAGAGTTTCACCCCTCGCCAGCCGGCGGCGAAGACCTGCGCCGATGTCGCCAGAAGATCCGCTTCGGTGTTCCCCTTGTTGATGACGTTGCGGAGACGCTGGGTGCCTGCTTCCGGTGCCAGTGTGAAGCTTGTCTTCCGGACCCGACGGATGGCCTCGATGAGATTCCTGCTCAGGGTTTCCACCCGCAGGGAGGGGAGGGCCAGGGCGATGCGCCGGGCGTAATAGCGATCCATGAGGAGGGGCAAAAGAGTTTCGATGCAGGTATAATCACCGGAGCTGAGGGACAGGAGGGAGAGTTCCTCCTGGCCGGTGGCCGCGAGCATCTGGTCGGCCATTTCGCGCAGGATCCCGGGTTGCCGCTCCCGTACGGGGCGCCAGACCATCCCGGCCTGGCAGAACCGGCAGCCCCGGGTGCAGCCCCGGGCGATCTCCAGGACCGCCCGGTCATGGATGGTCTTCATCAGCGGCGCCAGCGGCCGGACGGGGAGCGTCCAGGCGTTAAGATCGGCAACGACCCTTTTTCTGATCTTTTCACCCCGAGTGTGAACGGCGGGAACATAGATGCCGGGAAGTTCGGCAAGGGCGGCCAGCAGCTTTTCCCGGCCCGAGCCGCGATCCTTTTCCCTCATCATGACCGTTGCCAACTCCCCGCTTACCTCTTCTCCTTCTCCTATGACAAAGGCATCGATGAAGGCCGACATGGGGGCGGGGTTGAAACAGCAGGGGCCGCCGGCGATAACGAGGGGATCGCCGTCCCGGCGGTCCGTGCGGCGGCGGGGAATCCCGCCCAGCTCCAGCATGGTCAGGACGTTGGTGAACGACAGCTCGTACTGAAGGGAGAAACCGACGAGATCGAAATCCCGTAATGGTGTACCGGATTCCAGGGTCGCCAGGGGGATGGCGTGGCGGCGCAGCAGTTCCTCCAGGTCCGGCCAGGGGGCATAGGCCCGCTCCGCTATGATGCCGTCCCGGTTGTTCAGCAGTTCGTAGAGGATCTGAAGACCCAGGTGGGACATCCCCACTTCGTATGTATCCGGGAAGGCCAGGGCGACACTGAGCCGGCAGGTGCGATGATCCTTGCGGACGGCGTTTACTTCGCCGCCGAGATAACGACTCGGCTTGAAGACAAAATGAAGGAGGTCGTCCCGGGATATTCTATCGTCCATTATCATTAGAGAGATCAGGAGCTTTCGAGGCGATCTTTGTATTTGTGCCAGTTGCGGATGATTTCGCGATATTTGGACTGGGAAAAACGCCGCGGGAAATCTTCTTTGGCCAGATAGGGAAGGGCATCACGCTTGAAATCGGCGAGGAGCTCCGCGAAGACCCGATCTTTTTCCGTGGTGGCGACAAATGTCCTTTCCTTCCGGTATTCGTAGGTGTCCTCCGGGCCAAAGACGCGGCGGGTCTTGAGGTAGTGGTCCTCGGTGTCGAAATGATCGGCCGCGAAGGGCATATTCATCTTGATCACCAGTTCCACCTTCGTCGTGTCGGTGGCGATCCGGCGGGATGCATCCCAGACATTGAGGTTCAATCCAGTGGGAAGCACTATTTTTTCGATATGTTTCATTATTGGCGACCTCTCTTTCGAGTGTGGTCTTCATACCATCTTTGCCCTTGACCTGCAATCCCAATCCTCATATAGAAGCAACGGGAAACAGCTTCCCAAGAGACGAAAACCTTCCTCGTTCTTGATGAGGGTTTTCCGGACACGGGTGATCGATCTCAGGCGATACCCGTGCAATTTAAGCAACGCCGGGTTTCCCGGGCCAGGGTAATTGAACGCCGAACTTAAGCTGAGTCTTGATGTCGCGAAATATACACACTAGGGCCTGCAAAATTAATACGAAGTGATTACAATGGTTTATATATCAAACAGATCCATATGTAGAGGCTGTAATGTGCGAAAATAAGGGCGCCAATGCCATCCTGCTTCTCTCCTGCCAGGACCAGAAGGGACTCGTCTATAACATCGCCAATTTCATCTATCGCCACAACGGGAATATCGTCCACGCGGCGCAGCACACTTCGATGACGAGAAAGATCTTCTTTATGCGCATCGAATGGGAACTCAACGGCTTTGTCATCCCCCGTGAGGAGATCGGTCTGGTCTTCAAACACGTGGCCAGTCAGTTTCAAATGACCTGGGACCTTCACTTCACCGACGCCGTTCCCCGGCTGGCCATCTTTGTGTCCCGCCATCCCCACTGCCTCTACGACCTCCTCCTGCGGCGCCAAATGGGGGAGTTCAAAGCGGAGATCCCCCTGGTGATCAGCAATCATCTGGATGTCCAACCCCTGGTCGAAAAGTTTGGGATGAAATTCCTTCATTACCCCGTCACTCCGGAAAACAAGGCGAGGCAGGAGGAATTGGAAGTGGAAGTGCTCAAGAAAGAGAACATCGACCTGGTCGTCCTGGCCCGGTACATGCAGGTCCTGACCGGCGATTTCATCTCAAAATATCCGAATAAGATCATCAATATCCATCATTCCTTTCTTCCCGCCTTCGCCGGTCCGAAGCCATACCAGCAGGCCTACGACCGGGGAGTCAAGATTATCGGCGCCACGAGCCACTATGTGACGGAGCAGCTCGACGATGGACCGATCATTGCCCAGGACGTCATCAAGATCACCCATCGGGATTCCATGGACGACATCAAACTCAAGAGCCGGGACCTGGAGCGCGTGGTCCTGGCCAAGGCGGTCCGCCTCCACCTGGAGAACCGGATCCTCACCTATGGTTCCAAGACCGTCGTGTTCGAGTGATGGACCCCAGGCACTTTCCTCACCTTTGTCAGCCCGATGCGTGCAAGTCCTGCGGGGCTTGCTGTGGGCTGTACAACTATGCCGACAGCTCCCGGGACACCCTGATGCGGCGCCTGCGACGGCGTACCGCCCTCATGGGCCGTGCCGAGAGATCCCCGGCGGGCCTGGAGGATTTCGCCCGGATGATCCGGGAGACCGAGGATATGACCAAACGCTACGAGGTCATTTATTGTTGCGAATATTTAGGGTTTCTCGATTTGGAAGAGCGGTGCGTTGGCTGCCTCCTCCATCCCCTGCAGAATGATGGGGTGGACCACCGGGAGGTGTCCTTTTACGGTCGGGAACTGTGCGACGGCCATTTCTGCCCAAGCTATCATTACCTGTCTCGGGAGGAAAAACATTCCCTCCTTAATGTAATTGACGACTGGTACCTCTACGGTCTGGTGGTTACGGACATCGATCTGGTAAAAAGCTATTTCCGGCTCATCAGCGACGGCGTCTATGAGACGCCGGATCCGGAGTGTTTCCGAAGCGGACCGATTCATGAGTCGGCCCGGTCCTTCTTCAGTCTCAAACTGACCTGGCCGTTTCGGGATGCGGATGTGCATCGCCTGGGGAAGTACTATTTCGATGGCTCCCAGTATATGATCAAATATATCGACTATGAGGCACTGGGGATGGGAAAATCCCGTTTCGACCAAGTATTCATGAGCCTGGGCTCCGAATTTTCCTGCCGGGAGGATGTCCGGGCAGCGGAGGAGATCATCGCCCGCCACATTGGGGGATTTATCGATACATATCGAAATTACAAATGATTTTCATTAAATTTATCGTTGACAAAATACATGCTCTCCTTTAGCATTCCCGGCGAAGGAGGCCGTTTCGGAAACCTTATTTCGACCTCCGGGTATTGACTAAGGAGGGGTGGGCAATGGAAAATATGAAGAAAGAGATTCTCTATTCCCGGGATCAAATCGACCGGAGGGTTATGGAACTGGCCGAGGAGATTTCTCGGGACTATGCGGGCAGGGAACTGGTGTTGGTCGGCGTCCTCAAGGGGGCCTTTGTGTTCATGGCCGACCTGATCCGCCGGCTCAAGATCCCCTGCATCATAGATTTTGCCCGGCTGGCCAGTTATGGTTCCGGCTCCGTAAGTTCCGGCCAGATCGTCATTACCAAGAACATCGAAATGGAGATCCGAGACCGGGACGTCCTGATTGTAGAAGATATCGTCGACACCGGCCTAACCCTTTCCTACCTGGTCCGGGCCTTCAAGGAACGGGGACCCCGCTCCCTGAAGGTCTGTGCCTTTCTGGACAAGCGGTTGCGCCGTAAGGTGAGCTTCGAAGCGGATTATGTGGGGTTCACGCTCGATGACGGTTTCGTCGTCGGTTATGGCCTGGACTTCAATGAGAAAGCGCGCTTTTTCCCCGATGTTTACATCGTAACGAATTTATAGAGGCAGCCATGATCATTCAATGTAGATTGTGCCGAACCAAGTACCGTTTTGATGAAACCCTGCTCGGTTTCGAGGGGGCATGGATGCGCTGCATCCGCTGTCAGAACATATTCTTTCAGCATCCACCCCTTCCGACGAGTCGCGAAGTTACGGATCACGAAGCCGTTACCGGCGGCGAGGAAAAAGGTTCGGCTCCCATGGTGACGCAAGGCAGGGAGGCGTCTCCATCAGCCGGTATCGATGCTGCCTTCCGGGAAGAGGTCGATGCGACCGGTATGCCTGCCCGGGAAGAGGATGCCCCCCTCCGGGAGCGGATGACCATTCCGGCGGGTTTATCTGTGCCGCCTCCGGAAGCTTGGGAGGAGGGACAGGCGGCACCCTCCGGTAGGGCAAAAAATATCCGCGTCTGGGTGCTGGGATTGATCATGCTGATCCTGGCCGCCACGGGGGGCGCAATGTTCGTCTTTCCGGAATACGGTCAGATGGTAATGGGCGAATTGAATGTCCTCTTCCCCGGACTGGGGCTGAAAACGACTCCGGAAGCCACGGCTGCCGTCGGTCCCGCCCAAGTCAGGATCGCGGATGTTCGTCAGCGTTTCGTGGCCAATCCGATGTTGGGAAATATTCGCGTCGTGGAGGGACTGGCCATGAATACCTCTTCTTATCCGATGACGAGGATCAAGATTCGAGGGGAACTATATGATCTGGTCGGCGCCCTGGTTAAAGACAGCGCTTCTTTTTGCGGCAATATTCTTAGCGACGAAGAGCTGGCGATCATGTCGGAAGAACAGATCTTTCGGGAACTGGCCATTCCCCAGGGTAGCGATGTTCCAAATGACCGGATCAACCCCCAGGGGGCGATCCCTTTTATGTTGGTCTTTGTCCGGGAACCCGCCGGTGTAGATAAAACCATGGTGATGCCCATCGCCGCCGAGCGACTGCTGTCGCCGTAGAATGATAAACACGAACGGAACGGAACGAAGCTTATTTACTTCTTCTGGGCGTCATACAGCTTGGTAATCCGTTCGGAGATATCAATACTTTCATCGGCGGTGATGACGGCCATGCGGTCGATGATGAGGGTAAATCGTTCGTTCCGGGCGTAATTCCTGATTACCTGCATGATTTCGCCAATGGTTTTCTGAGTTATTTCCGCATCCTTTCTTTTCAGTTCCCCTTCCGCATCCTCGCGCAGGTGCTGGAGATTCCTGGCCTCAATCTTTAGCTGCTCCGCTTTCTTCTTTCGTTCTTCTAAGGCGTTGGGGGCCAGGCGGTTGAATTCCTCCTCCAGTTTGCGTACTTCTCCTTCCTTGGCTCTGATGGCTGCCTGTTTCTTTTCCACGTCCTTCAGAAAGGCCGTCCGGATGTTCCGGGCGTTTTTCGAATCTCTCAGTACCTTTTGCATATCCACGATACCGATCTTGCCGCCGGCACTGCCACCGGATCCCCGGGGAGGCGCGGCCCAGGCGGGAAGGACCAAAAATAAAAAAATCAGACACAAAATCACTGCCGGAAATAATTTTCCTGATTTCTCCACCGTATTAATTCCTCCTTTAAGGCGTTTCACTACCTATTACCGCTTTTGCCGATCAATGTAAACAGAAGAGAGTGTTAATGACGATTTTTAAAATGCATTATGGCGCCATCTTGTAAGCATTCGTGTTTATTTTGAGGCTGTCAAACACAAGGAGCGCTAAGATATCTTTCCGCATATTGTGATAAGGGCCCCCCGTGATATTGTCCCTTGTCTCAACATTGCCGGTGGTTCTGTAGATAAGTCCAGAAAGGTCGATCCATTCCCCCCCGGCGTTGGTCCTCCATCCAAAATAGTGAGCAAATCGGAATTCAGTTGCTTACTGACTTCATCAGCGGTGGTGCATTCAGGATGACCGGAGCGATTGGCGCTGGTGGCGGTAATCGGGCGGCCCAATCCGGCGGCCAGCGCCTGGGCGAGGGGGTGGCTGGAGATGCGGACACCGATCTTGCCGCTGCCGGCGGTCAAGCGGAGGCTGACCGCCGGTGCAGCCCGGAATACCAAGGTCAGAGGGCCGGGCCAGAAGGCCGCCATTAGTTTATGCGCAGTGTCGGAGATCCCTTCCGTCAAGGCCTCAAGATGAGCCAGTTCCGCTATGATCAGCGCGATGGGATTGCTAAAGGAACGACCTTTGAGGGCAAAGATTTGATCGATAGCTCCTTCGTTGGCCGCATCGGCGGCCAGGCCGTAAAAGGTTTCGGTGGGGAAGGCGACCACGCCTCCGGCGGCAATAATGCCTACGGCCTTTCCGAGTTCCCCTGCCGCGATGATTCTGTTATCCCGAATTTCCATGAAACATTTAGGAAATAAACACTTTGGAACAGTCGGCTTTCATAATATACGGACACTGCTTTGCTACCCGGATAACGGCCGTGAAAGGGATGTTCTCAACGGCCAGGTCTCCCTTCCTGGAGCCTCGGTGTCGAAGTGCTTCAGTGCGGCCCGGATCCGGAATTTTGTTTTTTTGAGCTGTGCACTTGTTGGATTTTTTCGTGTCTTGTTTCCACTTCCCGGGACATGCTTGCTATGTAATCGAGCAGTCCTTTTTTCAAGGTGACGTCATGGAGCGATAAAATCCTGATCGCATAGAGGGCGGCGTTTCTCGCCCCCGCCTTGCCGATGGCCATCGTGGCCACCGGTATGCCTCCGGGCATCTGAACGGTGGCCAGCAGGGCGTCGAGACCCCGCAGGGCGGTGGCATCGATCGGAACGCCGATGACGGGCAGATGGGTCGCGGAAGCGATGACTCCCGCCAGATGGGCCGCCGCGCCGGCGCCTACGATGATGGCTTCTATTCCCCGCTCCGCCGCTCCCTGGGCAAATGCGGAGGTCCGGGCGGGGGAGCGGTGGGCGGAAGTCAGAAAGAGTTCGTATGGGACGCCGAATTGGTTCAGGATCAGGGTCGCTTCTTCCATGACGGAAAAATCGGAATCACTGCCCATAACCACACTGACTTTGGGAACTGGTTGTTTGCTCATACTTATGCTCCTCCTTGAACCTCTCGGGGTTATATTCCCCGAAGCTTGCCGCGGGGTAGTTCAATCTGCTGCTTTTATCCTCAGTGCTTGAAATGCCGCCGGCCCGTGAAGATCATGGCGATGTTGTGCTCGTCCGCCGCTTGGATCGCCTCTTCATCCCGGACGGAACCTCCCGGCTGGATGATGGCCGTTACGCCTGCCTCCGCCGCCATGTCCACCCCATCCCGGAAGGGGAAGAAGGCATCAGAGGCCAGGACCGAACCGGCCGTGGGGATAATGGCCTTCATCCGGGCGATTTTGACGGAATCCACCCTGCTCATCTGTCCCGCCCCCACGCCGATGAGTTGGTCCTTGGCGGCCAGAACGATGGCGTTGGATTTTACGTGTTTTACCACCCGCCAGGCGAAATCCAGAGCCTGGTATTCATCCTCAGTGGGGGTGCGTTTGGTGACGATTCGGGCCTGATGGATATCGAAGGCATCCATATCCCTTTCCTGGATGAGCAATCCGCCGACAACCCTGCGGAAATCATAATCCTGGGGAGCGGCTGAGGCCGCCGCAACGATTTCCAGGAGCCGGACGTTCTTTTTGGCACCCAGGATGGACCGCGCCTCGTCGCTAAAGGCAGGTGCGATGATGACCTCGAGGAAGATCCTGGCCAGCTCCGCGGCAGTGCCTGCGTCCACAGGCCTGTTCATGGCCACGATGCCGCCGAAGGCGGAAACTGGATCGGTCTTCAAAGCCTTTTCAAAGGCCGTTCGGATGTCGTCGCCGGTCGCGGTCGCCGCCCCGCAGGGATTGGCATGCTTTATCACCACGGCGGCGGGAAGATTGAAATCGGATGCCATTTGCCAGGCGGCGTCGGCATCCATTATATTGTTGTAGGAAAGCTCTTTACCCTGCAATTGACGGGCGTTGGCGACGGCGGAAAGAAAGGGTTTGTTTTCTTTGTAAAAGGCCGCTTTCTGATGGGGGTTCTCTCCGTAACGAAGATCCTGTGCCCTGGCAAACTGAAAGGTGAATGTTTGGGGAAAATCCGCCTGACTTCCGTCGGGTTGAATCCGGCCCAGATAGTTGGAAATGGCGCCGTCGTAACGGGCGGTCAACTGGAAGGTCTTGACGGCGAGGTAGAAATTTGTTTCCGCCGACACCTTCCCGCCCGTCCGCTTCATTTCCTGGATAATTTTATCGTAATCCTCCGGATCGGTGACCACGGAGACGAATCGGTGGTTTTTAGCCGCCGCGCGGAGCATGGTGGGTCCGCCGATGTCGATGTTTTCCACCGCCTCTTCCAGGGTGCAGCCGTGTTTGGCCACCGTTTCCTCGAAGCGGTAGAGATTTATGATCGCCATGTCGATCAGGCCGATGTGATGGAAACGCAAGGCTTCCATATGGTCGGGATTGTCGCGGCGGGCCAGGAGGCCGCCGTGGATCTTGGGATGAAGGGTCTTGAGGCGGCCGTCCATCATCTCGGGAAAGCCTGTATAATCGGATACCTCCAGGACAGCCACGCCGCTGTTGCGCAATTGGGCGGCCGTTCCCCCGGTGGAAAGGATTTCCACCCCGAGTGATGCCAATTCCCTGGCGAATTGCACTATTCCCTTTTTTTCCGTGACGCTGATCAGTGCCCGTTTGATCATGTTCAGATGCATTCTTGCCTCCCTGCTTTTTAGAGTATTAAAAAAACCTTTTAAATTCTGTGCTTTTCCTTCCGACCTGCATAGGTCTTTGGGGATTTATTTTGTTATCGGTCCCGACTGCAAGCAGAACGGCAAACGGTATCATTTTTATAACCAATATATATTGTTGATCTTATGGAGAATCTTTCCTGATTTCAGCCATATGGCGGACTCGTTTGTCGATGAGGGTCGCCGTGCCGATGTCCGGCCGGTGGGCGACGGGACCTTTCACCGCCGCCACGGCATTTTCGGCGATCGCTTCTGCATCCGCAAGGTCAGCGGCGATCCCGACGACGCCGATGGCCCGGGAGGTGGTCATATACAGACCGTCTTCTCTTTTGTCCACGGAAGAAAAATAGAGCCGGGCCGCTCCCGTGTCCCCAACTTCGATCCGGGCCGCGGTCGACTGGGAGTCTGGGTGGTCCTTGGGCAGACCATACCCTTTGGGGACGATATATTTACAGACTGTTGCCCGGGAAGAGAAGGATACGGGCAGTCTGTCCAGGGTGCCGTTGATAATGGCACCGCAGAGTTCCACGAAATCAGTTTCCAGAAGCGGGAGGATATTCATGGCTTCCGGATCGCCGAAGCGGGCGTTGTATTCGAGAAGGCGAAGGCCCGCCGGGGTGATCATGAAGCCGCCGTACATGACCCCGCGGTAGTATTCCCCGGTTTCCCGGCGGATAGCCGCGGCGACCTGGCGGGTAATCTCGATGCCCGCCAGGATGTCTTCCCGGTGGAGAAAGGGGAGGAGATGGTCCGCGCAGGAATAAGAGCCCATCCCCCCCGTGTTGGGTCCCTTGTCGCCGACGAACCGCCGTTTGTGGTCCTGGACGGGAGGCGTGGCGACAACATGCTCTCCGTCGCAGAGGCACTGGAGGGAGAATTCCTCCCCGACGAGCTTTTCCTCAACAATCACCCGTTCATGCTCTTCCAGTATCAGCCGGCAGATTGGCAGGGCTTCCTCCTTGGCATGGAAATGGTCCCCCTGAACCATTACCCCTTTACCTCCGGTCAGCCCGTCGGGTTTCACAACCACTTCCGGCAGGGTAGCAATGAATTCCGCCACCCCCGTCATGGAGGTGAAGACCCGGAACGTGGCATTTCCGGGAATACCGTATTTCTCCAAAAGGCTGCGGGTGAAGGATTTTGATGTTTCCAATCTGGCCAGGGATCGAGAGGGACCTACCGCCGGGATGCCCGCTGTTCTCAGGGCATCTACGACACCGGCATGGAGGGGATCTTCCGGACCGATGACGGCGAAATCCACTTCCCGACTCCGGGCAAAATCAACGATGGCCCCCGTATCATCGTACCCTCCCATCCGTACCTCCCGGGAAAGGTCCGCAATGCCAGGATTGTTCGCTTTCATGTAAGCGAACAGCCGGGGCCGCTGCGCCGAACGGACCAGTGTCTCCGTCAGGACGTGTTCCCGGGCGCCGTTGCCTACAAGAAGTATGTTGGGCATGTCCTCTTTCCTCCCTTTCTTTTCCGGTTGTTGAATCATCACGGCCGTGTTAAATATCGAAAAAGGACCGTTCAGTCAATGAAACAATAGCGAAAGGAAAGATGATGAAATATGAAAGATAAATCCATAGGGGCCGTTATTCTCGCGGCGGGAAAAGGGACGCGAATGAATTCCGATTTGGCGAAGGTCCTCCATCCCATCGGTGGGCGGCCCATGCTGGCATACAGTGTCGATCTGGCCAGGGCGGTGGGGGCGGAACGAATTGTGGCGGTAATCGGCCATCAGGCCCAGCAGGTGCGGGAACTTTGCGCCGCCCCAGGATTGTTGTTTGTGGAACAGAGGCCCCAACTGGGCACCGGTCATGCCGTCCTCCAGGCTCGGGAGGCCTTTTCAGGCTTTGCGGGGAGGGTGCTCATTCTATGCGGCGATGTCCCCCTGCTGAAAACAGCAACGATAGCGGCATTGATCGATCATCATGATGCGACCGGAGCGGCGGTTACCGTCATGACGGTTGTACTCCCCGATCCCGGCAATTACGGGCGGGTGGTCAAAGAAGCAAACGGAGAGGTAATGAAGATTGTGGAGGCCCGGGACGCCACGGCGGCGGAAAAGGAAATCCGCGAGATAAATACGGGTATTTATTGTGCCGACTGCGAGTTCCTCTTCGCTGCCGTGACCAGGATCGGCAATTGCAATGCCCAGCGGGAATATTACCTGACTGATATCATGGAAATCGCCCGGCAGGACGGCGTGCGGGCACAAGCCTATGTGGCGGAGGAGGCTGTGGAGGTGATGGGCATCAATACCCCGGAAGAACTTGCCTATGCCCGGCGCGTTGTCGCTGCCTGGGAAGAGGTGCCCCGAGCGCGAGATGCAGGCAAAAGAATCTGATCCATATAAGGGCGCCCGGGAATGAAGATTGACAAACTGGATTTCGATGTCCCCGTTTTTCTAGCACCGATGGCCGGAATAACCAATCTCCCCTTTCGAACGATCGTCCGCAGGTGCGGTTGCCCGTTGGCCTTTACGGAGATGGTCAGCGTCAATGGTCTTGTTCGGGGAGCGGAACGGACCCGCCGGTATCTGGACAGCGTACATGAGGATCGTCCCCTGGGAGTTCAGCTCTTCGGGGCGGAGGCGGAGGTCATGGCGGCGGGGGCGCGTATCGCCACCGACAGGGGCGCTGATCTAATAGATATAAATATGGGCTGTCCGGTAAAAAAAGTAGTCCGTGCCGGAGCAGGGTCCGCTCTGCTCAAGGATCCCGCAAAGGTGGCTAGGATTGTGAGTGCCGTACGCAGTGCCAGCTCCTTGCCTTTGACGGTCAAGATCCGGTCCGGTTGGCGGCGCTCGGAGGTCAATGCAACCGAGATTGCCCGGATTGCCGAAGCTGAGGGGGCCGATGCCGTAATCGTTCACCCCCGCACCGCAGATCAGGGATTCGGTGGCAGGGCGGACTGGTCTATCATCCGGGCGGTTAAAGATGTTCTGGGTATTCCGGTAATCGGCAACGGCGACATCCACCGGGCCGCGGATGTGGGGCGCATGATGGCCGCAACGGCCTGCGACGGGGTGATGATCGGTCGCGCCGTCCTGGGAAATCCCTGGATATTTCAAGAGATTATAGATGGTTGGCCGGTATGGAGTCAACGAGGGAGCCTGGGGAAGGCCAGGACCGATGTCATCGGTCGGATGGCTTCGGCATCCATCTCCGACGAGGCTGGTACCCCACCTGTAAATCTTACAACCCGGGAAAATGTATTGGCCTTGGAACAAAGTGATGCTCACATAAGTCGGCGCCTGACCATCTCCTTTACCGAACGTGAGCGGATTATCCGGGAACACCTGGACCTGGAACGCCGCTATGCCGGTCACAAGATCGGCGCGCAGAATTTTCGTAAACATGTCCTTTGGTACACCAAGGGCCTGCCTGGCAGCGCCCCCTTCCGGCATCGCCTAAGCGAACTTAGGGACGCTGAGACCCTGCTGGTTGCATTGGGGATCTACTTTGGACAACTGAACAATGCCCTTGACTTTTCATGAGCCTTTTGGCATATTTCAATCGCCGTTAATAATAAGGAACAAGGTGGAGGGACAGGGTGGAATTCGTAAAATTTACGGAGCTGGCAGAGAGGATAAAAAGGATTCTCGAGGAAAAGGCGGCCCTGAAAACTCGTTGTCAGGAGTTGGAAGCGCTCCTTAAAAATAAAGATAAAGAGCTGGAAGAAGTAAATAAAAAACTAAAGGGATTGCACGAGGAAAAGGAGACCGTACGCACCAAGGTGGATTCGTTGCTCGAGTTGCTTCAAGATATATAAGCGCCGCAATTGGCTCTCCTGGAGTTATGCAGGTTGAAAAAGCGTTATCATATCAAGGTAATGGGACAAGATCTGTCGGTGGTAAGCGATGCAGAGGAAGAGCATGTGGCACAAGTGGTCCGGTATGTTAATGAAAAGGTTGAAGAAATCGGCAGGCAAGCTAAGCATTTCAACAGCCTGAACATAGCTATTCTGGCGGCCCTCAATATCGCGGATGAATTTTTCCGGAAAAAGGTTGCCGAGGAAACCCGCTACCGGCAATTGGAGAGCAGATCGGAACAGTTGATCACCATGATCAACGAGGCAATTTAGAGCTTTTTACATCCCCTGCGATGTTTGTGATTAACTGATGTTTTTTGATCCAACACCTTGGAATCGGGAACCTGTCCTTGTTCGCCGTGTGCATGTCTGCCGGCATCCGTGACAACGGAAGGTAGGAAGCCTGACGCAGCAAATTTAGGCGCCCACTTTTGGGAACGGTTCAAAAAGGTGGTTAACACGGCAATCGCGGGGGTTTTCTTTCCTTAAGACGCAATTAGCAACCTTTCAAATCAAATCCCTTTAGAAAATTTACTGATTTCCGCAGGATATTTCTGTTTAGTCTAGGCGATAAAGCCGGGCAGAAGAGCTTCTCTTCCGAGTGCATGCAAAAGGCCTGACCGGTAATCGGGGGCGCGGTGATTCCCGGTGCGGGGGGTATATATAAGGAGGTATCGAAATTTGAGTACAGTGATGATGATAATAATAATTGTGGCGGCGGTTGCCTTTGGCCTGATCGCCGGTCTCGGAGTCAACCATCTCCTGTTGAAAAAAAAGCTGGCGGCCTCGGAAAGTCTCGCCGGCCGTATCGTCGAGGAGGCAAAGAAGGAAGCGGAAAACATCAAGAAGGAATCTTTGCTCCAGGCAAAGGAAAATCTGCTTAAGGTCAAGACGGAGTTTGAAAAAGATACCCGGGATCGGAAAATGGAGCTCGATGCCGTCGAGCGACGCATTCGGGCTAAGGAGGAAAACCTCGAAAAGCGCATTGATGCCCTGACGCAAAAGGAAAACGCCATTGAAATAAGGGAAAGAGGATTGCAGCAGAAGGAGCAGTCCCTTCATGACAAACATGAACATCTGAACCGGAGCATCGAAGAACAGAAGGAAAAACTGCAAAAAATAGCTGGCATATCATCTGAAGAGGCTAAAAATATGCTGATTCAGTCCATGGAAAGCGAAGCGCGCATCGAGGCGGCGACGACGATTCGCAAAGTCGAGGAAGAGGCAAAAAGGACGGCGGACAAGAAGGCCAGCGAAATCATCGCCTACGCTATACAGCGTTATGCCGGTGAATTTGTTGCTGAAAATACCGTTTCCGTGGTCAATCTGCCCAGTGATGAGATGAAAGGCAGGATCATCGGCCGGGAGGGAAGAAACATCCGGGCCATCGAGGCCGCGACGGGTATCGATCTCATCGTGGATGATACTCCGGAAGCGGTAGTGCTGTCCAGCTTCGATCCCGTGCGGCGGGAAGTTGCCAGGATTTCTCTGGAGCGCCTCATTTCCGACGGTCGGATCCATCCCGGCCGGATCGAGGATATCGTCAAGAAGGTGCGCACGGAAGTGGATACGATCATCAGAGAAACGGGGGAGCGGACCTGTTTTGACGTCGGGGTCCACGACGTCAATCCGGAGATCGTCACGCTCCTGGGCAGTCTGAAGTTCCGGAAGAGCTTCTCCCAGAATGTCCTGCAGCATTCCATCGAGGTGGCGCATCTGACGGGGATGATGGCGGCGGAATTGAAACTCAACGTCAAGGAGGCCAAACGGGCGGGATTGCTCCATGATATCGGCAAGGCCATTGATCATGAAATTGAGGGTCCACACGCCACGATCGGCGCTGATTTCGCCCGCCGATTCGGTGAATCGCCGCGCATTGTCCAGGCCATCGCCACCCATCACGATGACGGGCGGACGAACACCCTGCTGGGAGTCCTGGTACAGGCTGCGGATACCCTTTCGGCAGCCCGGCCCGGGGCGCGACGGGAAATGCTGGAATCGTATGTCAAACGCCTGGAGGAGTTGGAAGCTATTGCCAATTCCTTCAATGGGGTGGACAGATGCTTTGCCATTCAGGCGGGGCGGGAGATTCGCATCCTGGTGGAAAATGAAAAGATTTCCGACAATGACGCCGTGATGCTCTGCCGGGATATCGTGAAGAAAATCGAGACGGATCTTACTTATCCAGGTCAGATCCGGGTTACGGTCATCCGGGAGACCCGGGTTACTGACTACGCGAAATGATTAGACAAGGCAATTGGTTATAGGAATTGGAGAAAGGATGAGGCTTTTATTTGTCGGCGATATAGTGGGTAAACCGGGGCGCCGGGCGGTGCACGACCTCCTTCCGGAACTTGTGCGGAACCGGCAGATAGACTTCGTCATTGCCAACGGGGAGAACGCGGCCGCGGGTTTCGGCTTGACCAGGGAGATTGTCGAGGAACTCTTTGAAAATCAGATCGATGTCCTGACCACGGGCAATCATGTATGGGATAAGAAGGAGATCCTTGATTGCATCAACGACTATGAATCCCTCCTGCGGCCGGCCAATTATCCGGCCCCGGCTCCCGGCCGGGGCAGCGTGGCAATGCCTGCCGTCAACGGCCTTCATGTGGGGGTGGTCAACCTCATGGGGCGGATCTTCATGCATCCATTGGAATGTCCCTTTCGCACTGCCGAACGGGAGATCGAGAGACTGAGGATGAGGACCCCGGTGATCATTGTGGATATCCATGCAGAGGCGACGTCGGAAAAAATCGCCCTGGGCTGGTTTCTCGATGGTAAGGTTACGGCGGTGCTCGGGACTCACACCCATGTCCAGACGGCGGATGAACGGATCCTTCCCGGCGGCACGGCTTACATTACCGATGTGGGGATGACCGGGCCTTTCGATTCCGTCATCGGCACCCGCAAGGAAATCATTCTCGAGCGTTTTCTCTCCCAGCTTCCCAACAAGTTCGAGGTGGCCAAGGGGGATGTGCGGCTTCAGGCGGTTCTGATCGATGTCGAGCAGGCAAGCGGGAAGGCTCTGAGCATTGAACGGCTTTCGCTGCCCCTGCGCCAGGAGCAGTGTTGATGCGATGAAGGTCCATAGCGACGGAAATATGGTTTGAGCGTTTTAAATTTATTGCTTTTTCAGAATTAGTAAATAATGAAAATAATTTAGGTTACGAAAAATATTTGTCCAAAAAGGGCTGTTCTTCAAGGCTCTTGATGTGCAGGGAACAGAGATTTTGGCAGGGAGGTACAGACAGGTGAAAAACGTCTATGATATATTTCTGGAACGGGGCTTCGTGGAACAGGTAACGGACGACGAGGCTATCGGGAGGCTCCTCGATGAACAGGGGGTTACCTGCTATATTGGTTTCGATCCTACGGCGACGAGCCTCCATATCGGTTCCCTGGTGCCCATCATGGCCCTGGCCCACATGCAGCGACATGGCCACCGTTCCATCGCCTTGGTTGGCGGCGGCACGGGATTGATCGGTGATCCCAGCGGAAAGACGGAAATGCGACAGATTCTGACCCGGGATAAGATAGATTACAATGCCCGGTGCCTGCAGCAGCAACTTGCCCGCTATCTCGATTTCAGCGCCGGTCGGGCCATGCTGCTCAACAATGCCGATTGGCTGACAAAACTGAATTACATCGAATTTTTAAGGGACATCGGTCGCCATTTCAGCGTGAACAAGATGCTGGCGGCGGAGAGTTATAAGATGCGCCTCGAGAAAGGTCTTAATTTCATTGAATTCAACTATATGCTTCTACAAGCCTATGATTTTCTTTACCTATTCAAAAACTATGACTGTATAGTCCAGATGGGAGGCAACGACCAGTGGGGCAATATGCTGGCGGGGAGCGATCTCATTCGTCGTATGGAGGGCAAGGCGGCCCACAGTTTGACCTTTCCGCTTATCACCACCTCCGCGGGACACAAAATGGGCAAGACGGAGCGGGGGACGGTCTGGCTCGACTCAGCCCTCACGTCCCCCTACGAGTACTACCAGTACTGGGTCAATACGGAAGACGAAGACGTGGAGCGGTTTCTCTGCCTCTTCACCTTTCTTTCCGTGGAGGAAATCCGCGAGGTGCGAAACCTGGCCGACGCCCGTCTGAACATGGCCAAAAGCGTCCTCGCCTTTGAGGCCACGAAGATTACCCATGGCGAAACGGCGGCGGTGGAAGCCTGGCGGTCCTCGGTGCGGGCTTTTCAGGCCCGGCCTGTAGATGCGGAGCTGTTTCCTTCCAGTACCATACCCAGAAAGACAAGCATAACGTTCATAAATGGCGGGGCTGACGATCTGTCGGCTATTCCGTCTCTAAACAAGTCACGCGCGGATATAGAGAAAGGCATTCCGGCTTACGAACTCTTTCATCAGACGGGGCTCTGCGCATCCCGTGGAGAGGCGCGGCGGCTTATCGAACAGGGCGGGGCATATATAAATGAAAATCCCGTCGTTTTTTTCGATGAAAAGATCACGGAAAGTCATATAAACGACCAAGGTCTTATCCGTCTAAGAAAAGGAAAAAAGAAGCATTTTCTCATCGTCGCAAAATAGTGCAAAAAACTTTAAAAAAATGCTTGACTCTTCGGCCGATCCGAAGTAGAAGCCACGTCTGTTCTTTAAAGCAGTCTTTGACAGGAAAATGAATTCTTCAAAATTAGCTCTTGACTTTTTCAGGAATTCTCTGTAAACAATCAAATCTTAGCGCTGTTGAGATTTTTTTCGATGGTGTTAAAAAAAAGCTTGACAACGGAGGCAAGTTTGGCTATTTAACTTTGCTTGTTTCCAACTGAGTTCTTTGGCAATTGAATAGTGGGATGATTGATTTGTGGGTCCCAAACAAACACAAATAAAAAATTGAGGTAATTCTCAGCAAGGATTAAAACTGGAGAGTTTGATCCTGGCTCAGAACAAACGCTGGCGGCGTGCCTAACACATGCAAGTCGAACGCGAAAGGGACTTCGGTCCTGAGTAAAGTGGCGCACGGGTGAGTAACGCGTGGGTAATCTGCCCCTCAGTTGGGAATAACCCATCGAAAGGTGGGCTAATACCGAATAATGCTGTATCGCCTCGGTGATCCAGCCAAAGACGGCCTCTGCTTGCAAGCTGTCGCTGAGAGATGAGCCCGCGTACCATTAGCTTGTTGGTGGGGTAATGGCCTACCAAGGCGACGATGGTTAGCTGATCTGAGAGGATGATCAGCCACACTGGAACTGAGACACGGTCCAGACTCCTACGG
>CAZNDG010000041.1:0-23714 GCA_964571695.1 uncultured Syntrophus sp.
CCGTAATTGGTGTCGTATTTGAGCAGATGGGCGTTGGTCTCCACGTCGAAGAGGTCGTTTACCGCTGCCACTTGCAGGGTCTGGGGATACCGCTCCATGACGGCCTTGAGGACCTGCCGTCCAATTCTTCCGAATCCGTTGATACCCAGGCGAATCATTCTTCTTACCTCCTCAATTGTCGTCGATGCGGTATTTGTGGGCCGCCATCAGTTCGCAGCGCACCTGGAGGAGCTGATGAAGGCGGGCGTTTTCGATGGCGATGGCGCTCAGATGGGAAACCGCCTGCAGGAACTGGAGTTCCCTCTCGTTGAACTCCCTGATCCGGTCGCTATACCCCCGCAAGACGCCGATGGCCTTTTTTTCCACCATAAGCGGCATCACCAGGACCGACTTGATGCCTTCCGCCCGGGCCTTCTCCCCGTACTGGAAGCCCTTGTCCGTCTGGGCGTCCCGGAGATAGATCGTCCTGCCCCGGAGGGCCTTCCTGTCCACCCCGCTTTCCTCGACCAGGATCGGTCCCTTGTGGATGTAATCCTCGGAGAGCCCGTAAGCGCCGCCCAGGACGAGTTTCTTTTCCCGGTCATCAAGGAGTCTGATGCTGGCGGCCTTGAGGTCCATGGCCTGGACCACCGACCGGACTATCTTTTCCAGGACCCGCGCCGGTTCGAGGGAGGCATTGATCGCTCTGGCCACCTCGTACAGAGCGGTAAAATAATCCATCTCCTTCTTCTTCATCCCCACACCTCCTCCAAATGGTCTTTACGGAAGCTTTAATATTTTTTTCTCATGATGACAATGATTTATTGAGGGTTTTGGACAAAATACGGGGTGTTCAGGCGGCGCCGGCCGGCAAGCAGGGCGGCGGAAGGCACATCCCCCCTCCCCGGCGTCACCGCCGGGACCTCGTTGAGGAAGCGCCAGGAACCACGGAGGGTCGGGGCGGCGAGGCTCCGGTCCAGCAGCGCCAGAAAGTCCTCCCGGGATATCCCATCCGCCCCCAGGCGGCGGAGATGTTCCGTATAGACCTGGCAGTCGATGACCCGGAAACCCCGGGCGGCCAGTTTCCCCACCAGGGTGACGAGGGCCGCCTTGGACGCATTGGCGGCCCGGCTGAACATGGACTCCCCGAAAAAGCACTTACCCAGGGAGACGCCGTAGAGACCGCCGGCGAGCCGCCCCTCCCGCCAGGCCTCCACGGAATGGGCCAGCCCCATCCGGTGGAGACGAATATAGGCGGACGTCATCTCCGGGGTGATCCAGGTCCCCTCCCCGCGCCGCCGCTGCTCCCGGCAGGCCGTCACCACGTCCGCGAAGGCGGTATCGAAAGTGACGGCAAAGACTCCCTTTCCGAGTATCCGCTTCATGCTCCGGGAGATCCGGAGACGGTCGGGAAAGAGAATGAAACGGGGATCAGGGGACCACCAGAGGATGGGCTCCCCCTCGGAAAACCAGGGGAAGATCCCCTGACGATAGGCCAGCAGGAGCCGCGCCGGGGTCAGATCGCCGCCGACGGCCAGCAGGCCCCCGTCCGCCGAGAGGCGGGGCGGGGGGAACAGCAGCCGCTCAGTGAGCCGGAATACAGGCATCGAGGATCGCCAGATCGATCTTGTCATCCGCCACATCGACGCGGACCCGTCCTCCGGCCGTGAGTCGGCCGAAAAGGACCTCCGTGACGAAGAAGTCCTTCAACTCCTCCTGGATCAGCCGGGCGATCTGGCGGGCCCCGAAGTCGTCGGAATAGCCCTTTTCCGCCAGCCACTCCACCGCGGCGTCGGTCGCATCCAGGGTGACGCCCTTTTCCGCCAGTTGCTGCTGGAACTCCCGGAGCTGTTTCTTCACGATGCTGATCACGTCCGCCCGCGTCAGTCCGTTGAAGGTCACCATGGCATCCATACGGTTGCGGAATTCGGGGCTGAAGATCTTCTTGATGGCTTCGCTTACCGCCTTACGGCTGATGCGCCGCTCCCCGAAGCCGATCTCCACCCTGCCGATGTCCCGGGCCCCGGCATTGGACGTCATGATGATGATGACGTTGCGGAAGTCCGCCTTCCGGCCGTTGTTATCCGTCAGCGTGGCATAGTCCATGACCTGCAGGAGGGTGTTGAAGATATCCGGATGGGCCTTCTCGATCTCGTCGAGGAGGAGGACGGCATGGGGAGTCTTCCGGATGGCCTCCGTCAGGAGGCCCCCTTCCTCGAAGCCCACATAGCCGGGCGGGGCGCCTACCAGCCTGGAAACACTGTGCTTTTCCTGATATTCCGACATATCGTAGCGGTGCAGGGGAATGCCCATGGACAGAGCAAGTTGCCGGGCCAGTTCCGTCTTTCCCACCCCGGTAGGACCGGCGAACAGGAGGGACGCCACGGGCTTGTTCACATCCCCGAAGCCCGCCCGGGAGCGGCGGATGGCCTGGACGACCCGGTCGATGGCCTGATCCTGGCCGAAGATCCGGGTCTTCAGCTCCATATCGAGAAAGCGGAGGCGCGCCCCTTCCGACGAGGAAACGGATTTCTCTGGGATCCGGGCCATCCGGGCCACGATACGCTCCACATCCCCCGGGGAGATGGTGATGGTTCCCTCTTCCTCCCCACGGTACAGGCGGGTTTTAGCCCCCGCTTCGTCCATGACGTCGATGGCCTTGTCGGGAAGGTAGCGGTCATTGATGTGCCGGGCCGCAAGTTCCGCGGCCGCCCGCAGGGCTTCTTCCGTATAGGCTACCTGGTGATATGATTCGTAATGGTCCTTCAAACCCTTGAGAATATTTACCGTATCCTCAACTGACGGTTCCGGGATGTCTATGGATTGAAAGCGCCGGGACAGGGCCCGGTCCTTTTCGAGGCATTTCCGGTACTCGTCATAGGTGGTGGCGCCGATGCACTTCATCTTCCCGGAGGCCAGCACGGGCTTGAGGATGTTCGAGGCATCCATCGCCCCCCCGGAGGCGGCGCCGGCGCCGACGATGGTATGGATCTCGTCGATGAACAGGACGACGTTCTGGATCTTCTGGAGTTCGGCGATCACCTTTTTCAGCCGTTCCTCGAAGTCCCCGCGGAACCGGGTCCCCGCGATGAGGGCGCCCATGTCCAGGGAATAGATCTTGGCGCTTTTCAGGGGTTTGGGAACCTTGTCCTGGGCGATCAGTTGGGCCAGGCCCTCGGTGATGGCCGTCTTGCCCACCCCCGCTTCCCCGACGTGGACGGGGTTGTTCTTGGCGCGGCGGCAGAGGACCTGCATGGTCCTCTCGAGGATGTCATCCCGGCCGATGAGGGGATCCAACTCCCCCGCCCGGGCCTTCTGCACCAGCTCCGTCGTGAAGGTGGCCAGAATCTTGTTCTCCTTCAGGCCCGTCGGGGCCTTCTTGTCCCCCTCCCCCGTCCCGGGCTTTTCCCGGGGGGACGCCGTAATGCCGTGGGAAATGTAATTCAGCAGATCCAGGCGTGTGATGCCCTCGCGGTGGAGGAAAAAGGCGGCATAGGATTCCCGCTCGTCGAAGATGGAGATAAGGATGTCGCCGATATCGAGTTCGCCCTTCTGGGCCGAGGTGGTGTGCCAGACCGCCCGTTCGATGACGTTCTGAAAACTGGCGCTTTGGGCCGGGTCGGTTTCCCGCTTGAGTTTCGGCAGCTTGGTGGCGAAAAAGTCCTCCAGACGGTTCTGAAGACTCTTCACATCCCCACCACAGGACCGGATGATCTCGCTGGAAGATTCATAGAACAGGGCCGCGAATAGGATATGCTCCGGGGTGAGGTATTCGTGGGACCGGAGCTTCGCCTCCGTGTATGCCGCCCGGAATATGGAATCGAGTTCTTCACTTATTTTCATAACTTACTCCTGATGTGCTTCAAACCCTTTCATAACTGCTCTTGAGGGGGTACCCGCGGCTCTTCGCCATGGCGTGGACCCGGTTTACCTTGGTCACGGCGATATCGTAGGTATAGACGCCACAGGCGCCGTGACCGTGCCGGTGGATGTTCATCATTATCTTCATGGCCTCAGCGGCCGGCTTCTGAAATATCTTCATGAGCACCTCCACGACAAAATCCATGGTGGTGTAATGATCGTTGTGAAGGATCACCCGGAACATGTCCGGCTCTCGGAGATCGTTCTCCGCGGCGACATCAGCCTGCTCATCGTAGCTCGGGCCGTATTCGTCGGAAGGCAAAACCTGCTCCTTTCCTGATCGATTATGATGACCCTATTTTATGAATTCCGGCAAGAAAAGCAAGGGTCGTCTTCAAAAATGTCCATAGCTGTTGAATTTTCAGGGAAAGACGGCCGGTAAGAACCGGCCGGTGGCATGTAGCATAAGGAGGCTCGGGCATGGATTGTCAGCGGAGTTTTAAGCGGACATGGAGTTCGGTTTAAATTGACAATTCCGGCTTATCCCGTTATAAATATCCAAAAAGGAAAAGGAAAGATGAAAATTGTCTGTCTGCTGGGCAGCCCCCGGCCGAAAGGAAACAGTTCCACCTTGGCCAGACGCTTCTGCAACCAGGCAAGGAAACTGGGGGGCAGGATCCAAATTATCCATCTGAATAAACTTACCTATCGGGGCTGCCAGGCCTGCATGGCCTGCAAGGCCAAGCTGGACAAATGCATCCTCAAAGACGATCTGGAGAAAGTCCTCGAATCGGTGCGGGGAGCGGATGTCCTCGTCATGGCCTCGCCGATCTACTACGGCGAGGTAGCGAGCCAGATGAAGGCCTTTATCGACCGTACCTATTCCTTCCTCAATGCCGACTACGTGACCAACCCCAACCCCAGCCGCCTGCAACCGGGGAAAAAACTTGTTTTCATCCTTACCCAGGGCCAACCAGATGACCGGCAGTTCGATGACGTCTTCCCCCGCTACGACAGCTTCTTCAAATGGTACGGCTACGAGGAAAGTTACCTGATCCGGGCCTGCGGCGTCATGGATATCGGCGATGTGGAGGCCCACCGGGAAGCCCTGCTCCTGGCGGCAGAGACGGCAGACAAGGTCATGGCTCATTCCTGCAATGAATATTGAAAACTATCAGTTGAGTTACTCGACCTCATCGGGAACGGACGTCATCGACATCACCGCCGACGTCGCAGTCAGGGTGCAGGAGGCGGGGATCGGTGATGGTCAGGCCCTGATCTCCGTACCCGGTTCCACGGCGTCCATCACCACCATCGAATATGAAAGCGGCGTCGTGCGGGATCTCATCGAAGCCCTGGAGCGCATCGCCCCCGCCGGCATCCCTTACCGGCACGATGCCCGCTGGGGAGACGGCAACGGGTACGCCCACGTCCGGGCCGCCCTCCTGGGGCCGTCGGTGGTTCTTCCCATCAGCAGTGGCCGTCTGGTCCTGGGAACCTGGCAGCAGATCGTTCTCCTCGACTTCGACAACCGCCCCCGCAGCCGCCGTATTTTCCTGCAAGTATCTGGAATAAAATAAATCTCCTCGTAGATGGGGAAAAAAGGGGGACGAAATGAGCAGCAACAGCACAATCAGGATTTTGATGGCCAAATTGGGGGAGGGCTATGAAGAGGCGGTGGGGAAATTATCCCTGGCCTTCCGGGAAGCGGGCTACGAGGTAGTCTATGTGGAAAACCAGCGTCCGGAGGCGATTGTCGCCTCGGCGCTTCAGGAGGCAGTCGATCATATCGGCATCACCACCCTGCCGGGCGCCAGAATCGAAGATATCGCCAAGGTAATGGAATTGCTCAAGAAAGCAGAGTTATCATATGTCCGGGTCACCGCCGGCGGCTTCCTCGATTACAACGATATCCACAAGGTCAAGGAGGCCGGCGTAGTGGAGTTCTTCCCCAAGGGAACCTCCATATCGGAACTCATCGCCTGGGCGAAGGCCAACATCACCCTGACGGATGACTGGTCCAAATAAGCCCGGCACCGACTTCCCGATGTCCGGGGCCGACATGATCAGCCACAAAGCAGGCAAAAGGGTGTTCCGTCATCAAGGGAAAGGAAAATTTCCACCCCTTTTTCCAACCGGGCACCTTCAGGAAAGCATAATTCATATTATCAATGAATACAGTTATTTTGGCGAGTGATTTGAGATGAAAAGGAGGCGTCCCAGGGGCAGAGGGGCAATGCAATCCTCACGAAGCAATGACCGTCGGCATGGGGAAAAGGGCCTCCCAAAGAATAAGGGAAGCGATCCGCCCGGCCCGGGTGGGGCCGCGGCCGCCGCCGGGTCAGCCTCCGGCGCTGAAGATCCGCCGCTCCTCACCGCCGATGAAAGCGCCGCCTATCCGGACCTGCTGCGGGGACAACTGGAGAAAATCCCGGGATTGAGAAATGTTTCCTTCTATAACCAGGAGTTCGGAAACTGGCACAAGGAAACCGGGGAACTGATGGAAAAGGTTTTCGGCGGGAACTCCCATGTCTGCCAGGATTTTCAGGCCGTCATGTTCACCCCGCTGTTCCTCAGTTGCCGGGGCGGCGACACCGTCTTTGCCGAGGCCTACCAGCAGGGGCTTACTGAGGTGCAGGCACTGTTGCGGTCCTGCCTCGACAGGACCTGACCGGGCGCCCCTCCCCTATACCGCGATCTTACGGCGGCCCTAACGTTCCCGGAACGCCGCCGCGGCTTCGTCGTCCAGTTCCTCTTCCCGGCCCCGGTATTTGGGGGAAAAATGGAAGATGATCATCCGCTTCACCCCGGCGGTCCCGGCCAGGAGCCCGGCCTGACGGGCCGTGAGGTGATGTTTACGGGCGGCCTGGTCGGCATCGGCATGGAGGAAGGGCGCCTCGATGAAGAGGATATCCACGCCCCCGGCCAGGTTGAGAATCGTCCGGACATTGGCGGCGCTGTAAATGGCGTCGGTGACGTAGGCGATCTTCCGGCCCGGTGTGATCCGGACGATCTTTTCCACCAGTTCCCCCAAGGTCGCCTGTCTTTCTCCCGTCATCCCCCCCGCCTCCTTCCACCGGATCCGCACGGGGAAATCCGGCGGGCGGTCATCGATGAGACAATCCTTAAGTTCATTCAACCAGGACCCCGTGGGCAGCCCCAGTTCGGTAAGGGCGTCTTTGCGAATGTTGATCCGACGCCGCTCTTCCAAGCGGAAAGCGAGGCAGGGCGTCCGGTGATCCAGAAAAGCCCCCCAGAGGCTGAAATAACGATCGGCGCACAGGAGGCCGTCAAAAGGCCGCTCCTCCCCTTCCCCCTCCGGCCGGAAACCGTGGCGGCAGGAAAAACGCCGGGTCCGCTGCCGGCCCTCCGGACTCACCTCCGTAACGACAATATCGAAATCATTAATATATTCCTCTACAAGGTTCCAGTTGTATGCCCCGAGGCGCCCCTCGATCTGGCCGAGAAAACCCGGGGGTCCGTACAGGGCAACCTCCCGGTTCCTCCCCAGGCAGAGGCGCACCAGGTGGTCGAAACCGATGAAGTGATCCATGTGGGTATGACTGATGCAGATATGCTCGACCTTCAGGATCTTACGGGGCGGAAGAGTGTAGATCTCTCCCAGATCGAACATGAGAGCCCGGCACCGGTATTTCATCTCCAGATAGACTCCGGGATCGCCTCCGGGGGGATTCACCAGGGCGGCGCTGAACATCATCGCCCCTCCGGATGGGAAGAAGAGCGGTTGGCGGCGCGACACACCGGCCAAGGCAGTGACGGTCTCACTTCCACATTTTCCTCAGAACAGGATAAGGAAGTGCCGGGAGAACGTCCCCCGGCAAGCATAAATCATTTTCGCTACAGGGTCCGATCATTTGCCGGCGCCGTGGTCAATGCCGCCATGCGGCCGGCGATCCGGGCGGCAATTTCGCCGACAAGCCGATGCACCCCCTCTTCCGGCGCTGCCGCCGACAATAAGAAAGGACATATCTCCACCGGGCCGGCGAAGACCTTTGCCAGCAGCGCCGCAGTCTGACGCTGCCGGGCCGCCACCTTGTCCCGCCGCCCGTAATGGTCGCCGGTGGCCTCGTTGCCGCCGAAATCATCCACCAGGACCACGGGTCCGGAAATCCGCCTGCTTAGCGTCTCCCGGACCCGCCGCCAGAATTCCTCCTCATCCTTGCGGCAGCCGAGGTCGGCGGAATTGGCGATAAGCAGGCGATGCCACGTACCGGCGGCCGCGGCGTTCAGTGACGCGGCTTTCATCCCCAGGAGGTCAAAATGCATCCGAATCGCCGTCGTGGCCTCGGCGTAGTGATCCGTGGCCACCACCACGACCACTCGCGGGTGATCGTACAGCGCCCTCAACAGGGGGTGCCACGAGGAATCGATCCCGGAACACTGGAGGTACCGCGTCACGAATGCCGATGCGGCCCGGTCCAGAGCGGGCAGGGCGGTGCTTTTCCTCTCGGCGCTCCACGCCGCGCTGATCTCCCGCACCAGGAGGCGGCGGTAGCCTATGGTACTGCGGCTTCCCTCATCCCAGGTGGGATTGACGAGGCGATCCCAGAAGTTCTCCGGGGCGGCGACGCCGAATTCCGCCAGGCCGGACCGGCGGAATTCCTCCACCAGGACATCGTTCCGGGCGAAGGCAACGGCATCCGGGGAGAGGGTCCCGGAATAGTCGAAAACCACGGTCAAACCGTCCTTATCCGTCTTTGCTTCAGTCACATTCATTCCGTCGCGTCACCGGCTCCATCCCCATGCCCGTCAATGCCGGCGCCGGGAGCAGATTCCCATATCGAGAGCTTTGCATAGCCGCGGGAAAATGGTTCGCAAGCGGCGAATCAAATGTTTTTCGCCGTTTTCTTGATTGAGCTTAACGCCTGGTTGTGAATAAGATTTATACGTTTCCATACAGAAGCGAAAAAGATTTCCGAGCCGCGGCGAAGCCATTTTTAAGGGTCTCATATCATGACATCGGCGCCCCTCAACTTCCAGGACGGTCCGGCGAAAAACATCCGAACGGGAAGCGCGAAAAACAACGCCCGGCGAGACGGCGCTGATCGTGACTCCGGAACGATCAGTCCGTCTTTGGAACCTGCCCGTCAGGGCTGCGGTACGCCAAGATGATCCGGCACAGTTCCCGGGCCGCCTGGAAGGGGTCCGGGGCGGCGCAGATTGCCGAGACCACGGCGATGCCGTCGGCCCCCGCCGCCACCGCGGCTCCGGCGTTGCCGGCGTTGAGGCCGCCGATCGCCACCAAAGGGTGGCGGGAACGGGCCCGGATCCGGGCCAGGCCGTCCAGCCCCCAATCGCCCCTGGTATCCGTCTTCGTCGGCGTCGCAAAGATCGGGCTCACGCCCAGGTAATCCACGTCCCAGTCCTCCGCCTCCTCCACGTCCTCCCAGGTCTCCACGGAAAGACCGATGATCTTTCCCTTCCCCAGGATGCGCCGGGCCAGGGGATAGGGCATGTCGTCCTGGCCGATGTGAATGCCGTCGGCCTCCGCGGCCAGGGCCACATCGAGACGGTCATTGATGATCAGGGGTACGCCCCGGTCCGCCAGCAGTTTCTTGATCGCCCGGGCCTCCGCAACGAAGGCCCGGGTGGAAAGATTCTTCTCCCTGATCTGGACGCAGGAGGCGCCGCCGTCCACCGCCGCCGCGACGACCTCCTCCAGGGGCCGCCCCCCGCACAGATCCCGGTCCGTAACCAGATACAAGCCCCGCATCGCCCTAAAGCTCCTGAACGGTCAATTTGAGCCGTTCCTCGATATCCCGGCGCGTCAATCCATACAGGACGTCGAGAAACCGGACCTGCATGGAACCCGGACCGTCGGCACCGGCGGCGGCGATCTCTCCGGCGATCCCCATTGCGGCCATGGCGGATGCCGTCGCCCCGGGGACATCCTCCCTCCCCACGGCGGCAAAGGCCCCGCACAGGGCCGAGGCGGTGCATCCGAGGCCCGTCACCCTGGCCATCAGGGCATGGCCGTTGCCCACGATGAACAGCCGCCCCCCGCCGACGATGTAATCCTCCGCGCCGCTCACGCAGACCACGGAACCGAACTCCGCGTTCAGGGCCCGGGCGGCCGTCAGGGCCTCCGACGACGCCGCGGTGCTGTCCACGCCTTTGGTCATTTTGTCCGCCGCCACCATGGCCATGATCTCCGAGGCGTTGGCCCGGATGACAGCGGGAGCGATCGCCTCCAGAAGCTGCCGCGCCGTCCGGGTCCGGTAGGGGGTTGCCCCGGCGCCGACGGGATCGAAAACGATGGGGATGCCCAGTTGCCCGGCCCGGCGCGCCGCCAAGAACATGGACTTCGTCCACTGCTCGCTCAAGGTGCCGATGTTGATCACCAGGGCGGCGGCGATTCCCACCATATCCTCCACCTCCTGGTCCGCATGGGCCATGACGGGGGAAGCGCCGATGGCCAAAAGGGCGTTGGCGGTGGAGTTCATCACCACATAGTTGGTAATGTTATGGACCAGCGGCCCGCGGGTTCGAATCCGTTCCAGGGCCGCCCAGACATCTTCCGGCCGGTACGTCATATCCGTCTCTCCTTTGCAGAATGATTCTCACCACCTGACGGCATCAGGGTGGGGGGGAAGTTGTTCCACATTTCCCGCCGGGAGTCAAAATTTTTTTTCCGCGAATTCACCTTGACAGGAGGCCCGGACTTCCCTATATTCCGCAAGCCCGGCGCGGCGTTATTGTTGAAGAAAGCTATATAATTGCGCCATATTGTATGAACGGAAACCGGTTCCGGGAAGCCGGTTGCCAAGCAAGGAGACGCCCCATGCCAAAGAGAAGCGACATCAACACGGTCCTCATCATCGGGTCCGGACCCATCGTCATCGGCCAGGCCTGCGAATTCGATTATTCCGGCACCCAGGCCTGCAAGGCCCTGCGCAAGCTCGGTTACAAGATCATTCTCGTCAATTCCAATCCCGCCACCATCATGACCGACCCGGGCATGGCCGACGTCACCTACATCGAGCCGCTGAATATCCCCTCGCTCACGGAAATCATCGAAAACGAACGTCCCGATGCCATTCTTCCCAATCTTGGCGGCCAGACGGGCTTGAACCTCACCTCGGAGCTGCACAAACAAGGCATCCTGGATAAATACGGCGTCAAGGTCATCGGCGTCCGCGTCGATGCCATCGAACGGGGAGAGGACCGGATCGCCTTCAAGGAAACGATGAACCGCCTCGGGATCGAGATGCCGAAGAGTGAACCGGCCTATACCGTCGAGGAGGCGGAAAAGATCGCCGCGGAGCTGGGCTATCCCGTGGTCATCCGTCCCGCCTACACCATGGGGGGCACGGGGGGCGGCCTGGTTTACAACCTCGAGGAACTCCGCACTGTGGCCAGCCGCGGCATCTCGGCCAGCATGGTGGGCCAGATCCTCATCGAGGAATCCGTGGTCGGCTGGGAGGAGCTGGAACTGGAAGTGGTCCGGGACGCCAAGAATCAGATGATCACCGTCTGCTTCATAGAAAACGTGGACCCCATGGGTGTTCACACCGGGGACTCCTACTGCACCGCCCCGATGCTGACTATCAGCACCGAGCTACAGGCCCGGCTGCAGAAATATTCCTACGCCATCGTGGAGGCCATCGAGGTCATCGGCGGGACCAACGTCCAGTTCGCCCACGACCCTAAGACGGGACGGGTGGTGGTCATCGAGATCAACCCCCGGACCTCCCGGTCTTCCGCCCTGGCCTCCAAGGCCACGGGCTTTCCCATCGCCTTCATCTCCTCCCTCCTCGCCGCGGGCCTCAACCTGGACGAGATCCCCTACTGGCGGGAGGGGACCCTGGACAAGTATACCCCCTCGGGGGATTACGTCGTCGTCAAGTTCGCCCGCTGGGATTTCGAGAAATTCCCCGGTTCCCTGGACCGCCTGGGCACCCAGATGCGGGCCGTGGGCGAGGTGATGAGCATCGGCAAGAATTACAAGGAGGCCTTCCTCAAGGCCATCCGCTCCCTGGAAAAGGGACGTTACGGCCTGGGTTTCGCGAAGGACCTCCACGCCAAATCCCTCGATGAACTGATGGAACTCCTCGCGGAGCCCTCCAGCGAGCGCCAGTACATCATGTATGAAGCCCTCCGAAAGGGGGCGGAGGTGGAGACCCTTCACCGGCGCACCAATATCAAACCCTGGTTCATCGAACAGATGAAAGAACTGGTGGAACTGGAAGAGCGGCTCCTAACATACAAAGGCAAAAAGCCGCCCGACGAGCTTCTCGTCCAGGCCAAGAAGGACGGCTTCGCCGACCGGTATCTCGCCCAGATCCTGGGAGACGCGGAAACGGAGATCCGGAGGCGGCGCCTCGCCCTGGGGGCGGCGGAGTGCTGGGACGCCGTGCCGGTGAGCGGCGTAGAGGACGCCGCCTACTATTATTCCACCTATAACGCCCCGGATCGGGTGGGGGTATCCGCCAACAAAAAGATCATGGTCTTAGGCGGCGGTCCCAACCGCATCGGCCAGGGGATCGAATTCGACTACTGCTGCGTCCATGCCGCCTTCGCCCTCCGGGACGAGGGTTATGAATCCATCATGGTCAACTGCAACCCCGAAACTGTCTCCACGGACTACGACACCTCCGACAAGCTCTACTTCGAACCCCTGACCGTGGAGGACGTCCTGGCCATCTACGAAAAGGAGCAGCCCGAAGGGGTGATCGTCCAGTTCGGCGGCCAGACGCCCCTGAACATCGCCCAGGAGCTGGCCCGGGCCGGGGTCCGGATCATCGGCACCTCCCCGGAGACCATCGACCTGGCGGAGGACCGGGACCGGTTCCGCATCATGATGAAAAAACTGGGGATTCCCATGCCGGAATCGGGCATGGCTAGCAACCTCGCCGATGCCCTCGCCGTGGCGGCGCGGATCGGCTACCCCCTCATGGTCCGTCCCTCCTACGTCCTCGGGGGACGGGGAATGGAGGTGGTCCACGACGAGGAGATGCTGAAACGATACGTGGCGGCGGCCGTGGGGGTGACCCCGGAACGGCCCATCCTCATCGACAAGTTTCTGGAAAACGCCATCGAGGTGGAGGCCGACGCCATCTCCGACGGTTCCGACGCCTTCGTTCCCGCCATCATGGAGCATATCGAGCTGGCGGGGGTCCATTCCGGCGACTCCGCCTGCGTGATCCCCCCCATCAGCATCTCCGCCCGCCACATGGACACCATCAACGACTACACCCGGCGGATCGCCGTGGAGTTCGGCGTCATCGGCCTGATGAACATCCAGTACGCCATCGCCGACGACATCGTATATATACTGGAGGCCAATCCCCGGGCCTCCCGGACAGTGCCCCTGGTTTCCAAGGTCTGCAACATCTCCATGGCCCGCATCGCCACCCAGGTCATGCTGGGGGGAAAACTGGCCGATTTCAAGATCAAACAGCGGAGCATTCCCCACTTCGGCGTCAAGGAGGCGGTCTTCCCCTTCAACATGTTCCAGGAAGTCGATCCCCTCCTGGGGCCGGAAATGCGCTCCACCGGCGAGGTGCTCGGACTGGCCGATTCTTTCGGCCTGGCCTTCTTCAAGGCTGAGGAAGCGGCGCAGCAGGTCCTGCCGGGTGAGGGAACGGTGCTGCTCACCGTCAACGACTGGGACAAGCGGGGGGTCCTGGAAGTCGCCCGGGCCTTCAACGAACTGGGCTTCCGGATCATGACCACCACCGGGACCAACCGTTTCCTCGCGGAGGAGGGTATCCCGTCGGAAACACTCCTGAAGATGCACGAGGGCCGGCCCAATATCGTGGACGCCATCAAGAACGGGCTCATCAACCTGATCATCAACACCCCCAGCGGCAAGCTGAGCCAGTATGACGATTCCTACATCCGCAAGGCGGCCATCAAATACAAAATCCCCTACATCACCACCATCGCCGCGGCCGTGGCGGCGGTAAAGGGAATAACGGCATTCCGGAAGGGGCACGGCCGGGCAAAGTCCCTGCAAAGCTACCATGCCGATATCAGGTAGAAGCAGAGAACAGGCGACAGACCAGAAAAGACAAGAGGACAGGCGACGGGCAAGATGAGCGAAATCAGAGACAATTGCGGAATATTCGGCGTTTATTCGAAATTTCCATGTGTTTATGAAATCTACAACGGGATAGATTTTCTCCAGCACCGCGGCCAGGAATTCTGCGGGATTGCCACTTTCGACCGGCACATACACCAGGTTACTCACCACGGCAAGGTGGGAAACGCCTTCAACGAACAGGACCTTCTCTACCTCACCGGCAACTGGGGGATCGGCCATGTAAGCCTCTGGGAACGCCAACCCATGGCCTGGCAGTCCCGCCTCGGCAACATCTCCGTGGCCTTCAGCGGCAACGTCATCAATGCCGTGGAGATAATCGCCGCCATGAAGGATCAGGGCCATTCCTTCTATCGAAGCTACAATATCGAAGTGATCGCCAAGACGATCATGGAGGCCGACGACATGACGACCGGGATCGCCGCCCTGACCGGGCGCATAAAAGGCGCCTATTCCCTGGTGGTCCTCGCCGAGGAAGGGATCTACGCCACCCGGGACGTCTATGGCTTCCGCCCCCTCATCCTCGGTCAGAACGGGACCCGCTTCGCCGTCAGCTCCGAATCCCGGGCCCTCCAGAATCTCGACATGGAGGTCGTCCGCGATGTCCGTCCGGGGGAAATCATCCTCATCGACGCCGGGGGATTCCACACCCTCCGGCAACTGCCGTCGCCCCGGAAGGCCCATTGCGCCTTCGAATGGGCCTATACGGCCAGCATCGACTCCGTCATTGACGGCCTCTACGTCCAGGAGGCGAGAAACCGCCTCGGACAGGCCCTCGCCCAGCGGGACCTGGACGAACGGGACACGGCCGCGGACATCGTGGCCCCGGTGCCTATGTCCGGCATCGGCCACGCCCTGGGCTACCACCAGCGATCCCATATCCGCTATCAGGAAGTGTTTCTCTACAACCGCTATGCCGACCGCAGCTATACCCAATCCAGCCAGACGGCCCGGGAAAAGATGGCCAAACGGAAGCTCTCCCTCCTCAAATCGGCCGTGAAGGACAAGCGGATCGTCATCTGTGACGATTCCATTGTCCGAGGCACCCAGATCCGCGACAAGGTGCGGGACCTGAAAGACTCCGGCGCCAGAGAGGTCCATGTCCGGATCGCCTGCCCGCCCCTCATGTACCCCTGCGACTTCGGCGTCTCCACACGGACCATGGAGGAGCTGGCGGCCCGCCACTGCTTCCCCGAGGGGACTATCAACTGCTTCGCCGACCTTCGGAAACTGGAAACATGGGTCGCCGGCCAGATCAACGCGGATTCGGTGAAATACAACAGCATCGACGCCTTTGTGAAGGCCCTGGGCGTCCCGCGCGGCGATCTCTGTCTTAAGTGCTGGGACGGCGTCAGCCCCCTGATCTGAACATCCTTCGAGAGCTTTGCATAACCGCGGAAAAATGGTTCGCAAGCGGCGAATCAAATGGTTTTTGCCGTTTCGTGATTGGACTTAACGCCTGGTTATGAATAAGATTTATACGTTAACCATTTGGAAGCGAAAAAGATTTCCGAGCCGCGGCGAAGCCGTTTTTCAAAGGTATCCCTTCACCCCCGGCGGCAACCCAGCCCGCGGTCGCGACAAGAAGCAACGGAAATCGCAACACCGCGGGCCTTGATCCCAATCCTTCAAACTTGGGGGTGTAAATCCCGTCCAGAAATGTTATATGGCCCAGTCAGGAAAAACGGGAGGCCCCCAGGGGGTTTATATGAAAATGTTCATAAATAGCCGTATATTTTCATCTTTCGTCGTGCTCGAAACGGTCGCGATGGTTAGTCGATGAGAGAAGATCACGAACGTTTCATGGACCGGGCGTTGCGGCTGGCCCGTAAGGGTGAAGGACGGGCGAGTCCCAATCCCATGGTCGGCGCCGTCATCGTCAAGGACGGCCGGATCATCGGGGAAGGCTATCACGTCTGCTGCGGGGAGAGCCATGCCGAGATCAACGCCATCCTCGGGGCTCGGGAGTCTATCGCCGGCGCCACCTTCTACGTCACCCTGGAGCCCTGCACCCACCAGGGGCGGACTCCCCCCTGCGTCCAGGCCTTGATTCGGGAGCGGCCGGGCCGGGTGGTGATCGGCGCCATCGATCCGAATCCCGTCGTCGCCGGCCGGGGGGTGGCGGCCCTGCGGGCCCAGGGCATCGAAACCGTCGTCGGCATCCGGGAGGAGGAATGCCGCCGCCTGAACGAAAAGTTTTTCAAGTTCATGACCACCGGTCTCCCCTTCGTCACCCTGAAATACGCCCAGACCCTCGACGGCCGCATCGCCGGCGCCGGCGGTCATTCCCGGTGGATCAGCTCGCTGCCGGCCCGGCGCTACGCCCACCGCCTGCGGAGCGTCCATGACGCCGTGCTCGTCGGGGCCGGCACGGTGCGCCATGACGATCCCGAACTGACGGTCCGCCTGGTCCGGGGAAAGAATCCCCTGCGGATCGTCCTGGACAGCCGGTTGAACATCCCGCTTAAGGCCGGCATCCTCCGGGACCAGGACCGGGCGCCGACCCTGGTCGTCGCCGCCCCGAACGCCCCGGAAGACAAATTGCAGGCCCTGGCCGGGCTGGGCGTGGAAACGCTCCTGGTCGCCGCCACGGCGGCGGGGGAAATCAAACTGCCGGAGCTGTTCCGGAAACTAGGTCAGCGGGGCATCACCTCCGTCCTGGTGGAGGGGGGCGGCGCCATCATCACCTCGGTGCTCCGGGAGAGGCTGGCGGACCGCCTCGCCGTAGTCGTGGCGCCCAAGATCATCGGCCGGGGCGTGGATGCCGTGGGCGAGTTGGGCCTCGCCACCATGGACCGGGCCCTGCAACTCACGGCGGTGCAATGGCGTCGCCTTGGTCCGGATATTCTTTGCACCGGGGATATCGCCGGGGCCGGCGGCGGGCCGGCTGAAGGCGACGCGGCGGGTCGGGGAACGGAATAAAACAGCGGGGTCGAATCGGATTCGACGGCAAAACGAACAAGGTAGGGATATGCAGAGACATTTCACGAAAAAGAGGAAGATTCGGGTCATTCAGTACGGTTTGGGATACATCGGTCTGGAAACGGTTCGGGCCATTCTCAAAAAGGAGGCGCTGGCCATCGTCGGCGCCGTGGATACCAATCCGCGCCTGGCGGGAAAAGATCTGGGGGAATTGCTGAAGCTGACGGCGCCGCTGGGGGTAACGGTCAGCGACCGGCCCCGGGAACTCCTTGCCGATGTCAAGGCCGACGTGGTGATCCACACCACCGGCTCAAGGATCCCGTCCATCTACCAGCAGTTCGAGGATATCCTCGAAAAAAAGATCAACATCGTCTCCGCCAGTGAAGAACTGCTCTTCCCCTCGGCGGAAAACGCGATCCTTGCGGAGCGGATCCATCTGCTGGCGATGGAAAAACGGGTCACCGTCCTGGGGACGGGGGTCAATCCCGGCTTCGTCATGGACGCCCTGCCGCTTTTTCTCACCGGCGTCTGCCAGGAAGTGCGGGAAATCCACGTCCGGCGCGTCGTGGACGCCGCCACCCGGCGCTACGCCCTGCAGAAGAAGATCGGCACGGGCATGACCGTGGAGGAGTTCCAGCGGGAAATAGATAAAAAGGCCCTGGGGCATGTGGGGCTCCGGGAATCCCTCCATCTGATTATCGACAAACTCGGCCGGGCCGTGGACTTCGTGGAGGAGTCCGTAGCCCCGGTAATCGCCGCCCATCCCATCCGGACGGACTATTTCGAGATCCAACCGGGAGACGTGGCGGGGATCGAACATCTCGCCAAGGGCATCAAAGATGGAAAAGAGGTCCTGACCCTGGAGCTCCGGATGTATGTCGGCGCCCCCGACCCCCACGACGCCATTCAGATCGTGGGCACCCCGGACATCAAGCTGCGGATCGAGGGCGGCGTCGCCGGCGACCAGGCCACGGCGGCCGTTCTGGTCAACTCCATCCCGGCGGTGCTGGACGCCAAGTCGGGGCTGATCACGGTGAAGGATCTTCCCTCGCCCTACTGTTACTGAGCGGTCCCGCCGCCGCCGCAAGGCCGCGGCCGGGCCAAACGCCCACGGAAAGGATGACTTTTATGGCGTGGTACGCCGTCCATACAAGAAGCCGTCATGAAGACCGGGTTTATATCGGCCTGACGCAGAAATCCTTCCGGGTATTCCTCCCCAAGATCGAGGTCTGGAGCAAGCGGAAGGACCGCCGCAAGAAGATCATGGTGCCCATGTTTCCGGGCTATATCTTCGTGGCCTTGGACATCATAGACAACGAAACCAAGCTGGATGTCCTGAAGACCTTCGGCGTGGTGCGCATCCTGGGAAAGCCTTACGGTTCGGAGCCCATCCCCGTCCCCGATGTCAAGATCGACGCCATCATGCGCATCGTCGATTCCCGGGTGGAGGTCCAGCAGTTCCAGTACCCCAAGGTGGGGGAATACGCCAAGATCATCGACGGTCCCTTCCAGGGGATAGAGGGCCTGGTGGCGAGCACCGACATGGAAAAGGAGCTGTTCGTCATCACCATCGAACTGATGCAGCGCTCCGTGGCCATCAAATTAGAGGGATTTCAGGTCGCCAGGCTTTGATTTTTTCAAATTTGAGCTTGACATTGGCCGGAAATTGGGTAAGAAGCTTTTTCCATATTGTCCAAAATCAATTATCAAGCGAGAACACAGCCCTTGAAGGGAACGATAAAAATTGACGGAGATTTCTGCAAAGAATGCCTCCTGTGCACAACGGTCTGTAAAAATCAAAACCTCCGCCCCGCCGCCGAACTGAATTCCAAGGGTTTCCATCCCATCGAGTTGAAGGAAGACGCCGAATGCAACGGCTGCGCCCTCTGCGCCCTGGTCTGTCCCGAAGTCGCCATCGAGGTGTACCGTGAATAGAATCCTCATGCAGGGCAACCGCGTCATCGGCGAGGCGGCGATCCGGGCCGGATGCCGTTTCTATGCCGGCTACCCCATCACCCCCCAGAACGAACTGACGGAGTACATGGCCGACAACATGCGGCGCGCCAAGGGCGGGGTATTCATCCAGGCGGAAAGCGAAATCGCCGCCATCAACATGGTGCTCGGGGCCTCCGCCGCCGGCGCCAGGGCCATGACGTCGTCCTCCAGTCCGGGGATCTCCCTGAAGCAGGAGGGCATCTCATCCCTCGCCGCCGACGAACTGCCGGCGGTCATCGTCAACATGATGCGGGGCGGGCCGGGGCTGGGCAACATCCTCCCCTCCCAGGGAGACTACTTCCAGGCCACCCGGGGCGGCGGCCACGGCGATTACCGCACTATCGTCCTCGCCCCCGCCTCCGTCCAGGAACTGGCCGACCTTACCATGGACGCCTTCGAGCTGGCGGACCGTTACCGCAATCCCGTGATCATTCTTGCCGACGGCATGATGGGGCAGATGATGGAACCCGTGGAATTCAACACCCCGCCGCCCCGCCAGTATCCCGAATGCTATGTCCTCAAGGGCATGGGCCGGGGGAAGAGCAAGTTCATCCGGGCCCTGATCCTCGATGCCATCCGCATGGAAGAGCACAACTGGAAGCTCTACCGCAAATACCAGGTCATCGCCTCGAAGGAGGTCCGTTTCGAGACCTTCTGGACCGACGACGCGGAGATCCTCATCGTCGCCTACGGCACCGCCGCCCGGATTGCCAAGGGCGCCATCAAAAGGAGCCGGGAGTTGGGACTGCCCGTGGGGCTCATCCGGCCCATCACCCTGTGGCCCTTTCCCGCCGCGGTCATCCAGGCCTTCGCCGCCCGGGTGGACAATTTTCTGGTCTTCGAGATGAACACCGGGCAGATGCTGGAAGACGTGCAACTGGCCCTGGGCAACACCGCCCGAATCCAGTTCTACGGCCGGCCCGGCGGCGTCATCCCCACGCCGGCGGAACTCGCCAAGGTCATCGCCTATCAGTTCCGGAAGAAATGACATGAAGAAGATATTCAGCCGTCCGAAATCACTGAAGAAAGCCGTTTTTCACTACTGTGCCGGCTGCGGCCACAGCATCACCCACCGCCTTATCGCCGAGGTCATCGACGAGTTGAAGATCCAGGACCGGGCCATCGGCATCCCCCCCGCCGGCTGCGCCGTCATCGCCTACAACTACTTCGACGTCGATATGCTGGAGGCCCCCCACGGCCGGGGTTGCGCCGTCGCCACGGGGATGAAGCGCGTTCTCCCCGACCGGATCATCTTTTCCTATCAGGGCGACGGCGATCTGGCGGCCATCGGCACGGCGGAAACCATGCACGCCGCCAACCGCGGAGAGAACATCACCGTAATCTTCATCAACAACGCCGTTTACGGCATGACGGGCGGCCAGATGGCCCCCACGACCCTCCTGGGACAGGTCTCCACGACCACGCCGCCAGGCCGGTCAGCCCTCCTGGACGGACATCCGATCCATTTGAGCGAGATCCTCGGCCAGCTCCCGGGAACCCGGTACATCGAGCGCTGCGCCGTCAATGGCCCGGCGAACATCGTGAAGGCCAAAAGGGCGATCAAGAAGGCCTTCCAGTACCAGATGGACGGCATAGGGTTCTCCCTGGTGGAAATCCTCTCCCAGTGCCCGACCAACTGGAAGATGTCTCCCGTGGACGCCTGCAAGTGGGTGACGGAAGTGATGGCGAAAGAGTACCCCCTGGGCGTCATCAAGGATACGAAAGCTTAGGTGCGAACGTTATGATCAAGAAGACCATCTTCGCCGGTTTCGGCGGCCAGGGAGTGTTGATGATGGGCTACGTTTACGCCCATGCGGCGATGAGCGAGGGCTGCCACGTCACCTACCTGCCTTCCTACGGCGTCGAGGTGCGGGGCGGTACGGCCAACTGCACCGTGGCCGTATCGGACGAAGAGATCGCCTCCCCCATCGCCTCGGAACCGGATTACCTGGTGGTGATGAACAAGCCGTCCCTCTTCACCTTCCAGAACCGCGTCGCCCCGGGAGGAGACATCTTTCTCAACTCCTCCATCATCAATGCCCAGCCGACCCGGAAGGACGTCCACATCCATGCCGTTCCCGTCGGCGACTTGGCGGAGCAACTGGGCAATCCCCGGGTGCTCAACATCGTCATGATGGGGGCCTTCATCAGGGAAACCGGTCTCATCGCTCCCGAAGCGTTTCTCAAGGGCCTAAAGCAGATCCTGGGGGAAAAGAAAAAGGCGGCGATGGAGATCAACCGCAAGGCCTTCGCCGCGGGCTACGAATTGCAAATATGAAGGGGACACTTCAAACCATGGCCATTCAACAGGTTTCCGTGCGGCTGGACAACGTTCCCGGCGCCCTGACCAAACTCGTGGACATCCTGGACAAGGAGGACATCAAGGTCAAGGCCATCTCCGCGGCCAGCACCGAAGAGCATTCCACCCTCCGCGTCGTGGTCAACGATCCCCAGAAGGCCGTCACCATCCTGGAGAGCTTCAACTTCAACATTCAGGTGGATCCCGTCATCGCCGTGGAAGTCCCCTGCCATCCCGGGGGCATGAACGCCATCGTCAAGCCCCTGGCGGAGGGCGACGTGAACATCCACTACATCTATACCACCATCGAGCGCCTCGGCAAGGAAACCATCATGATCATCGGCTGCGACCGCATCGAGCGGGCCGTGGAGATCCTGAGCCAGCACTGGGTCAACTTCGTCGGCGACGAGATCTACTCCCTCTGAGCGTACCACGGGCACTTCCCATCAAACTCTTAAATTGACTCACGATTGTTTCACCATAAAAGGAATCGGCCCTGACCGACCACATGGTTGCCCCAAAACAAAATGGAGACGGTTCTCTTTTTTCCGCGCAACATGGTTCAATAACGTAAACGCGCAAATAATGAAACAGACAGACTCTCAAATCGGCACATGATTGTTTCACCGGAAAAGGAAGCGGCCCTGGCCGCCCGCATGGCGGCCCTGGGGGTTAAGGAGGACGAATTCCGGGAGACATTCGTCCGCTCCTCGGGACCCGGCGGCCAGAAGGTCAACAAGACCGCCACTTGCGTCCACCTCGTCCATCAGCCCACGGGCCTCGCCGTCAAATGCCAGCAGGAAAGATCCCAGGCCCTGAATCGCTTCCTGGCCCGACGCCTCCTTCTGGACCGGATCGAGCGCCTCCGGAAAGGGCTGGTGGAGGCAGAAAAGGCCCGCCGGGAAAAGATCCGCCGCCAGAAAAGGAAACGCTCCCAACGGGCCAAAGAAAAGATCCTCCAGGACAAGCACCGCCAGGCGGAAAAAAAGGCCGCCCGGACCCGTCCGGACACGGACGGGTGAACCTCTCGGCTAATCCAACTCCCAATCCCTGTTGTTTGATTTATGGAAAGACATTCAGGCAAGAACCGGTTCACGGTGTTTGGGCATACAACCGTGAAAATCAATGGGTTGTGATGATCACAGTTTATCGTCCAGATCCGAAACGCTGGGTTAACGGAAGAACAAGGAGGTCAAAGGATGCAATTGTTTAGTAAATGTCCCTTATGGCGCGGAGAGATAGTTATTAAAAAAGTGGACGGGATTTCCTGACAACACGCATGGAGTAATTACCGGTGGCGGCAAGGGGGGAAGGCCGATCCCTGGTACGCAAATAGATCGAAATACTCAATAAAATCAAATATGACATATTTTCATGCTTCGGGGCGCCCCACGGGGCATGAAAGTTTACTGCGGAGACGGCGGCGGGGCTGGGACAGCGACCACCACTGGACGGTAGAGAAAGAGATTCCGGCGGATGAAACTCGTCGGCTTTTCGAAATCCTCATAGGAATTGCACACATAAGTGACGACCATGTTTTTGCCCCGGGAGAACTCCCGGTGCTCCTTGCCGGCGTAGCAGAAGTTGTTGCGGTCGAAGCGGGGGCTGTGCCGGGTGACCTCCGGGATCGTCCCGACAAGCGCCTTCGCCGCGGACCACGGCCCCTCCAGGGCGGCGGCCGTGCGATACAGCATCCGGTCGCCGTTGTTTTCCAGCGACATGTACACGGCGACCCATTCCCTCCGCTCGGGGTGGTAGCGCACGCTCAATTCCGAAACCGCGGCATCCAGCGCCACCTTCACCAGCCGGTGATCCAGTTTGGCATCCCACCGGCCGTCCCCGTGGAGGTACTCGATGGATCGGGCCGGGGCGGCGAGGCGATCCAGGGGAATCCGCGCCAGGATGTTGCCCAGGACCGTCCGTCCCTCTTTGGTCTCACTGTAGAAGGGAAAAAAGTAAACATGATTTCCGTACACAACGGAAGTCGTGGCGAACGCCTTGATCCCCCCGGGGATACCCGGCGTCAGATCGAGGCAGTCCACAACCCAGCGGTTCGGATCATCCCCGGTAAAGTCGCCGATCCGGGCCAGTCGGTGCCCGGCGACGGCGAACTTGAAGGGACCTTCCTGCTCCGGCGCGGCCCGGACGGCGATGAGAGGGATATAGAGCGTCCCTGCCACCAGGAAGGGGTCCTGGGGCCACAGCCATTCCCCCTCCCCGAAAGAGGAAACGAACGTCCCGTCTTTCCTCATCAAACGGTAGCGGATAATAAACTCTCCCGCGGCGCAGGTCGAGACGGCCACCGTCGTGCCCAGGACCACCGCCATATCGATGCGATCCCGCCGCCCCTCTTCCTCGGAAACGAAGGTGTCGCCGAAAAGCCACAGCACCCGCCGGTCGTCCAACTGGATGGAGTAGGCCCCGTCCCCGCCGTACCATCCGTCCCGGTCGGGGAAGGCGGGCAGGCAGTACGCCGGGGCGGTCTGCAGGTCCCCGGACCGGACCGGGACATCCGGGACGACCGGGAGGGCTGCGCACCCGGACAGGCAAAGAAACAAAAGGAGCATGGTCGCCAGGAGGCCCCTGCGCCAGGAC
>CAZNDG010000041.1:23814-25190 GCA_964571695.1 uncultured Syntrophus sp.
CTCAGCGGCGTTTCCGGAAATATCATACCGCGCAACCCATCAACATCTTGTGAGAACATGACCAAGCCTCCCTCCGCGAAAGCTCTCTCAATCGCAGGCGCACGTCTAAAAATCGTGCCCGGCCGGTAATGAAGCCGTCCCTGCCGGAACCGCTTCGACCGTAAAATAACCAATCAGGGATGTCAACGGAAAGCTTGCCGAGACATCTCCATTGGTGAGAAGGCACAAAATTTATATCTTGACACAGGCGGCGCAAGGGCTTATAGGTCCTTATACTTTTTTTGTTTCGGTTTTGGCCACATTACCCAGAGCCAATAAAAAGGCTTCTGGGTTTTTTTGGACCGACTCATGAAAGGGGGAGGCATGGCCAGAAAAAGTCAGGAAAAATTCGCCAAGCGGCAGCGGGAAATAGAGCGCAAGAAAAAGGCCGACGAAAAGATGGCCCGGCGCCATGAGAAGAATCGCCTCCGATCCACGGAAGGCGATCCCGCGGAAACCGACCAGTCCCAGACGGTCCCTACGCCCGGGCTTCAACAGCCAACCGATGGTCATCCTCCGGCTGACGATGCGCGGGGCAACTCCGGAAACGCTACGGAAACGGAGGAATCCCGTCCCGATCGGGGAGACGGGGAAGATCAGTCAAAACATCAATAGCAACAGAAGGGCCACACTATTTTATAATCCCAGGGGAGGAGCCACAATGAACATCTATGTAGGGAATCTGTCGTACAACATTACCGAGGAAGATTTGCAGCAGGCCTTTGCGGCCTTTGGGCAGGTTGCCTCCACAGCGATCATCACGGACCAGTTCAGCGGCCGGTCGAAGGGATTCGGCTTCGTGGAAATGCCAGTAAAGGAAGAGGCCCTGGCCGCCATCGCCGGTTTGAACGGCAAGACGATGCATGACCGGGCACTGAGCGTGAACGAGGCCCGCCCCCGGGCGGACCGCCGGAGCGGCGGAGGCGGAGGAGACAGAGGCGGCGGCCGCGGAAGGTCCGGCGGCCGGTCTCGTTACTGAGAATCGGCGGCAACCGGACAACCAATCCACCGGCGGGCAGGCAACCCGGGAGAGGCAATCCCGGTGCCGGTCCGCCGGGTCAGAGATACGGCATACCCGTCCCTACCATTCGTCATGGATGCCGTTGTCGGGACTCATCATTTCGTCAGTCGTATGTATCTATTTTCCGTGACCGTCCAGCGACTCGCGCACTTTGGCGGATAGCCTTTCCGTTGTGAACGGCTTTTGGATGAAATGCGCGCCTTCGTCGAAGACGCCGTGGGAGGCTATGACATCGGCGGTGTATCCGGACATGAAAAGGCATTTGAGATCGGGATGGGAGGCCAATAGATTTCCGGCCAAGACCAGGCCGTTCATC
>CAZNDG010000042.1:0-23472 GCA_964571695.1 uncultured Syntrophus sp.
CCAACCCCGAAGGTTCTGCCACCTTTTGGACTGCAAATGACTGTCGAGCTTGATTTCCCGACCCCAGACGCGGACTTTCGCATAGACGCCGTTTTCCCAGTAATCCCGGTAGAAATATCCGGAAAAGAGGTAATCACGCCCCGGCACGCAAGGCGGCAGCGGCGCCCGCCACTCGCCCCGCCCGTCGCGGCCTGCCCGGATGCCCACCGCTCCCGGTCCGCCGCCCGGCCCCGCTTCCGCGGGCACGGCGACCGTCAACCCCCGTTTTACGCCCTCCCCGGAGACGGCCCGGGCAGCGCCTTCCGCAACCTGCTTGTCTTTTCGGGCCGCAACTGTCTTTGTCGCGCTAACCACCGCGCCTTTGTCTTCCCCCCCGGCGCCGGCCGGCGCCGTTTCCGCTATTAAAGGCTCCGGTCCCGATGGCTCGGAAACCGGCGGACTCGATCCGGCGGCAAGGGGGAGCGACGCCCCCGGCGACAGCGGTGGGCGCCGGATGACCAGGGGATTGTTATCCAGTTCCGCCGCCGGTTTGGCAAAGCAGCGGCTCCCCAGATCGTCCGTCCGGGCGGCGGTGCAGCCCGTCCAGCCCGGCGGTGCCGACGCCCGGACGGGAATGGTGAGGTCGGGATTCGGCAGCAGGTTTTCCCGGAGCCGGAAGGAGCGCAGCGGCGCCCAGAGGTCCGCCTTCATGCCCCGGTAGGAATAGACCAGGATGCCGTCCGCACCACCGGCGGCGGCGGCGTTTACAGCGGCAAGGAACTCCGCGGCGCCCGTATCTTCGGACTGGATGATCGGCCAGACGGCGGCCGGCATGGTCTCCCGGTAGTAGGCGGTCATCTCCCCGACCCAGGCGGGGGAACGTCCCACCATGCGGTGATAGACCATAGGGGAGACGACGTCCACGAGCCCGCCCAGGGCAAAGGGATCCTGGCCCAGGATCCAGGAGACCGCGCCTTCCCGCTCCCCCTTCGTCCACGGCACGAGAAAGGCCCCGAGGAGGAAGGGGCGCCCGGAGGATCTTTCCGCGCCGGTCGCCGTCCGGGCGGCGGCTTCATCCTGTCCGGCCACGATCGCAGCCCCGCCGGAATCCACGGCGGCACCAGCGCCAGTCGCCGTCTTGCCGTGCGGCGGCGCCCCGCCTCCGGTCCGTTCGTCCCGGAGCTTCCGGACCTCCCGGACAAAAGACAGGATCTGTTCCTGCTTCCACTGTCGCCATTCCCGGGCACGATGTTTGCGGATCCAGGCCGCGGCGGCCGGGGCCTCCATCGCCGTGAGGGATACGGCGGGTCGCTTGCCCGTGGCGGCAAGGTGTTCCAAGAACAGATGGCGGCAGCGCGGGCAGTAGCAGGTGTCGGGATAGTAGGCGCCGGCGCCGGTCCTTTCCCAGAGGCCGGGGTAACGGATAAAATCCAGCCAGATGCCGTCGGCGTGGGGTCCGAGTCGCTTCAGGAGCGTGTCGATATGGCGGAGGCGCTCGGCACGCCAGCCCGGATGGGTGGGGCAGACGCCGCCGATCGCCCGCTCTTGGGGGAGGTCCTCGCCGTAGGGACGGCCGGCCGCCGTGACCGGCCGGGAGTCGGGCCATCTCTTCCAGGGGCCCCGGCCGCCGAAGGCGTTCACCGAGATAAAAACCTTGTATCCCCGGGACTTGAACCATTGGACGGCGGTTTCATCACCGGGGACGAAGACGGCGTTTATCCCCCCCGACCGCAGCTTGTCTTCCGTGCGGGCGGGATCGCCCGCCGGGACGCCGGGGACACCGTACATCCCCCGCACCGCCGCCCCTTTCCCTTGGGCGGCCGTGGTCCCGGGTCCGGCCGCCTCCGGGCCGGGCGCGCCTCCGGGCCGACCGGCTCCGATAATCGTCCCTTCCTTCCCCGTCGCCGCATCGGCCCGGCCCACCGCCGGATGTACCGTCGCCGCGAGGGCGGCGATGAAGACCATCAGGGCCAGAACTGCCGCTATTTTACCCCCCGGAGACGCCGGTAACACCTCAAACGACATCATGAAATCATCTCCGCATCTCCAAGCCCGGCCGGCGGATTGCCGGCGCAAAAAAAGGGTTGCAAGACGGATTACTTGCAACCCCGATATTGACAAATGGTGGGCCAGGGCAGAATTGAACTGCCGACACTCGGATTTTCAGTCCGATGCTCTACCGACTGAGCTACCGGCCCGGGAACAGATGGTCCGTCTATTAAATATCGCTCCATTTGTCAAGGTATTTTTCTCCGGCGGCGCTCACGGCGGGAGCTGCTCCCCCCGGTCACGGATGACCACCGTACCGGCTATCTTGTCGTGCCAGCCCTGCTTGCGGGGATCGACGGCAATCCACAGAAAACCCAGATAAAACAGGGCGCCGGAAACGAGATAACCGATGAGGCGCAAAAAGGCAACCCCGAAGGTAATGCTGCCGCCCGCCACGGGCCGGATGTGGAGGCCGAGGATCATCTTTCCCGGCGTCCGTCCGGCAACGGCGACAAAGTAGGTAAAATACAGGACCGTAATCACGACGACAGCCAGGAAATAGAGCAGGGTAAACCCGGCCGTCGTCTGGGGGACCCCGGCGCCCGGCGCGGCGGCCGGCCAGGGACCTCCCCCTCCGGCCGCCTGGCCGAGGAGATGGGACAATCCGCCGGCCAGCAGGAAGATGAGATAGATGACGTTCAATATGACCTGATCGATGCAAAAGGCGAGGCCCCGCCGCCAGAAACCTCCGTAAGCTTCAGTCACGGTCCCGCTCCTTTCGGGGCGTCTCCGCCGCCCCGGCGCCCTCCGGCTGATCCGGCGCCGCAAATATCCCCCGCTCGTACTGGATGATCGTCAGGATCACCAGGGAGGCCGTCTCCACGCGCAGGATCCGGTGGCCCAGACCGGCCACGGCAAGGCCGGAGGCCCGGGCCGCCGCCACTTCTTCCGGGGCAAAACCGCCTTCCGGGCCGACGACGACGAAATAATCCTCCGGCGGCGGGCCGGCGGCGGGCCGCAGGATGGATTTGATGTCCCGGCCGCCCTCCTCCCAGAAGATGATCCGGACCGGCGGGGGCGAGGACGGGGAAGCCGCGAGATCGCGGCATTGTTGCCGCTGCCCCTTCTCCATAAGCGGCGCCGGAAAAAATTCGCCTGCCGCCGTGGGCCGCGCCGATGCCTCCTCATGGTTGCGGCGGCGGTTTCCGCCCCCGGGTCGCGCCGGCGCCGGTTTCACTCCCGCCCCTTCGGCGAGGGCCAGCATCCGGCCGAACGAAGCGATCCTCTCGATGGCCGGGACGTCCGGGCGGCGGCACCGCCGGGCGGCCTCCACGGCGATCTTCTCCCACCGTTCGAGGCGGGCGGCGGCCTTCGCGGCATCCAGTCGGGGAACGGAACGGGCGGAATGGAACGGCACGATCCGGACCGCCCCGATCTCCGTGGCCTTCTCCACGATGCCGTCCATCTTCGCCCCCTTGGGGAGGGCCTGGGCCAGGGTGATCCGGACGGACGGGGCGGCGCCGGCGATTTCCTCCCGTCCCGTGATCCGGACGGCGGCCTCCCGGTCGCCCATCCTTTCGATCACGGCGTGAAAGTCCCATCCCGACCCGTCGAACAGGGTGACGGCATCGCCGGGGCGGAGGCGCAGGACATTACTCAGGTAGTGCCGGCGGCCGGCATCCAGGGCGTAGATACCGTCTTCCTGAAGGTTCCGGGGCCAATAGAGGCGGGGGGAAGTCACTACCGGTAGCCCTCGTTGAGCAGGACATAGCAGCGCCATTCTTTTTCGATGATGGTCCGGTGGACCAAAAAGGGCTCCGCCAGGAAGTGATGCTCGATATCATCTTTATTTTGTTCGATTATTCCGGATATAACGAGAAATCCGCCCCGGTTGAGGAGGTCGATGAGGCGGGGGCGCAGCTTGATGAGCATCTTGGCGGTAAGGTTGGCCACGATGAGGTCGAAGGTCTCGGCGAGGGTGGCCGCATCGCGGTAGAGCACGCCCACCCGGTCCTCCACGCCGTTCATGCGGGCGTTCTCAGCGGCGATCGCCACCGCCTGCTTGTCGATGTCCACGCAAACGACCTTGCCCGCCCCGAGTTTGGCGGCGGCGATGCCGAGGATGCCCGTTCCGGTTCCCACGTCGAGGACACGGCGGTTCCGGGCCGCCCGGTCCTGGAGGATGAGGTCCTCCATGGCCTGGAGACACATCCGCGTCGAGGGGTGCTGCCCGGTGCCGAAGGCCATGCCGGGATCGATCTCGATGAGGATATCGTGGCCGCCGGGGCTGTAGCGCTCCCAGGTCGGCTTGATGATGATGTTCTTCGTCACCCGCAGGGGTTTGAAGTATTTCTTCCACTCCTCCCCCCAGTTGGGATCGACGATCCAATCGGTGCGCCAGGAAGGCCGGGGCAGTTCCGGAAAGAGGCGGCCCAGTTCGTCAAGGTAGTTCTGGAGGGACGTCAGGCGGTTTTCGACGCGGACGTCATCGGGCAGATAGGCCTTGAGGGCCTCCCGGGAGACGTCCTCGGCAAAACCGCCGCCCTGGGGCTCCGGCGCCTCTTCCTGAAACACCCCCTGGGCGCCGTTTTCCATGAGGAAGTTGGTCACGGCTTCACTCAACTCCGCCGGGAGGCTGATCTCGATCTGTAACCATCTTTCTTTCTGCTGTGTCATGACTCGCCCTTCCTGTTCTGATCGGGGGAAACATATCCTTTTTTTGATGATATTTCAAGTAACTTGAAATATTCCCCCGGCCGTGATAGCCTGCCCGGCCAGATGCAACAGGCAGCGGCGGCGGCATCCGGACCGGGTTCGCCACCGGGCGATCCGGCGGCGGCGATCGTCATCGCCGGCCCGGCTACGGCTCCGGAAAGCAAACGGCCGCGGACATCTTCGGAATGGTCAACAGAGGGGATCATATGATACCAGGCGCTACGGCACGGCGGGACGGCGGCCGCCACGGGGGTCGCCCTTGAAATACTATCCCGTTTGCCTCGACATCAGCGAGAAACCCTGCGTGGTCGTCGGGGGCGGCGAGGTGGCGGCCCGGAAGGTGGAGCGCCTCCTGGAATGCGGGGCCGCCGTCACGGTGGTATCCCGACTGGTTAACCCCCTGCTGGCGGAGCTGGCGGCGGCGGGGCGCATCCGTCATGTGGCGGATAATTATACCGAGGGCTGCCTGAAAGAGGCCTTCCTCGTCATCGGCGCCACGGACCGGGAGGAGGTCAACGACCGCATCGCCGCCGCCTGCCGCGACCGGGGCATCCTGGTAAACATCGTTGACGATCCGGGACGCTGCGACTTCATCCTTCCCGCCCTCCTCACCCGGGGGAGCCTCTCCATCGCCGTGGCCACGGACGGCAAGAGCCCGGCGTTGGCGAGAAAACTCCGGGAGGAGATGGAGGAGCGGTTCGGGCCGGAATACGCGGAATATCTTGAACTTCTGGGCCGCCTGCGGGAGCGGATAATCGCCGCGGGCCGCCCGGCGGGGGAAAACCGGGACGTCTTCACGGCCCTGGTTAATTCGCCCCTCTACGAACACCTCCGGGCGGGCCGCCGGGAGGAGGCCCAGGCGCTGATCCGCGACCTGACGGGCCTGGAAGTAGAGCCGAACTTCATGCCCGGCCTGGAGGTCAAGCTAACCCCCGCGCCCGGCGAGGAGGGAAAAACATCATCTTAAAGAAAGATTTGTTGCATGAAAATACATCCGTGCGATCTCCCCTAAACTTTTTCATCGTTCGTGGGTATTGGAAAAAATCTCCGTAAAAAGAGGTTTCCTTTCTCCTCCAACCCCTTGAAGGGGAGGGAGCTAAGCGGCAGTCGAGGTAAGTTGCGGCGCTGATTTTGCCAAATTCTGACTTTTTAGGAAGTCGTCAAATATGATGTTACTGAAAACACAATGGACTTTTATCTGCTGCTTTACCGGGGGGCCCTGGGGGCGTATCTAATCAGCACCCTGACCTACCTGTTTTCCCTGTTTACCCGCCGGGTGGCCCCCGCCAAGGCCGCCACGTGGGTCCTCGCCGGGGCCTGCGCCCTCCACGCCCTGTTCTTCCTCGGGCAGTGGGCGGGTCGGGGATTCAACCCCTTCCTCCGCATCCACGACAGTCTCTCCTTCTTCGCCCTGGTGATGGCGGGCGCCTACCTGGCCTTCCAGGTGCGCACCAAGACCCGGGTCCTCGGGGTCTTCGTCTCGCCGGCGGTCTTTCTCCTCATGATCGCCTCGTCCGCGGGCATCGGCGGACCTTTGGCGGCCCCGGCGATTCTCCAGGGCGGCCTGGTGTGCCTCCACGCCATGCTGGCGGTGATCGGCGAGGCCCTCTTCGCCCTCGCCTCCGCCGCGGGACTGGCCTACCTGATCCAGGACGGACTCCTGAAGCGCCGCAAGGCCAGCCGGATGATGAAGTTCTTCCCTTCCCTCCGGGATCTGGACCGGATCAACCATGCCTGCCTCCTCTGGGGGTTCCCCCTGCTGACCCTGGGGATCGTGGCGGGATCGATCTGGGCGGGGACGGTCTGGGGAAGCCCCTGGCAATGGGACCCCAAGCAGATCTGGACCCTGGCGGCCTGGCTGATCTATGCCGTCCTTCTCCACCAGCGCCTCGCCATCGGCTGGAAGGGCCGCAAGACCGCCCTGTTTTCCGTGGCCGCCTTTGTGGCGCTCCTGGCCGCCTTCCTGGTGGAAAAGTACTTTTTCACCACCATCCACCGGTTTTATTGAGCGATGAACCTCCTTCTGATCGGCATGAATCACAGAACGGCGCCCGTGGAGATCCGGGAACGCCTGAATATTGCCTGCACCGAGGGATTCAATCCCCTGGAGGAGATCCTGGGGTTCCCCGGGGTCGAGGAGGCCCTGTATCTGTCCACGTGCAACCGGGTGGAGATCCTCGTCCGGAGCCGGGAGGGAGATGCGGCGGAGGAGAGTCTCCGGGAGCTGATCTTCCGCCACGGCAATCTGAGCGGGGAGGAGCTGGTCCGGTGCCTTTACGTCCATCGCGACGAAGCCGCGGTCCGGCACCTCTTCCGGGTCGCCGCCGGCCTCGATTCCCTCATCATGGGCGAGCCCCAGATCCTGGGTCAGGTGAAGGACGCCTACCGCCAGGCGGTGGAGCGGGAGGCGGCGGGGATCATCCTGAACAAGCTTCTCCACCGGGCCTTCCGGGTCGCCAAGCGGATCCGGACCGATACCGGGGTGGGCAGCCACGCCGTTTCCGTGAGCTACGCCGCCGTGGAGCTGGCCAAGAAGATCTTCGGCGCCCTCCCGGGCAAGAAGATCCTCCTGGTCGGGGCGGGGGAGATGTCGGAACTGGCGGCCCGGCACCTCCTTAAGCACGGCGGGGACCGTCTCTTCGTCGTCAACAGGACCTGGGACCGGGCCGTCCGGTTGGCCGCGGAGTTCCAGGGCACCGCCGTGGAGTTCCCACGGCTCGGGGAGGCGCTCCGGGAGGCGGATATCGTCATCACCTCCACCGGGGCGCCGGGATACATCATCACCGGGGAGATGGTCGCCGCCGCCCTGGGGCGGCGCAAGAACCGCCTCCTGTTCGTCATCGACATCGCCGTGCCCCGGGACGTGGATCCCCGGGCGGGGGACCTGGAAAACGTCTATCTATATAATGTGGATGACCTCCAGGACATAGCCGACGAGAACATGGCCATCCGGAAGGAGGAGGCGGCCCGGGGGGAAGAGATCGTCGCCGCGGAGACGGAGGAGTATCTCGCCTGGTTCGACACCCTGGCCGTGGTGCCCGCCATCGTCTCCCTCCGGGAGAAGGCGGACGCCATCGTGGCCGGTGAACTGGAGCGGGCGGAAGGATGGCTCCGGAACCTGCGCCCCGAGGACCGGGAGGAGGCGGCGATCCTCGCCCAGGCCATTGTGAACAAGCTCCTCCACGACCCCATGACCTGCCTGAAGGAGGAAAGCCGGGATGGGGCGGCCCCGGCCTACGTAGCGGCCCTGCGCCGCCTCTTCCGACTCGACGGCACGGGCGGAGGGAAGTGAGCGCGGTCAGGAGCAATTTTTCAACGGCCTCGTAAAAAAGACGCAAATGGCCGTCCCCTTCAAGGGGAGGGCCGGGGTGGGGATGGGGTTAAGCACCGCCATTTTACCCCATCCCCCTTGTGAGGAATAAAATGACTACGGGGACATCATAATTTTTAACGCCGTGGCAAAATGGCGGCGGCATCATTTTCAATAAAGGAGCGGCATGATCAGCGGCACATTGAGAATCGGCACGCGGGGGAGCGCCCTCGCCCTGGCCCAGGCGGGTTGGGTGAAGGAAAGGATCGAAAAATGCCACCCCGGCATGGGCGTGAGCCTGGTCGTCATCAAGACCAAAGGGGACATTATGCAGGACGTGGCCCTGGTCAAGATCGGCGGCAAGGGGGTCTTCGTCAAGGAGATCGAGGACGCCCTCCTCCGGAGGGACATCGATCTGGCGGTCCACAGTCTGAAAGACGTCCCCGCGGAGCTGCCTCCGGGGCTGACCATCGCCGTCACCCCGGAACGGGAGGATCCCCGGGACGTCTTCGTCTCGAAGCACCGCATCAAGTTCGAGGCCATGCCCCGGCGGGCCCGGATCGGCACCGGCTCCCTGCGCCGGGGCTTCCAGATCCGCAACATCTTTCCCGACGTGGAGATCGTACCCCTCCGGGGCAATCTGGACACGCGGCTGAAAAAGGTGGAAACGGAAGACCTGGACGCCGTGGTGGTGGCCGCCGCGGGGATCCGGCGGCTGGGTTGGGTAAGCCGGGTGACCCAGTTCCTCCCCGTGGAGACCATCATCCCCGCCGTGGGCCAGGGGACCCTGGCCATAGAGGTCCGGGAGGACGATGCCACGGTGCGGGAGGCCCTGGCCTTCATCAACCACACCCCGACGTGGCGGGAGGCCCTTACGGAACGGGCCTTTCTCCGGCGCCTCGGCGGGGGATGCCAGCTCCCGCTCGCGGCCTACGCCAAAACGGAGGGGGCGGCGATCAAGATCACCGGCCTCCTGGGGACGATCGACGGGCGGGTCATGATCCGGGAGGAACTCCGGGGACCGGCGGACGCCGGGGAGGCCCTGGGAGACCAACTGGCGGAGACCATCCTCCAGCGGGGAGGCCGGGCCATCCTGGACATGGCGTACCGGGACTGCCGCTGAGACGTCCGGGCAACGGTGTCCGGAATGTCCCTAATTTACCGCCGTAAAAGGATCTTCCCCCTTCTTCAAGGGGGAGGTCAGGAGGGGGACGGATTAACATTTTGTAATGATAGCAGATAGCCCCTCCCCACCCAGTCCCTTGAAGGGTAGGGAGTTCCGCTATTTTTTTACAAGTTTACCCCTCAGGGTAGTCATTGAATAGTACCGGCGGTCATGGCGGGATTATCAGCCGCCGCGGACGACATGGCATCATCACCAGGCATAATTGACGGGGAAGAGGAAATGAGACAAGGGGGAAAGGTTTACATCATCGGCGCCGGTCCCGGCGATCCGGGGCTGATCACGGTGCAGGGCGCCCGGGCCATCGGCCGGGCCGGGGTGATTGTTTACGATCATCTGGTCAGCGAGGAACTCCTGGATTACGCCCGGAAAGACGCCCGGCTGATCTACGCGGGGAAGAAGGGGGGCGACCACACCCTCCCCCAGGAAGAGATCAACCGCCTCCTCGTGGCGGAAGCGCGGCAGGGAAATGTGGTGGCCCGCCTGAAGGGGGGCGACCCCTTCATCTTCGGCCGGGGAGGCGAAGAGGCAGAGGTTCTGGCTGCCGCGGGGATCCCCTTCGAGGTGGTTCCCGGCGTCACCGCCGCCGTGGCCGTACCCGCCTATGCGGGCATTCCCCTGACCCACCGGGGGCTGACCTCCACGCTGGCCTTCGTCACAGGGCACGAGGATCCGACGAAAGAGAAGAGCGACATCGACTGGCAAGCCCTGGCGGGAATCGGCACCCTTGTGTTCTTCATGGGGGTGAAAAACCTCCCCCGGATCACCGCCGCGCTTATGGAACACGGAAAGGACCCCCGGACGCCGGCGGCCCTTATCCGCTGGGGAACCACGGCGGATCAGGAGACCGTCGCGGGGGCACTGGCGGACATCGCCGCCCTGGCGGCGGCCCGGGGTTTCACGCCGCCGTCGCTCCTCGTCGTCGGCCCCGTGGCTGGCCTCCGGGAAACCCTCCGGTGGTTCGACAACCGGCCCCTCTTCGGGAAGGGCGTCGTCATCACCCGGCCGGAGGCCCAGGTGGAATCCTTCGCCGCCCTCCTGCATGCCGAGGGGGCCCGGGCCATCCACTTTCCGACAATCCGGATCGACCCGCCGGACTCCTGGGTGGAATTGGACGCGGCCCTGAATCGCCTGGCGGAATACGCCTGGATCGTCTTCACCAGCGCCAACGGCGTCCGGTTCTTCATGGCTCGCCTCCGGGAGCGGGGCGGGGATCTCCGGGACCTGAAAGGCATCCGGATCGCCGTCATCGGCCCGGCCACGGCGAAGATGCTGGCGGAAATGGGTCTCCGGGTGGATCTCGTCCCGGAGGAATACATCTCCGAGGGGGTCGTGCAGGCCTTTGCCGGGCAGGATGTCCGGGGGAAGAAGATCCTCCTGCCCCGGGCGGCGGAGGCCCGGGACGTAATCCCCGCGGGGCTTGCGCGGATGGGGGCACGGGTGGACGTCATTACGGTTTACCGGACCGTCCCTTCGGGACACCGGGCGGAGGAACTCTTGCCGCTTATCGCCGCGGGCCGGGTGGATGTCGTCACCTTCACCAGCCCCTCCACGGTAACCAATTTCCTGGCCATCATGGGACCGGACTTCACCCTGCCGCCGGCGGTGAAGATCGCCGCCATCGGGCCCGTGACCGCCGCCGCGGTAAACAAGGCGGGGCTGGCCGTGGACATCCTCCAGGAGACTTACACGATCCCCGGCCTGGTCGCCGGCCTCAGAGCTTTTTTCCAGTCTTTTTCATCCTGAAAGCAAAAATATTCGCTAATTATTTTGCTTTCAGGATGAAAAAGTTGTATAGTGCCGCCATGATCAAGGAACGATCCATCACCGGGTTGATTCTCGATGACCTGAAAGACAAAATGGTCTTTGTGGGCGGACCGCGCCAGGTAGGGAAGACGACTCTCTGTAGAAATCTGGTCGCGGGCAGCTTTAAAAACCACGCCTATTTCAACTGGGATAACCGGACCGACCGGAAGGCCATCATGGCCGCAACCTGGCCGGGCGATGTCGACCTGCTGATCTTCGACGAGATTCACAAGTATCGGCCTTGGAAGGGGCTCATCAAGGGAGAATACGACAAACACGGTGGAACCTTCAAATTCCTCGTGACGGGCAGCGCCCGCCTCGATCTATACCGCCGGGGAGGAGATTCCCTGCAGGGGCGCTATCACTACTATCGGCTGCACCCTTTCTCGCTGGCCGAGATCGAAGGCCGGTTCGACTCTCCGCAAATTTTCGAGGCGTTGCCTTTGGGGCGGGATTTTTATCAGGAAACCATGCACGCGCTGGAGATTTTCGGCGGGTTTCCCGAGCCGTTTACGAAGCAAAATACGCGTCGGCTCCGGCGCTGGCATAACGAAAAAATCGAAAGGATGTTCCGGGAAGACATCCAGGATATAGAAAATGTTCGCGACATTGGGAACATGAAGCTCTTGAGCGACATCCTGCCGGATAAGGTCGGCTCCCGCCTGTCCCTCAACTCCCTCCGGGAAGACATCGAAGTCAGCCACCGGGCCGTGACTAACTGGATGGATATTCTGGAGTCCTTCTACTACCATTTCCGGATTTACCCATATGCGGCAACAAGAATTCGTTCCCTGAAAAAAGAACCGAAGCTCTATCTCTGGGACTGGTCGGAGGTGCATGAGGAAGCGAACCGTTTCGAGAACTTGATTGCCTCCCACCTCTTGAAATTCATCCATTTCCTGACCGATCGGGAGGGCTATCGGGCGGAGCTTTCCTACCTGAGGGACGTGGACAAACGGGAGGTCGATTTTCTCGTCACGATCGACGGCAAGCCCTGGTTCGCCGTCGAAGCCAAACTCAACGATACGTCCCTGTCCCCGCATCTCCTCTATTTTCAGCAGCGGCTGGCCATTCCCTACGTTTATCAGGTCGTCGGGAAGGATCATGTCGATCTGCTCGATAAAGGGGGAAGGGTCGTCTCGGCAGGGAAATTTCTTGCCGGACTGATTTAGCGAAAAGACAGAATGGCCGTGGCGACTGGTTCCTCCCGCCCCGGGCTGCGGAGAGATGGCGTCGCTTATCGCCGCGAGCAAGGTCGATGTGATCACCTTATTTCGGGATGGTTTGACAGAAGCGGGGAAGCAGTGTTAAGGGTTCATCTATGATCGGAATTTCAAAATTATACTGCGGGGCCGTGGAGCCGGGGGATGTCCTGCGCTACCGGCGGGAGGCGAAGGAGCTGCCGTCCCATCTGCTCCAGTTCTCCGCGGACAAGCGGCCGGTGATTGTCTGGAACATGACCCGGCGGTGCAACCTCAAGTGCATCCACTGCTATTCCAGCTCGCAAAACATCCATTATCCCGATGAGTTGACGACGGAAGAGGCCAAGACGATGATCCGCGATCTGGCGGCCTTCGGGGCACCGGTGCTCCTTTTTTCCGGCGGGGAACCTCTGATGCGGCCGGATCTGCCGGAACTCGCCCAATACGCCGTGGACCGGGGGATGCGGGCCGTCATCTCCACCAACGGCACCCTGATCACGAAGGAAAAGGCGGCCCGCTTCCGGGAAATCGGCCTGTCCTACGTGGGGATCAGCCTCGACGGAACCCGGGCGACCCATGACTTCTTCCGGGGGGTGGCCGGGACCTACGACCGGACCATGGCGGGACTCCGGAACTGTCGGGAGGCGGGGATCAAGGTCGGCGTCCGCTTCACCGTGAACCGCCACAATGCCGCCGACGTGCCGGCCATCTTCACTCTCCTGGAGGAGGAGGACATCCCCCGGTGCTGTTTCTATCATCTCGTCTATGCGGGCCGGGGCTCCGCCCTGGTGGCGGAGGACCTGGATCACGCCGAGACGCGAAGGCTCATCGATTTGATCATGGACCGGACCCGGGACCTCTTCGCCCGGGGGATGGAAAAGGAGATCCTCACCGTGGACAATCACGCCGACGGCCCCTATATCTATCTGCGCCTCCTCCGGGAGGACCCGGCGCGGGCCGCGGAGGTCCTGGAACTACTGGAGATGAACGAGGGGAACAGCTCCGGCCACGGCATCGGCTGCATCAGTTGGGACGGGGAGGTCCACCCCGACCAGTTCTGGCGGAACGTCTCCTTGGGCAACATCCGGCGACGGCCCTTCAGTGAAATCTGGACGGATACGGCCAACGATCTCGTCGCCCGGCTGAAGGACAAGAGACCCTACGTGCAGGGACGCTGCGCCGCCTGCCGCTGGCTTACGGTCTGCGGAGGCAACTTCCGGGCCCGGGCGGAGGCCGTCACGGGGGACATCTGGGCCCCCGATCCGGCCTGCTACCTCACCGACGAGGAAATTATCGGGGGATAATCACCGGCACCGGTTCGATCGCCACGGGCACCAGCGTCGCCCGAATCCGCACGGCAGGAGCCAGTCAATGAAAAAAGGAGGAAAAGCTTCGTGAAGCAGGAGATTCTGGAAGAAAACCTGAAACTGCTGAGCTCGGTAAAACACATGCCGGCCCTTCAATTTTTTGAAAAAAAGGACCTCAACAAGTTGCTGCGCTTCAGCAAAGTCAGGCAGTACGAACCGGGCGAGGAGATCATCTCCCAGGGAAGTTTCGACAACTGGGTCTATTTTCTCCTGAGCGGCGAGGTGAAGATCGTCAGGGATAAGGAAAGGATCGAAGAACTCCGGCGCACCGGCGACATCTTCGGCGAGATGTGCATCATCGACGGCGAGCCCCGGTCGGCGTCCGTCTATGCCATCGGCAAAGTCGAGTGCCTGGCCACGGATGTCTCTTTCATAGACAGTCTCTTCGGCGAGGACAAGCTCGCCTTTTCGGCGGTCTTTTATCAGATCCTGGCGGAAACCCTGGCCCAGCGCCTGCGGGAAACCAGCGCCGAGCTGGTGCGGGCCAAGGAGGAGATCGCCCGCCAGAAAGGACACCCGACCTGAACCGGCGCTTTTCCAAAGGGGATATGAACTGCCAGCATGAAGGATAAGGAGGAGAAGAACATGTATTTTCCCGACTACCGTCCCAGGAGATTGAGAAAAAACGAGAACTTCCGGCGTCTGATCCGGGAGACGAAGCTGTCGGTGGATGATTTCATGTACCCCCTCTTCGTCGTCCCCGGCAAGGGCGTCAAGAAACCCATCGCCTCCATGCCGGGCAATTTCCAGATGTCCGTGGACAGCATCGTCCGGGAAGTGAAGACGGCCCGGGATGCGGGCATCGCCGCGGTGCTCCTCTTCGGCATCCCCGACCGGAAGGACGAACTGGCCACCGGGGCCTTCGCCAGGGACGGCATCGTGCAGCGGGCGGTCCGGGAGATAAAGAACAAGGTCCCCGACATCCTGGTCGTCACCGACGTCTGTCTCTGCGAATACACCAGTCACGGCCACTGCGGGATGATCGAGAAGGGTGATGTGGATAACGACTCCACCCTCGAGGTCCTGGCGGAAACGGCGGTCTCCCATGCCCGGGCAGGGGCGGACCTGGTGGCCCCGTCGGCGATGATGGACGGCCAGGTGGGGGCCATCCGCGCGGGACTCGACGAGGCGGGCTTCGAGAGCATCCCCATCATGGCCTATTCGGCCAAGTATGCCTCGAGCTTCTACGGCCCCTTCCGGGACGCCGCGGAGAGCGCCCCCCAGTTCGGGGACCGGAAGGCCTACCAGATGGACCCGGCGAACGGCGACGAGGCGATCCGGGAGATCACCCTGGACGTGGAGGAGGGGGCGGACATCATCATGGTCAAACCGGCCCTGGCCTATCTCGACATCATCCGCCGGGCCCGGGAGGAGTTCGACCTGCCCATCGCCGCCTACAACGTCAGCGGGGAATTCGCCATGATCAAGGCAGCGGCCCAGTTGGGCTGGATCGACGGTCAGCGGGCCATGCTGGAGGTACTGACATCCATCAAAAGGGCGGGGACGGACATCATCATCACCTATTTCGCCCTGGAAGCGGCCAGGGCGCTGGCAGAGCGGAAACATGCCTGATAATGAACCGGATGGATAGGGGAAAGACACGGCGGCTGCCGGCGACGCTCCGGATGGTGGCCTGGGAGGTCACCCGGAGCTGCAACCTCGACTGCGTGCACTGCCGGGCCGCGGCGGCCTGCGGCCCCTATACGGGCGAGCTGGATACCGCCGCCTGCCTGCGCCTCCTGGACGACATAGCCGCCTTCAGCAAGCCGGTGATCATCCTCACCGGGGGGGAGCCCCTCCTCCGGCCGGACATCTGGGAGATCGCCGCCTACGGCGACCGGCTGGGGCTGCGCATGGTCATGGCAACCAACGGGACCCTGGTGACGGAGGAGGCCGCGGAGAAGATGCCGGCTGCGGGGATCCGCCGGGTGAGCATCAGCCTCGACGGCCCGGATGCCACAAGCCACGACGGCTTCCGGCGGGTGACCGGGGCCTTCGCCGGGGCCCTGGCGGGCATCGCCGCCATGAAGAAGGCGGGGATGGAGTTCCAGATCAACACGACCATCACCCGGGACAACCTGGCGCAAATCCGGGAGATTCACGACTTGGCCCTGAACCTCGGCGCCGCGGCCCATCATATCTTCCTGCTGGTCCCCACGGGGCGGGCCCGGGAGCTGGCGGATCGGGAGATCTCCGCCGGACAGTACGAGGAGACACTGGAATGGTTTTACGAGCAAAGCCTCACCTGCCCCATCCAGCTCAAGGCGACCTGCGCCCCCCACTACTACCGGATCTTCCACCAGCACCGGGCCGCCGACCGCCGGGAGCGGCAGGACCGGCAACCGGCGGCGGCAGATCGGGAAAAGGGCGCTCCGGAAGGGATGCCGGCGCATGATGGCGCGGCGGCTGGGCATCCTGGTTCTACGGAAGGCAAAGATGTCCCAACCAAAAGCGCGGCGGCGGCGGTCGAGGCGTTGCTTTCCGGCCATGCCCATCCTGACGAGCCGTCCAGGCGGCCGGCAGCGGCAGGCGCAGCGGTCGATGCCGTCGTGACCACGGAGACAGGGCAGGGGGCGGCGGCCGGCCACCCCCTGCACACGATGACCCGGGGGTGTCTGGGCGGGGTGTCCTTCTGCTTCATCTCCCACCGAGGCCAGATCCAGCCCTGCGGCTATCTCGAGTTGGACTGCGGACAGCTCTCACAGAGAGGTTTCCGGGACACATGGGAGAACTCGCCGATCTTTCGGGATTTGCGGGACCTGAACCGCTACAAGGGGAAATGCGGCCGCTGCGAATTCATCCGCGTCTGCGGGGGCTGCCGGGCACGGGCCTACGAACGGACCGGGGACTACCTGGCCGAAGAGCCCTACTGCCTCTACGAACCGAAAGGAAAATAACCGCCGGAGCCACAAAAGGAAACTATAATAGATATTGCACCGTGAGGAGATGGGGGGATGCATTTGTGAATGAAATCATACATACAGGAAGGAATTTTAAGGTGAAAAGGTTTGCCTTTGTTGTCTCCGTTTTTCTGTTGCCGTATCTCGCCGCGCCGGTGCTGGCCGCCGGGCCGGCAACTGCCGGTGGCGCCACCGCCCCCGCGGGTCCGGCAGGGGTTGCCGCTGGCGGTGTGGCCGCGCCCGAGTCCTTTCAGAAACTGGACACCAACAAAGACGGCAAACTGAGCCGGGAGGAGTTGGACCGGGAGGCGGTGCGGATCTTCAACGAATACGACCGGAACCGGGACGGCAGCCTGGATCGCGGCGAATACGAAAAGATACCGGGGGAGAAAACGAAATTCGAGGATCTCGACACCGACAAGAACGGCAAGCTCAGTTTGGGGGAGCTGCGGCGGGCGGCCCGGGAACGGTTCGACCGTCAGGACCGGAACGCCGACGGGGTTTTGAGCGAGGAAGAACTTCGTTCCAGCCCCCGCTACCATCCCCAGGCGGCGCCGCTTTTGGGCATCTACTTCTGAAGGCCGGAACGATGGTCAGGACGCGGGCGGGCGACATCCAAGATTCGGAGCATTATCCTATCCGCCGCAACCTTTGCGGCGCCGGCCCGGAGAGGACATAGGCGAGCATGGATGCGACGGACCGGCAGATCCTCCAGATCCTGCAGGATGAATTCCCCCTGGTCCCCCGCCCCTTTCAGGCGGTGGCGGAACGCCTCGGCCTCAGCGAGGCGGAGGTCCTGGAGCGGGTGGGACGGATGAAAGCGGCCGGGATGATCCGCCGTATCGGCGCCACCTTCAATCCCCGCGCCCTGGGCTTCGTGAGCACCCTCTGCGCCGCCCGGGTCCCGGCGGACAGGCTGGCGGACTTCTCCGCCGTCATCAACTCCTCGCCCCTGGTAACCCACAACTACCGGCGGGACCACGAATACAACGTCTGGTTCACCGTGATCGCCCCCTCTTCGGCGGCCCGGGAGGAATTCATTCGGAAGGTGCGGGCGGAAACGGGAATCATAGACATCCTCGACATGCCGGCGGTGCGGACCTTCAAGATCGACGCCCGCTTCGCCATGTGACGCCGGACGCCGGACGCCGGCGTCCCCCGAGGGAGCAAACCCAACGGCATGGGAAATAAAAAAGGTTAAGGACAGGATGACGGAAAAGACAACCCCCCCGGACCGACCCCGGCCGACGCTGTTTCTCATTGACGGCAACAACTACGTCTTTCGGGCCTTTTACGCCATCCCCGGCCTGACCAATTCCCGGGGCTTTCCCACCAACGCCATCTACGGCTTCACCACCATGCTCATCCGGCTCCGGAAGGAATGGCGGCCCGATTACCTCGCCGTCGCTTTCGACATGAAAGGGCCGACATTCCGCCACGAGGCCTATGAACAGTACAAGGCGACCCGCCGGGAAATTCCCGCTGACCTCATCCCCCAGTTGCCCTGCATCCGGGAGGTGCTGCGGGGGTTCGCCATCCCCATCCTGGAGAAGCAGGGGGTGGAGGCCGACGACATCATCGGCACACTGACCGCCCGGTATGCCGGTCCGGATCTCCAAGTGTACATTGTCTCCGGGGACAAGGACATGATGCAGCTTGTGGGCGACCATGCTCTGCTCATCGACACGATGAAGGACAAGATCTACGATGCGGCGGCGGTGCGGGAGAAGTTCGGCGTCCCCCCCTCCCAGGTGATTGAAATCATGGGGCTTACGGGCGACACTTCGGACAACGTCCCCGGCGCCCCGGGGATCGGCCCCAAGGGGGCCCTCCGCCTGATCGAGGAATTCGGCACCATAGAGAACCTCCTCGCAAATATCGACCGGGTGAAAAACACCCGGGCCAAGGAGGCGCTCCGCCAACATGCCGATCAGGTCCGGCTGAGCCGGGAGCTGGTAACGATCAGGAAAGACGAGGAGATTGCCTTCACCCTGGACGACGCCCGCCGCCGCGATCCCGATGGGGAGGTACTCATGGCCCTCTTCAAGGAATACGAATTCTCCTCACTCCTCCAGGATTTGAAGCTCCGGGAGGAGGAACTGAGCGGTCAGTACACTGCCATCCGCAGCGCCGAAGAAATCCAGAAACTAAGCGGCGAGATCCGGGCCGGCGGCGCCTGCTCCCTGGAGGTGATCCTCACCACCCCGGACGCCATGCGGGCGAAAATCGCCGGCGTCGCCCTGGGCATCCGTCCGGGTCGGGCCGTCTATATCCCCTTGCTGTCCCCGGAGGCGCCGGAGCCTGAAGGCGGGGTGCCGGACGAGGAGCCCGGACGGCGGCGACTTCCCAGGGAGCAGCTTTGGGAAATTCTAACGCCACTCCTCAACGACCAGAATATCCTTAAACACGGCCACGATCTGAAACCGATGCAGATCGCCCTCGCCGAGGCGGGGGTGACAGCCGCCGGCCTGGGAGACGATACGCTGATCGGGTCCTACGTCCTTAACCCCACCCGGCGGAGCTTCGAACTGGCCGATATCGTCCCGGAACATCTCCACCGCCACATCCCGGCGGCCCGGGAGATCATGGGCAGCGGGGTCAGGCAGCTTCCCCCGGAACTCGTCCCGGTGGACAGGATGACGGCTTACGCATGCGCCCGGGCCGACGCCGTCCTGACCCTCCGGGAATTCCTCGCCCGGGAACTGGATAGGGAAAAGCTCGCCCCCCTGTTCCGGGAGTTGGAGGCGCCCCTTATCCCGATCCTCGCCCGGATGGAGCGGACGGGAGTCCTGGTGGATGCGGAGTTCCTCCGTGTCATGTCCCGGGAAATGCAGGAACTGCTGGAGATATCGGCGGAAAAGATCTATCGACTCGCCGGGGAACGTTTCAACATCCAGTCGCCCAAGCAGCTCCAGCACATCCTTTTCGAGAAGCTCCGGCTGGCGAAGGGAAAGAAGACCAAGGAGGGCTACTCCACCGACGTGGACGTCCTGACCGGACTTGCCCGGCACCACGAGCTGCCCGCGGAGATCCTGGCCTACCGCAGCTTCGCCAAACTGAAATCAACTTATATCGATGCCCTACCGTCCCTGGTGCATCCCCGGACCGGACGACTCCACACCTCCTTCAACCAGGCGGTAACGGCCACGGGCCGGCTCTCCAGCAGCAATCCCAACCTGCAGAACATCCCCATCCGCACCGTGGAAGGAAAGCGAATCCGCCAGGCCTTCATCGCCCCGCCGGGGCGGCGGCTCATCTCCGCCGACTATTCCCAGATCGAGTTGCGGGTCCTGGCCCACCTCTCGGAGGATACAACCCTGATCGCCGCCTTCCGGGACGGCGAGGACATCCACAGCCGAACCGCATCCACCATCTTCGGCGTCTTCCCGGAATTCGTGAACGAGGAGATGCGCCGCCAGGCCAAGGTGATCAACTTCGGCATTCTCTACGGGATGAGCGCCTTCGGTCTGGCCAAGGAACTCGACCTCAACCAGAAGCTCGCCCAGGCCTACATAGACGAATACTTCCGGAGATACGCCGGGGTGAAAAGCTACCTGGACGGGTTGCTGGAACAGGCCCGCCGGGACGGCTACGTCTGCACCCTCATGAACCGCCGCCGCTACCTGCCCGACCTCAACGCCGTCAACGCCAACGTCCGTCAGTTTGCCGAGCGGATGGCCGTCAACACCCCCATCCAGGGCACGGCGGCGGACCTCATCAAGATGGCCATGATCCGCATCGACGGGAGATTGACGGCCCAGGGACTGGCGGCGGCCATGATCATCCAGGTCCATGACGAGTTGGTCGTCGAGGCGCCGGAGGCGGAAGTGGCGGTGGTGACCGCCCTCCTCCATGAGGAGATGGAGCAGGTCATGTCCCTGCGTGTGCCCTTGAAGGTGGCCGTCCATGTGGGCCGTAATTGGGATGAAGCCCATCAATAAAACTATTTCATTGACATTTTCCCCATCTTGGGGCAGGAGAAATCCCGCCGGCTCCGAGCCGGGATTTCTCGTCCCGGCTCCTTGCTTTGGGCGCGGGGCCGCGCCGCAAAGTCGGGTTTGAACTTGTTTTGGCATAAAAAAACATCCTTGCGATCGCCATCAAACCATTTTCGTCGCTCGTGGGTGTTGGATCAATATGACGATCAATAAATTATTGTCGCTCCGGGAGGTGATCCCTCCCGGCGGCAAACGATGGTCAGGTTATGCAGGTCGAACGTAAGCAGGAACATATTTTAGGGTGCCGTAAAGGCTTTTATGGGCGCCATCCGGGCCAGATGGCCCTCCGCCTCCTCCTCGTCGCCTTCCTGATCGCCGTTGTTGGCGCTCCGGCGTCCGGGTCAACGGATACCACCCTCCGGAACAGCGGCAAAAACACCAGGGACGCCACCGCGACGCCCGCCGTCAAGAACAATCAGAAAGCTCCCGTCGGCGGGTCAAGGGTAATACCCCCCGAACCGCAGCCTGCCGTCGATATCCCCGCCCCGGAATACGGACCGGATTACACGGAACTGCAAAAGGCCATCGCGGATCGCCTGGCCGCCGCCGGCCGGGTCCGAAACGGCAAACCGGCCACCCCCTCGTTGCGGGAGAAATTCTATCATGAACGGGATCATCAGCCCGCCTGGGTACTGGAGGGGACTATCTCCGCTCAGGTCCGTAAGCTCGTTCAGGTCCTGAAAGAGGCCGAACAGGAAGGGCTCAACCCCGAGGACTACGGCGTCACCCAAATCGAGAAGATGAGGGACCGGCTGGAGGAGGTGACCCGGGCCGGGGCGGCCGTCCGTCCGGAAACTTGGGCCGACTGGGATGTAATGCTTACCGACGCCTTCTTCCTTTACGGGCTCCACGTCTCCGAGGGGCGCCTCGATCCGGGGAAATGGTTCTACCAGTGGGTTCCCTACCGGCGGACCACCGACCTGGTCAAGATCCTCGCGGAAGCCCTGAAGAACAATGATCTGGAAGGCGCCTTGCGGCGTCTTCCCCCCCGCTATCCGGCATACGGGCAATTGCGGACGGAACTGGCCAAGTACCGTCAGATCGCCGCCCAGGGAGGCTGGAGGCCCATTCCGGAAAAGCTGAAGCTGCACCGCGGGAGTACCGGTGCGGCGGTCAATCTCCTCAAGCAGCGGCTGGTGGTGGATGGCGATCTCAACCCGGCGGATTTGGGCAGGAACAACCATTTCGACCGGGAGCTGGAGGCGGCCCTCCAGAGATTTCAGCATCGTCACGGCCTCCGGGCGAACGGCACCACCGACGACGAAACACGCAAGGCGCTTAATTTCACCGTGGAAAAGCGGATCCGCCAGATCGAGTGGAACATGGAAAGATGGCGATGGCTTCCCGACGAACTGGGCCCGCGGTACATCATGGCCAACATTCCCGACTTCCGCCTCTTCGTCGTGGAAAACCAGGTTACGGTGATGTCCATGAAGACCGTAGTGGGAAGGATCACCCAGCCCACTCCGGTCTTCATGGACATCATGAGCTATCTGGAACTTAATCCAACCTGGAACGTCCCCAATTCCATCGTCGCCGACGAGATGGTCCCCAAGGCCAAGAAGGATCCCGAGTTTCTGGCGAAAAAACGGATCCGGATCTACAGCAACTGGAGTCCCACGGCAAAAGAGATCGATCCCAAAACCATCGACTGGGCTAAGGTCAACCCAAAGAAATTCCCCTATCGGATGATCCAGGATTCAGGCGTCAATCCCCTGGGACGGATCAAGTTCATGTTCCCCAACCAGTTCGACGTCTATCTTCACGATACCACACAGAAAAGTCTCTTCCAGCGGTCGCGGCGGATGTATTCCCACGGTTGCATCCGGGTGGAAAAGCCCTACGAGCTGGGCGAATGGGTCCTCAAAGACGACCCGGCCTGGTCGAAGGAGCGGCTCGTCAAGGAAATCCGGAAAGGGAAGCGACAGCAGATCAATCTGCTCAAGCCCATTCCCGTGTATGTCATCTACCTGACGGCGTGGTTCGACACCCGGGGGCACATCCACTTCCGGGACGACATCTACGATTACGACAAGAGCCTGGAAAAGGCCCTGGAACAGTCTTCCGGGGCCGCCGGGCGCATCTGAAGACCACGAACGGGACGGATTTTATGAAGGTATCAAGAACCCGCCATAACCAGTCGCCGTCCTGCCGCTCATGACGGAAAGAGCAACCGACAAGTTTGTTGCCATCGCCAGCCGGCGCTTCCACTACCGGGAATGGGGTGGAGACACCGGGCCGACGCTGGTGCTGCTCCACGGCATCGGCGACGACAGCCACGTCTGGGATGATTTCTCCAGGGGAGCCGCCGCCCGGTTCCGGATCATCGCCCTGGACCAGCGCGGGCACGGGGCAAGCGACTGGGCGCGGCCAGCGGCGTATCGTTGCGAAGACTATGTATCCGACCTGGAGCAACTGATCGCCGGGCTGGAATTGCCGGAAGTCATCCTCATGGGACACTCCATGGGGGCCCTCCATGCCACCTGCTGCGCCGCCCGGCATCCCGACCGGGTCATCGCCTTGATCCATGCCGATATCGAACCCTGTCCTCCCGACTGGAACAAAAAGTATCTGGACGGCCTATACGAGCGATTGCCCCGCGATTACCCTTCCATTGGCGCCTATGCGGAAGAGCTGAGGAAAAACAGCCCCTATGCCCGGGAGGATTTGCTTTGCCGTCTGGCCGGACATGCCCTAACAGCTACAGGGCAAGGCAACTGGCGGTTGCGTTACGACCGGGAGGTCCTGCGGCATTTCGACCGCTACGATCTGCGGCCCCGGTTGCCGGGAATCAGGTGCCCCGCCCTGATCATCCGGGGATGCGAAAGCCGGGTGATGAGCGCCGATAAGGCGAGGGAGATGAGCGCCGCCGTTCCCCTTGGCTCCTTTGCGGAAATCCCCCTGGCCAACCATCCGCTCCATACTGACAATCCGGAGGAATTCCAACGGGTGGTCATGGCCTTTCTTTCCCTGAGTTCCCGGAGGAATGTAACGATGGAAGGAGGTAAGTCCTTAAAAGTGTA
>CAZNDG010000043.1:0-22850 GCA_964571695.1 uncultured Syntrophus sp.
AAACATTTGATTCGCCGCTTGCGAACCATTTTTCCGCAGTTATGCAAAGCTCTCTAATCACCATCACGAAACGGCGACAAATTATATTCGCTGCTTGCGAACCATTTTTCCGCGGTCACGCAAAACTATCGAGACATCAATCCGGGAGTGGGGGATTGTGCTGTGCCCGGATATCCCTCCCGCGGTTTTCTTTGAGCAACACCTTGCGGCCTCGCACTTTTAGGCGATCTTCCGCATACCACTGAATGGCCTGGGAATATATTTTATGCTCCTCCCGGAGGATCCGGGCGGCCAGGCTTTCTTCATCGTCTTCATCATAAACCGGGACCACGGCCTGGACAATTATCGGGCCCGTGTCCACGCCGCCGTCGGCAAAATGGACCGTACAACCGGAAAATCGGACGCCATAGTCCAAGGCCTGCTTCTGGACGTGCAGACCGGGGAATGCGGGGAGGAGCGCCGGATGGATATTCATGATCCGCATGGGAAACGCGGCGAGGAAGCATTCCGTGAGGATCCTCATGAAACCGGCCATGACTACCAGTTCCACATTATAGGAGTTGAGGATGTCGATCAAATGACGGTCGAAATCGTTCCGGGAAGCGTAGTCACGATGATCTGCCACGATCGCCGGGACATTATGCTGCCGGCATCGCTGCATGGCAAAGGCATCGACATTGTTGCTGATCACGATGCTTATCTTTGCATCCAGACGGCCAGCTTCGATGTTGTCGATGATCGCTTGGAGATTGGAGCCGCCGCCTGAAACGAGGACGCCGAGTTTGAGCTTGTTTTTCATAGGTCCGTAAACTGAACCGACGCTCCTTGCTCCGAGCGTTTTTCGATGTGACCGATGCAGAACGGATGCTCACCGAACATGGCGATTCTCTCCAAGACCTCGTCCCGATCTCCTTCGGAAACGACGATCATCATCCCCACCCCCATATTGAACACGCGCCACATCTCCATTTCCTCCACCTTGCCCAGAGCGCGCAAGAGGGAAAATATGGGCGGCAACGGCCAGCTTTGCCGGTAAACCACGGCCTTGCATGGTCCCGGTACGATGCGGGGGATATTGTCGAGGAAACCTCCGCCGGTAATATGTACCAAGCCCTTGATATTGAAACTTTTTATCAATTTGAGCAGGGATTTTACGTAGATCCGGGTGGGCTTGAGGAGCTCTTCGCCGATGGAAACATCCAGTTCGGCCAGCCGGTCTGCTGGTTTCAGATTTGCTATGTGGAAGACGATCTTTCGGGCCAAAGAATAACCGTTGCTATGCAGGCCGCTGGAGGCCAGGCCGATGATGCTGTCGCCGACGCCGATTCCCGATCCGTCGATGATTCTATCGCTATTCACGACGCCGACACAAAATCCCGCCAGATCATATTCACCCTCCGGGTAAAAACCGGGCATTTCCGCCGTTTCCCCGCCGATGAGGGCGCAACCGGCGTCGAGGCATCCCTGGACAATTCCCCGGACGATGTCGATTCCCGTCTCGATGCCGATCTTGCCCGTCGCCAGGTAATCGAGGAAGAACAAGGGCTCCGCTCCCTGGACGATAACATCGTTGACACACATAGCCACCAGATCGATGCCGATGGTGTCATGACGATTCATCATCTGAGCGATCTTGAGTTTGGTCCCTACTCCGTCGGTGGACGAGACGAGGACGGGATCGGGGGTCCGGTTTAGATCGAGATGAAAAAGACCTCCGAAACCGCCGATCCGGCCCATAACCTCTTTACGGGCGGTGCCGCTTACGAGCGGTTTGATTCTCTCCACAAATAGATTGGCCTGATCGATATCCACGCCGGCCTGCCGATAGGTTGTTGTCATCATTATCATCCTTTAGTGATTAGTGATCTTGACTGCATGGAAAGCGAAGCTTAATGTTCATAAAGCGAGACCTTTGAAAAATGGTTTCGCCGCGGCTCAGAAATCTTTTTCGCCTCTGAATGGGTATCGTATAAACCTTATTCATTACCAAGCGTTAAGTTCAATCACGCAACGGCGAAAAACATTTGATTCGCCGCTTGCGAACCATTTTTCCGCAGTTATGCAAAGCTCTCAAAGCGAAGCTTAATGCTCATAAATGGAAAAATTGTCAACCGGGCTGGTTAGCGATTCCATAGCTTAATAAGTCGCTAAAGTCAATTGATGCCTGCTTGCCAACGGGAATTTGTTTTGACAAATGTACGCCGCTATTATAAAAACGCAAAAAATCAAATTCGGGATGTCCGGCCATGAAGACAATTACATTGGGAGTGATAGGATTCGGAACCATCGGCTCCGGGGTGGTAAAATTGTTGCGGGAAAGCGGCGACATTATCGAAAAGCGTCTCGGCGCAAAGATATATCTGAAGAAAATCGCTGATCTGGACATAACTACGCCCCGAGTGGTTTCCTTACCTCCGGAGCTCATGACCACCGAGGCGGCGCAGATTCTCGATGATCCGGATATCGATATCGTCATCGAACTTATGGGCGGTTATGAACCGGCGCGTTCCTTCATCCTCACGGCCCTAAAAAAAGGGAAGCATGTCGTAACCGCCAACAAGGCCCTCCTGGCCACCTACGGCAATGAGGTGTTCCAGACTGCTGACCGCAATAATGTGGATATCCGTTTCGAGGCCAGCGTCGGCGGGACGATACCCATCATCAAGACCCTCAAGGAATCGCTGGTCGGGAACCGGATCGATTCCTTCATGGCGATCATGAACGGGACATCCAACTATATCCTCTCGAAGATGACAGATGAAGAAAAACCCTTCGATGTCGTCCTGAAAGAGGCGCAGGCGCTGGGTTTTGCCGAAGCGGATCCGACTTTCGACATCGAGGGCATAGATACGGCTCACAAACTGGCGATCGCCCTTTCCCTGGCCTACGGGAAGCGGGTGGACATCGGCGATATCCATCGGGAGGGAATATCGGGGATCAGCATGCAAGACATAGATTTTGCAAGGGAATTCGGATATCGAATTAAACTGCTGGCCTTGGCGTTCGCCCGCGGGGAATGGGTAGAGGCGCGAATTCATCCCACGATGATTCCAGTTGATGCGATGCTGGCCAATGTAAACAGTAATTTCAACGCCTTTCATATTATCGGCAGTTCATCCGGACCGGTATTCCTCTATGGTCAGGGGGCGGGTATGATGCCTACGGCCAGTGCGGTAATAAGCGACATCATCGACATCGCCCGAGGGATGCTCCACGGGGTAAGTCGCCTCGTTCCCTACCGTACCCTGGGCGAAGACATAATCGACGACATCCGGCTCATCCCCTTTCCGGAGATCAGAACGAACTATTATTTCCGTTTTATGGCCGCCGACAAGGCCGGTGTGCTGTCAAAGATAAGTGGCATCCTTGGAGAAATGAACATCAGCATTGCCTCGGTCATCCAGAAGGGTAGGAAGAAGGATGGAGCGGTGCCGGTCGTAATGACGACGCACAAGGCCAGGGAGCGGGACGTTCGGGAGGCCTTGGCAAAGATAGACCGTCTGGATGTGGTCCATGAACCTACCGCGTTGATACGCATCGAGGATGAGAGGTTATGATGAAGTACATCGTCTTGCTTGGTGACGGCATGGCCGACTATCCCCTGGATCGGCTGGGAGGCAAGACCCCTCTGGAGGCGGCACGGACCCCGCACATGGATTTTTTGGCCCGTGAGGGGATCCTGGGCCTGGTGGACACCATCCCCCAAGGCTTCAAGGCGGGAAGCGACGTGGCCAATCTTTCCGTCCTCGGTTATGACCCCGCTACCTGTTATTCGGGACGCGGGCCCCTGGAGGCAGCAAATATGGGCGTCGCCCTCGGACCCCGGGACATTGCCTTCCGCTGTAATCTAATTACCCTTGGGGATGGCGGTGATCCGACCATGGACGATTTCACCGCCGGTCATATCACCAGCGTAGAGGCGGCGGAGATCATCGCCTCCCTACACGATGCCCTGGGAAATGACGAGTTCCAGTTCTTTCCGGGGGTAAGTTATCGCCATCTCTTCGTCTGGCGCAATGGTGTTGCGGAAATGCAGACCACGCCGCCCCACGACATCACCGGACAAAAGACCAACACTTACCTGCCTGTAGGACCGGGTAGCCGGACCGCCGTTGACATGATGAGGCTGGCTAAAGACATCTTGGCGTCCCATCCGGTTAACGAGGCCCGAAAGCGGGAGGGAAAGCAACCGGCCAATGCCGTCTGGCTGTGGGGTCAAGGCCGGGCGCCGCAAATGGTAAAGCTTACGGATCGATACGGATTCCGGGGCGGCGTGATCTCCGCGGTAGATCTCCTCAACGGCATCGGAGTCTATGCCGGTCTCCAGCCGTTGCGAGTGGAAGGGGCCACCGGCTATACCAATACCAATTACCGCGGCAAGGCGGAGCGAGCACTGGTGGCGCTACAGGATCTGGATTTTGTTTTTGTCCATGTGGAGGCGCCGGATGAGATGGGACACGAGGGAAATCTACCCGGTAAAATCAAGGCTATCGAGGATTTCGACAACCTGGTGGTAGGAACGGTCCTCAAGGGGATGCCCGGCTTCGGCGCGGTGCGCATCCTGGTCCTGAGCGATCATCCCACCCCAATCAGCATCCGTACACATGCCGCCGATCCCAGCCCCTTTGCCGCATATTCAACCGTTGAAAACGAAAACCGGTCTTCCGGCCGGAGCTACGGAGAGGCAACGGCCCGTAAAGCCGGCCGGCTGGTAACCCCCGGCAGCGATCTCATGGATCTATTCATCTCGCCAGGAAGGCCATTCTTTGATAAACCGCACTAAGATCCGGGTAATCTACGCCGATACCGATGCCATGGGCATCGTCTATCATACGAACTACATAAAGTGGTTCGAGGTGGGGAGAACGGAACTGTTCCGCGACTTGGGCATCGTCTATGCGGAATGGGCCGCGGAGGGTATCAGTCTCCCCCTCACCCGGGCGTACTGCCATTATCTGCTCCCGGCCCGCTACGATGACATGGTCTGGGTGGAGACGGAACTCGCATACCTGAAGCGGGCGAGCCTCAAATTTCGAAACATAATACGCAATGAAGAAAAAAAGCAGATCCTCGCGACGGGATATACCGTCCATGCCTGCCTGAACCGGGAAGGCAAGATCAGCCGCATCCCGAAGAAAATGGCGGTCATGATCATCAGAGGTATACAAACTTAAAAAAGGGGAGGAATATGGCAAGCAAGACTAATCAGCAGGAGATACTGGCGCCGGACAAATTTCAGGTATTTCTTGAAACATCGAGAGATTTCATCTTGACTCACAAAACGAACATAGTGGTGGGGACAACGGTCGTGATATTGATCATCGCCATGGTTGCCGGCTGGGCCTACTGGCGGCAGGCCGAGGAGACCATGGCCACTAATTTCTACAATCAGGCCGTCCTGACCAATTCCCGCCTGGCCGTGATGAACCAGGATGTAGCGGCCGCCGTTAAGCCGTTTCAGGAAGTGACGGCCAAGTATCCCGGCAGCAAGGCCGCCATTCTTTCTCAGTACCGGATCGGCAATGCTTATCTGAACGCCGGCAGGAACGATGAGGCGATAATGTCCTTCCAGGCATATCTGCAGGGGAAAAGCGGTGATAACGAGTTGACTGCCCTTGCCTACAACGGCCTCGGCTACAGTTATGAGGCCAAGGGAGATTTCAAACTCGCCTTGAACAACTATGAGAAGGCCCTGCAATCCCGAGCGGGTGGACCTTTCGGCGGCGATATCCTGGCCGGTATGGCCCGGTGTTACGAGGGAATGCAGAACAAGGACAAGGCCAGGGAATATTACCGGCAGGCCATGGAGAAGGTTCAGGATCCCACGCTGAAAATGCTGATCGGCCGGAGATTGGCAATGCTGGGTTAATCGAAAATGGGAGAGGGAGATAGGGGATGATATGAAAGTATTGATGTCGGGAAATGAGGCCATCGCCAGAGGTGCTTATGAATGCGGAGCGAGGTTCGGCGCCGGTTATCCCGGGACGCCGAGTACTGAGATTCTCGAGGAATTCTCCAAATACGAAGGTGTGTACGCCGAATGGGCCCCCAATGAAAAGGTTGCCCTGGAGGTGGGAATCGGGGCGGCCTTGGCTGGGGCGAAGGCATTGGTCACCATGAAACACGTTGGAGTGAATGTGGCCGCCGATCCACTTTTTACGGTGAGCTACACTGGGACCAACGGAGCGTTGGTCATCGTATCCGCCGACGATCCCTCCCTGCACAGTTCCCAGAACGAGCAGGACAACCGCAATTACGCGAAGTTCGCAAAGCTGCCCATGCTGGAGCCGGCGGACAGCGCGGAGGCGGTGAGGTTCGTCAAGATCGCCTTTGAAATTAGCGCAGCTTTCGATACCCCGGTATTTCTCCGCTCCACCACCCGGGTGTCCCATTCCAAGTCCGTCGTCGTTACCGAAGCACCCGTTCCCTATGAGGATCGAACGGAGTTGCGGATCAACCCCTCAAAGTACGTCATGGTCCCCGCCATGGCCCGGATCAGAAGGGTGGAGGTTGAAAAACGCCTCCAGGCTCTAAGGGAATTCGCCGAGAACTTTCCCGAAAACAGGATGGAGATCAACAACAATGCCGAGGTGGGGATCATTACGGCGGGAATGCCTTATAACTATGCCAAGGATGTCCTGCCGGACTGCTCATATTTAAAGCTTGGCCTCGTCCATCCGCTGCCGGAAAAGCTGATCCGAAAATTTGCCTCTCGAGTTAAAAGGCTCCATGTTATCGAAGAACTGGATCCTTTCCTGGAAGAACAGATCCGGGCCATGGGCATCGAAGTGACGGGCAAGAAAATCTTGCCCTATACCAATGAATTTGATCCCGGAGTCATCGCCGGGGCGTTGATGAAGAAAACCGGCAACGCGGTAGAGCTGCCGGAGGTAGCTATTCCTCCCCGGCCGCCGAATCTCTGCCCTGGTTGCCCCCATCGGGGCCTTTTCCATGTTCTGGGGAAGATGAAGACAACATTCGTCGCCGGAGATATCGGCTGTTACACCCTTTCGTTCATGAAACCCCTGGAAGGGCTTCACTCCTGTATCTGCATGGGGGCCAGCATCGGGATGGCCCACGGGATGAGCAAGGCTTTGGGGGAAAAGGGGAAGGGAAAGGTCGTGGGGGTGATCGGAGACTCCACGTTTATCCATTCCGGGATCACCCCCCTGTTGAATCTGGCCTATAATCAAGGCGAAGCGGTCATTGTAATCTGCGACAACCGGACCACGGCCATGACGGGGATGCAGGAACATCCCGCCACCGGCTACACCCTCCAGGGGATAAAGGCCAAAGAGATGGATTTTCAAGCCTTGGCCACGGTCCTCGGTATCGACAGCGTCCGGGTCATCGATCCCTACGACCTGAAAAACACCCGGATCGTCATGAAGGAGGAACTCTCCAGAAGCGGGTCGTCACTGGTCGTTTCCCGACGTTCCTGCGTACTCTTCAAACGCCGGTACACGGAAACGCGCAAGCCACTCCGGGTTAATGTGAACAAATGCATAGGTTGCCGGAATTGTCTCGATTTGGGCTGCCCGCCCATCGCATGGCGGAGCTTCAAGGATCAACCGGCGAACGCGATCATTAAAAACGCCAAAAAGCAGGAAGGAAATTCATATATCGATGCCGATTTATGCACGGGTTGCACGCTCTGCCGCCAGGTTTGCAAAGTAGGGGCCATAGAGGAGGTGGAATGATTCATGGACAAAAATGACACACAAGCGACCAATAATATAACTGGCCGGGTAAGGAGCGTCCTGATGGCAGGAGTGGGCGGTCAGGGTATTCTCCGTGCCAGCGACATCCTGTGTCGGGTCATCATGGAGGCCGGACTGGATGTAAAAAAGAGTGAGGTTCACGGGATGGCCCAGCGCGGGGGATGTGTTACCAGTCATGTGCGCTACGGGCAAAAGGTATATTCCCCCATCGAACGCAAGGGGAACGTGGACATCCTCCTGGCCTTCGAGAAGCTCGAAGCGCTGCGGTACCTCGACTATCTCAAGCACGCGGGAAGGATCATCGTCAACGAAGCGGAAATCTATCCCCCGGCGGTCAATCTCGGGGCAATGACCTACCCGGAAAATGCCGTTGACCTTGTCCGTCATGCCTTTTCCACCGTGATGGTTGTCAAAGGCCGTGAACTGGCCGCGGCGTCTGGAAATATCCGCACGGAAAACACGGTTCTCCTCGGCGCACTGTCCCAATGGCTCGATTTCGATATTGCCATCTGGGAGAGAGTCCTTAAGGAGGCTTTTCATCCCAAGGCTCTGGACGCAAATCTTCAGGCCTTTCATTTGGGACGGGATTATCGGGAAGGGTAGGGCGCCGTTCTGGAAGAAAGGCAATCGTCCACATACCAGCAAAGCTGGTTAATGTTTACAAACCATCCTGCCATTTAGTGATATATAATGGCAAAGCTCATTTATGTTCACGAATATAAGGTCAAATCTTGACAACCCGGCCTTCGTTGGTAAGTTACCGATAATAAATGTCCAGTGGGGAAAGTAAAGAATGGCAGAAGATTATTATAAGTTGTTGGGTGTGGAAAAGAAGGCGAGTGCCGAAGAAATCAAAAAGGCCTATCGAAAACTGGCTTTCAAGTGGCATCCCGACCGGAATCCGAACAAGGCACAGGCCGAGGAAAAATTCAAAAAGATCAGCGAGGCTTATGCTGTACTGAGCGATTCGGAAAAACGCCAGCAATACGACATGTATGGCTCCGCCGATCAGTTCCGGCAGAAATACACCCAGGAAGATATCTTTCGGAACTTTGATTTGAACGACCTGTTGCGTAGTTTCGGCTTTGATTTTACCGGAGGAGGGGGAAGAACAAAGAGCTTCTCTACCGGCAGCCGGCGCCGGGGCGGTTTTCAGCAGAATTATGATCCCTTTGCCGATCTGTTTGGTAGCGGAGGGCAATCATACGAACAAATGCCTCGTCAAGGGCAGGACCTTCAGTACAACCTCTCAATATCCTTAGAGGAATCCGTCCAGGGAGTGGAAAAGAAACTTGCCCTGCAGCGTGAGGACCGGGTCGATGAGATCAACGTGAAGATCCCGGCCGGCATCGGCGCCGGTAAAAAATTGCGGCTGGCGGGCAAAGGGGCTCCCGGATTTGACGGAGGAACGGCTGGCGACTTGTATCTCCACATCAACATTCTTCCCCATCCCCTGTTTGCCCGGGACGGCAATGACCTCTATGTTGAAAAAACGATCAGCTTTACTCAGGCCATACTTGGTACGACCATCGATGTGCCGACGATTGACGGTGGCACCAAAAGGTTGAAGATTCCACCGGGTACCCAGAACAACACCAAAATAAGGATGAAGGGTTACGGAATTCCCGGTCTGAAGGGTGGATTGAAGGGTGATCAGTATGTAAAGGTACACGTCATGGTTCCTAAGACCCTAACGGAGCGTCAGGGTAAGCTCATCCGGCAACTTGCTGAAGAAGGTCTGTAAACGAAATTTAATTTCCACACTTAATCTTATACCTTAAACAATCCTTTTAACAAATCATAAAATATATAGAATATTGTACTTTGAACGTTCAATTATAATGTCGCATAATATATGTTATGTAAACATTATGCCGAAATTTTTATTTTCCCCCATCCACCCAGTTTATCCTCCATAATAATGACTATGCCCTGCACCCCCGGTATGGCGGCCCCAGCCTCCAGGGCATTCTTGATGTCTTGGGTCCAGCGTACAAGATTACCGATCCGGGAAGCGGCGGCATCGGCCAGGGCCGCCGAGGACGAAAGGACACAAACCGCATCTGCCTTTCCGAAGCTCAATGAAGGGCCCACCGTTGCCGATGAGGTGCAGATTCCCAACGGCATGTCTTCCGGGGCGATCTCCAGGGTCACTTTTTCGCTCAAAGGGGACCGACCGGCAAAAATGGCTACCCGCCTTTCGGAGGTGGTATGCATGAAAATGTCGCCACCGTTTTCGATAATAATGTTCTTTGTATCCGCAAGCAACTCACGACCTACATATTCCGCCACTGCCCCGGCAACAGCCGCCATCGGCCCCACCCCGGCAATATTTGCTGCCGCCAGCATCGTCCGGACTATGGGGGGCGCCAGCGGATCGTTGGGCAGCGGTGTAAGAGAATGAAGAAAAACAGGATGCATTTTGATATATGACTCAAGATGATTCCGGTGCTTGAGGATAGATGTCCAGGCCTTCTCGGTAAGATCGGTGTCAGCGCTGATAAAGAGATCCGTTTCCCGCACCACAACCTGAAAGGTAAGCAAACCTGATGCGGTTACAGTTTGTCGGTAGGCGCGCTCTCGATATTCCATAAAAGCGAATGACTTATACCCTTTTATTTACTTTTGTATATTGTATGTATATGCGTAAAGTAAAGAAATAACTTTAACGATAAAAGGCGGACTGGGGGCCAAGGATAAGACGGGCGGCCTTTAAAAGTTCAGATGTCAAATGAAAGCGGCAGTCATTGCCCAGATAGACCACCGTTTCGCTCACCCCATTGAGCAGATGGATATATCCATCAGACGATCCTTTATATTTATTTGCCAAATACTTGATATTTAATATGTTGTTATCGTTAGAGAGAATCTGGGAATCGATGTAGAAGTGAACGGATGCATAGGGAGAGACATCCGGGGCATCCTGAATGAGCGTTATTTCATTGGCGATGATTTTTACATTTTCCTCCGAGACGTCCGTTAGTCCTTTTATCAAAAGCGGCTCATCGCTTTTTAAAAGCTCCCTTCCCTGCTGGTAAACATCGGCAAAACAGATTATGTTCATGGAACCATAAAGGTCCTCCAGGGTAACATAAGCCATGACATCCTTCCGTTTCGTCGTCAGTTCCTTAATGCCGCTGACGATCCCGGCGATGATCACGTCTTCTTTATCACGCCGTTCTGACAGGTTTTCCGAGTTGGCATTGGTGACGAAGCTCAGCTTTTCCTGGAAACGCAGGAGAGGATGACCGGTAATATAAAAGCCCAGCGCCTCTTTTTCATACATAAGCAGTTCCTTGTGATCCCATTCCCCCAGATCTGGAATCTCCTCGTCGCGAGAGGCGGATCTGCCCTGCCCCGCCGCCTCCAGGCCGTCCAATAGACTCGCCTGGCTGCTGGACTTCGCTTTGCGAAGTTTCTGAGCCGTATTCATTATCTCTTCAAACGCCTCGAAAAGGGTTCGACGCTTGTGGCCAAGGGAGTCGAAAGCCCCGCATTTTATTAGACTTTCGATGACCCGCTTGTTGACCTTTCTCAGATCGACGCGCCGGCTGAAATCATGGAAGGATTTAAATTTTCCCCCTTTGAGCCGTGCCTCCAGAATCGTCTCCACGGCGCCGAGGCCCACGTTCTTAACCGCCGCCAGGCCAAAGCGGATATTGCTGCCGGGAACGGTAAAATCACTCCGGGATTCATTGATGTCCGGGGGCAGAACACTGATGCCCATCTCCTTGCAACTATTGATATGGCGGATGATCTTGTCACGGTTATCCTTCTCGCTCGTCAGCAGCGCCGCCATGAATTCCTCGGGATAGTGAGCCTTAAGGTAGGCCGTCTGATATGAGACGATGGCATAGGCGGTGCTGTGGGATTTATTGAATCCATATTTGGCGAATTCCTTCATCTGCTCCCAGATGCGGACCGCCTTTTCCTCCGGGATACGGTTTTGCTTGGCCCCGGAGATAAATTTGGGCATCTCCTTTTCCATTTCCTGATCTTTTTTCTTGCTCATCACCTTCCGAAGCGTGTCCGCTTCGGCCATGGTATAGCGGCCGATAGCACTGGCAATCTGCATGACCTGTTCCTGATAGAGGATAATCCCGTAAGTTTCATTCAGAATATCCTTAAGTTCAGGGATTACATAGCTGATCGGCGTTTTGCCCAGTTTCCGGGCGATGAAGTCGGGGACCATATTCATAGGGCCGGGCCGGTACAGGGCGATCAGGGCAATGACGTCCTCGATGCAGTCAGGTTTCATGCCGACAAGGATTTCCCGCATGCCCGAGCTTTCCAACTGGAATATCCCATCGGTGTTGCCCCGCTGCAGAAGTTCATATGTTTTTTCATCGTCCAGAGACAAGGAATCGATATCTATATCCATCCCTTTGTTCTCTCTGACGAGTTGCAGGGTGTTTTTGATAACCGTCAGGGTTTTCAAGCCGAGAAAATCGAATTTAGTCAGGCCGACGGTCTGGATATCGTTCATTGAGAACTGGGTGGTCACCCCCTCGTCCTTAGGCCCCTTATAGAGGGGCACGCGGTTGTCCAGGGGGACGTCGGAGATGACAACGCCGGCGGCATGGGTGGAGGAATGGCGGTTCAACCCTTCCAGGGACTGGGAATAGGTCAGCAGTTTCTGGATGCGCTCGTTCTTTTTTGCCTCTTCCTGAAGACGAGGCTCCATTTTCAGGGCGTCGGCGAGGGTGATGTTCAGGACGTTGGGAACGAGCTTGGCTATGGCGTCCACCTCACTATAGGGGATGTTCATGGCCCGGCCAACATCCCTGATCACCGCCTTGGCCAGCATTTTGCCGAAGGTGATAATCTGCGCCACATTATCCCGGCCGTATTTTTCCGTTACGTAACGGATTATCTCATCCCGGCGTTCCTGACAGAAATCGATGTCGATATCGGGCATGCTCTTCCGATCGGGATTGAGGAATCTCTCGAAGAAAAGTCCATAGCGGATGGGATCGACCTTCGTGATTCCGATAGCGTAGGCGACCAGGCTCCCGGCCGCCGAACCCCGGCCCGGACCAACGGGAATGCCGTTTTTTTTGGCGTAGTTCACGAAATCCGCAACGATGAGAAAGTAACCGGCAAAGCCCATGTTTTTAATCATGACCAGTTCTTCGTGGAGGCGCTTTCCGTATTTGCGGACCGTTTCTTCATCACCGGTGGGATTAATTACCGGCAGCAGCCGGGCAAGTCCCTCTTTGGACAGAGCGGTTAGATGCTCATCAAGGCTAAGCTCGCCGTCAAGATGGTATCGGGGAAGATAGAATTGCCCGAATTCCAAAGACAGGTTGCACTTTTCCGCAACAATGACTGTATTGGACAGCGCTTCAGAACAGTAGGAAAAAAGTTCCTGCATCTCCGCGGGGGAGCGGAAATAAAACTGATCCGTCTTGAACCGCATCCGATCCTGGTCCTCGATCGTCTTTCCCGTCTGAATGCACAGGAGAATCTCATGAGCCTCGGCATCCGCCCGGTTTAAATAATGGCAGTCGTTGGTTGCCACCAGGGGCAGCGACAACTTCTTGCTGATTTCCATCAGTCCTATGTTGGCGGTTCTCTGTTCCGGGATGCCGTTTTCCATGATTTCCAGATAGAAATTTTCCGGTCCGAAAAGGTCCCGGTACTCCTCGGCGGCCCTAAGGGCGGCGTCCATGTCCTGTTTGACGATGTGGGCGGCTATTTCCCCATGGAGGCAGGCACTCAGGCCGATGAGTCCATCGTGATGGGCGGCGAGCAGTTCTTTGTCAATCCTGGGCCGGTAATAATAACCTTCCCGGTAGCTGTCCGAGGACAACTTTAGTAGATTATTGTAACCATTCATGTTTTTTACGAGCAATACCAGATGCCGGGAATTTTCGCCGCTGCCGGGCGCATTTTTGTCGGTGCGCCGACCGGGAGCGACATACATCTCGCTGCCAATGATGGGCTTTATTCCGTGACGATAGGACTGCTGATAGAAGTCGATGGCCCCGAAGACATTGCCGTGATCCGTCATGGCAACGGCGGGCATCTGATATTCCTTGGCCCGTTTCAGCAGATCCTCGATGCGGATTGTACCGTCCAGGAGGCTGTACTGGGTGTGGACATGCAGGTGGACGAACGGGGCGTGTTTCATAGTCAATCCAACCAGTAGTTGGGCGCCTCCTTCGTTATGATCACATCGTGTACATGGCTCTCCCGGAGTCCGGCGGAGGTGATTCTCACGAACCTCGCCTTTTCATGCATCTCAGGAATTGTCCGGCAGCCCAGGTAGCCCATGCCGGCCTTGAGCCCCCCGATCAACTGGTAGATGCTCGCCGACAGAGAGCCCCGGAATGGGACCCGTCCCTCGATTCCTTCCGGTACGAGCTTCAAATTACTTTCCATGTCATCCTGATAGTAGCGGTCCCGGCTTCCCGATTTCATCGCCTCGATGGAGCCCATGCCCCGATATACCTTGTAGCTACGGCCTTGGAAGAGGATCGTTTCGCCGGGGCTCTCCTCCGTGCCGGCGAAGAGTCCGCCGATCATCACCGTATGGGCGCCGGCGGCCAGGGCCTTGGCGATATCCCCGGAGAATTTGATCCCTCCGTCGGCGACCACGGGGATGCCCCGGCGGGAGCAAACCTTGAAAGTTTCGCGAATCGCCGTCATTTGAGGTACCCCTACCCCGGCCACCACCCGGGTCGTACAGATGGAGCCCGGACCGACGCCCACTTTCACGGCGTCAACACCGGCGTCGATGAGGGCTTCCGCCCCTTCCGCCGTGGCTACGTTGCCGGCAATGAGTTCACATTTGGGGAAATTTCGCTTCGTGTCCCGGATCGCGAGGAGGACGCCCCGGGAATGGCCGTGGGAGGTGTCGATGACAATCGCGTCCACACCGGCGGCAATAAGGGCCTGAATCCGTTCTTCCCGGTCGAGAATCCCCACCGCGGCCCCGACGCGGAGACGCCCTAGGGAATCCTTGCTGGCATTGGGATATTTACGTATTTTTTCAATATCTTTGATCGTTATGAGGCCTTTGAGATTGTACTCATCGTCCACGACAAGGAGTTTCTCAATGCGATGCTTGTGGAGGAGCTTCTTGGATTCTTCGAGGGAAATAGTGGAGGTCACCGTCACCAAATTGTCTTTTGTCATGACATTGGCCACCGGCTGTTCGAGATCGGTTTCAAAACGCAGATCACGATTGGTAAGGATGCCCACAAGTCTTGTGCCTTTTACGACCGGCACACCGGAAATCCGGTATTCCGTCATGAGATGGAGGGCCTCCTGCACCTTCTGCTCCGGGGCAATGGTGATCGGATCGACGATCATGCCGCTCTCCGATTTCTTGACTTTGTCCACCTCGATTACCTGGCGATCGATGCTCATGTTGCGATGGATTATTCCTATCCCCCCCTCCTGGGCCATGCAGATGGCCGTCTTGGATTCGGTAACCGTGTCCATGGCGGCGCTGAGGATAGGAATCCGCAGGATGATGTTGTTGGTAAGATGCGTGGCAGTATCCACGTCTTTAGGCAATATGGACGATTCGGCGGGGACGAGGAGCAAATCGTCGAAAGTAAGGGCTTCACCGACGTTATCGGTCAGCATGTGAATACCTCCATTAATTTTATTCTTATTTAGAGACCTTTGAAAAATGGCTTCGCCGCGGCTCAGAAATCTTTTTCGCCTCTGAATGGGTAACGTATAATCCTTATTCATTACCAAGCGTTAAGTTCAATCACGCAACGGCGAAAAACATTTGATTCGCCGCTTGCGAACCATTTTTCCGCAGTTATGCAAAGCTCTCATTTATAAGATGTCTCTTCAGGACTTCGTATCGAGATCGTAAATCCGGCCGTTGACGGGAAGGTAAAAAGCGTTTCTCCCGTCATCATACTCGACATGCTCGGCAAGCTGATAGTAGGCTGCCCGGGTGAAACGCGCCGGAAAGGACCTGCCTCGCACCTGGCAATAGAGGATATTTTCCGGTCCGATATGCAGCGTTTCCGGATCGAGATCCTCTGCCGTATCATCGCATAGATAGATGCGGAAGTTATTTACGGCCCCGTTTCCATCCAGTTGCGGGTAAACGGCCTTGATGAAATAGGCCGTGTCTTCCGCTTCTACATAACAGCGGTCATTGGGCAATTCGATGACATACCTGCCCATAGCGTCCAGGCGGAGATGTTGGTAAAAATAATTAACGAATTCCCGCCGGAACATCTCGGCGCCTTGATAATACCATACGCCTTCCTTGTCGATCCTGATCTGGCAAGGGGGGCTGTTTACATCTTCGTTCAAAATTGTCCTCTTGTCCTCGCGTTTCAAATAGTATTTCTACTGTCCAGCAATATTGTGACCGGCCCGTCATTGACCGACACTATCTTCATCATGGCCTGAAATTCCCCGGTTCCGATCTCTTTTACCCGGCCCGCCGCCGCCGCAACGAAATAATCGTAAAGTCCTTTGGCCTTTTCCGGTTCCTCGGAACGGTAAAAGGATGGCCTTCTTCCCTTGCGGCAGTCACCAAGCAGAGTAAACTGTGAAATGATCATCAATTCACCCTCGATGTCGGTGAGAGAAAGATTCATCTTGCCATCTATGTCTTCGAATATTCGCAAGTGGATGATTTTATCGACCAGATAATCGGCGTCATTGGCTCCATCTCCTTTTTCGACCCCGAGAAAGGTTATCAGTCCCCTGCCGGTCCGGGAGATTTCCCTGCCTCCGACGGCGACGGCGGCCTGCTCTACCCTCTGGACAACTGCCCGCATCTATGTTCCGTCCCGATCTTTAATGGCGGGGGATGTTAACAGCAATCCGTCCTGTCTTCAAGCATTTTATTCCGGAACGAAAGATAGCCCAGCCCGGCTATATTGACGACATCGGGAAAAGACCATATACATAGAAAGACCCATTGCCACCAGGTATCTTTTCTGCTATGCCGCCTTTACATGAAACCCTCTGTCCTGCTGGTTAATCCCTGGATTTACGACTTCGCCGCATATGATTACTGGATGAAGCCGTTGGGACTGATGTATATGGCGTCCTACCTCAGGGAAAACGGCCTGGAGGTTAGGTTGGTCGATTGCCTGGACGGCTATGCGACGCAAGCGGCATCGATGGCCGTGACGCCGCGCCGCCCTCCCCGGCGGAAACCGGGAGGCCACGGCAAATTTCTCAGGCAACGGATTGTTGCACCCCCGGCTCTGGACATGATTGCCCGGCCTTACCATCGTTACGGAATCGATCCGGAGATTTTTGCCGCGATGGTCAGATCCGTGGAGAAGCCCCGGGCAATCCTGGCGACATCCATGATGACCTACTGGTATCCCGGCGTCATTGACGCCATCAGCATTCTCAAGGAAATCTTTCCGGAAATCCCGGTGATCCTGGGGGGGATCTATACCACCCTTTGTCCGGAGCATGCCCGGGCTCACACCGGCGCCGATTACGTCTTGGCCGGGGCCGGTGAAGGGTATGTGGATTTAATTCTCGAAAAGATCATGGGGCTTTCTTTGTCCTATCGACCGGATTCAAAAAATTTGGATGCCCTCCCCTATCCAGCCTGGGATCTTCTTTCCCATCCCGATCAACTTCCCGTCCTCACCTCCCGGGGCTGCCCCTGCCGCTGTCCATACTGCGCCACGAAGATACTCAACAGGACGTTCCGGCGCCGGGACCCCCGGCGGGTGGTGGACGAAATAGCACATTGGCGGAAAACTTTGGGGGTTAAGAACTTTTCTTTTTATGACGATGCCCTACTCGTGCGTCCGGAAGAAATGGCGATTCCCCTGTTGAAAGATATCATTATCCGACATCTGGACACCGTTTTTCATTGTCCCAATGGCTTGCATCTATCCGAGATAACTCCATATATAGCTACACTTCTCTTCAGGGCCGGTTTCCGTACCCTCCGATTCGGGCTGGAAACGACGGATAGAGATAGACAGCGGGCCCTGGGAGGAAAGGTGGAAAATGTCCATTTCGAGCAGGCGACGGCGTATTTGCGGGAAGCAGGTTATGAAGCCGACGATATCGCCGTTTATCTCCTTTGCGGCCTTCCCGGTCAGTCCGCCGGGGAAATCAGGGAGAGCATTCGTTATGTCCGGTCTCATGACGCCCGGCCGATTCTGGCGGAATATTCCCCCATCCCCGGTACGGCGCTGTGGGATGCCGCCCGCCAGTCCTCCCCCTATCCCCTTGCTGAAGAACCCCTGTTCCATAACAATTCCCTTCTCCCATGCGCCCATCCCACCCTGACCACCCTGGAGTATCATGCAATGAAGCGCCTAAGCCGCGGCAATTAAAATAATCCATACATTTTTAAGGAAAAGGGAGATCTTTTCTTGCGCCTTGATTATCCGCGCCGAAAAGGTTAAGATAGTGCCCATGAAAAAGGACCAATTCATCGGATCGTGGTTTTGGTGGTGTAAGCTCCTGGCCATCGGCGGCGCATCGCTGCTCCTTCTTCTCTGGGGGATAAGCGCCCTCTACAACGCATATTTTCTGAAGAACCCGCAGGAGTTCATCATGATCTTCTTTTCCGCCTCCTTCATGATTCTCTTGGGGATCACCGGGCTGATCTATCCCGCCTGTCGCATCCATGCCTATTTTAAAAATGATTCCTTTTAAAAATTTACGGGAGTATATAGCAAAACGGCTTGGCCTCGTTTTCGTATTATACTTTTTTGTGACGCTTTTTTGCCCGACTTCAGTCTCCGGTGCGGATCCCGATGACGCACTGGTGAAGCGGGTGGAATCGTTCACCTTGAAGAACGGGATTAGGGTCCTGATTCTGGAACGTCATTTCAGTCCCACGGCCTCATTCTATATCCGCTTTCGGGCGGGAGCGGCGGAGGAGCGGGAGGGAAAAACCGGGCTGGCTCACCTTCTCGAACATATGATGTTCAAGGGGACAAAGACCATCGGGGGAATCAGTTCGGCCCGGGAAGGGAAGCTGCTCCGGGAGATCGGCAAGACCGGCGAAGCTCTCGACCGGGAAAGGACCAAGGGCGAACGGAAAGACGGACAAAGGATCAAAGCCCTGGAGAATAAACTGGCGGCGCTGCAGAAGGAACATCGACGCTGGTACCGTTCCAACGAAATCGACCGCCTCTATGCCGAGGCCGGAGCCGTAAACATCAACGCCTCCACCAGTCAGGACATGATTACCTATCATGTCAGTCTGCCGGCCAACAAGGCTGAACTATGGGCGAGGATCGAGGCGGATCGTCTCGCCAACTATGTCTTGCGGGAATTCTATCAGGAAAGGGAAGTAGTGCAGGAAGAACGGCGGCAGCGCATAGACGCCGATCCCGACGGATTGCTGTTCGAGCGGTTCGCGTCAGCGGCATTCATGGTCCATCCCTACCGTCGCCCTGTCATTGGCTGGCCTGATGATATTGCCGGGCTCGGCATGAAGGACGTGGAATCCTTTCACCGCCTGGCCAAGGCGCCGCGCAACATGGTGATTGCCATTGTGGGAGATGTCCGGATTAATGAGATGCGCCGGTTGCTCGACAAGTATTTTGGCGTACTTCCCGGGCTAACGGCGGTGTTTCCACCGGTTGCGACGGAGCCGTCTCCCCGGGGGGAAAGGCGGATCACGGTCCGTTTCGATGCCGGTGCGCGCATGATTATGGGCTTCCTCAAATCACCGCCGCCGAATCGGGTGGATTATGTGTTCGATGTTATCGAGGCCCTCCTCTCCAGGGATCGCTCCTCCCGCTTTTACCGGCAGCTTGTGGAAGCTCAGGGTCTGGCGGAAAGCGTCCAGGCAGTAAACGGCCTGCCTGGGAATCGCTACCCAAACCTTTTCTGTGTGTTCGCCTCGGTGCGCCATCCCCGTAAGATCGATGAACTGGCCGCGGCGGTGGAGAAGATGATCGACGAACTGGCCATAGATGCGGTACCGGCGGTGGAACTGGAAAAGGTCAAAAACCAGTTGCAGGTCGATTTCATCCGCCGACAGGATTCCAATGAAGGACTCGCCAGCCTGCTTTCCTATTACGAAGCCCTGCTGGGTGATTATCGCTATCTGGGCAATTATGGCAAGCAAATTGCGACTGTCACTGCCGACGAGATCATGGCGGCGGTCAGGAAGTATCTGAACCGGGACAACCGGACCGTGGCGATCATGACTAAGGATTGAAGAACCTTATGTTATTGCTGGTAAATATGCACTGTAAACGAAAGGGGGGCTCTGCTTACGACCGCCGGGCGGTAATGGACCAGGGACGGCGGCGGGAAAGCGGCAACTCCCTCCGGTTTGCCCTGTCCGCACTATTCCTTGCCGCCATGATCTTTACGGCTGAAACATCAGTCTTTGCCGGCCCGCCCCTGTCCGATCCCAACCGTCTTTCCTATCCACCACTCCGGTTTTCTCCCCCGGTCCCCCAGCATTTCACTATAGAAAACGGCCTGGAGGTGTATTTCCTCGCAAGCCGGGAACTGCCGGTAGTGAAAGCTACCCTGCTGGTCAAATCAGGAGCCATGTACGATGAACAGGGCAAGGAAGGGACCGCGGAGCTGACGGCCGCCCTGATGCGGACGGGGGGTACGAAACAAATTTCGCCGCGGATTCTGGATGACACCCTGGCCTCCCTGGCGGCGACCATCGAACCATCCGCCAGGATGGAACAGATAGAGTGGTCATTTTTTTCCTTGCGAAAGGATTTCTCCCGGGTGTTGGATATCTTCCACCAGATCATGAGGACACCCCGGTTCGATCCGGAACGGCTGGGGCTTCTCAAAGAGCTGAAAAGCGAGGAAATTCGAAGGTTAAACGACGACCCGCAACAATGGGCCTTTAAGGAGTTTTTCCGCCACCTGTATCAGGGAAATCCTCGGGGAAGACTGCCAACGGTATCGACCCTGAAGGGTATAACACGGGACGACATAGAGAAGTGCCACCGTCTCCACTACACCCCTGACAACATGTTTCTGGCCATTTCCGGCGACATCGACCGAGAAGAGGTGGAGCGGATTGTCCGGGAGACTTTTGGCTCCTGGCCGGCCAAAAGCGGTCGGATAGCGGTACCGCCCCCACTCGCCTCCTTCCAGAAGGGAAAATATTACCTCATCAAGGATACTCCCCAAACAGTAACGGTCATCGGTCGTCCGGCGCCGACAAAGAATTCGCCGGATTTTTTCGCCTTCGATGTGGTGGACCATATTTTAGGGAGCGGTGGTTTCCGTTCCCGTATATTCCAGCAGGTGCGCACCGATCGAGGCTTGGCCTATGCCACCGGAAGTTTCTACCGGGCCAGGGAGGATTATGGGGTCTTCGGGGCCTATGCCCTAACCAAAACCTCCGCCGCCGGGGAGGCCTTGACTGTAATTCAGTACCTCGTCCGGACTGCCCGCATGCACGGTCTTGCCGTAGAAGAGACGGCCAGGGCAAAGAGTTCCATCCTCAACAGTTTCCTTTTCTCTTTTGCTACACCCCATCAATTGGTACACCAGCAGGCATCACTAACTTTCGAAGGTCTTCCGGAGAATTTTCTCTGGCAATACCGGGACCGTATCGACCGTCTGACCGCGGCGGACATCAATCATGCCGCCGCCAGGTGGCTCGATTTCGACCAGGCCCTGATCTTTATGCTGGGTAACAGGGCGGGTTACGAAGAGATAAAAAAAATGCATCCTGATTTTAAAATTATAAAGGTGAGTTATGATTGATGAAAAAGCGTTCCTCCGGGTGGCAGGCCGCATCGACGCCTACCGGCAGGAAATGATAGACCTGCAGATTGCCCTAACCGCCGTACCGGCCATTGCCCCGGATAACGGCGGCGACGGCGAAACCGCCAAGGCGGAGTTGCTCCTCGAATACCTGTCGCACCGGCGTATTGGTGAAATCGAGGTGGTTAATGCCCCGGACCCCCGTGTTTCATCGGGGGGACGACCCAACATCATTATCCGGCGGGCTGGCGACGATGCCGCGCGCCATACCTGGATCATCAGCCATCTTGATGTGGTTCCCCCAGGGGAAGCGGGTCTATGGGATGTGGACCCTTATGAAGCCTATGTGCGGGACGGCCGACTCTACGGACGGGGAACGGTGGACAACCAGCAGGATCTGGTCGCCTCTCTCTTCGCCTTTCGGGCGTGTTGCGAAGAAGCCATGCCGACATATCGCGCCCCCGGCTTGATCTTTGTCGCCGATGAGGAAACGGCCAGCCATTACGGCCTGGATTACCTTTTGAAACATCCCCGGAATCCCTGCCAAAAGACGGACCTGATCTGCGTGCCCGACTCGGGCAATGAAGCAGGTGATTTGATCGAGGTTGCCGAGAAGAGTATCCTCTGGGTTCGCTTTCGGACTTTGGGCAAGCAGTGCCACGGCAGCAAGCCCTACCTGGGAAAGAACGCCTTTCTGGCCGCATCACATCTGGCGGTCCGCTTGCACGACGCCCTGCCCCAGCGCTTTCCCGCGGTCGATCCCCTTTTCGACCCCCCGGAAAGCACCTTCGAGCCCACCCGCAAAGATGCCAATGTCCCGAATGTAAACACCATTCCCGGCGAAGACAACTTCTATATGGATTGCCGGATCCTCCCGGGACATGAACTGCAAACGATTAAAGAGGCCATGGCCGAAACGGCCCGGACCATCGAAAGGGAACTGGGGGTGACGATCGAGATCCTTCCCGTCCAGGAGGTACAGGCGCCGCCGGCTACGGATGCCCGCGCCCCCATCGTCATCGCCCTGCAGGAGGCGATATCGATGGTTTATGGGGTGCAGGCCCGGCCACGGGGGATCGGCGCCGGCACGGTGGCGGCCTACCTGCGCCGGCAAGATTATCAGGCGGCGGTCTGGTGCCGGACGACCCCGATGGCCCACCAGCCCAATGAGTTTTGCCTCATCGACGACATGGTAGGCAATGCCAAGGTCTTTGCCCATCTTTTCCTTCAAAGATGAGCCTTTTCTCGGGCAATGACGGCGGCATGAATAGCCACGAAAGGATATACTTAACATACATAAGGGGTTGCGCGGATATAGTTGACTCGAAGGCTTATCTCTGACATAATTTCGCAGAGTGTTTTTTTAAGAAAGAATCCGCCGGACGGCCGATTTGATATATGTACACGCCTGTCCGGTTAACTATTAAATAAATTCAATTGGTTGCAAGGAGCAGGCTC
>CAZNDG010000044.1:0-2423 GCA_964571695.1 uncultured Syntrophus sp.
AAAACACCGCTGTTGACCTGGACTGGAACCAGCATGCGGCGGTAGATCCATCTACCGCCAGGATGGAAACCCTCCAGCCGGTCGATAGCCGGAAGGCGGGTGTTCAATTTACGCGAGAGTCTTCAGCCACGTAGAAGCGGACCTAAACATATTCTACACTGAGGATGACTGGGGTGACGAGGACCCAGCTTCTCACCGTATGCAGGGGAAACTTGCGACACTCCCTTGGTGTGGTTTTTTTGACCCATTTGCACCCGCCCCGCTATCCCCCCGCTGTTCTTTCCAGGATAGTGGATTTTGCCCGCATCTGCTTCAATACACGGCTGATAATAAATTAAAGCAACAAGATATGACTGACCGACACGAACTTCGATCCTTCTGGTGATCAGAAAAGGCTTCGCCTAAAGGTCATCAAGAAGCATCCCAGAGCGGGGACCCCCGCTTCATCATCCCTTAAAAAGACGTCTTTTCAGTTCCCTTTGCCCCCTCATTTCCAGAAAACATAAATAATAATCGATAGCTGACCATCATTCTCCACCCCCGTTGCCCCCCCGTTGTTTTCACGCGCGCTTTCCTCGGTTAGAGATTTCCCATGCGCCGGATCACCATCGATCCGTGATCCGCATGCACTGCCGGGATCTCGAAGCATCTCCGGGGAAAGGAGCCGACGTGAGGGCACGGAACATCAAGCCTGGTTTTTTCAAGAATGAGGAACTCGCGGCCAAAGATCCGCTGGCGCGGATCCTCTTCCAGGGGCTCTGGTGCATGGCGGACCGGGAGGGGCGCCTCGAAGACAGGCCTGCGAGGATCAAGGCAGAGATCCTTCCCTACGATGCCTGTGACGCGGAATCCCTCCTTGCATCACTGGCGTCGGGAGAGGACCCATTCATCCTCCGATACGGAACGGAAGGACGCCGCTTCATCCAGATCGTCCACTTCAGCAGGCATCAGAACCCCCACCTGAAAGAACCCAAGAGCACCATACCGGCACCGGGCAGGCACGATGCCGACACTATGCCGGAACCGGAAAAGCGCCAGGCAAGCACGGTGCAAGCACCGGAAGAGAACCATTCCGGCCCAGTGCAAGCACCATTCGGGCACCGTGCAAGCCCTGCTGATATCCTGATTCCTGATTCTCTGATTCCGGATTCCTTAAACAGCTTATCTGAAGATAAGCAGCCTCCGGCTCCCCCTTCATGCGGTCCGCCGGAGACGGACCCGCCTAAAAAGAGCCCTTCGCCAAGGGGAAACCATTTTCTGGCCCACATCGCGGACGAAGAACTCAGGAACGAGATCAGCGAGGTCGGAGGCGCGATCAGTCCCGGGAAGTTCAACGCCTACCGGTGGTGCCAAGCCAAGTTCAGCGAGAAGAAGTTCAACCCCGCGGCCATCCTCCACACCCTCCAGAGGATCGCGAAGGAGCAGGACACCAAGAAGGATCTCTGGCCGTACGCGAACAAGATCTACGAGGTGGAGTACGGCAAATTCAACGAACGCGACCATATCGAAAGAAACCGGGAATACAAAAGGGATTTGTCGCAGAGGGAACTCGTCAGGATCGGCGCCGTTTTCAGCCGGCTTGCGAAGCCGCCCTGACCGTATTGGTGCGTGAGTCAGGGGACCTGAGAGAAGACACTTTGAACTGGAGGAGACAATGGCATTACCTGCGGCAACCGCGTCCCGGGAAGGGAATTGCGAGACACATCGAAACGAGGCCGTCCGGTGGGTCGAGCGGAACATGAGAAAGATAAGAGGAAGGGCGGCAAAATTCCAGCGCTACTCGCCCTACGACCTGGAGGATTTCACACAGCAGGCCTACGCGGCGGCGCTCGCGGCCGTGGACGTCTCCATGAACCAGGGCATTCCTTTCGAGGCCTGCTTCTGGGTCCTCTTCACGGCCGACAGCAGGACGATGGCCTCCAATCCCGTCACCCGGAACCGCTACGAGGAATTCAGGGAAAACTACACGGAGCGGGGATACGCGCCCACCCCCACGCAGGATCTTTTCCAGGACTTCGCGGAGGAAACCGGCATGGGAAAGGAGGATCTGGAGATGGTCGAAGCTCTCATCGACATGGCTCTCCAGGTAATGACCACGAAGCAGAGAAAGGTCTGGCGCTATCTCCTGAGCGATACGTACTACACGACGACGGACATCGCCGAGATCCTCTCGGTGAAACGGCAGGTGGTTGAGGAAATCCGGGATACCGGCCTGAAACGGGTCAGGAAATATTTCGAGGCGGGCGCATGACCTTCGAAGAGGCCTCCAGGAAATACGAGCTTCCACTCAAGGTGTTTCACCGCCTCCGGGAACTGGGCCTGGTCAATGGCGATCACCTGGCGGACGGGGATATACATGCCGTCGAGATCGTACGCGTGGTTTACGGGGACCGGGTCCTCTTGAGGGCGCAGCTCGCGAAATT
>CAZNDG010000044.1:2523-22219 GCA_964571695.1 uncultured Syntrophus sp.
CGGCCTACAGCCTCTGCTCGGAATCCTGCATGTACCTGCGGGGAACCATGCTCGGCTTGGATCTCAAGTACCTGGGCATGCTTTACATGGGATCGGTACTGGCCGCCGGCGGCCTCGGGAAGAACGCCGCCTGCGCGATCCTGCTTTCCCTGGGCTTGGGCGGGGAAGTCTTTTTACTCGGCTTCCAGGTCATGAACGGCGTTTACTGCCCCTATTGCCTCGCCTTCGCCGCCGTAGTCGTCGTTCTCTTCGCAATACATCTTGAGAGGATCATGCCGTCGGCGGCTATTCTCTTCGCCACAATCGGGTTATCCGTGTTCCTCTGCCTTTTTTCCGGGTCGGTGACGCCGGCTTACGCCGAAGACACCCGGATGCTTTCCTTTGGGAACGGCCCCGTCAAGGTGAGGATATACACCGATTATTTCTGCCCTCCCTGCCGCTCGATGGAGCAGGAACTGGAGCCGATCGTCATCGACTTGGTCAGGCGGCGGATCGCCGCAGTCACCTTCGTAGATACGCCCGTCCACAGGGAAACGATCCTCTACGCGAAATGTTTCCTGGGAATGGTGACTGGGAGAAGAGATATCTCCCAGATCCTCTGGGCGAGAGCCGTCCTCTTCAAGGCGGCGGAGAAAAATATCCGGAGCCTGCCGGACCTGGAAGGCTTTCTGGGCGAAGGGGGCCTGAAGTGCCGGTCCGTCGATTCCTCTCAGGCCTTTGAAACCTTCCGCAAACATCTCAGGGATGACCGGATCGATTCCACACCATCCTGCGTCGTCGACGGGCCGGGCGGCAGGAAGAAATTCACCGGCGCACAGGAGATCCTGAGGGCGCTGACCCGCCTGGGGGAAGGCGCATGAAAATAAATAACGTGTCCATAGTCCGGAGCACGGTCCGGAAGCTCTCCGGGTGGTCGAGTATTTGCCATTCGATGGCACACCGGGTTCGCCCCGGCAAGTGTCTCAATCGCACGAACATAATAAACATTATTATGCTGACTCAGGCGAAGGCCCGTACCGGATCATTTTCGGGGTTTTCCGGCGTGGAGAATATTCGACCGAAAAACCCCGCCGGAAGGGAAAAATGGTCGAATACTCGACCATGCACGTCAGCCTTTAATTAAGGAAGGAGGTCCGTTCATGAACCGAACGCCGATAATGTCCCGTTCACATCTTCAATCGTTCGTTTCGCCCGGCAGGCGCGCGAATCGGATTCTCAAGGAAGGCCTGGAGGTCACGATCGGTCACCATGCCGAGGCCGTGATCTTGCGGAAGTTTCTCTTCTGGACCAGCCGCCTCTGGGATTTCGACCAGTTCATGCACGAGGAACGTGCGCGCGGGGAACAGGAGTTCCAAGACGATCCGCCCGAAAGCGGCTGGGTGGAAAAAACGGCGGACGATCTCCTCGGAGAGCCGATTCCGTCCTTGAGCAGGCATGAAATCAGGAAACATCTCAAGTCGCTCGTCCGGAAGGGATTTCTCTATGAGCGGGAAGACCCGGTGTATCCGTGGGAACACGAGCTCCAATACCGGGTGAATCTCTTCAAGCTCCGAAAGGCCCTGGCCAGGCGGGGATATCACCTGGATGAACGCGATTTCGGTTGAGTGATGAAACGACGGAACTGTCGGCAAAAACTTAAGAAGAACATCAAGGAGGTGTGCAAATGAATCTGGGACTGGATGTCGGGTACGGAGACGTGAAGGCCGTTTACCAGCGCGAGGGAATTTTGGAGATGCTCAAGTTCCCGACGGCGATCGCTTACGCGGAGCGGGAAGTCGGAGATCTGTCGGCCTTCGCAGGGGGCGAAGAATACGAATACCAAGGCAGGAAATACCTCGTCGGCAGGGAGGCCCTGTTCGGCGCCTTTTCGACGCGGAGCTTCGAGTTCATGAAGAGGTACTCGCCCCTTTTCGTCTTCAAGGCGGTGAAGAAAATCCACCGGAAGACCGGTGAACTCGTCACGGACGTCGCCATGGGACTCCCCCTTTCCCATTACACGGACGCGAACCTGAAGGAACTCGTTCCCCTCCTGCAGCGGATCGAGGTGGGCCGCGAGGTACTGGAATTGAACGCGCGGTTCTATCCCCAGGGTCTCGGGGTTCTCGCGGACTACCGGCTGTCCCAGGCGGGAGACGTCAACACGCGGACGGACCATGACATGATCATTCTCGACATCGGGTTCAACACCGTGGACATTATCGTGGTCGAGCGGGGACGGATCGTCAAGGGCGAATCCGACACCCTGGAGAGGCACGGGGTATCGAAGATTTCCCTGGACCTCGCCAGGGAAATCAAGGCCCGGATGCAGCTCGATCTTTCCGAGCAGGAATCGAAGGACGTGCTTCGCCAAGGCAGGATCCGGGTATACGGCGCAGAACGGGATCTCTCCGAACTGGTCAGGGAGTCGGCGGAGAAATATATGGACTGGCTGATCCAGGAGGTGCGCTCGAAGTGGACGGCGAGGATCCAGCGTGCAGAGAAGGTCATCATCGCCGGCGGAGGCGCCTATTATCTCCAGGAGCACATCCCGGAGGAATACCGGCCGCTCGTTCACGTACCCGATCGCCCCGAGTATGCCAACGCGAGGGGTTTTCTGAAGGCGCTGGACGTGGAATCAAGGAAATGACCGCGAAGCATGAAATCACCCTGAGGATCACCCTGACTGACGAGGAATTGATCCGTAAGATCCGCTCGATTTTCCAGCCGGACCGCGGGCGGGTCATACAGAGAGCCCTCAAGGTTTATTTCGACACGGTCGGCGGCAGGGAAGTTTACGAGATGCTCTCGAAGGAGGCGTCGGGCGCGGTGCCGGGAAAAAGAGATGATGCGCCGCTCCGTCGAGGCGCCCCGGACAAGCTGAAAGATGTTTTGGGCGATTTCTGAAGGTTCCACATCCAGTTATCAGAATCCGCCATTCAAAAGCGATTCGTGTAAAGAGGTTATCATGAAGAAAGAGATCATGGTGAAAAGGGAGATCAAGCCGAGAATGTTGTCTGTAGACGAGGCGGCTCTGTATCTCGGGCTTGCATCCAAGACCATTCGCAACAGGATAGGACCAAGGGCGGCCGATCCTTTTCCGATAAAGCCGAAGCGCATCGGCGGAAGGGTCCTTTTCGACGTGAAGGATCTGGATGCATACCTGGACTCGTTGCCGGCTGCGTAGCCGGGGAACCTGGAATCGACTTCTGGTCCCTTGATGAAATTGCTTGCGAAATATAGACGAAACGTCTATACAGCATGCATGGAATCCCACGAACTGAAACAATGGCGGGAGAAGAACGGCTATTCCCAGGGACGGCTGGCCCGGATTCTGGAGGTCGACGTGATGACGGTGTCCCGCTGGGAGCGTGGGATCATGAGGATACCCTCTTTTTTGAAATTGGCTTTAGCCTATATCGAATTGAGAGGGGATGAGTTGAAACGGGCACCTAAACGAACGGGAACAGCAAAGAAAGGAGGAAAAGAACATGGCGGTACTGGCAGAGTGTCCAGTTTGCCACAAGAAGCAAAGCATAAGAACTAAGCTTTGTCATTGTGGCGAAGATCTGGACAAAGCAAAGCGATCCCAGAGAGTCCGCTTCTGGATCAGCTATTATCTTCCCGGAAAAAAACAGAAACGGGAGTGCATAGGCTTTTCCATTCAGGAGGCAAGGGATGCTGAAGGAAAGAGGCGCAGTCAGAAGCGGGAGAACCGAATCTTTGATATCAAGCCCGATGACAAGATGAGTTTCAGTGAACTGGCGAAGTGGTATCTCAAACTGGAGAAAGTAAAATCAAAGGCCTATTACCCTACCCTGGTCATTAATCTCGACAGCTTCAACAGCGAGTTCGGCGATATGATCGCAAACCAATTGAAGCCAGCGGACTTGGAAAATTACCAGGCAAAAAGGAAGGCGAAGGGTTACTCGGATTCTTACGTGGACCAGGAGATAGGGGCCGCGAGAACGGTGATCAACAAGGCGTTTGATAACGACCTGATCAGCGGTGACGTCGTGAAGGTTTTCAAACGGGTAAAGAAACTGCTCAAGGATAATGCCAATGCGAGGGACCGGGTTCTAACCAGGGAGGAATTCGATCGGCTAATGAAGGCCCTCCCTTCTCATACGAGGGGTATAGTCGCCACCGGTTTTTATGCGGGGATGCGGCGGGGCGAGGTTTTGAATCTGACGTGGGACAAGGTGGATCTGAAAAACCTGGTAATCAGACTGTCCGCCTCGGACACAAAGGATAGGGAAGCGCGGACAATTCCGATTTGTCGCGCCCTCCACGATGTGCTCAAGGACATCCCCGTGGCCATCCACGACAACCATGTGTTCCTTTACAAGGGGAAGCCTGTCAAAGACATCCGAACGGCTTTGAAAAGGGCTTGCCTCGATGCCGGTATTCCCTATGGACGGAGCGTAAAGGATGGGTTTGTCTTCCATGATACCCGTCACTGTTTCAATACCAACATGCGGAAATCGGGTGTTCCGGAATCGGTTATCATGAAGATCACCGGACATTCAACAAGGGAGATGTTCCTCAGATACGATACGGTTGATGACGCGGATACAAGGAAGGCTGTCGAGCAACTTGAAGGCTTCCTGAAAAGTAGTGACCAAAGTAATGACCAAGCCCCTGAAAAGGAAAAGGGGGCTAACCCAACTTCCGAGCTAACCCCCCGTTTTTCTTATGGTGCCGAAGCCGGGATTTGAACCCGGACAGGCGTACGCCCACTAGACCCTGAACCTAGCGCGTCTACCAATTCCGCCACTTCGGCATTTTTACGGAAGCTGTTTTTTACACTTGTCGTCGTCTCCTTGTCAAGCAAAATTGATCTTGAAAATAAAAGGAATCATGTTATGGTGGCGCCCTATGATAACCATCCGACAACTTGAAGATATCCCGGCAGAGCTTAAAGGCTCCTTTGTAACCATCGGCAACTTCGACGGCGTTCACCGCGGGCATCAATACCTGTTTAAGAATCTGGTCCGGCAGGCCCGCAGCGCCGGCGCCGGGGCGGCGGTCATCACCTTCGATCCCCATCCGAAGATGATCCTCCATCCCGACCGCCGTCCCTTTTATCTGATTACAACCATAGAGGAAAAGATCGAACTAATTGCCGCCCAGGGGGTGGACGGGATGCTCATCATCCCTTTTTCCCTGGAATTTTCTCGAACCACGGCCCAGGAATTCGTCTGCGGCCTCCTCTGGGACAAACTGAGGATCAGGAAGATCCTTATCGGCCACGATTATACCTTTGGCCGGGGAAAGGAGGGCAACGAGGCCTTTCTCGTCGCCCGGGGGGAGCAGTTGGGCTTCGCGGTCGAGGTGATGAACGCCTTCACCAGCAACGGAGACATCATCAGCAGCACCCTGGTGCGCAATGCCATCCTGGCCGGCGATGTAAAAAAGGCCGCGGCCTGTCTGGGCCGGCCGTACAATCTGGTGGGCGTCGTTGTCGCCGGTCACCGCCGGGGGGCCTCTCTGGGCTTCCCCACGGCCAATATCCAGCCGGAGAAGATCCTTCTGCCTGCCCGGGGTGTCTATGCGGCCCTTACCAAGCTGGCCGGCCGGACCTACCGCAGCGTCCTCAATATCGGACTGAATCCCACCTTCGCCGATGAGCGGCTTTCCATTGAAGTGCACCTACTCGATTTTAATGAAGATATTTACGGCCGGACCCTGGAGGTAATGTTTTGGGAAAGATTGCGGGAGGAAGTGAAGTTCAGCGGACCCGCCGCGTTGATTGCCCAGATCGAGCGGGATGTCGCTCGGGCCCGGGAGCTCCTGCCTTGAAGATAAGGCCGCTGCATTCCTGGGACATTCCCCGGGAAAACGCCGCCGCCCTTCAGAACGACCTCCGAACACAGCTTGTCTTGGCCGATCCCGAGCCGGAGGATAGGATAACCTGCATCGCCGGGGCCGACATCTCCTATGACCGTCACAGCGACCTGTTTTTTGCCGTGGTGGTTCTGCTTTCCTATCCCGGCCTGATGGTCCGGGAAGAGGCCCGGGCGATCGGCCGGGCCTCTTTTCCCTACATACCGGGTTTCCTCAGTTTCCGGGAAGGTCCGATCCTCCTCGAGGCCCTGGCAGAGCTGCGCACCATTCCGGATGCGGTCATGTTCGACGGCCACGGCATAGCCCATCCCCGGGGCTTCGGACTGGCGTCCCACCTGGGACTGTGGCTCGACCTGCCGTCGATCGGTTGTGCCAAGTCCCGGCTGGTGGGCGACTACCGGGAGCCCGGCCCGGAAGCGGGGGAGGAAGAGCCCCTCCTTTACAAGGAACGGATTATCGGCCTGGTGTTGCGGACGAAGCGGCGGGTGCGCCCGGTCTTCATCTCCCCGGGCCACCGGATAAGCCTCGCTCGGGCCCGGGATGTCGCCCGCCGGTGCTGCCGTGGTTATCGCATCCCCGAACCGGTACGGCAGGCCCATCTGGCCGTAAACCGCCTGCGCCTGGCCGATGGAATCGCTAATGAAGAACTTCGCCGGTGTCGGTGATGAGTTTTTTCGGGAGCTTCAAGACCCGCTTGAACATATTGAAGGTCTCCTCCGACAAACCCCGGAGGGGTATGGTCTGGACGGTGGGATTGTCCAGCGGTCCCTTGGCCTCGAAATATACGGTGAGGAGGCGCCGGTCGTCGTCGGTGAGAATCCATCCGGCGATGGGGATCCTGCTGACCACCTTATCGACGGTCTGCAATGGCTGCAGGCCGACGGTGGCATCGATGGTGCGCCTCACGAGGTCCGTTTTTCCCATGCCCACGATGTTCATAGCGTCGCTGTCCAGATAGAAATCCTTGGTGCTCGCCACGCCGTTTTCGATGGCCATCGTGGTGGTGATGTTCCGGAAGGTCATCCCTTCCGCCGTCATGTCCGGGAGACGGAGCCGGAGGATCTGGGATACATTGAGGAGGGAAAATATCTTGGCCAGGACCGGGAATTTATTGATGGCGCCCTTTTCGATCCGCAAACTGAGATTCCCCGCCAATGATTTCAACAACTCCTCGTCGTTGGCGCCGCCGGCCGTCAACTCCCCCCGGCCGGAAGCGGTCCCGGTGATCATCCGGTCTTTGTCCACTTCCCGGAAGAGATCCGCCACGGGCATGCCGTAGAACTGAAACCGGTAATGATGACGCGCCGGACCAGTGGCGGTGGCGAAACGAGTTTCTCCCGCCGCCGCGGCACGTCCTTCCCGCAGGCGGAAGGAAAGGTCGGCAAAACTCAGCACGTCTCGTTTGTAGGTCACATGGGCCAGCAAATCCCGGATCGGAACACCGGCCAGGTGTTTGCCGGCCCCCAGATCATCCATCTGGAAGGCGGGGATCGCCAGGTTCCCCTGATAGACGGGCTGGGGTGATTCCTTCCTCGTTCCGGCGAGGGTGAAGGGCGTCTTGCCGTACCTCCCCGTGAGGCGGGAGGTGGCGAGCGTCTCCCCCTCCCATTGGATGACCCCGGTGAGATCCTGAAGCCGGTGGAGACGCGCCGACGGTTTGAACGCCGCCTGCTGCAGGGAAATACTGCCCTGCCAAAGACCGCCGGCCGACTTGCCGTTCTTCGTATTGAAGCTAAATTTCCCCTGGGCGAACCCGGCGGCCTCATACCTGGTCAAAACGGGGGACAGGATCTTCAAATCCGGTAAGGTCACGCGATTGGATTGCGCGGCAAACCGGGTGCTCCGGGCGGAGGCGGCAAAGGGATAAAAGGCCGCCGCCTCGATCTCGAGAGGAGGGAGAGAAAAACGGCAAGGGGCGATGTCCATTCCCTGGCCATCGATTTTTATCATGAAATGGGCCGAGTTGGTCCGTCCGGCCGGTTTGGCGAACCACTCCCCGTAGCGGTATGAGGCCGGCCCCAGATCCCACTCCCCGCGCACTTCATAAGCCGCCGCCGGTCCCCGGCCGGTGAAGTTCAGCGTAGTATGGCCGGCGAAGGAAGATGTTCCCAGCGCCTCGTTCCCGAAAATCCAGGCCAGTTCCTTGGTTGTGGGCCGGATGGAGGCGGTGAAGGGATAGGTTGCCGGCGCGGGCAGGGCGTAATTCTCGATCTTTCCGGTGAGGTTAAAGGGAGCGGTGCCGAAATTTCCTTCCATGCCCTGAAGGGAGAACTCCCGTTCCGTCAGGGTCAACTCTCCGGTGATCCCTTGGAAAGCGGGCGTCTGCCCCCCGAAATCGAGGCGGCCCTTCGTTACCTTCGCTCTGACGAGAAGGACGCTTGCCCGGTTAAAGGCGCCCCATGTCTTCAGCTCGCTCAGTCGTCCCTTGAGGGCGCCCGTCTCCACATGAAATACCCCCGCCCGGACATATTTGCGGATGAAGTCCCCGGTGGAGGCGGGAATGATTCCGTAAGGGATCAAATTTCCGTGCCTTTCCAGATCGAAGTCTGCCAAGGAGGCCGTTGCCTCCACAAAAGGATCCGGAGAGAGGAGATCTTTGAGAGTCATTTTGCCCTGCAGCTTCAGGTCGTCCAGGGCGGCTTCCGCCCGGCTGAGGACCACCGCGCCGGGCGTTCGGTGCAGATCGCAGGTCAGGCGCAGCCTGGCCGCCTTGAGCGTTTCGGGAAAAACGGGTGGATAGGCCAGCTCCGGACCGGTTATTTCCAGGGACCCGGAAGCGGTGAAATCCTGCCCCGGGCCAGTAAGGACGAGTTCGGCGGTCAGGAGGCCGCCGAGTTTCTCGAAGGGTGTCCAACGGCGATACCACGGCCAGGGACCGGCCAGATCGAGTCGTTCCGCCTGCAACTTTGTCCTGATCAGGGAGCTTTCCAATATGTCCTCAGTTTTCTTCGCCAACCGCATCTTTCCCGCCAGGGACAGACGGCCGTCCCCGCCTTTACCCGCCAGCGTGCCGGCGAGGGAAAACGCGACCGTCGCCCCCCGTTCCCAGCGCTCCAGATATAAATCGATGGCCGTGAAGACCAGAACGCCTTCCTTTATGGTCGTATCGACGAGGGTGATTTCACCCCCGGCCGCGGTTATACCCCCCACATCCACCGCCGGGGCCTCGTTGGCGGTGAACAGGTCGGAGATGTTCCACCTTCCCTCCCGATCCCGGACAATCCGCATCCGGGGTTCTTCCAGGCGGATTTCCCGGACCACGAGTCTCTTTTCCAGGATGTAGGGTAAAACGGCGATGCGCACGGCGATTTCCGCCGCCGATGCGAAGGGTTCGGGTCCGCTCTTCTCGGCTATTTTGACACCGGTGAAGGTCAGGGCCGGTCCGAAGCGGAAGGAAAGACGGGCGGACTCATATTGAAGGTCCCGTCCCAGGGCCTGGCGGGCGTAGTTCTCTATGGTCTGCCGGTACGCCTCCAGGTTCTGCAACTGCCTGAAGAAATGAAGACCCACGGCAGCCGCGGTGACGGCAAAGGCGAGGATTATCAAGACGATCAGAACGGTTTTTTTCTTCGCGACCGGAAACAATTCTGAAACCTCCACATCGTGGCGGGGGGAAGACAATGGAAACAACCGGCTCCGTCAGGGTCAATTTTTACTGAAGTACATTTCCCCGATGCAGCCTTCGGCGTAGCTTTTGGTATTCTGCGAGTTGATATAAAGCCGGACGCCGTGGGTGGCCCCCAGGGGCTCCCCGCCGCGGACGTCCTTAAAAATACGTTTATAGTCCTCGTAAACATTGCGTTTTTCCGTGTACCAGCTTCCCAGATGGTCGGTCTTGTTGCGCACGACGAGATAGCGGATCTTTCTCAGCAGGGGTTTGGGACTGCGGATGGACAGTCCCTTCGGGGCTTCGTTGTCCCAGATATAGGTAAGGATCGGCGTGTTGACCTGTTGCGGGAAGCCTGTCGCCGGCAGGACCACATAGATCTGCAACACCTGGTCATCCGTGGCGGATTTGCGGACATCGCCGCCCCGGGGAAGCCGGTTGGCCCGCCAGGTCCAATTCAGATAGGGATACTCCTTGAGATCCACCCTCACCTGCCTCTCGATGCCGAAACCGGAGCGGGGGTCGCTCTTCAGCTTTACATAATAGGCATCGCCTTCCCGGATCAGATTGATGTTCGGGGTGCCGCTGTGTTTCATGAGCTTCCATCCTTCGGGTACGCCGTTGACCAGACAGGGGGAACGGTATTTGGCCACCACCACGGATTGTTCCGGAATGGAATGGATCTCTCCCGCTGCCAGCAGGATCAGCAGCGCCGCCGGGATGATTATGGATAGAAGGCGTTTCGCGAACATCTCTCCTCTATTTAGGATGCAGTTTCGGCGGTGCCTTTACCGCAGCGCTGGCCGTTTTAGCAAGCTATTTTTTTCGTAAACCCGCATGATTTCCGAGCGGGTCACCACGGATTCCACCCGGGGGATGTAGGCCAGGATGTTTTCCCTCCCCCCTTCTTCGCGGTCGATCAGGGCGATGACCCGGTCGACGACCAGTCCCGCCGCACGGACCCGCTCGATGGCCGTGATCGTCGAGCCGCCGGTGGTGATGACGTCGTCGAGGACGACCACCCGCTCGCCGGCTTTTACGTCCCCTTCCAGGGCGCTTTTGGTCCCGTGATCCTTCACGTCCTTGCGGACGATGAAGGCCTTGATGGGTTTCCCCTGCTGGAAGGAGATCACCGCCAGGGCATTGGCCAAGGCGTCGGCCCCCAGGGTCAGGCCGCCCGCGGCCGTGACGTCGGCCTCGGCAAGCATGGCAAAGAGGAGCCCCCCGATGAGGTTCATCCCTTCGGGATCGAGGGTGGTCGGCTTGCAGTTGAAGTAGTAATTGCTCGTTTTGCCCGAGGCGAGGGTGAAGGGCGGATCGTCCCGGTATTGAAAAGATTTGGCGATGATGATCTCGATGAGGCGGTCCTTCATCTGGGTAACGGTCATAGCGGTAAACGACTCCTTCCTGTTTCGGTTTCTACGGCGCATCGACGTAATCCCGGCGGGAGGGTCGGCATCGGGGCGAACAGGTCCCGGCGATGAACCGCCTTCCCGGCGCCCGGACCGGAGAGCGGATGCGCTCGCGGATTATTTATCTGTCTGTAGGAGCTTCCTTTTTGTCTCCGATGAGCCCGTCGATCACCCGCACCGCCTCGACGCTGTCCCGGGCGTAGGCGGCGCCCAGGGACTCCGCATAGGCGGCGGTGACCACGGCCCCGCCCAGTATGAACGGCACGGCAAGGCCCTGACGGCGGGCGGCGGCGATGACATCCGGCATGGCCGTCATCGTGGTGGTCATGAGGGCGGAAAGACCCACCACCCGCGGGCGGTGTTTTTTGATTGCCTTAAGGAGCGTGCCGGCAGCCACGTCCTTGCCCAGATCGATTACCTCGTAGCCGTGGTTGCGGAGCATCAGGGCCACGATGTTCTTGCCGATGTCGTGAATGTCTCCCTGCACCGTCGCCAGGATGATCCTCCCCTTGCCGGCGGGGCGGTCGGCCGCGGCCTGCAGCAGCGGCTCCAGATGCGCCAGCCCCTTCTTCATGGCCTCGGCGCTGGCCATCAATTGCGGAAGAAAGTACGTCTGCTTTTCATAGAGTTCCCCCACCCGCATGATGGCGGGAATCATCTGTTTATCCACCAGCTCCCCCGCGGCGAGCGTCGGCAGGGCCGCGGCGATGAGGGCGACGATATCTTCCCGGTTCCCTTCCAGGATGGCCTGATAGATCCGTTCCGCCGGTGCGGCTTCTTTCCCGGCGGCGGGTTTGCCTCCCCCGGCCGGGACCGCCGCGCCATCCGTCCCGGCCGCGGATCCGGCATAGGCGGCGATGTAGCGGGTTGCCTGGCGATCCTTGCCCATCAGGACGTCGGCGGCTCTTTTGACGGCCTGCAGTTCCTCGCCGGCGGGATTGACGATGGCCATGTTCAGCCCCATCGCCTGGGCCAGAACCAGCATGGCGGCGTTCAGCCACTTCCGCTCCGGCAGTCCGAAAGAGACATTGGAGACGCCCAGGACCGTCCGGCAGCCGAAGGACCGGGACGCCCAGGATACGGTCTTGAGGGTTTCCACCGGGGCGTCCGCATTGGCGGCCACGGTCATCACCAGCCCGTCCACGACGATGTCCTCCTTGGTGTATCCGTAACGACGGGCCTCCTTATAGACCTGCCGCACGATCGCGGCGCGACCGGCGGCGGCTGCGGGTATTTCCCCGTCCGTCAGGGGCAGGAGGATGAACATCGCCCCGTATTTTGCCGCCAGGGGCAGGAGCTTCTCCACCTTTTCCCGTTCCCCGGAGATGGAATTGATCAGTGCCCGCCCCGGGTAGAGGCGCAGGGCCGCCTCGATGGTCGCCAGCTTCGGCGAATCGATGACCAGGGGCAGGGTGGAAGAGGCCGTTACCGCCTTGATGACCGCCTGCATGGCCGGGGGTTCGTCGATGCCGGGCACGCCCACGTTGACGTCCAGCAGCTCGGCCCCCTGACTTTCCTGTTCTCTTGCCATTTGGCGGACCAGGGACATTTTCCCGTCCCGGAGTTCCTGCTGGAGCTGCTTCTTCCCGGTGGGATTGAGCCGCTCGCCGATGACGAACAGCGGCTTTGACCGGTCCAGAAGGAGGTGGGTCCGGGCGGAACTTACCGCCCCCAGGGCGCGGCGCCGGGGCGGTTCCGGTGATTGACCGGCCGTGGCCGCCTTGATCGCCGCGATGTGTTCCGGCGTCGTTCCGCAGCAGCCGCCCAGGAGGTTGACCCCGGCCTGAGCGAAGGGCGCCGCCCAGGCGCCGAATTCCGCGGCGTCCATGTCGAAATGGGTTGTCTTGCCTATTAGACGGGGCAGGCCGGCGTTGGGTTTGGCCACCAGGGGGACGGTGGCGCAGGATTTCATGGCGGCGATCCAGGGGAGCATCTCCGCCGGCCCGGCGGAGCAGTTGCAGCCCACGGCGTCGGCCCCGAGACTCTGGAGGGTAATGAGGGCCGTAACCGGATCGGTGCCGTTCAAGGTCCGGCCGCCGGGCTCGTAAGTCATGGTGACGCAGGTGAAATAGTCGCCGGTTTCCTTTACCGCGAGCAGCGCGGCCCGGGCCTCCTGGATGTCCATCATCGTCTCGATGACGAAGAGGTTCACCCCGCCGGCGAGCAAACCGGCCACCTGTTCCTTGAACACCGCCACGGCCTCCTCGAAGGGAAGGTCCCCGAAAGGTTCGACAAACCGGCCGGTGGGGCCGATATCGCCGGCGATGAGCACCCCCGGTCCGACGGCCCGGCGGGAAAGACGGGCCATCTTTTCATTGAGGCCCCGGACGTCGGTGATCCCGTATTCCCCTAATTTCAGGCGGTTGGCCCCGAATGTACAGGTGTAGATTATTTCCGCCCCGGCAGCGGCGTAGGCCCGCTGGACCTCCTGGAGGACCTGGGGGTGTTCGGCGCACCAGGCCTCGGGGCAAACGCCTCCGGGCATCCCGCGCTTCTGGAGTTCCGTTCCCGTGGCGCCGTCGAGGATGAGAATGCCTTTTTTCAGGAGAGACTTAATGCGATTTTTGCTCATTTTTTTACTCCTAATGATCCTGCCGCTGCCGGCGCGGATGCTTATAGCACGGTGAAGCGAAAAGACAACACAAAATCCGCCTTTCCCAAATCATGCCGAATGATTAAAAAATCCGTACATCCCTCTCCTAATCTCCCCTTGATAAGGGGGAGGAATACAAGGAGCTGTTGCGAGACAGTTAAATAGTGGATATCACTGCGCAGCGGCCTTGGTCCGGCGGAACGGCGCCTCCGGAAAGGCGGTTTATTCAAACATCTCTCGCACCTCTTTCGTTGGGAGGGCGACAACACCCGTTAGGGCGGTAACCGACTTTTCCGGCACCATGAGGCAGGTGTCCGTGATGGCCACCCGGAGCCGCTCCATCTGAAGTAACTGATGGATAAGGCGCTGGTTTTCCAAGGCAAAATCTCCATAGCCGGCGGAGAAGCGGCTGGTGAGCAACGTCTTTCCCTCCCGCCGGAGGATCTGGCGGAAATAAGCCATGATCCAGTCGAGGGCGGCATCGACGATCTCGCTGGCCGCCGCGTCCAGCACTACGCCACGAATGGCGTTTCCCTCCCCGCCGGCCATATCGGCCCGGATCGCCTCCATAATGGCGGCGCCGCCCGTGGAGCCCATAACAATCACTTCGCCGGCATCCTTGAGGAAACGGGCCAGTTTCCGGCTTTCAAAAACCACCGCTTCATCCAGGACGACCCGCGCCGGCGGCTCTATCCTGCAGGGCTGCCGCCGGGCCGTCCCCTGGAGGTGGATCAATTCCTGTGCTTCACCCAGATACCGCTCTATCTCCCGTTGCCGCTCCGCATCGAGCCGGGTGGCATTCCGGCGATAGCCCAGCCGTCGGTAGATGGCCCCAAGGGGCATGGTTACGGGGATGGACTCAAAGAAGAAAGGATTCATTGCCCAGAGTCGCCTCCGCTTTTATCCATCATGGGTACTCCTTGCCGCGCTTACGGGGTTTGATGCAACCTCTATCAGTATAGGGGGAATGCCTTTTCATGTCAAAGACTAAAGAGAACAGCACCGATGCTTCCTTTATCCGGTGGGAAGCACGGCGATTTTAAGAACAAAAAAGTCTTGTTGTGCATTAAAAGAACAAAAATGCGCGTTGCCGCGACAGTGCCGGTAAGATAACATGTCGAATATCATAAACAAATTCTGTTTAAAGCTATGGCATGGTAGTTGCTTTTTGTTGATCCGGTTTTAAGGCAACTGCCAAGCGGCATTTTAGTCATTGAGGGGTCGTCTAATGGTAGGACGCCAGGTTCTGGCCCTGAAGATTGAGGTTCGAGTCCTCGCCCCTCAGCCAAATTCAACCCTGGGTGAATCTCCTTGTTTCAGGCAGCATAAAGGATCAGATTCTCAGCACTTTCTTCCCGGATCAACCCTTCCGTAAGCAATTCGACCAGATGAACGTAAGTTTCGTTAAGGGCGAGGAACTGGTCGAATTCGTTCAGATCGGACCCGAAGATGTCCTGTGACACCATAAAGGCGGTCTTGGCCCCCCCTCTTACCGAGGCCAGGGTCAGGCTCTTCCGCACCTGGTGATGGGCCCGGATCTCGGCGATTCTTTCCTTGAGTTTGGCAAACGGCCGGCCATGGGCCGGGCAGACCGTCGCGATGGGCAAACTCTCCACCCGGGACAGAGAATCGAGAAAGCTCTGGAGGGGACGAAAATCGCCCACGAACAGGTTGGGGCTTAGGTTGGGGGTGATCTCCGGCAGTACATGGTCTCCGGACAGGAGCAGGCGCTCCTGGGGGAAGAAGAAGGAAAGGTGATCGTGGGTGTGCCCCGGCGTCGGCAGGACCAGCATCTTCTTTCCCCCGACGACTTCCCGCTGTTCGCCGCGGTAAAAACTGTCGATGGTGAAAGAGCTGCCGGCCTTTTTGAATGTTCCCAGCAGACCGCCGATGAAAGCGATGGCCTTTTCCGGCAGGCCGTGGCGGCGGCAGAAGACCTTGATGCGGTCCATAAAGGCGGCTTCCTCGCCATTTCGCGCCATGATGAAGGGCCGGCTCCACTCGGACATGTGGATGGACGCCCCGGAAATGTCCTGGAGCCGCCCGGCCAGGCCGCAGTGGTCGATGTGGTAGTGGGTGATCAGGATCCGCTCGATGTCGCGGATTTCCCTGCCGATACGGTGCAGGGATTCCTCGATGTGCAGCAAGGTCTCCGGCGTGTTGAGGCCCGTATCGAACATGGTAAGCCGCTCGTTATGCACCAGGAGAAAGGCATGGACATGACCCAGGCGAAACGGCATGGGCAGGGTGAGCATGTAGAAATTGTCGGCGATAGCTTCCATATGCCGTTGTGGCCTCTTATTCCCGATTACCGAATTGCCGGAGCAAGACCTCCACATCCGCTGCCGGCCGCGGGCGGCTGAAGAGAAAACCCTGGATGAGGTCGCAGCCAAGGCGCCGGAGCAGATCCAATTGCGCCGACGTCTCCACTCCCTCGGCGATCGTGTGGAGATTCAGACTGTGGGCAAGGGAGACGATGGCGGCGACGATGGCCGCATCGTCAGTGCTGGTGATGATGTCCCTGACGAAGGAGATGTCGATCTTGATAAGATCCAGGGGCAGGCGCTTCAGATAGCTCAGGGAGGAGTAACCGGTGCCGAAATCGTCGATGGCCAGCCTTATCCCCAGCTTCTTCAGACGCTCCAGGATCAATCCCGAATAGGCCAAATCCTGCATGAAGGTGCTCTCCGTGATTTCCATGGTTAGCTGCCGGGGGTCAATGGCCGCTTCCCGGATCGTGGCTTCGATGACATCCCCCAGGTCTTTCTGCCGGAACTGCACGGCGGAGAGATTGAAGGCCACGGGCACAACGGCCAGCCCCCGGTTTTGCCACGCCTGCAACTGCCCGCAGACGGTCTGAAGGACCCACTGGCCCAGCGGGATGATCAATCCCGTATCTTCCAGGACCGGGATAAAACGGGTCGGCATGACCAGTCCCAGATCTTCGCTCTGCCAGCGCAGCAGGGCCTCCATGCCGGCGATCTTTCCCGTTTGCGCCTGGAAATAGGGCTGGTAATGTAAAAGAAACTCGCCCTTTTTCAGGGCGTTGCGAAGATGGCGCTCCATCAGTACGAACTCCGAGGCCCGCACGTTCATGTCGGACATGAAAAACTGGTAGTTGTCCATCCCCGTTCCTTTTGCCCGGGACATGGCGATATCCGCATTGGTGAGCAGGGCTTCCGTTTCCAGGCCATCGCCGGGATAGAGGGAGATGCCCATGCTCAGCGTCAGCGTCACTTCGGTGTTGGCAATCTCGATCGGTTGCTCCATCCGGTGCATCAACTTGTCGATAACCTGCACCACGTCTTCGGAATGTGTCACCTCCGCCAGGACAACCCCGAACTCGTCGGCGCTCAGACGGGAGACCGTATCGCCGTCCCTGGCCGCCTTGGAAAAACGGCGTGCCACCTCCCTGAGGACCTGGTCGCCGGCCTCATATCCATAGGCGTCGTTGATCAGGGTGAAACGGTCGATATCGATGCAGATCACGGCGACCTGATGGTGGTGATGCTCGGCACTGTTGATGGCCTGATGAAGTCGGTCCCGGAAAAGCATCCGGTTGGGCAGTTCCGTCAGGACATCATAATGGGAGAGATAATTCAGCTTTTCTTCCAACAGTTTTTGCTGGGTGATGTCCTTGGAGGTGGCGACGAAGTGGGTGACGTTTCCCCAGGGATCCTTCATCGGGGTGATGCTGTGATAGACATCGAAAAAGCGGCCGTCTTTGCGCCTGTTGGTGACGATGGCCCGGTAGGGTTGACCGGATAGGATGGTGTCCCAGAGTGAGCGGTAAAAATCGTCGTCATGCCTGCCCGACTTGAAGATTCGCGGCGTCTGGCCCAGAAGTTCCTCGCGGCGGTAACCGGTCATATCTTCCACGGCGTCGTTGACATATTCGATCCGCCCCTTTCGATCCGTAATGAGAATCCAGTCCGACGACTGTTCCACCGCCATGGCCAATTTCTGCATCTCCAGGCGGCTGAGGGCAAGGTCGGTTAGATCGCGCACCGTACCAAACATCCGGATCGTATTTCCCGATGCATCGCGAAATACTTCGCCCTGTTCATGAACGATGCGGACGGAACGGTCGTACCGCAGGAGGCGATGTTCCAGAGCAAAGCCTTTCCCCTGGCGCACGGATTCCCGGAGCGAGCGGTCGAGCAGCTCCCGGTCGTCGGGATGGACCACTTGCATGAGCTTTTCATAGCTGGGCGCTGATTCATTACGTTCGAGGCCGAAGATACGGCACATCTCTTCGGAGCAGGTAAGCTCGTTCGTCTGCAGGTTCCATTCCCAATTCCCGATCTGGGCGATCCGCTGCGCCTCCCGGAGGCTGGTTTCGCTGGCCTGCAACGCCGCTTCCGCCCGCATCCGTTCGGTAATGTCCTGGGCGATGGAGGAAGAGCCGATGATTTTCCCCCGGCTGTCTTTAATCGGGGATACGGTGAGGGAAACGTCGATCAGACGGCCGTCCTTGCGGCGACGCTTGGTCTGGTAATGATCGACCCGTTTCCCCCGGACGACTTTTTGCAGGATGGTGACGACCTCTTCCTGATAGCCATGCGGAATTATTAAGGAAATGTGCTTACCCAATGTTTCGGCGGCGGTATAGCCATAAATTTTCTCCGCTGCCGGGTTCCAGCTCTGGATGATCCCCGCGGGGTCTTTCCCGATTATGGCGTCGTTGGATGACTGGACGATCGCCGCCAGCCGCAGCAGTGCCTGCTCCGTGGGAACGGCTCCGGCACTCATTTTTTCTGATTTTCTGTCCATGAGGATCTCGGCAGTTACCCCCGTGTCAAAGTGGGTCAAGAGACACGATCAAGAGAGCAATCTGGCCACGACGGCGTCACCCATGGCGGCGGTGCCCACCAGGGTTGCACCTTCATGAGAAATGTCCTTCGTCCGATAGCCGTCCCGGAGGACCTGACGGACCGCCGCCTCGACCATTTCCGCCTCTCCGGGCATGCCCAGGGAGTGGCGGAGCATCATGGCCACGGAAAGGATCGTGGCCAGGGGATTGGCGATGTCCCGGCCGGCGATGTCCGGGGCGGAACCGTGGATGGGTTCGTACATCCCCCCCCGCTCCCCCAGGCTGGCCGAGGGGAGCATGCCGATGGAACCGGTGATCATGGCCGCCTCGTCGCTGAGGATGTCGCCGAACATGTTGGTCGTCACGATGACGTCGAACTGGGCGGGATGGGAGACGAGTTGCATAGCGCAGTTGTCCACGTACATGTGGCGCAGCTCCACGTCGGGATAGTCCCTCCCCACCTCCGTCACCACGTCCCGCCAGAGCTGGGTGCTTTCCAGGACGTTGGCCTTGTCCACGGAGAGGAGCCGCTTCCGCCGCCTCTGCGCCGCCGCGAAGGCCACCCGGGCGATGCGCCGGATCTCCTCTTCCGTGTAAACCAGGGTGTTGACGCCGATGCGCTGCCCGTTTTCCACCCGGACGCCCCGGGGCCGGCCGAAGTAGAGATCCCCGGTGAGCTCCCGGATGATGAGGATGTCGATGCCCCGGACGATCTCCGCCTTCAGGGGCGAGGCGGCGATAAGTTCGTCATAGACATTCACCGGCCGTAAATTAGCGAAAAGACGGAGTTTTTCCCGAAGGCCCAGGAGGGCCCGCTCCGGCCGGACGCGGTAATCGAGGCCCTCCCACTTGGGCCCTCCCACCGCCCCAAGGAGGACGGCGTCGCCGGCCAGGGCCAGCTCCAGGCTCTCCGCCGGAAAGGGGGCGCCGCAGGCGTCATACGCCGCCCCGCCGATCAGTCCGTACTCAAGGTCAAAACTTGCGCCGGTTTTTGCCGCCAGGGCGTCCAGGATCTTTACGGCTTCCCGGATCACCTCCACCCCGATGCCGTCACCGGGAAAGACCGCTATTTTACTCTTTTTCTTCACTTAAAAACTCCTCTTTCACGGGCGCTTTTTCAGGTACGCCATCAGCCCCCCCGCGGCGATCAACTCCTGCATGAAGGGGGGAATGGGCTCGATTTTTAGCTGCCGCGGTTCTTTCCCCGTGATGGTGATCACGCCCGCGTCTCCGTCCACCTCGATCTCGTCGCCCTCCCGGACGGCATCGTAGAGCGTTGCCGACTCGAAGATCGGCAGACCCGTGTTGAAGGAGCTGCGGTAGAAGATCCGGGCAAAGCTCCGGGCGACGACGCCGGCGATCCCCGCCGCCTTGATGGCGATGGGGGCGTGTTCCCGGGAGGAGCCGCAGCCGAAGTTTTCCCCCGCCACGATGATGTCGCCGGGACG
>CAZNDG010000045.1:0-1703 GCA_964571695.1 uncultured Syntrophus sp.
GCTCTGGGAGAGAAGCTGAAGGCCGCCCTGGCAAGGAAACATCGGTGACAAGAAACCGAATATTTTCCTTGCGTCCCACTGCTTCTTGTGCTAAGAGGCCTTCGTTACACCGCAGTCGTTATAACCCCTTGATTATTTTAAATTCATGTAGAATGCTTACGAACCGTACAGGTGTATAGGAATAGGCAGATAAAACGTAACATAATAAAGAGAAGGAGGTAGGTTCAGTGGACGTTATTGCACAAGGAGTCGGCAGGATCTTTACGGATCCCGATGCGGACAAGGCCCGAGAGTTTTTCAGGCAGAAGAGCCGCAAACTGGAGAGCAAGCTGACGACCGTCAAGGAAGCGGTCGAGAGACTTGTAAAGGACGGAGATTACGTTTCGATCGGCGGTTTCGGCGTGAACAGGATTCCCGCGGCGGTATTGCATGAGATCGTCCGGCAGGGGAAGAAGAATCTGGGCTTGGCCGGTCATACGGCAACCCATGACTTCCAGATCCTTTCGGCTGGAAAGTGTTTTAGCCGGTGCGACATCGCTTACATCGTCGGTCTCGAAGCCCGGGGGCTTTCCCCCAATGCAAGGAAGTACATGGAGAGCGGCGAGGTGGAAGTATGCGAGTGGACGAACTATACCCTGTCCGTGCGCTTCAAGGCTGCCTGCGCCGGCGTGTCGTTCCATCCCATCCGCAATATGATGGGGACCGATACGTTCAAGTACAGCGGCGCGAAAATGGTAAACTGCCCCTTCACGGGGACCAAGTACGCTTTAGTGCCGGCGTTGTACTCCGACGTGGGGCTCCTCCATGTCCACGAGGCGGACATCTACGGCAACTGCCGGACCAAGGGCATCCTCATGTCCGACTACGATCTGGCCCGCTCGTCCAAGAAGGTTATCGTGACCTGCGAAAGGCTGATCCCCACCGATGAGATCCGTCGTGATCCCACTTCGACGTTCATCCCCTACTGGTGCGTCGATGCCATCATCGAACAGCCTTTTGGAAGCTATCCCGGCAACATGTACGCCGAGTATTTCTCCGATGAAGACCACCTGCGGGAATGGCTGAAGGTGGAAAACGATCCCGAGGAATTCAAGAAATTCCTCGACAAGAACATCTACAGTTGCAAGGATCACTACGAGTACATCGAGAAAAACGGCGGCATGCACAAGATGCTGAAACTCAGACAGAAAGAATGGCTGATGATCGGCGCCAGGGATTAGAAAGGAGGAGATAAGAGATTATGGCAAACTACAACACAATGGAATTGATGATCTGCACCGCGGCGAGGGAACTCGAAGACGGTGCTTCCGTCGGCGTCGGCACCGGCGCTCCCTGCGCGGCCGCCATGCTGGCCCAGAAGGCCCACTCGCCGAACCTGGTTATCCTGTTCGAAGCGGGCGGCGCTGCTCCCCTGATCCCCGAGATGCCCATCTCCGTCGGTGATTCCCGGACTACCTGGAAGGCCCTCATGGCCAGCTCCATGCCCGAGATCATGGAAACAGCCTGCCGCGGCATGCTGGACTACACCTTCCTCGGCGGCGCCCAGATCGATATGTACGGCAACCTGAACTCCACCCGCATCGGGCCGGATCATCAGAAACCGAAGGTTCGCTTCCCCGGCAGCGGCGGCGCCAATGACTTTGCGTCTTTCTGCTGGAGAATGATGGTCATGACCCCCCAGGATCCCAAGCGCTTCACCGAGA
>CAZNDG010000045.1:1803-22138 GCA_964571695.1 uncultured Syntrophus sp.
GAGGGAGAAGATGGACTCCGGGCTTGCCCGGCCGGAAATCTTCGCTCGCTACAGGCTAAACAAACAAAGGCCGCTGCCCCATCCGGGACGGCGGCCTTTTTCTTCATTATTTTACTTGAGCAGTATTTTAACCCCGTCGTTGTCCTTCACCAGCTTGTCCCCGGCGGAGGTTCCGCAGTAAACGCAGGTGTAGTCGTATTTTTCCCCTTCGGACAAGACCAGGAGCAGCCGCTTCCGGACGGGTACGGCCCGCCGGCAGCGGGGGCAGAAAAGCTCCGTGGCGTCGAAGTCCTTGTATTGCTGTCGTCTCATCTTTTGCACCTCACCTGGTAAAACATTCTGTCCTCAGACTCCCCCTTCATTCCTCCTCCGGGATCAACCGGGCATTCTCCAGCCAGACCGCCGCCTCGCTGTCGCTGGGCGCCCGGTAATCCCCCCGGGGTGACAGGGAGCCCCCGGACCCCACCTTCGGGCCGTTGGGGATGCAGGAGCGCTTGAACTGGCTCGTCTTGAAGAAGCGGTACAGATAAACCTCCAGCCAGCCTCTGATCTCTCCGATGGAGTACTGGCGTCTCTTATCCTCCGGGATATCCGGCCAACTTCCCCGCCCGGCGTCCCGCCAGGTACAGTAGGCCATGAAGGCGATCTTAGTAGGCAGGTAGCCGAAACGGGTGACGTAGAAGTTGTTGAAGTCCTGGAGTTCGTATGGGCCGATGACCGCCTCGGTCTTCTGGGCCGGCTGGGTCCCGGCGGCGCCGGGGATGAGTTCCGGACTGATCTCCGTGCCGAGGATGTCGATGAGCACCGCCGACGTCTCCGGTGAAAACACCACCGTGTCGGCCACCCAGCGGATCAGATGCTGGATCAGTGTCTTGGGGACGCTGGCGTTGACGTTGTAGTGGGACATGTGATCGCCGACGCCGTAGGTGCACCACCCCAGGGCCAGCTCGCTCAGATCGCCCGTGCCCAATACCAGTGCCCGGCGCATGTTGGCCAGCCGGAAAAGGTGGGAGGTTCGCTCTCCCGCCTGGATGTTTTCAAAGGTGATATCGTAAACCGGCTTTCCCTCCACGAAGGGGTGCCGAACGTCCTCGAGCATCTGGAGGCAGCTCGGGCGGATGTCCAGCTCGTTGGCCTCCACCCCCAGAACCTTCATCAGCCGGAGGGAATTGGTGTAGGTCTTGTCCGTGGTGGCGAAGCCCGGCATGGTGTAGGCCTTGATGTTGCTCCGGGGCAGCTTGAGGAGATCCATGGTCCGGGCCGCCACGATGAGGGCGTGGGTGGAATCCAGGCCGCCGGAGATACCGATGACCACGTTGCCGATCCCTGCTGCCTGGAGTCGTTTGGCGAGCCCCTGGACCTGGATGTTGTAGGCCTCGTAACATCGCTGGTCCCGCTTGCCGGGGTCGGCGGGGATGTAAGGGAAACGGGGGTATTCCCGGGCCAGAAGAATTCTCGTTCCCCGGGGGACATCGAGATCGAAATTGACGGTCCGGAAGGCCCGCACCCGCTCGCCGTGGGACCGGGCGTTCTGGCTGAAGCTTGTGAGGCGCATCCGGTCCTGGGCCAGGCGGTCCAGATCGATGTCGGCATAGATGATCTGCGCCTCCGGGGCGAAGCGGGCCGATTCCGCCAGGAGATTGCCGTTTTCGTGGATCATGGCGTGGCCGTCCCAAGCCAGATCCGTCGTCGATTCACCCGGACCGGCCGCGGCGTACAGGTAGGCGGCGACACAGCGGGCCGACTGGTTGGCCGCCAGGCTACGGCGGTAGTCTGATTTTCCGATGGTGATGTTCGACGCCGAGAGATTGCCGATGAGCGTCGCCCCGGCCAGGGCGGCGAAACTGGAGGGCGGGATGGGGACCCAGACGTCCTCGCAGAGCTCGAGGTAGAAGCGGCAGTGGGGGATGTTCCGTGCCGTGAAGATCAGATCCGCCCCGAAGGGAATGCCTTCCTGGCCGCACAGGTCGATAGTGGCCGCGATCGCCTCCTCGGCGGGGGTGAACTGGCGGCGCTCGTAGAATTCCCGGTAGTTGGGCAGATAGGACTTGACGGCAACGCCGAGGATCCGGCTCCGGTGGATGATAACGCCGCAGTTGAAGAGCCGATCGTCCACCTGGAGAGGGGCCCCGACGACGATGACAGGCCGGAGCCGCCGGGAGGCGGCGACTATCTTCCCCAAGGCCTCCCGGACTGCCAGCAGCAGGGCCTCCTGATGGAAGAGGTCCTCGTTGGAATAGGCCGAGATCCCCAACTCCGGGAAGAGGGCGAAGACGGCGTGATTGGCCGCCGCCCGCCGGGCCAGCTTTATCGTGGCCAGGACGTTGAAATCCACATCGGCCACCTTCACCTCCGGAATGCATACCGCGGCGCGGATGAAACCGTGGGTGTAGATGTTGAAGAAATCGTTCCCCTTCGTTTTTTCCGTCATTTTCCCTCCACGTAGGCATAGGCGCTGTGATTGTGGATGCTCTCGTAGTTTTCCGCCTCCACGGTGTAGGAGGGGAAATTATCGTGTTCCTTCAGGCGGGCGGCGACATTCCGGACCACGTCCTCGACGAACATGGGATTCTCGTACGCCCGCTCCGTGACGAATTTCTCATCGGGGCGCTTGAGGAGGGCATAGACCTCCCCGCTGGCCGAATCCTCCACGATGCGGATCAGATCCTCGATCCAGAAGAACTTCCGGAACCGCACCTTGACGGTGACGATGCTGCGCTGATTGTGGGCGCCCCGCTCGCTGATCTCCTTGGAGCAGGGGCACAGCGTCGTCACGGGGACGATGACGCCCACCTGAAAGTCCGCTCCCCGTTCGTTCAGGGAGCCGCAGAAGAGGCATTTGTATTCCATGAGGCTCTTGGCCTTCGTCATCGGCGCCGTCTTCTCGATAAAATAGGGGAAGAAGATCTCCATGTGGGCCGATTCGGCCCGGAGCTTCTCCCGCACCTTCTCCAGGATTACGTGGAAGGTCTTGATGTTGATCTGCCCCCGGAATTCATTCAGGATTTCCACGAAGCGGCTCATGTGGGTCCCTTTGAAATGGTGGGGCAGATTGACGTACATGTTGATCGTGGCGTTCACCGGCTGGGTGCCGGAGGCGCGGTCCAGGACGATGATGGGGTACTTGATCCCCTTGACGCCCACCTTGGTGATCTCGATCTTCCGGTGATCCCGGCGGTTCTGGACGTCGATCATGGCCGGTATGCCACCCGGGAGTTGTCCGATTCCCAGACCGTTACGCAGGTCACCCGTAGATTCACGGCCTGCACCTGGGGCGCCAACCGGTCATGGATATATTTCGCCACCCGCTCCGATGAGGGGTTTATATCCCGGAAGGCGTCAACTTCATTGAGATATTTATGGTCCAGCTCCTCAAGGATTTCATTGGTCCACCGCTTCAAATCCCGGAAATCGATGAGGAGTTCCTCATCGTTGAGGCGGTCGCCCGCGGCGGTGACCTCCACCAGGAAATTGTGGCCGTGGAGATCTTCGCATTTACCGCCGATCTCCTTGAGGATATGGGCGGCGGCAAAGGATTTCTTGATCGTCACTTCGTACATGGCCTGCTTCTCCCTGTTATTACCCGTTTTTGCCGGCACATTGAATAGAAATTATTTGCCGTAATGTCAAGGACAATGCTCTCCGCTGATTTTTAATAGACATAACTTCCAAAATGGCTTACCACGTCCTCATGAACAATGCCTACGAACGATCATTTGTTTCTCAACTCGAACAGCGACTAATTGCCGAAAACCCGCGCATTCAGGTCTTGGTGGGGCCGCGTCAGGTTGGGAAAACAACGGGACTCAAGCAGCTTCTGGCCCGCTACCCTTATGCCGGCCATTATGCCAATGCGGATGACCTCCTGAATACGGACCGAACATGGCTGCTTGAACAGTGGCAAAAAGCGCTATCCATGGGAGGGAAAACACTTCTTGTCATAGATGAGATTCAGAAGGTGCCGAGCTGGTCCGAGACGCTCAAGTCCTTATGGGACAAAGCTCCCCAATAAGGCCCGACCGCTGCATGCCGGGATGCTGGAAAATAAAGATCTGAACCCCGTGATGAAGCGCTCATGACGGCCGGCCGTCATAAAGGGGGGATGAAAATATAGTGCAGACCCATCCCCACCTTGATCCTCCCCTTGAAAGGGAGGAAATTAATTAACTAAGTAACTCAAACACATAGGAGCGCATTTTCAGGTGAAAGTATGTGTTGATATCTCTGCCTCACCATGTTACACGTAAATAACGTGTAAAGGGAAAGGAGACGGCAGGATGAAACAGAATATCACCATCACTCTCGACAAAGAGTTGATCAATGCCGGCAAGGTCATTGCGGCTCAAAGAGGAACCTCCCTCAACAGGATGCTCCGCGAGGAGCTGGAAAAACTTATTCGGGCTGCCAGGAATTACGAAACGGCCAAACAGCGGGCAATTGTCCAGATGAAAACCGGTTTCAATTCAGGATGTTCAAGATATCCAGCGCGGGATGAACTCTATGAGCGATAAGATATTTATTGATACCAACATTCTTGTCTATGCCCATGATTTAGCCGCCGGCGATCGCCATTATACGGCCGCGGCCATAATCGAGGATCTATGGGATACTAATGCCGGGGTAATCAGCACGCAGGTTTTGCAGGAATTTTATGTTACCGTCACCCGTAAGATAATCTCACCTCTGGAGAGAAGCCGCGCCCGGGAGATGATCAGAAATTATATGGTGTGGCCGGTGCATTTAAACGATGCCGAGACGGTCCTGTCGGCATCGGAAATAGAAGCGAGGAGTAATCTGTCCTTCTGGGATGCTTTGATTGTGGCCGCGGCCAGAATTCTTAAGGCGGATAAAATCCTCAGCGAGGACATGAATCATGGGCAGCGAATCGAAGGAATCCTGATAGAAAACCCATTTCTTGCCGGGTGAACGATACAGCCCCCGTACCTCTTTGCCCAAAGATTCCAAAATCAAGGCGGATCAGATTCGCAACCTCGATAAAGGCAGACTGATAAAATATATCGGCGCTCTGGAAGAGAAAGATGTGGAAGCCATCGAGAGGGCGTTGAAAGTTCACCTCTCTCTCAAATAGCGAGCAAAGAACCCATAGCCTTCAGATCAATGCCCGCCGCGCCGATCACCTTGGCAATGGCCCGGCGGATCGCCTCCCGCAGTGCCCCTACGGCAGATTCATCTGAAATATGGGGTGCAGCTCGCGGCTGGACCAACTCTCCGGGCGCACCGGCATCGTCAGAAAAACTTGGTCCGGATCTTCGGCATCCCGGTTGTAGGCGAATACATATCGGTCGCGCTGCTCCCGTGCGATCAGGCCGGAGCGCCGGTTTGCGGCCCATACGGCCAGGGCGTTGACACTTGGCATCATCTCTCATTCTCCTCGCGTAGCTCTTCCAGGGTCGGAGGCCTTCCCGCTGGCCGCACGCGCAGTTCGAGACCAAGATATGCGAGTATCCGGAAGAGCTTGCGCACGCCGATTTCCCGTACCATCCCGCTTTCGATCTGCCCGATGGTCGTCCGGCTCATGCCCAGCGCCTTGGCCAGCCCGGCCTGGGAAAGCTTCCGGCTCTTGCGGACCTTTTTGATTTCATTGCCGATGATGAAAAGCATATAAGCATGATATACGATGCATTATGGAGGTCAAGCCTTAATATGCATCGAATATGCTGCATTGTACCCTTTGTGCCGCATTGGGACAAACTTACTTATCAATCTTCCTTATTCGTAGTCCATGTTTTCCCACTGGAAATATCTTCCATAATGGCGCACCATAATTATTCTTGACAATTATAAAATTCAATTTTAGAATATGCAGAATGTATATTCCCCGTTTTCTGAAGACCACCATGACCAGAGCTGCCGACCAATTTCCGGCTGTGATCCTCACCGGTCCGCGCCAGTCTGGAAAGACGACCTTCTTGCAACAGGAATTTGACGACGCCACCGCTTATGCCAGCCTTGATGACCCTTTTACCCGGGATTTTGCCCGCCATGATCCTCAGGGCTTCCTCGCTGCATTTGGCGATAAAACCGTCATCCTCGACGAGGTCCAGTATGTTCCGGAGCTCTTCCCCTATCTGAAGATCCGCATCGATCAAGACCGGCGCCGCTACGGGAAATGGCTGCTCACCGGTTCGCAGCAGTTTTCAATGATGAAGAATGTCACCGAATCATTGGCTGGGAGGATCGCTATCCTCAATCTGCTGCCTTTCAGCATCCTCGAATTCAGGAAAGAAGGAGATGATGCGCTGGAAAACAGCATCTGGAATGGCGGTTATCCGGAACCGGCCCTGGCTGGCGAAAAACGGGATTTATGGGTCAGCTCCTACATCCAGACTTACCTGGAACGGGATGTTCGTCAACTGCAAAATATAAGAGATCTCAGAAGCTTCGAATTATTTTTGGGATTGACGGCGGCCTTTCATTCTCAAATGTTCAATGCCGCGGCTATCGCGGGACAATGCGGTGTGACCCTTCCCACCGTAAAGTCCTGGACCGGCGTTCTGGAAGCATCCTGGCTGATTTATAAACTACCGCCCTGGTTCAAAAATTATGGGAAGCGACTGGTGAAAACGCCGAAGAGTTATTTCCTGGACACCGCTTTGATCTGCAGCCTGACAAAACAACCGGACGGTCCATCCGCGCTGGCCGGCGCTATGGGAGGCGCCTTGATGGAAGGATTTATTGTTAGTGAGACAGTCAAGGTCTTTACTTTGAACGGCAGCAAGCCGGATATCTATTTCTGGCGTTCACACGACGGTTTGGAAGTGGACCTGCTGATCCAATGCAACGGCAAACTTGTCCCCGTTGAGATCAAGCTGACGGCAACACCAAACATCAATCATATCAAGCCATTACAGAAATTCAAAACCCTGGCTGGGGCTGATGCGGCCGAGACCGGCATCCTGGTTTGTCGCGTTGCCCGGGAAACTCCCATGCCCATGAACAACATTGCCATGCCATGGCATAAATATCCGGGCTGGTTGATGAAGGTCATCCAATCTCCTGGGGCCATGACCTGACGCTACATGGTTTTTCGCATAGCCCTGACCCCGTAATATGCCGACCCTGTAATCTGCTCAATATTATTTTACATTTCATAACTTTCAGGATCTTGCAGTACAGCAGAGATTCAGGCAGGCGGGGAAAAGAATCAAGACATCATAGCCGTTTCCCAGGATATAGACGAGGCCATAAAGGTTTACCGGGAAGGTATCCCAACGCAATGATCCGTATTGTCCTGGATGCCAATCAGTTTGTCAGTGCTCTCATGAAACCGGCTTCTAATCCGTCGAAAATCCTGTCGCTGATCGAAACAGACCGGATTCCCTCCTCATGTCAGAGGCGGTTATTACGGAGATTGATGCGGTGCTCCGATATCCGAAAATCGTACAACGCCACGGTAAAAGCTCCGAATATCTTGATTTGTTTATCAAAAGGCTCCGTTCCATTTCTATGATGACGGAAGGAAATTTCGGGGTGGATGCCATTCAGAATGATCCCGCGGATAATCGTTATCTGGAGTGTGCAGTAAGGGGAAAGCCGATTTTATCCTCTCCGGTGATCATCATCTGACGGATCTGCAATCTTTCCAGGTGATTCCCATTGTGACGCCCCAGGTTTTCATGGTGTAAACCTCATCCTTGCTGTAAATAACCGCGGACTGGTGAAAATCACCACTATGTGGTCATGAATTCAGAGAAGGAGAAGGGGATCATTAAGAGATAATTGAAATATGCCTTGAATTCAAAAGCTTTAAAAAATTAACTTTACAAGATATATTATTTGGTCATTGGCACGACCGTTGCTTGGATTAAGGCATACTTTTCTAAGGTGAATTAATGACGGAGATGTCTTGTAGGAAAAGAGCTGTCAAGGGGTTTACGCTTATCGAACTTATGATCGTAATTGCTATCATCGGTATCTTGGCGGCAATTGCCATTCCCCAATTCAGTGCATATAGGCAAAGAGGTTACAACACAAATGCAAGGTCTGATCTTAAGAATGCATACACAGCCGCGCAGGCTTTTTTCAGCGATTCACCTGCCGCCAGCCTTACTGATGTAAATGCATTGACAGGCTACGGATTCAAATCTTCTTCCTTAGTAACGACAAACGCTTCAGGAGATATTAATTCATTAGCCGTCAGCTCATACCACAGCAGTGGGACGAAAACATATTCGACAGACAGTAGCGGGGTAATAAGTCCAGAATAATTTTGTATTCAGGAAGGGGGGAGGATAGAGTTAGTTCGGTAAATTTGTATAATATTAGTAGTTAATAGGTTCAAAATCCAAAAAAACATTGAAAGGAGAACAAGGAATAATGAAAGTATTTCGTAAAAGAAAAGGGCAGAAGGGTTTCACCCTCATCGAGCTCATGATCGTTATCGCGATCATCGGTATCCTGGCAGCCATCGCCATCCCGCAGTTCACGGCGTACAGGACCAGGGGTTACAATGCGGCGGCGAATGCGGATGTTAAGAATGCCTATACGGCAGCGCAGGCGTTTTTCAGTGATTCGCCGTCAGCAAGCATCACTGGTATCGCAGTTCTGGCAGGAAACTATGGATTTAAATCGACAGCTAATGTAACAGCAGCGGCGACAGGTTACAGCACGAACCTTTCCATTACGGCAAGTCATGCCAGCGGCAACAAGACTTATTCAACAGACAGCTCAGGAACAATTTCATCAAATTAGCATAACTGCATGATGCAAAAAAAGGGGACAGCTAATATCTGCCCCCTTTTTTTGTATCGAGTAAAGATGTCAATTGTATAATCTTCGTTATCACAGCCATCTACTCCGCATATATCTGGTTTCTTTATTTCGTAATGACATAAGTTTACATTTTAAACTTTACCATAATCTCATATATAAGCGGCAGCAGAGATGTGGAATAGAGCAAATCTTTGTGTGAATGTCAGGTATGGATCACGCAGTGAGATTTAATAATATGAAGAATCAGAATGCTTACATGCTTGATACCATTATTTGCCTGGTTATGGCGATGCTCATCATCTGTTGTTATTGGCAGGTGCAAAAATATGAATTCATTAATTATGACGACTATACTTTTATTGTGGAGAACAGCCATGTCCGTAATGGTTTGACAAAAGAAGGAATCAAATGGGCATTTTCGACGACGGAAGGCGCAAACTGGCATCCCCTGACGTGGCTCTCGCTCATGATGGACGCCCAGTTATATAGAGGAAATCCCGGTGGTTATCACTGGACCAATGTGCTCTTTCATATTGCCAATACAGTTTTGTTGTTCCTCTTTTTACGTCTGAACACCGGCCATATATGGAAAAGCGCCTTTGTGGCCTCCCTGTTTGCCCTTCATCCTTTACATGTCGAATCCGTTGCCTGGATATCGGAACGTAAGGATGTCCTTGGCGCTTTCTTCTGGATGATAACTTTGTTGTTTTACGCAAGGTATGTCAAGAGACGAACCGTCATGGGATATATTTCTTTCTTTGTCTTTTTTATCTTGGGACTGATGTCCAAGCCGATGGTCATGACCTTGCCTTTTGTTTTGTTGCTTCTTGATGAATGGCCGCTTAAACATCTAAGATTTAAGGAGATGCAGATTAATAACAAGAAGTTTTTTGGGGGGGATGACCATTTTTACCTGCGAGAAAAAATTCCCCCGATCATTTGTTCTATTGTTTGTGGGCTTGTTGCCCTTTATACACAGAAAAAAGGGGGGGCACTACTACCATTCGATTATCTTCACTTGGATAGTCGTTTGGCAAACGCAGTGATGTCTTATGTTTATTATCTTTATAAGATGATCTGGCCGTGTTCGCTGGCACTATTTTATCCCCATCCTGGTTTGTGGCCTTTTGGAATGGTATTGATGTCGGGTTTCACACTTTTGGCTATTACTATAGGTACTTGGGTTTCTAAACGATCGTATTTAAAAGCAGGCTGGCTTTGGTATATGGGTACGCTTATCCCTGTCATTGGTCTGATCCAGGTGGGAAAACAGGCCATGGCAGATCGTTATACTTATCTACCCTTGATCGGCATTTTCATAATGATCGCTTGGGGTGTCCCTGATTTATGCAAGCGAACATTCATCAAGAAATACATTCTACCTGCTGCCGCGACGATTGTTATCATTATCATGGCTGTCTTGAATTGGCATCAAATCGGCTATTGGAAAAATTCTGTTACCCTGTTTCAGCATACCCTGTCAGTTACCCGTGACAATTATGAGATACACAATAACCTTGGCGTGGTGTACTTTGATCAGCAGCAATATGAAAAGGCTTTAAGCCATTATAAGAGGGCGTTACAGATAAAACCGGGTTACGCTATCGTTTACAACAATGTCGGCAAGGTGTTGCTGGCAACTGGAGATATCGACGGCGCTATCGAGCAATTTAGTATAGCTTTGCAAAAGAATGCCACTTTGACCTATGCGAAAAGAAACTTGGCAGATGCTTTGATAAACAAGGGCGAGTACGCCAGGGCCGTTTATTATTATAAAGAACTTTTAATCGGTCATCCGGATGATCCGGAATTACATAACAATCTTGGTGTTGCCCTTGCCTATATGGGAGAGAAGGGTGAAGCTCTCGCACATTTTAAAACTGCATTACAAATAAAGCCAGACTACCATGAAGCTAGGGCAAATATGAATAATGTAGCACAGTGGAAAAAATAAGCATCGGCAATAAAATGTTCAATATTGGCAATAAAAAATACGACCATCTAATACTTTGCATTTTGTTGTCGATCGCTGTTTTATCTGTTTACTGGCAGGTGCAGAATTTTGAATTTCTAAATTTTGACGATCATGCTTATGTGTCGGGAAGACCGGAAGTCCTTTCAGGGCTAACTATCGATAACATTGCCTGGTCATTTTCCACGACCGAGGCAGGTTTCTGGCATCCCATGACCTGGTTGTCGCTGATGTTGGATTATGAATTATATGGTTTAAACGCAGGCGGTTATCACTGGACTAATCTTTTGCTTCATCTGGCCAGCACGCTTCTCCTCTTTTCTTTCTTTCTCAAGACGACCGGCGCTTTATGGAAAAGTGGTCTTGTGGCGGTCTTATTTGCTTTACATCCATTGCACATCGAATCCGTGGCATGGATTGCCGAGCGTAAGGATGTGTTAAGTGGTTTTTTTGGGATGTTAACCATGGTCACCTACACATATTACCTTGGCAGACCGTGTCTTAACCGATATTTCTCGGTTTTATTTGTCTTCCTGTTAGGTTTGATGTCCAAGCCGATGCTCGTTACCTTGCCCTTCGTTCTGTTGCTTTTGGATTTCTGGCCGTTGAAACGTCTTAACTTTGATAACGAGCACGATGGCAGACATTATTCAGTAAGTAAGAAAATAAAAAAAATAGGTTTGGAGAAAGTTCCTCTTCTTGCGTTGTCATTAATATTCAGCCTCCTGACTTATATGGCGGAACGAGATGTAGGCGCTCTATCCGAAACGGGGGCGCTGCCAATGATCGATAGGCTGATAAATGCACTTGTTGCTTATGTCGTCTATCTTTATAAAATGATCTATCCTTTCGATCTTGCGATTTTTTACCCACATCCAGTCGCGTGGCCACTTTGGAAAGGGCTGCTATGTTCATTGTTGCTGGTAATGATTACGGTAATGGTCTTCATCCACCTTAAGAAAAGACCGTATCTATTTGTGGGCTGGTTTTGGTACATTGGAACGCTGATCCCCGTGATTGGCCTGGTGCAGGTGGGCGCTCATGCCTTTGCTGACCGTTACACATACATACCACTGATTGGTATCTTTGTGGTGTGCGTTTGGGGAATAGCGGACTTGGCAATGCATTGGCAACTGCGCAAAGAATCAATAATTATAGTTGCTTCTTTATACATTCTTTTTATAGCGTCTGTGACGCATGTACAATTAGGATATTGGCAAACGAATGAAAAACTCTTCCGTCATGCCATCGAGGTAACAGATAATAATTTCATTGCCCATGGAAGTCTTGCCTTGGCGCTGGTTGCAAATAAACAATATGATGAGGCAAACGACCACTTTAAGGAGGCGTTGCGAATAAGGCCTGATTATGCGCCGACCTACCAATTCTGGGGTTTATCTATGCTTCGTCAAGGGAAACGGGACGAAGCTATTCAATTATTTTATCGGGCTTTGGAAATCAACCCGGATTTTTTAGAGGTGCGCTATCGTCTTATTGAAATCCTACCAGAAGCGAAGCGATTTAGTGAAACCGCAGATCAGTTTCGCGCCATTCTTAATAAAAAGCCTGAAGACTGTCCAACACGCAGTAAGTATGCCATAATGTTGGTTAATAACGGGCAATCTAAGGAAGCCATGGTGGAATTCAAGAAGGTTGTTCAATTATGTCCAACCTATGCCGGCTCCCGGAACAATCTGGGGGTAATCCTGTACCGACAAGGACAACTTGACGAGGCCATCGAACATTTTCGGGAGGCGATTAGGTTGCAACCCAAATTTGCGAATGCCCACCATTTTCTTGGCAGGGCGTTACAACAAAAGGGAATGATAACCGCAGGCCAGGTTCATTTATTAAAGGCTGCTGAAATTAATCCAGATTATGGTGCTAAGAATCACTGAGATTGAGATGGGCATAAGAGATGCGTTCATCAAAAAAAGCGGATTGCCTGCCTGCTGTCTTTTAATTATACTATGTATATCAGTTTATTACCCAATTTTGCACTTTGATTTCCTCAGCTTTGATGAGGAACAGTATGTCACAAAGAACCCCATGGTTCAGGCTGGGCTAACCTGGGAAGGTTTCCAGTGGGCCTTTACGACCACCGAGGCGGGATTTTGGCAACCGGTTGTTTGGCTTTCCCACATGCTGGACTGTGAACTCTTTGGAATGAATCCCGGGGGGCATCATATTAGCAACCTGCTCCTTCATATGGTGAATACGCTGCTTCTCTTCCTGATGCTCAAGTCCATGACCGATGCTCCTGCGCGTAGCGCTTTTGTGGCGGCACTATTTGCCGTTCATCCCCTCCATGTGGAGTCAGTGGCCTGGGTGGCCGATCGTAAGGACCTCCTTTGCGCTTTGTTTTGGTTTCTTACCATGAGCGCCTATTTTTTTTATGTCAAAAGTCCGGGAATGCTTCGCTATCTGTATGTTATTGTTTTATTCATCATAGGGCTTATGTCGAAGCCAATGATAGTTACACTTCCGGCCATCCTGCTCTTTTTAGATTTCTGGCCTTTGCGACGTCTATCGGAGGCACCCCTTTCTATGGGCCGCGATATTGTGACGATAATAAAGGCCAGTAGAAATTGCCGGTGGCTTGTGCTGGAAAAAATACCGTTGTTCCTTATGACGATGCCTATAATATTGATTACATTTCTCGCAGAAACACAGGCGGAGGCGTTGCCGCCGCAAGCGGCCTTCCCTCTCCACCTGCGCTTGGCCAATACCTTGGTCAATTATGTCCATTATCTGGGTAAGACATTTTACCCCCTTCACCTATCCATATTTTATCCCCAGCCGGGATTGCGTCCCCTGTGGCAGCCCTTTCTGGCCGGATTGTTTCTGGCCGGTTTGACAATTCTGGCATTGCGCATGTCCCGCCGTTATCCCTATATCGTGACCGGTTGGTTCTGGTATGTCATTGCCCTTGTCCCAGTGATCGGTTTAATTCAGGTAGGTTCCCATGTAATGGCTGACCGTTATACTTATATTCCTTTGATTGGAATTTTTATGCTTGTGGCTTGGGGCGGTTCTGAAATCCTTAACAACTGTGGCTGGCAGCGAATGTCGCTGTATGTTGCCTGTGTGATGGTAGTCGTTTTGGCACTCATTGCAGGGAAACAGGTACATGTCTGGCAAAACACGGAGACCGTTTTTCGTCAAGCATTGGCTGCGACAGAGAATAATTACCTGGCACACAACAATCTGGGTGCGGTTCTTATGGATTGTGGTAAAGTGGAGGAGGCATCCTTACATTATCGTGAAAGCCTTCGCATAAAACCGCATTTCAATCTGGCACGGGTGAATCTTGGCAATGCATTAATTACTATGGGACGTATTGACGAAGGAATATTATGTTACCGAACGGTGTTGAAGAACAACCCGAAGGACAGGCTGGCCATGCGCAATTTGGCAGATATTTTTCTTAAGCAGGGAAATTATGTCGAGTCACTGGTAATATACAAGAAATTATACGGTCATGATCCTAATGATCCGGGACTAAACAACAATATGGGAGTGGCATTGTCCCTTTCCGGTCAACCGGCGCCAGCGGTGTTTTATCTAAAAAGGGCCTTGACACTTAATCCTGATAATATTGAGGCAAAAGACAACCTTCGGAAGCTCGGCTATGCGAATGGTCAGTGAAAGCGATAAGTTGCCCATCCGCTACCGGGAAGAGCGAAAACGGTTATGGGATAAAATAGCCCACTGGCGCGCGGCCGGTTTGGGTTGGGGTAATTACTACCATCAGCGTTTGGTGGATATCTATCGGTTCATCATTCCGGCGGGTATGCGGGTTTTGGAAATTGGTTGTGCCGAAGGGGATCTCCTTGCCGCCCTGAAACCTTCCCAAGGTGTTGGCATTGATTTCTCCCCGCAGATGATTAGGCAGGCAAAGGAGAAATATCCACAATACAAATTTCGACAAGTTGATGCACATGATATCAGCGAGGCCGGTGAATTCGACTTTGTCATCCTATCCGATCTGGTCAATGATCTATGGGATGTACAGGCTGTTTTGGACAGAATACAACGGGTTACGTCAGATCATACAAGAATTGTTATCAATACATACAGCCGTGTTTGGGAGCTTCCCCTATTGCTGGCCAGATCGTTGCGCCTTGCCGCCCCGGTGCTCCCTCAGAACTGGTTGACAGTTAAGGACTTAGAAAATCTCCTGAATCTGGCAGGATACGAAATCATTCATAATTGGGGAGAGGTCATTTGTCCCTTGGCTTTGCCTTTCTTGTCACCGCTATGCAATCAGTATTTAGTAAAACTGTGGCCGTGCCGCCTACTATCCCTAAGCCATTTTATTGTGGCAAGACCGCTCGGTGCAAAGGCGCTGCCACCGCCTGAGCCCATAGTTTCGGTTATTGTTCCGGCCAGAAATGAAGAAGGGAACATAAAGGAAATTGTTCGGCGAGTGCCTGAAATGGGAGCAGGAACGGAAATAATATTTGTTGAAGGTCATTCCACTGACCAGACCGTTCAGGCAATAAAGGATGCCATGAACAGTTGTCCGTCACGACGCTGTTTGCTGGTTAGACAAACAGGTGAGGGAAAGGGCGATGCAGTGCGTTCAGGTTTTTCAAATGCTTCAGGGGATATCTTGATGATTCTCGATGCGGACCTGACGGTGCCGCCGGAAGATTTGCCTCGCTTCTATAATGTTTTGGTGAGTGGCAGGGGTGAGTTTGCCAACGGGGTGCGGCTTGTATATCCCATGGAGAAGGAGGCCATGCGTTTTCTGAATTTTTTAGGCAATAAGTTTTTTAGTCTGGCCTTTTCCTGGTTGCTGGGGCAGTCCATAAAGGATACACTTTGCGGCACCAAAGCCCTTTGGCGAAGAGATTACGAACGGATTGCTGACAACCGGGATTACTTTGGTGATTTTGATCCTTTTGGTGACTTCGATCTCCTGTTCGGTGCGGCTAAGCTGAACATGAAGATTCGAGATGTGCCTATTCGTTATCGCGAAAGAACTTATGGTTCCACAAACATAAGGCGCTGGAGGCATGGCTTACTGCTGCTACGGATGACCCTTTTTGCCCTCCGGAGGATAAAATTTGTATGAGCGGGTGTTGCTGATGAACCGATTTGATAGTGGATCAGAGCGGGCGAGAAGGGAAATAGAGCATGGCCGCATAATTAGCCGGGCTGATACGGAGAAAATCTGGGGTTGGAATACACCGGCAGGACGACTTCGCGCCCGGCGACGGGGGGAGATGATCATGCTGAAAGCAGGCTTACAACCCACCATGAACGTTTTGGAGATTGGCTGTGGGACGGGCCTTTTCACGGCGATCTTTGCCCAAAGCGGCGCCCGGATACTTGCCGTGGACATATCTCGAGACCTGATAAATAAAGCTGTTGTGAGGAACCTGCCGTCAGATCGAGTGCAATTCAGCAATGTGCCGTTCGAGGATGAAAAGGTCGAGGGTCTTTTCGATGCGGTCGTGGGATCATCAATCCTCCATCATCTGGATATAGAGCAAGCACTGAGGCTTATTTTTAAACTCTTGTTGCCCGGTGGCATCATGTCCTTTGCTGAACCCAACATGCTGAACCCGCAAATAATGATTCAAAAAAACGTTCCCTGGTTAAAGGAAAGACTGGGCGATTCTCCGGATGAAACGGCCTTTTTCCCATGGGGGCTTGGCAAACAGATTGCCGCCGCAGGTTTTTCGGATGTAGAGGTCATACCCTTCGACTGGCTTCACCCCCTGACGCCGAAGTCCATGATCAGTGCCTTTATTCTGCTGGGGAGCGTTTTAGAGAAGGTGCCGATGATCCGAAACCTTGCGGGATCGCTACTCATATCGGCCCGAAAGCCTGCCAAGAAAAGATGAATCGATACGCTGACGGAAAAACAATTGCCACGATACTGCTTATCGTCATCACCCTAACTGCTTATTGGAATATCCGTTATCATGAATTCATCTTTTTTGATGACCAGATATACATTACCAATAACCGTCATGTGCATGAGGGCTTCAGCAAAGAAAGCCTTGTCTGGGCCTTTACCAATACCGATACAGGGCACTGGCATCCAATAACCTGGATTTCTCATATAATGGATTACGAACTGTTTCGTCTGAATCCGGCCGGGCATTATGGAACAAACATCTTGCTACATTTGATTAATGTCCTGTTGCTGTTGATCTGTCTGCAAAAGCTGACGGGCAGATTTTGGCACAGCCTCATGGTCTCCGCTCTCTTTGCCGTTCATCCCCTGAATGTGGAGTCTGTAGCCTGGGTGGCGGAACGTAAGAACCTCCTGAGCACTACATTCTGGCTACTGACCATGCTTTGCTATGCTCGTTATGTAAAGAAGCCAAGTCCTGTCCGATACCTGCTCTTGACGATTGTTTTTATCGGCGGTCTGCTGACCAAACCTATGCTGGTCACCCTGCCATTTGTATTGCTCCTTCTTGATGTGTGGCCGCTACGGCGAACCGACTTTAAAAGGATTCCCTGGGGACTGCTTACCGAGAAATCTCCACTCATTGTTTTATCCATTATCTCCGTAATCATGACCATAGCTGCCGCCCATTCCGTCGGGACTATTGCCGAAATGAACGCCATAACTCTGACTGACCGTATCCAGAATGCCTTCCTTTCCTACGCCATTTATATCTACAAGATGTTCTGGCCTTTTGATCTTGCCGTTTTTTATCCCTATCCTAAGGTATTTAATCCCTTGATTGTTGCGCTTGCTGCCTTTTTTCTCTTGATGATTTCAGCAATGGCTTGGCGGTTACGACGAGCTCAACCCTACTTATTGTTAGGCTGGTTATGGTTTCTCGGAACGTTGCTGCCCGTGATAGGACTGATCCAAGTCGGGCAGCAGGCACTGGCGGACCGCTATACATATGTGCCGATGATCGGTCTGTTTATCATGCTTGTTTGGGGCATCCCAGCACTTTTCAAAGAGTGGGCGCTTTCAGTAAATTTGAAGGCAGTTTCGGCACTGATATTGTTGGCGCTATCATTCCTGACTTGGCGACAAGTACAGATCTGGGAAAGCAACAGTTCTCTCTTTCAGCATACATTAATGGTAACGGTCGAGAATCAAAAGGGACATCATGGCTTGGGTATGGCCTATTACTCAAAGGGTGAAACAGATAGGGCGTTAAGGCACCTAAAGGAGTCCCTGCGCATTAAGCAAGATGAAACAATCCACAATGATTTGGGAAATGTATACATGGCAGCAAAAAATTATCAAGAGGCGGAGGGTCACTTCCGGACAGCCTTGCAGTATAATGCCAAAAGCGCAAAGGCCCATAACAATATGGGGGCAGCCCTGGCTTCTCAGGGGCGCAGTGAAGAAGCAATCGTTCATTTTAGGGCAGCATTAAAACTGGATCCCAATTATAATGCTGCCTTATATAATCTTACAACGGCAATTAACGAAAAGAAATAAAATGCTGCCAAGGGATCATTCATGAGTGGATCAGGCCAGCCGCTGCATAATCAGAAGAGTATTTTTGCATGTGCCTTAATTATTCTCAGTTTATCCGTGCTTTTGGTTTATTGGCCGGTTCAACATTTTGAATTTATCAGTTACGATGACAACGTTTATGTAACAACAAACCGCCATATCCAATCCGGCTTAACGTGGACCAATATTAAATGGGCATTTATTACCACTGAGACAGCCAACTGGCATCCACTAACATGGTTGTCTCTAATGGTTGACCATGAGCTATATGCCTTGAATGCCGGAGGTTATCATTGGACGAATCTGCTTCTTCACCTTGTAAATACCATGCTCCTCTTGATTCTGCTATCCAGAATTACGGGATCTTTCTGGAAGAGCGCATTTGTAGCGGCATTATTTGGTCTGCATCCTCTTCATGTTGAATCTGTGGCCTGGGTCGCAGAACGTAAAGATGTCTTGAGTGGTTTTTTCGGCCTCCTGACATTGCTGGCTTATAGTGATTTTGTTCATCGGCCGGCACGCAAGAGTTATTATTTGACCCTTTTCCTGTTCATTCTGTCCTTGCTGTCGAAGCCAATGTTGGTCACATTACCTTTTGCAATGCTGCTACTGGATTACTGGCCCTTAAATCGCTTCAATACCAATCCAATTGAGTTATTCATCTCTCCAAATCAATTTTCAACCGGATATTTAAAACAAATATGGCCTTTTGTTTGGGAAAAGGCCCCCTTTTTTATTCTTTCTGTGATCTCCGGAATCATAACCATTGTTGCTCAACATCAGGGAGGCGCGACATCTTCCCTAACGGTGTTGCCATTCGAGCTTCGTCTTATCAACGCAGTTGTATCATATGCTTTATATATAAAGAAAATGTTCTGGCCTTTGGACTTGGCGTTACTTTACCCGCATCCCCTTTCCTGGCCCCTCTGGCAGATATGCCTCTCATTTGCTGTGCTGTTTTCTCTTAGTGTCCTTGTATTTGTTTTCCGAAGAAATCGTCCGTATCTGGCTGTGGGATGGTTATGGTATCTCGGGATGCTTATACCTGTAATTGGCATCATCCAGGTTGGAAATCAGGCACTTGCAGACCGCTATACATATCTTCCGCTTATCGGGGTTTTCATTATGATTACCTGGGGCATGTCGGATATGCTCAAAAATTTCAAATGTCACCGAATGATCTATTGTTTTTTATCTCTTGGCAGTTTGATTTTTTTCATCATCATATCAATACACCAGTTAAATTTCTGGCAAGACAGCATATCAGTGTTTAGCCGTTCTGTGGCAGTCAGCAAGAACAATGCTCAGATGCACTATAATCTGGGGATTGCCTATAAAGATAAAGGATTTTACGATAAAGCGATTCAGCAATACCGTACGGCGATAGAATTGAATCCGGGTGATCCAACTATTTATAACAATCTTGGCATTGCGCTTTTTTTACAGGGTAACTTTGAAGGGGCAGTTTCGGAGTTCAACCAAGCGTTAAAGATTAAACCGGACCATGCCGGAGCCCATAATAATATGGGTGTTGTCCTCTATTACGGAGGCGAAATTGACCGCGCCATTCAACATCTCAAGCAGGCATTAAGCTTAGTCCCCGAATATGCTAATGCTCACTATTATCTGGCTTTGTCTTTAAAGAGTAAAGACAATTTGAAGGAAGCTAATGAACATTTTCAAAAAGCTGCGGCAATAAATAAACAATATCAGAAATTCGGGGGGAAAAATCAATTTGATGTGATTATGAATTCAATTGAAGACAGCAAAAGACACCGGCAGTAAAACGCGCAAACATGCAATGCATAGGACGACATGCCGCAAGACAAGAAAAATCCAACCCTTCGAGAAGTCTTAGACGAAGCCGACTCGCACATTATATTTTCATTGCGATTCTTGTTGTCATTGCCTACCTACCTATTTTCACGGGAGATTTTGTATTTGACGATCAGACACTGATCAGGGATAATACCTATATAACAAGGCTTCAATCTGTATCCTCTTACCTTTCCCAAGAAGACGGCATAGTTGATAAACGTGACAAAGGCCTGCTTCACACGGGCTATTACCGGCCCCTGCTCAATATCACCTACTTTATGGACTACAAAATATGGGGGATGAAGGCTTACGGATTCCGGATAACGAATCTGATTTTGCATATTCTGGTCTGTTTTTTGTTATAC
>CAZNDG010000046.1:0-11491 GCA_964571695.1 uncultured Syntrophus sp.
GAGGCTGTCTCGTCACCTTTGGCAGCCACGGCATCAAGCTTGTACTTAACGCATTCGATTTTTTGCGTTAATTCCGTCTTAACCCTGTCAAGCTTTTCTGAGAGCATTAAATGTCCCTCGACAACGAGATCCAGCTTGTGCTGGAAATGTTCGGCCTGAATTCCTAACTGGTGGCGAAATTCCTCCTTGATTTCGTCTTTAAACGTCGAAATCATCGTCCTTAACTGATCGGCCTCCGTATTTGTCATGGTCGTCATCCTTTCCATCAAACTATGCCAAGATTCCGTGACGAAAAACGCTAATTTTAAAGACCTGACCCCCGATGGACGGCGTCTTTGATGCGTTTGACGTGGCCGCGGCCCAGGCCTTTCACCTCGCAGCCCAGCTCGAAGTAGCGGCGGATGGCGGCGTCGTCCAGGATGCCGAAGCAGTCGATGACGGCCACGGGGCGGCCGGTCTGGGCGATGACGACGTCGGGATCGAGGTGGAGGTAGGCCTGGTGGCGTACCGCCAGGACGACGGCGTCGGCGCCCCGGAGGGCGGCGGCCAGGTCCGGCTCGATCCGGAGATCCGTAAGGCTCTCCTGATTCCGGAAGAAGCGGGACCAGGAATGGCCGGGGGCGGGGTAGGATTCCTGCTTCTCGAACTCCCACCAGTGCTTCACGTAGGGGTCGTGGACGCCGATCTCCGCGCCCATCTCGGTGAGCTTGCGGATCAGGGCCTCGGAGCCGCTGTAGCGGGTGTCGCCCACGTCCTCGCGATAGGAGGCGCCCAGGACGACGATGCGGGAGGCGGCGACGATCTTCCCCATGTTGCGCAGGGCGTCGCGGACCAGTTCGGCGGCATGGAGGGCCCGGGTATCGTTGATGTCGATGGCCAGCGGCGTGATCTTGAAGATGTCGTCGTCGAAGCCCATGAGGGTCTGGTAGGCCCAGACGCCCAGGCCGCCGTCCTTGGGGAGGCAGTAGCCGCCGATGCCGGGGCCGGGGAAGATCATGTTGGCATGGGTGGGGCGGACCTTGATGGCCTTGATCACCTTCAGGATATCCACGCCGTTGCGTTCGGCGAAGAGGCTCCATTCGTCGAGGAAGGCGAGGATCGTGGCCCGGTAGGAGTTCTCGACGATCTTGCAGGTCTCGCTCTCGATGGGGCGGTCCAGGACGGTGAGGGGGTATTTCTCGACGTTCAGGACCTCGGAGAGGAAGCGGGCGACCCGGGCGCGGGCGGTGGCGTTGGTGCCGCTGCAGACGCGCCAGAAATCCCGGATGGAGGAGACGTATTCCCGGCCCGGCATGACGCGCTCGTAGGAGTGGGCGAGGAGAGGCTCGGCGGGGACGAGGGCGGCGGCGGTGGCGGTGGGCGCTGTGGCGGCGGTGGCGGCGATGGGCGCTGTGGCGGCGGCTGCCGCGGGCATCATCAGGCCGCGCTTCTCGAAGGCCTTCTTGATGATGGGATAGGCGACGTACTCCGTGGTGCCGGGGGGTACGGTGGTCTCGATGAGGACGAGGCAGTCCGGGGGGATGCGCTCGCCGATGACCTTCAGGCTCTCCTCGAGGGCGGCGATGTCGGCGTGGCCCTGGCGGCAGTTGCCGAGGGTCTCCTTGAAGTAATCGCACTGGACGTCCACGACAACCACGTCGGCGAGCGACAGGGCGTCGTAGGTGAAGGTGGCGGTGAGGGTCTTTTTCTCCAGGACACAGCGGGCGATGAGGGGCGCCACCTCGGGGTCCTCGGACTCCACGGGGGCGATCCCGCGGTTGAGGAGGGGGATCTTCCAGTAGGAGCGCGGCGAGGGCCGCTGCATCCCGATGACGAATTTGTTGGGAAACCCGGGGGTCAGGTCTTTAAAATTAGCATTTTTCACCGGGGCGGAGGACGGAGAGGAGGAGGCGGCGGTCGCGGCGGTCGCGGTGGTGGCGGCGCTGGCCGCTGATGTTGCTGCGGCGGTGGCGGCCGCTGATGTTGCTGCGGCGGTGGTGGCGGTCGCGGCGGTCGCGGCGGCCTGGGAGGTTTCAGAAACACCCTTTCCGAAATTTTCCGCAATATTCCCTGGGGTCTGGGATTTCAATTCAAAATCGCCGCCAGATGCTAATTTTAAAGACCTGACCCCCGATTCTTTCCAGACGGAGTCGGCCACGACGCCGGCCATGACGGCGCCGACGAAGCCGACGCCCATGACGACGACGATCTCCCGGCCTTCCCGGCGATGCTTCTTCACAAGGGTCTGGAGGCGCTTGAGTTCCTTATTGTAATCCGCGGGAGTGGGCAGGGGGAAGACCTCGCCGGAGGGCGAGACGCTTACTTGCTGATCATTCTTAACGGGGGCTTTGGTCATAGGGGGGTTGAATCCTTTCAGGTGTTTTTAAGCTACCGGGATCGGTTGGCAGCCATCTGCTACAGCTCCGCCCTCTCGGTTACATCCGGGGTGGCTTCGGATGAGGCGAGTGGGAAAGTGGCATCCTATATCAATTATGTAAAATACAGCAGTTCTGGTTAATCAGTGACATGTCCGCTAATTATTCCCGCGGCTCTGGTTATTCAGTGATATGTCCCCCGATTATTCCCGATTATTCAGAGGCGTCCAGTTCCTGCTTCAGATCGGCGATCTCCTGCTTAATGCGCTCGTATTCCTTCATCTTCCAGCTCAGGAAGGAGGCCGTGAGCTTCGTCTTCTCGTGCATCCCCTCCGGGGTCAGCACGTATGCATATTTACGTTTGTTGTTGGATTTATAGAAGTTCTGGAGCTTGATGTATCCCTTCTTGATCAGGGCGCGGATGGCGTAGTTGACCTTGCCGAGGCTGATGCGGTGCCTCTCCGCAAGCTCCCGCTGGGATATATAGGGATTCCTGGCCAGATCCCGCAGGATCTGCGTCTTCTCGATCGTGGCCTTCATCTACCGCCGGTCTCCCCCCTTTGATGGCGATGCTGCCTGTGCCGCGGCTGGCCCCACTGGCGTTCCCGCCGTTTCGCCGACGGAGGTTGAGGCGCTATCCGCTCGCCCCGCTGTGCAGGCGTCCTGCCCGCCGGCCTGTTGTGCAGCGTTCAAGTCTGAACACGCAATGGGCGGGCTATAACATAGAAGAAAGACCATGTAAAGAATAATACCATGTCGGATTTGTCCCGAAATGCTGATTATTTCAGGAGGGATTTGATCTTGTCGCCGAAGCGTTTCGGCAGGTAGTCGAAGATGTCGATGCGGCGGGGCTCGTCGATAGGGACGGGCTCGGGAAAGCGCACGGCCTCGCCGTTGAGGATCTGCCGGGGGACGTCCCAGACCATGCGCCGGGCGGTCTGCGCCCCCAGGATCTGGGCCGCCACGGCCAGCCCGGCGGAAAGGCGGGGCGAGCGGCTGCGTAGTCCGTGGCCGTCGGAGACCAGCATCTGGGCGAGGCGGTGCTCCAGGATGAATACCGCAAAATCCTGGATTTCTTCGGAAAAATGCTCCGTCAGGCTGGAGGCCGTGATCTGGGCCAGGTAACCGTTCACCGCCCAGTGGTAGAGGCGGTGGGGTTCCTCCCGGAGGACGGCGTTGCGCTCCACATGGCTGATGATGGGGCGGATACGCAGCAGTTCCAGGTTCCAGAAGAACTCGTCCAGGTGATCGGGAATGGATTCGTCGGGCAACTCGATGAGGGCGTAAACCCCGCCGTCGTTGACGGTCAGGACCTGCCGGTTCTTGATCAGCCCGGGTAGGTTGATGTCGATGCGGAGTTCCGCGCCGGGATGGACCTTGAGGGGAATCTGGGCATCCGCGAGGAGGCGCCGGCAGGTTTCCACCTGCTCCAGGATGACGGGGCGGCTGTTGTCGAACTTCCCCGGCACCCAGTGGGGGGTGCAGACCACCTCCGTGACGCCGTCGGCAACGGCCACGCGGGCCATCTCCAGGGCCTGTTCCCAGGAGGTGGCGCCGTCGTCCAGTTCTGGTAAAATGTGGCTGTGAAGGTCGATCATCGCGGCGGCCTTTCTATCATTTAGGGTAAATGGGGCGATACCCCCGATGCCCCGAATTAATGATTATCCAAAAACGCTAATTTTAAAGACCTGACCCCCTATTTTTCTGCGTCTTTGCCGTAGTAGCGGCGGCTGCGGAGGGAGCGGCGGCTGCGGGTCTTCTTTTTGCGCTCGCCGTCCTGGCCGTAGTAGTAATAGTAGTACTGGTAGTAATAGTAGCTGTCACGGCCCATATCGACGCCGTTGAGGACCGCCCCGAAGATATGCGCGCTGACGTTCCGGAGCTGGGTGATGGCGTACCGGATGACCTCCCGGTTGGTCTGGTGGGCCCGGATGACCAGGACCACGCCATCGACGATCTTGGAGAGGATGACGGCGTCGGTGACAGCGGAGATGGGCGGCGAATCGATGATGATCCGCTCGTAACGCCCACGCAGCTCCACCAGCATCTCCATCATGTGCTTGGAACCCAGCAATTCCGATGGGTTGGGCGGAACTGGTCCGGAGGCGATCATGTCCACATTGGGGATGTCCGTCTGCTGGATGGCCTCGTCGATGGTGCAGTTCGCCACCAGGATGTTGGAGGTCCCCACGGAGCGGTCCCTCCCGAAGAGCTGATGGACCCGGGGGCGGCGGAGGTCACAGTCCACGACGATCACCCGGCTCCCCGCCTGGGCCATGGCGGCGGCGATATTGGCGGAGCAGGTCGTCTTCCCCTCCCGGGGGCCGGAGCTGGTGACCAGGATGATCTGGGGGGCCACGTCGGCGGAGGAGAACAGCAGGCTGGTCCGGATCCCCCGGTAGGCCTCGCTGGCCGTGGATTTCGGCGAGTGGACGACGACGATGTCCTGGGTGGGGTCGGCATCGGGCCCCGCCGCGCCTCGGGCGCCCTTCCCGACGTCGCTGATGGCGCCACCCAGGACGTTGCCGAGTACGCCGCTGATGGCGCCGGCGACTCCGCCGCTCCCGTCGCCCCCGCCACCGGAATCGCCCCCGCCGCCCGGGTTTCCGCCGCCCTCCTTGGCGGCCACGGCGGCGATGGCGGGCACGGGACCCAGGTAGGGGATCTTCAGTATCCCCGTGACCTCGTCGGGGAGTTTGATGGTGTTGTCGATGTACTCCAGGAAGAAGGCCAGGCCGACGCCCAGCGACAGGCCGACGATGATGGCCAGCAGGATGTTCTGGAGCTTCTTGGGCTTCACGGGCCCCTTGGGGATCTGGGCGGGATCGATGACCCGGATGTTGCCGGTGCGGATGTCTTCGGTAAGGGAGGCCTCCTTGAAGCGCTTCACCAGGAGGTCGAACATCTCCCGGCTCGTCTCCGCCTCCCGTTTCAGGACGGTGTAGTCGATGGCCTTCTGGTTCATGGCCAGGGTCTCGCCCTTCTGCTGCCCCAGGGCGCCCTTGAGGGACTGCTCCCCGGCCAGGGCGACGCGGTACTGGTTATGGAGGGAATCCACCACCCGCTGGATCTCCGCCGCCTTGCGGGCGTTGAGGGTCCGCATCTCGTTGTTCAGGGCGATGATCTGGGGGTGGTTGCTCCCGTAACGCTTCGAGAGTTCGGAGAGGCGCTTGGATATCTCCACCTCCTGCTTCTTGATCTCCTGGATCAGGGGGTTGCTCATGACCTCGGGGATGGAGGCCGACGTATCGGCCCGGTCGGCCAGGGATTTGGCCTGGCGGTACCGGGTCTCCGCCTCCACGCGCCTCGACGTCGCCTCGACGACCTGCTTGTTCAGCTCCGCCAGCTTCTGGGCGGTGATCGTCTCGGCATTGGTGGAGAAGTCCGTGACGATCCCCTGCTCCTGCTTGTAGCGCAGGAGGGCCTGGTCCGCCGTGTCCACCTTCTTCTTTTCCTGGTCGATCTGCTGATTTAGCCAGTTCACCGCGTCCTGGGTGGCCTTGAGCTTCGTCTGGAGGTTGAGGTCGATATAGGCCTTCGCCAGGGTGTTTGCCCCCCGGGCCGCCAGGACTGGGTCCGGGGATTCGAAGCTCACGTCCACCAGGCGGCTGTTCCGGATAGGCGTGACCTTGACAGCGTTGAGCAACTTCCCCACCAGCGGCGAGGTGGGCTCGGCGATCCCGGGCTGCCCCATCAGGGCGGCGTCCTTGTCCGTGGTTTTCATGAGGGACTTGACATAGGCGATGGGGGAAAGGATCCATTCCACGACCTGGGCGATCACGCCGGGTTTGGGGTTGAAGGTCTCGTTGTTTTCCAAATTGAGGCGCTTGATCACCTCGTTGGCCACCGACTTGCTCTCGAGGATCTTGTACTGGGTCTGGTAGTAGTCCAGGCCCGAGGAGTCCACGGACATGACCTCCTGGATGGATACGACCTTGGGGTTTTCCTTCTCGATGACGATGCGGGTGGTTGCCTGGTAGATGGGCGTCGCCGTGAAGGAAAAGATCGTCACACTCACCACGATCACGGCGAAGACCGTGAGGATCGTCCAGCGGTGCTTCATGAGCACCCGGATATATTCCTGAAGATTTACCTGTTTTTGACCGATTTCCATAGGTTTGGCGCTTACTCCCGTTCAGCAGAATTTAAAGAAAAGTATTGTACGAAAATACATCCCTGTCTCCCCTTCCCCTTACCCTCCCCCCGGCAAGGGGAAGGGGCATAAGGATCGGAGGCCACGCCACGCGATTAGAAAAAGCTCTCCGGCACGACAATGAGGTCGTTGGGGCGGATGAAGACCGCCTGGGTCATCTTGCCGGATTTGGTGATGGCGTCCATGTTGACCTTGTAGATCTTCTCCACGCCCTTCTCCACCCGGACGATCCGGGTGCTGTTCCGGGCGGCGATGCGGGTGAAGCCGCCGGCCATGCTCACCGCCTCGGCGATGGTGATGTCCTTCTTGTTGAAGGCGTAGGAGCCCGGGGTCTTGACCTCGCCGATGATGTAGAAGTAGTCCGCGCTGGGGATATAGACCACGTCCTTCTCCATGAGGAGGATGTTGGCCTGCTGGTCCTTTCCCTTGAGCAGCCCCTGGAGGTCGAAGGTGATGGCGATCTTCTTCTCGTCGTCCTTCCCCGGATGCAGGGTCCTGATGACCATTCCCTCCTGGGCCTGGGCCTCCTGCTGCTTGGCGTCGGTGGAGCGGGCGATGGCTATGCCCCCGGCCTTGGATATCCCGTCGAGGACCCGCTCCTGGGCCTGAAGGGGGTAGAGCCCGGGACTCGTCACCGCTCCGAGGACGGAGAACTTCCGGCCTTCGTATTTCGCCACCATGACGGAGACGTGGGCGTCCAGAAGATAGTCCTTCGCCGCCAGTTCCTTCGCGATGAGCTTCTCGATCTCCGACGTGGTCTTCTCCGCCACCTTAAGCCTCCCGATCAGGGGAAAGGTGATGTAGCCGTCGGCGGTGACCCGCACGGATTCCCGGGAGAGGTCCTTCTCTTCGTAAACCTGGATGCTCAGGACGTCGTAGCCGCCGATCTTGTAGTCGCTCGTCGTGTCCTTGCCCTCGGGATATTTCTCCAGATATTCGGCGACGGTGTAGGAGGGGCTCTTTTCCAGGATGTCCGTCAGGGCGGCGGCGCCGGGATCCCGGGGGGTGGCGATGATGGTCTTTTTCAGCTCCTCCAGTTTGGCCTTGTCGCCCTTCTTCAGGTCGATGTTCCTCAGGGCCTTGGATGAATCGCCCAACTCCGTCACCGTGACGACGGGCCCGCCGGCGGCACAGGCGATCAGCAGGAGCATCGCACCGGCAATAAAAAGAATGATTTCCAGTCGTTTTAGTGCTTTTTCGTTTAGGTGTCGCATCTTCACTTCCCAAAAGTCTTGAGGCATCCCCGGTCCGCGGCGCATCCGCGTCCTTGGTCATTGCCTCAACCATCCGGACCGCCTGCTTCGGGGCACCCCCGTTTACCTCATTTACGAAAAAATTTCCCCCCCTTTTTTGAAGGGGGGGAAAAATGTTCAGCGTCAATAAAACTTCACAATGCCGTTACTTCGGGCTCGTGGTCGTGGCAAACGAAGAGGTCGAGGACGAGGTGGAGGAAGTGGGCAGCGGGATGGTGGTCGCCACGCTCGTAGTGGTGGTTTCCGCCGTCGTCGCCGCCGTGGTGGCCGTGGTTGTGGCCGCCGTCGTCGCCGCGGTCGTTTCCCCCGTAGCGGCTACGGTGGTGGCGATCGTCGTGGCGATGGTGGTCGGCAGCGTCGTCGCCACCGTGGTGACCACCTGCTGCGCCACCTGCTGGAGTTGCTGCGCCTGCTGCTGGACCTGCTGCTCGATCCGCTGGACCTGCTGGACCTGGGCCGCCACCGCGGTCACGTTGCCCGCCGCCAGGAGGGTCGTGGCCTGCTGGACCCGCTGCTCCGCCTGCTGAACCGCCTGCTGCTCCTGCCGCACGGCGACCGTGGCCTGCTGGACCACTTTCTGGGCCTCCGCGGCCTTCTGGGTATCGCCCGCCGCCTGGGCCTTCTGGACCTCCTGGACCGCCGCCTGGCGGATGATCTCCGTCTTGGCGACCTGCTCCTGGATCTTCACGGTGGTAATGGTGGCGGTCACCACCTGGGCCGTGGCCTGGGCCTGGGTCTTGGCCACCGGATCGGGGTTGGACTGCACGAGGATCTGGGCGGCCTGCTCAACGACCTGCAGGGCCTCCACCTTCGCCACCGCGGTGTTGATCGTCTTCTGCTCCTGGGTCAGGGCGGGGTTTTCGTTGGCCTTCTTCGTCTCCTGGGTGACGGCGTAGGCCTTCTCGAGGTTCTGGTAAACCTGGCTCTTCTGGGCCGCCGAGACGCCGGGGTTCTGGAAGAAGCCCCGGATAACGTTGCCGATGACGGCGGCCTGTCCGCTGTACATGTTGAGGAGGGTCTGCATCCGCTCGGGATTGAATCCGAAATCGGCGTCCGTCCCCCTCAGGCCGGCGACGGCCGTGGGCGACTGGAGGTAATTCTTGGTCTTGGAGGCCCCGGATTTGAACCAGAGCTTACCGGTATAGCAGGTGAGACGCCGGGCGTTCTCCGTGGCCTTGAAGAGCGTCCCCCTGGTCTCCTTCCGTTCCTGGATCATGGTCTTGGTATAGGGCTGCATCTTGAGAATCGCGCCGTCATTGAAGGTTACCTGGGCCTCCCCCTCTTTGGTGAGGAGCTGATCGCCGTCGTTCAATGCCAGGCCGGGAGCGGTGACGTCGGAGACGTTACCCGCCTGATTAACGATCACGGCACCCTTGACGCCGGTGATCTTGGCGATGGCGGCCTCGGCGCCGCCGGCCGCAAAGGCGATCATCAAGGCGATCAGGGTCATGGAGAAGAACGCTAAGGTCGCCTGACGCCTCCGCTTACCGAACAACTCTTTTACGTACATCTGTTTTTTCAAGGCAATCATGATTGTCCCTCCCCTTCCCTTAGTAAACGATCTTGAGGTTGACACTGAGCTGGTTGTCCACATAATCATTTTCTTCATAATTGGAGTTCTTCGTCACGAGGGCATAATTAACCCCGCAACCAAGCCAGTCCTGAACGGCGTAGTCGAGACCGGTGTTGAAGCTCCAGTTGCTATCCTGCCGCTTCTTGTCGAGAATCACATTGGTGGGGCTGCCCGCCGGCGGCCGGTTGTAGTCGTTGGCTGCGAAGCTGCCGCCGAGTTTGAAGGTGAATTTCGTGAAGAAGTTGTGGCTCAGGTTGAGGCCGACGCCGCTGTCCCAGAAGTTCTCGTTGGTGTTGGAGCCGGAGTCGCGAAGGGTCCTCCAGATGCTCAGGCCGAGAACCGTCTTTTCCATGGGGATGAAGTTGACGTTCGTGGCGGCGGACCAGGAGTTGGATTCGTCGCGGCGGACGCCGGTGTTGTTGACGTTCACGTATTCGTTGTCGTAACGGCGCCACTGATAACCGAAGTTGAACTCGCCGCTGAGCTTGGCCCCGGAATCCCAGGCGAATCCGAACTGGGCGGCGTTGGTCTTGGAGTCGCCCTTGGTGACCGTGGGATCGAGGTTGTCGATGTAGGACTTCTGGGTGTAAACGTACCGGACGAACGCCCAGGTATTGGGCATGACGCGGTACTGGAGGCCGGCGCCGAACTGGTTCTGGCCGTAGTTCTGAGCCCAGTCCTTCATGGTGTTGTTGTACTGCTGAATGAAGTAGTTGTAGTAGAGCATGGGGCGGAAATTGCCGCCGATGGTGTAGCCGAGCTTGGCGTTGAATTCGTTGGACCAGCGCTCGGTGAGGGTGCCGACGTTGTACTGGTCGGCATTACCATAGGGGTCGGTGTTGTAGGAGTAGGTGTCTTTAAGGCCGATGAGGATGCCTTCGGGCATCTTGTAGTCGAAGTTGAGGAAACCGCCGTTGTTCTGGAAGTTGTTGTTGGTCTCCGTGTTGTACCAGGCCCGGTCCAGGGTCCAGCCGGCGGTGATCCCGCCCCGTTCCGGAATGATGAAGTTGGCCATGATGCCGGGTTTGAGGTGATAGATCATGTCGGAGACGACCTTTTCCTCTTTCGTCGTCTTGGCGTTGGCGTAGGTCTTGCCGTTGCCCTTGTAGATGTTGTCGTCATATGTCATCACGCCTTGCAGGCCCGGGATGATGGTGAGATTGCCGATATTGATCCTGGGTTCGCCACTCGGCTTTTCCATGACGGTGAAATCCTGGGCCCATGAGAGACCCACCGTTACCGCCATGAAGATCAGGGCTGTCGCAACCGCCGAATAGAATTGCTTTTTTCGCATAATGCCTCCCTCCATAACAAACAAAATAATATCACGACATACGACTTCCGGCTTACCCGAAAAGCAAGCTCAACACCGCGAATTCTCCGAGAAAACGCTTAAGAAACAACAAATAGATTTACACAGAGCGGCTATGATGCTATTGAAATCGCCCCCGGATGTCAAGAGTTTTTTCATAGTTTTTTATGCGGGGAGATCATTCAAATCGAGGATCATAATGCCGATGGTTGAAGAGACAACGAAATTTCCTGAGCTTACGGTGGTGATTCCGGCCCTGAACGAAGGGTCCACCATCGAAACAATAATAACAGGCTGCCTGCGTTATACCGACGACGTGGTGGTGGTGGACGGCCACTCCCGGGACGATACCGTCCGCGTGGCCACGGCGAGGGGGGCGCGGATCGTCATGGACAACCGCCGGGGCAAGGGCGAGGCCATCAGATGCGTCATCTCCCACCTGCGGCGGCCCATAACGGTCTTCATAGACGCCGACGGCTCCCACGATCCCGACGACATCCCCGCCCTCATCGCCCCGATCCGGGAGGGCAAGGCCGACCACGTGTCGGGCTCCCGGCTCATCGGCGGCTCCAGCGAACTCCACGGCGGCTTCGACGAGTGCTTCCGCCTCATGGGCAGTTCCCTCATCACCGCCTGTGTCAATCACCGCTTCGGAGTCCAGCTCTCGGAGAGCCAGAACGGCTTCCGGGCCATCCGGACGGAGGTCCTGCGAGACCTGGGGCTGGTGGAGGACATCACCACCATCGAGCAGGAGATGATCATCAAGACCCTGAAGAAGGGCTACCGCATGGGCGAGGTGCCGTCCCACGAACACAAGCGCAAGGGCGGCGTCTCCAAGATCAGCCT
>CAZNDG010000046.1:11591-13357 GCA_964571695.1 uncultured Syntrophus sp.
GCGAGGTGCCGTCCCACGAACACAAGCGCAAGGGCGGCGTCTCCAAGATCAGCCTCCGCAAGGTCGCCGTCCGCTACGTATGGACAATGGTCAAGTACCTGTACCTCACCAAATAAACGGGGCAGGTTCTGATTCCTGTAAAAGTTTTGTAAAAATCGGGACGGTTCTGATTTCTTTCTATTCCTCCCCTTCTTAAAAGGGGGAGGCATAGAAGGGGGATGGGGTTATTACCGGTCATGAAATTGATCTTATTCAATCCCCCGGCGCCGGACGGCCGGGGATTCACCCGGGAGGGGCGCTGCACCCAAGAGGCGGGGGTCTGGGCCTCCCAGTGGCCGCCGGTGACCCTGGCGACGGCGGCGGCCTTTCTCGCCGGCGACGGCCATGAGGTGCACGGCGTCGATTTCCCCGCCCTGGGGCTTCCCGTCCGGGACCTGGAGGCCCGGATCGCCGCTTTGCGCCCCGACGCCGCCCTCTGGACCACCGGCACTCCCACCCTGGCCCATGACCTGTACATCGCCACCCTCGTGAAGGCGGCATCCCCGGAGACCCTCACGGGGGTCATGGGGACCCACGTCAGCGTCATGCCCGGGGAAGTCCTGGAGAATTCCGACGTGGACGTGGTGATCAGAGGGGAGCCGGAGGGAATTATCCGGGAACTCTGCCGCCGGGGAAACGGTGAGGGGCGAATCACCCGAACACCCGGCGCGATCGCGGGCATATCACATGAGGCGGGCGGAGGCGGCCCCATCACCCTCAATCCCGAGGGAGGCGGCGGCGCCTCGGCCAGTAATAACCGCGGCGAGGGAGAAAGCAGCGCCCCCGACCGCGCCGGGGTTGTCGGCACTGCCGGCGGCGGCGTTCGTGGTGGCATTGGCGGCGGCGGGAGCGGCGGCGGACGGCGGGAACGCTGGCGGCTGTCCGATGTTGTGGGCATATCATATAAGGATGCGGCGGGCGCCGTCATCCACAATCCCGATGCCGGGTGGCTGCCCCCGGAGGAGATTCCCGCACCGGCATGGGAACATTTCGATCTGGCGCCTTACCGCCTTCCCCTTTCCGGGCGGCCGTTTCTCATCGTCGCCCCCGTGCGGGGCTGCCCCTATGCATGCAGCTTCTGCACGGCTCCGGTCTATTACGGCCGGAAGCTCCGCAAGCGGCCCGTGGCGAACGTCATCGCGGAAATCGCCGCCGATATGGACCGCTTCGGCGTGACGGAATTCTTCATCTGGGCCGACACCTTCACGGCGGACCGGAAGTATGTCCGGAGCTTCTGCGAGGGGATTCTGGCGGCGGGGCTCCGGATCACCTGGACCTGCAACAGCCGGGTGGACACCATTGACGGCGAGACCCTGGCGCTGATGAAAAGGGCGGGGCTGTGGATGATCAGTTTCGGCTTGGAAGCGGGGGACGACGGCATCCTGGCGGCGTCGGGAAAGAGGATCACCACGGCGGATTCCCGGCGGGCGGTGCACCTGGCCCGGGCGGCGGGGGTGCGGACGGCGGGGCACTTCATCCTCGGACTCCCCGGCGAGACGGAAGCGACGATGGCCGCCACATTGCGCCTGGCCTGCGAGCTGCCCCTGAACATCGCCCAGTTCTACGCCGCCGCTCCCTTCCCCGGCACCCGCCTCTACGAGGAGGCAACCGTTAGGGGCTGGCTGAAGACGGGGGGCGGCGACGGCAACGCCTGCGGCAACACTTGGGGCCGCGCCGCTGACAAGGAAGCGGATTCTTCCTCCGCGCACGAAGGCGAATCAATGGCG
>CAZNDG010000046.1:13457-16229 GCA_964571695.1 uncultured Syntrophus sp.
CGCCGCTGACAAGGAAGCGGATTCTTCCTCCGCGCACGAAGGCGAATCAATGGCGGCACCAGGACCGGAAAAAAACGCCTCGACGACTGAAGGCGAATCAACAGCGCCGCCCCGTATCCCCGCCGGTCCCGGGGCCGGCATCCCACCGGCCGGCGACGGCGGCGGCCAATTCTCCCCGTTCTCCCAAAACAGCGCCGTCCTCGAACTGCCCGGCCTCTCCGCCGCCACCGTGGACGCCTTCCGCCGCCGGTCCTACCGCGCCTTCTACCGCCGCCCGAAGATTATCGCCGGACTCCTCGCCATGGTGGAGCCCGGCGCCGCCGTCCACCTCACCGCCGCCGCCCGGCGCTTCCTCAAATGGTCCCGGTAAATGAACCGCCTCGCAGCAAGCTGCGAGGTATCACAGGTAAAAATTCCCCATGTCAAAGCAAGCTTGATGACTTTTTACGAGTTCATCAAGCTTCGGGGAATTGCACCCGAAGAGATTAGCAAAATTTAAAAACCCGTCTTCCCGCAGCTTCTTCCCTTTGCAACCGCCTCCCCCTTGCAGCTCCCTCTCCTTCAAAGGGAGGGTTGAGGTGGGGATGGGGTTCTCACAATGGGGGCGGTTCTCTTTGGGAAGTTTCTCGGTCTTGCCGTCCGGGCGCCGGCTGCAGCCGGATTCAGTGCGGATTTTCTTTGAACCGGATCCGGTACAGGCCGTAGTGGACGTGCTGCTCCTGAGCCGCGGCGATTTCCGTCAGCTCGTACTTTTCCCTCATCATGGAGCACAGCTCCTTATGATGGCCGGCGGTGCTGCACCAGTAGTTGTGGTGGAAGTACACGTGGCCGTTGTAGCGCTTCAGGAGTTCGGTGATGATGTCGGGATTGTTTATACCCGCAAAGGTCTGGATGGCCCCCTGCTGCCAGAGGAGGAGCATCGTGGGGACGTGGGTGAGGACGACGGAGCGGCGCGGTATCTTCTCGATGAACTGCCGGGCATAGGCGTGATCGTAACGCGCCCCCCAGGCCTCCTGACTGACGAGGCGGATCAGGGGCAGGAAGGGGAGCCAGGAGTAGAGGAGCAGGACGAAGATGAGTCCCGCGGCCAGGGCGCCGCCTGCCCGGAAAGGACGGCCGGCGTCATCTCCCGAAAGCGGCGGTGATCCGAATGGCTCAGGATCAGGCGCAGGAGAGCGCATGCGGCCGGCGGCGGCGCGGGCCGTATGGGGCCGCCGGGCGGCGAGGCGGTAGGTGAGGCGGGTGATCACGGCCTGGAGGCGGTCCGCCCCCATTCCGGCGAGAACGGCGAGGGGCATGAAGGAGACGAGGGCAAAACGGACGTCGGCACCGTATTTATAGCTCCCGGCGTAAAAAAACAGGAAGATCCCCCAGAACATCACGAACCACAGGAGGAACAGCCCGGGCAGGACAAACCGCGCCCCGCGGGCCGCCGGCCCGACGCCGCCCTTCCCTTTTTCATCCCCGATCTTTACCCATCCCCCTCCCCGGCTCCGGGATAGATCGGACGATCCGGAAACATCAATCCGGTCCGTTCCCGCCGCTTCGTCCGGCCGGGAGGGCGCCGCGGTGACGGTGCCGACGGCGTTGCCGGCGCTGACGGCGGAGGCGGGGCCGTCTTCGTCCCGGCGTCCCCGGTTACGCAAAGGCCCCGCAAGACCCAGGAAGGCCAGGAAGGTGAAGACGGCCGGGAAAAGCTGGTTGTTCAGGTAATAGGGGCCGTTGACGGCGATGTTCTTGAAGAAGAACTCCAGGGAGAACTTCGCCCCTTCGGCACCCCAGGACTCGCCGCTCACGGCATGGATGTGGAGGAACTGGGGAAGGATGAAGACCAGGGCCGGGATCCCCAGCAACCATACCTCCCACCGGGTCAGACGGCGCGGCGTTGTAACGAGCAGGGCCAGGAAGGCCCAGAGGCCGATGAGCCCAGATTCCGGGCGCATCTGGCTCGCCAGGGGGACCACGAGGCACAGGAGCGCCAGGTGGCGCAGACGGCCAGTCTTCAGGTAAACGAGGAGGCACAGGACCGCCAGGCCGCCGAAGAACGCCGCCGCCGGCTCCGCGGCCATCGTGTTGGACCAGACGATGTTTTGGGGGATCGCCGCCCAGACCAGCGCCCCCATGATCGCCGGGAAAAACCTTCCGGTCACGATATGGACGATCCAGAAGCAGAGAAGGATTCCGCCCAGATAGAGGAGATTGTTCATCCGGAAGCCGTGCTCCTCGTCCACCCCGCCGATCTGAAAGGCCATGCTGACGAGAAACGGCCAGCCGCTGGGTTCCTTGTTGTAAATCTGCCAGTGGGGGTGGTACTCGTCGTATTCGAAGACGCCGTAGTTGCACATCGCCGCCTGCCCCTTCAGGGCCATGCTTTGGGCGACGTTTCCGTAGATGTCTTCATCGTAGTAGATGCGGTGAACCCGGGGGGCCACCGAAGTGACGGCGACGGCGGCGGAGATCAGGAGGGCCGCCAGGATCAGCAGGCGGAAGTGGCGCTGGAGCCAGGCCGCCGGGGGGTCGGAGGACTTGGCGGCGGCGGCGGAAGGAGAGGGAGAAGAAGCGGAGGAGGTGTTGGGAACCACGGCGCTTGATGCGGTAGGGGCGGCAGTTGCGGCAGTTGCGGCGTCTTCAGCAACGGGGGCGGGGGCGGGGGCGCCCTCGGAAACGGTTGATGCGCCTTTGGGGGCGGCGGGGGCGGCCGGCGCCGGGACGATCAAGCCCCGGAAGGCCGCGGCGATATCCCGCCCGCAGGCGACCGCCCCGAGGATCAGG
>CAZNDG010000046.1:16329-21865 GCA_964571695.1 uncultured Syntrophus sp.
GCCCCGGAAGGCCGCGGCGATATCCCGCCCGCAGGCGACCGCCCCGAGGATCAGGAGGAGGAAGTTCAGGCGGAGGATCCAGGTGATGTTGTTCAGAAGAAAGTTCTGAACGGTGCCCCGGGGATGGTAGTCGATGACGTAAACGCCGAAACCGATGACGAGGCAGTAAAGCGCCGCGATCCCCACCGGGAGCAGGGGGCCGGATGCGAGTTTACGCAGCGAGGTTTTCAACCAGGACGTCCTCCAGGAACAGGTAGCGGATGCCGGTCTGCCGGAGCATCTTCAGGGCCTCGGCGGGGGTGCAGACCAGGGGCTCGCCGTGGATGTTGAAGCTCGTGTTCAGGACCACCCCGTGGCCGAGCTCCGCCTTCAGGGCCAAAAGCAGCTCCCGGTAGGCGGGATTTTCCTCCTTGACGAACTGGGGGCGGCAGGTGCCGTCGATGTTGATGACCCCGGCCATGAGGGGCAGGTGCTCCTCCCGGACCCGGAAGGCCATGGTCATGAAGCGGTTGTCGTCCAGGCACAGGCCGTCGGCGTGGAGGAGCGGCGGTCCGTCCTCGGCGAGGATGCTGGGGCAGAACGGCTGGTACCAGACCCGTTTCTTCAGCAGGACGTTGAGGCGGTCCTTGATGCGGTTGTTGTCCGGACGGGCCAGGATGCTGCGGTTCCCCAGGGACCGGGGGCCGATCTCCATGCGCCCCCTAAACCAGAGGATGATCTCCCCGTCCAGGATGAAACGGGCCGCCCGTTGAGGGGCGTCGGCGACGGTCTCCCATTTCAGGGCGCCGCCCTCCCGGCGGGCCGCGGTACAGGCCGCCAGGATCTCCACCCGGGAATGGCGGGGTCCCAGGTACAGATCGTCGAGACGGTAGCCGGCCACGCCGAAGGCCTCGTAATTCAGGTGCATCGCCGCGCCGATGCCCAGGCCGCCGTCGCCCATGTGGGGGAAGACGTAGATCCGCTCCACCCCGTCGAGGGCGGCGATCTTCATGTTCATCTTGATATTGGAAAACACCCCGCCCGCGGCGGCCAGGCGCCGGATCCCCGTGGCGGCCAGGTAATGCCGGACGAGATCGAGGATGCTCTTCTCCAGGACCCGCTGGGCCATGGCGGCGAACTGCTCCGAGGGATAGCGCCAGAGGATCTTCCGGAGTTCCCGGTGCAGGGCCGTGGCGCTGTAGCGGGAGACGATGTTCCCGTCCGTCGCGGCGATCAGGTCCATGAGGGGGTTTTCCTCGTCGGGGATGGGATAGGCGTAGTTGGCCAGGGCCATGACCTTTCCCTCATCCTCCAACTCCCGCATGTTCATGAGGTTGGTGACGTGTTCGAAGAAGATCCCCAAAGAGGTATGGGCGGGAAGAGCCCGGAGGAGCTCCAGACGTCCCCCGGCAAAGCGGCGGACGGTGCCGCAGAGGCCGTCGCCGACGCCGTCGAGGGTGATCACCAGGGCCTCGGGAAAGCCGCTGCACGCCGCGGCGGCCACCGCATGGGCGGCGTGGTGGTCCACGAGGGAGAGGCGGAAGTCCCGGAAGCCCAGGGCGCGCAGACGCCCGGTGAGATGGCGGCGGCTCAGGGCGATGGAAACGGGATTGGGGGCCAGCTCGGTGAACCGGTACTTGAAGGCCTTCTTGAAGGGATCGGCGGTGCGGGGGGGCAGCTTCCGGCGGCGGATGAGGTAGTATTCCTCCTTGAGGCGGGGGAAGAGGCGGGTCAGGGTCTTGGCCGGATCCGTCGTCGAGGCGGCGATGTATTTCACGTCCGGAGGGGTGAGACCGGCGAACTCCAGACAGGCGCCGATGGCGAGGCTGGGGAAGCCCACCTCTAACTTCCGCCGGGTGAGGCGCTCCTCGTTGATCGCGCAGACGAGTTCCCCGCCCCGGACCAGGGCCGCCCCGGCGTCATGGCCGTCCCAGACGCCCAATACAAATTCCCGCTCACTTTTCATAAGATAAAAACGCTAATTTTAAAGACCTGACCCCACTGTGCCTGACCCCCGGCGGCGGCGCCACCACAGCCAGCCGCCCGCGGCGGCGATTGCCGCCAGGACCGCCACGGCGAAGACGATGAGGAGCACGGGCTTCTCCTCCACCGGGGCCTCGTCCTGGAGGAGGCGGGAAAACTGGACGCCGTTGAAGTCATACCAGACCACGGCCCGGTAGGGATAACGCGCCGGAGGGAGCCCGGCGTCAAGCTTCACCAGCGCTTCGTCCTCTTTCGTCCCTCCCGGACCCAACTCATAGAAACGATCCGTTTCGTCCATGGTGATGCCGTCGGGAAGGTAGAAGCTCACGACGGCCTGGACCGGACCCTTGTGATTGTTGACGAGGGAGATCCGGTATTTCGCCGTCGCCTCGCCCAGACTCTTTACATTGAGGGCCTCGGCATTCACGGCCACCGCCAGCGGCGGCTTTTCCCCCGCCGGGAGGCCCGTCCGGTTCATGAAGGGGTGGAAGTCATAGAGCAGATGGGGCTTGCCGGCGTGGTCGTCATAGGAGAGGCGGCTTACCATGATATAGTCGCCGGGGATCATGGCCCCCAGATCGAAGTCGCAGCGATAGGACGTCCAGGCCTGGCCGGCGGCGATCTGGCCGTAGGGATCCGAGCGGCGGGCATCCCGGGCGAGGAAGGTGGTCACCAAGAGATGATATACCGGCGCGGAGCCGGCGTTGCGGACCTCGTATTCTACGATCATCCGGCCGGAGGGGCCGGCGGTCACTTTGGGGATGATTTTTACCGGCCCGGCATTCGCCCCCGGTCCCGGCCCGGCCGGCGCCGGCGGGACGGCAACCGTCAGGAGCATCAGCAGGACCGCTGCGGCCATCATCATGACAGATATGGTTCCGCCATCAAAACCTGGAGATCTTTTCTTCATTGCCCTTAAAACCTCGTCATAAAAATTGCTGGTTTTGTACTATAGCCTCCGGAGCAGGTCAAGGTGATTTCCCGAAACTAAAAAAGCGGCGGCGCCCCCGGGGCCGCCTTTTCCGGATAGAAACCGCGGATGAAACCCGTAATGTCCTTGAGGATCTTCTTGTTTCCCGTAAGCGTCAGGGCCTTGTGGTAATGGCGCATGGCCCGGAACCAGTAATCCTCCTGCTTGGGGGGATCGAAGCCGTAGGCCTTGGAGCGCATTACCCAGTAATTACCCAGATCGATGTGGAGCCAGGGATTCATCACCCAGTCGCCGCCCATGTAGGTGGCCCGCTCCATGGAAAGGTCCGCCGCCGGAAGCCAGATCCGGCCGTAATCGGGATCGCTGTTGAGATAGGTGTACTCCCAGCCCAGGCACTTGTGGGCCTCGGCGTTGAAGGGGTTCAGGCGCACCGACCGCTCCAGGGCCGCGATGATCGGACCGTGGGAGGCCGCCCACGCCGGGGTGGCGCTCCCGTTTCGCGTCGCCTCCTTGTTGCGGATTTCCGTAAGTTCCATCGCCATGCGGAAGGCGTACTCGGCGTTGCCGCCGTCGAAGCTCATGGCCCGGGCGATATCCGCCGGGGGCGGGCGCCAGTCGAGATTCAGGGTCATGTTGGGCACCGTGGGGCAGTAGATCTCGGCGAGGTAATGACGGATCACCCACTGGCCGTTCCAGAGGATCAGCCCCAAAAGGAGGGCGAGGGGAACGGCGCCGGCCCCGCGGAGGGGCAGTGACGTCCCGGGGAGGAGCAGGACGTCCTGGTGGGTGGACAGGCGGTCCAGATGCAGAGCGGCCGTCCCGATGGCAAGGGTCGCGGCGAGGAGGAGAAAATTCGCCGGCAGGTGGAGATTGAAATCGGCGATGGAATGGATGAGAATCGCCGCCAGGGACGCGATCCCGCCGGCCCCCAGGCAGACGGCGAAGGTGCTGCGCCGGCGCCGCCACCGGCGCAGATAGACGAAGACAAACCAGGTCCCCGCGGCCGCGGCGACGACCATCCCCGCCACCCCCGCCTCGGCTAAAAATTGCGCCCAGTCGTTATGGCCGTGCTCGTAGGACGTCATCTTCTGCCGCTCGTCCTGATACTTGGGGAAGGCGTAGGGGAAGTTCCCCACCCCCACGCCGGAACGGCGGTAATCCTTGTAGATGTCCAGGGTCTTCTGGGAAGCGAGCATTCTTCCCTCATAGCCCTGGTCAATGACCATGAAGCGATCCAAGACATAGTCGATCCCCGCCGGCAGGGAGTAGAAGGCCACGATGAGGAAGATGGCCAGGATGATCTTCCCCTTGCGGCGCTGCTCCCGGCGGAGGAACAGGAGGGTGCCCAGGATGAAGAGCCCGCCGGCGCCGGCCATGATGCCGCCCCGGGAGGCGGAGAGGATCAATCCCACCCCCATGACCGCCCCCATGAAGATGATGAGGAACCGGCGGGTGAAGATGCCGTCGCCGGAAAAGAAGGTCAGGATTCTTTCCCGGAGGTCCGGGCGGCGGCGGGAGGAGCGGCGGCGGGCCAGGTCGGCGGCATAGGCGCCGGCATAGGCCGCGGCCATAATCATCCCCATTTCCATGAGGCCGGCGAAGTGGTTGCGGTTGATGTAGGTCCCGTGGACGCTCTTTTCCGTGGCGTGGAGGTACCACCAGACGTGGTGGTGCCGGGAATAGGTCTCCATGATCCCGTAGAGGGAATCGAAGGCCGCCGTAAACAGGATGGCCAGGACCGCCGTCTCGATGCGGCGGCGGGTCCGGAGGGTCTGGAGGAGGCCGAAGAAGAAGAGGCCGTAGGCGGTCCAGCGGATCAGCGACATGCGCACGGGATAGGCGTAGGGGGCGACGCTGTACCACACGTCTCCGGGCCAGGGGGAGGCGACGACTTGGGGGGCCGGCAGGGAGGCCAGTCCGGCCACCTTAGCCTCCGGCGACAGGACGGAGACGAGGAAATCCGGCAGGGGCGTCATCTGGAAGATCAACAAGAGGGTCATCGAGACGAAGAGCGGCGTCATCCCCCCAAGGGGCCAGACGAAAACAAGGCGGCCGGACGCTCCGGGGCGCGCCGGGGCGCCGGCGCCGTCATGACGGTCGTGACGGGCTCCTTCCTCGTCCCGGTAGGCATGACTGTCCCGCCGGACGGCCCGGTGCCCGTCTCCCCGCCGGCCGGCGGGTGCATCCGGAGCCGGGAGGGGTAGATCCCGGTGGTCACCTGCTTCGTCACGGTCTTCGCCGGCGCCGGCCCGAACGCGTACATCATGTTCTTCGCCCGCGTCGGCCCGGGCATCCGCCCCCGGCGTCCCAAGGTCGGGATATTTACGGCGGAGGAAACGGCCGGGGATGAGGAGGAGACTCGCCGCCAGGATGCACAGGAAGACCAGGGAATAGACCCAGGTGTGGACGGCGCCGAAGAGGAGGATGCCGAAAATCAGGGCGAACAGTTGCAGACCGAAGGCGAGTTGCTCACAGCGGGGGAGGAAACCTCCTTTCTTCCCCCTTTTCTCCTTTGGCGAGCGCTTGAATACCCCCTTGAGAAGACCGAAGTTTTTTTTCATCGCCGGGCCGATTTTCCCTAATAAGGACTTAACCACCGCAAGATCGCCGCTCACCCGGCGGGGCGAAAACCATTTGACGCGT